>NZ_CP109151.1:4139020-4836030 GCF_035920385.1 Micromonospora sp. NBC_01739 | reverse complement strand
CGCCGCGGCGGGCCGGTTCCCGAACCACAGCGCCGCCTGGGCGGCACTGGCCACCCGGGCCTTCGCCGAGGACCAGGCCGTCACGGCGTACGCGTACGCCCGTACCGGCTACCACCGTGGCCTGGACCAGCTGCGCCGCAACGGCTGGAAGGGGCACGGTCCGGTGCCCTGGTCGCACAAGCCGAACCGGGGCTTCCTGCGGTGCCTGTACGTGCTGTCCCGGGCCGCGGACGAGATCGGCGAGGCCGACGAGGCGGCCCGCTGTGCCCAGTTCCTCCGCGACTGCGACCCGGCCGCCGCCGACGCCCTGGCCAGCAACTGACCCACCTGGCCGCACTGCGACGCTGACGCCGCCAGGCATGATCGCGCTCGATCCCGGATCGAGTGGTCTCCCGCGCTCTGGAAGCCACTCGATCCCGGATCGAGCGCGCCGCTCCCGCCCGGGTCTACAGGCCCTCGGCGACCGCTGCGGCGATCTTTAGCCAGGCGTCTCGGGTGGCCGCGGAGAGTCCGGCGTATCGGATGGGTTCGCCGGTGTCGATGAGCCGCTCGTACGGGGCCAGCAGCACCGCCCGGGTGCGCGCGGCGAAGTGCTCCTGGATGGCCGGCAGGTCGATCTCCTTGCGCGAGGGCGGCATCGAGACCACCGTCACCGCCTGCCGGACCAGCCGTTGCCGTCCGCTCTGCTCCAGGTGGTCGAGCATCCGGGCGGCGGTCTCGGCCGAGTCGTTACGGGCCGACATGGTGACCACCAGTTGATCGGTGGCGTCCATCGCCGCCTGCCAGTTCTGCGCCCGGACGTTGTTGCCGGTGTCCACGAAGATCAACTTGTAGAACCGGCTGACCACCTCGCGGATCTCACCGAAGGCCGCGGCGGTGAGCATCTCGCCACCGGTAGCGGACTCGTCCGAGGCCAGCACGTCGAACATGCCCTCGCCCTGCGAGCGGACGTACTGCGACAGGTCCCCGACCCGGCCGTGCGCCCCGTGGAACTGCCCCAGATCACGCAGCAGGTCCCGCACCGTACGGGAGTGGAAGTCCTGCTGGGCCCGCATCCCCAGGGTGCCCTGGGTCTCGTTGTTGTCCCAGGCCAGCACGTAACCGCCACGCTTCTGCCCGAAGGTCATGGCGAGCAGCAGGATGGCCACCGTCTTGCCGGCCCCACCCTTGGGGTTGACCACGGTGACCTGACGCAGCCCACCGAAGTTGCGCCGCACCATCTCGATGTCCCGCTTGAGTTCCAGCTCGTGCCGACCCGGTGGCAGCTTCACCAGGCCGGTCTTGTTGACCACCGCGCGGAGCCCGATGGTCGCCACCGGTTCGGTGGGGCGTACCTGCCGCCGCCGGGCGAAGTCCTCCGCGGTGGGTGCCCCGCCGGTCTCCTGGGTCCAACCCTGGTCGGCGTACCCGGGAGGGGTCCGGGAGGCGGTCTCCACCGGCTGATACGGCGCGGTGGCCGCCGGCGGGCCCTGCTGCTGCCAGGGCGCCGGCTGCCAGGCCGGTTGTGGTGGGAAGGGACCGGGCGGGGTCGCATACGCCGGCCCGACCTGGGGTGCTCCCGGCCCGACCTGGGGTGCGGCCGGCCCGGGAGGGGGCGCGACGGGCGTCCTACCGTCGGCCGAGGGCGCTGGCACCTGCGCTGCGGCCGTGAAGGGCGGCACCTGGGCGGTGGCCGTCAGAGGCGGCCCTGGCTGGGGTACGGGCGACTCGACGGCCTCCGGGTCGCCGTGCTGCGCCGAGGCCGCGTGCCGTCCCTGCTCACCGTGCTGCGGTGCCACGGCATAGCCGCCCTGCTGGGCCGAGGAGTCGCCGCCCTGGTGGGCCGAGGGGTCACCGTGCGGGTGTGCCGGGGTGAGGGGCTGATGCGGGCCGGGCTGTGGGGGTACCGCCGGGCCGGGCTGCGGGGGTATCGCGGCGCCGGAGAAGGGGGCGGTGGGAATCGGCGGCAGCGGCTGGGCCCGTCCGGCCCAGGTGGGGCGTGGTGTGACCGCGGAGGCCACCCCCCGCTCGCCGGTCTCCGGCGGGGTGGCGGCACCGGACCGCTGCGGTGGTTGCGCCCAGGGGGACTCCGCCGTCGGTCGGGCCGGTGTCGGCTCGCCGCCGTCCGGAGCGGTCTCCGGCGCGGAGTCCGGGTGAGCCGGGTCCGCGTTGTCGTTGGCCGTGGACGCCGCACCCTCCCGGTTCGGGGTAAGGACGGTCGGCGGGTCGAGGGTGAACGGCAGGTTCAGGTCGACCTGACCGGCCTCCGGCTGAGGCCCGACGGGCACCACGGCCCGCCCCGACGCGGCGGCGGTGCCGGCACTGTCCGCCCCCGGCCCCCAAGCGCTGCCCTCAGCCCCTGGACCCCAAGCGCTGCCCGATCCGGCGGTGGTGCCGGCGCTGTCCGTGTCCGACCCCCATGCGCTGCCCGACGCGGCGAAGTCCGGACCGGCGGGCACCCCCGGATCCGGTTGGTTGGCCGTGGCCGGTGCCCAACCGCTGGCGACCGGCCCGCCGGTCAGCGAGGGGTAGTCGGCCGGCGAGGGGGGTACGGCGTTCGGGTACCCGCCCGGCACCCCCGGCTGGGTGGCCGAGGGCACCGGGTGTACGCCGGGCGGCGTGGCCGGATGTACGCCGGGTGGTGTGGTCGGGCGGACACCGGGTGGTGTGGCGGCGGGCGGCGGTGGATCCCATCCGGACGCGCCGAAGCCGTCGATCTGGTCCGGTGGCCAGAGTGGTTCGATGTCCCGTTCCGGCACCCCATGCTGGCCGGGCGCGGGCACCCGGTCGGCGTTCTCGTCCACCACGGTTCCTCCCCATTCCTCCAGCCGAGGATAGGCCCACCGGCCGATCTCGGCCGCCGGTGCGGGACGCGGTCAGGCGGTCCAGACCGCCCAGGCCCCCGGCTCGGTCCACCAGGACCGCTTACGGGTCAACTCAGCCTGCACACCGTCGTCCAGGTAGGGCAGTGCGGCATCGTCGCGGGGCAGCACGGAGGCGGCCCGGCCACGTGCCCGGCGTACCTCCAGGCGTACCCGCCGACGGCCCAGCCGGGACCGGGTGACCACCGGTACGGCCACCGCCACCTCGACCAGCCCGTCGGTCGGATCCGGGTCGGCCAGCAGGGTTACCTCGTCGAGCCGGGCGTAGCCCCCTGCGTTGCCGATCACGCAGGCCAGCAGGGGATCGTCGCCGTTGGACAGGACGGCGTCGTCGACCTCGACCCGGCCGCGCCAGTGCAGGGGTCGCCCGTCCTCACTGGCCGCCCCGAGCAGGGCGCCGTCCAGGGTGACCGAGCCGCCGTCGTTGCGCAGCAGATCGAGCCGCCGGGGGGTGCCGTCGAGTACCGCGGCGGCCACCCCCGCCGGGTCGCGCGGCAGGCCGAGCTGCGCGGCCAGGTCACGGTGGGTGGTGCTGCGGGCCGGGTCCAGCGGCAGTACGCCGATCGGCGGCAGGTCCGGCACGGTCCGGTTGCCGGCCAGGTCCGCCGGGCGACGGCTGGGGGGTGGGGCGTACCGCCGGACCAGTCGGCGCAGCACGGCGCGCAACTGTGCGTCACCGGCGACGGCCACCACCAGGCGGGTCTTGGAGTCCGGATCCGGCCAGGTGAGGCCGTCGGGCCGGGCCGGGCCGTCGAGCCGGGCCAGCACCTCGTCGATCTCCGCGTCCGACCGGGCCGTCACCGTCTCGACCCGGGCACCCCGGGCGGTCAGCGCGTCCGCACAGGCCAACACGGGTACGCGGGGGGTCTCGCAACGCTCCTCACGGTCCTTGGCAGCCGCCGTCACCGCACCGCCACAGCAGGCTTCGCCGCTGCCGCACCCAGCTCCGGGAGCGTCCCGCTCCGAGCCCAGTGTGAGCAGCACCACGTCGTACACGGGTAGCTCCTCCTGCTTATCGCGCGACCCCTGCCGGTCGTGCCGTCACTACTTGTTAACCTGACACCCCGGGCTCGCTGACCGGTCGCCATCTGGCACCCGAGCCTTCTGGAGGCGAGAAGATGCCAGCGATCGTGCTCCTCGGCGCTCAGTGGGGCGACGAGGGCAAGGGCAAGGTTACCGACCAGCTGGGTGAGCGGGTCGACTACGTCGTCCGTTACTCGGGCGGCAACAACGCAGGCCACACGGTGATCACCCCGGACGGCCAGAAGTACGCCCTGCACCTCATGCCCTCGGGGGCACTCTCCCCGAACGCCGTGATCGTCATCGGCAACGGTGTGGTGGTCGACCCGAAGGTGCTGCTCAGCGAGATCGACGGGCTGGCCGAGCGGGGCGTCGACGTCTCCCGGCTCCGGATCTCCGGCGACGCACACCTGATCATGCCGCACCACCGGGCGCTGGACCGGGTGGTGGAGCGCTACCTGGGCAGCTCCCGCATCGGCACCACCGGCCGGGGCATCGGCCCCGCGTACGGCGACAAGGTCGCCCGGATGGGCATCCGGGTGCAGGACCTGCTCGACCCGGGCATCCTGCGCAAGAAGCTGGAACTCGCGCTGCGCGAGAAGAACCAGGTGATGTTCAAGGTCTACAACCGCAAGGGCATCGACCTGGACGCCACCATCGAGGAGTACCTGGAGTACGCGGAGCGGCTGCGGCCGTACATCGCGGAGACCCGGTCGATGCTCTGGGACGCCCTGGACCGGGGCGACACCGTCCTGCTGGAGGGTGCCCAGGCCACCATGCTCGACATGGACCACGGCACCTACCCCTTCGTCACCTCGTCGAACCCGACGGCCGGCGGGGCGTGTGTGGGCGCGGGCATCCCGCCGACCGCCATCACGAAGGTGATCGCGGTGAGCAAGGCGTACACCACCCGGGTCGGCTCGGGCCCCTTCCCGACCGAACTGTTCGACGACAACGGCGCCCACCTGCGCAAGGTCGGCCACGAGTACGGCACCACCACCGGCCGGGAACGTCGCTGCGGCTGGTTCGACGCCGTGGTCGCCCGCTACGCCTGCCGCCTGAACGGCGTCACCGACCTGGTGATCACCAAGCTGGACGTGCTGACCGGCCTGGCCACGGTCCCCATCTGCGTCGGGTACGAGATCAACGGCAAGCGGGTCGACGACATGCCGATGACCCAGACCGACTTCCACCATGCCACCCCGATCTACGAGGAGCACGACGGCTGGTCGGAGGACATCACCAAGGCCAGGACCGAGGAAGACCTCCCGGAGAACGCCCGGCGCTACATCGCCCGCATCGAGGAACTCTGCAACACCAAGGTCTCAGTGGTAGGCGTAGGCCCCGGCCGCGAAGAAAACGTAACCCGCCATCCCCTCCTTCCCTGACCCCCTCTCCCCTTTCCGTGTTGATCGAAAGGTTTGGTCTCGGTTAGCCGGATCTGAGACGTAAACCTCTTGATCAACAGGGGTCGGGGTGGGGGTGGGTAGGATTCCGGGTCGTGCGGGTTTTGTTGCTGGGTGGTGGCGGGCGGGAGCATGCGCTCGCGCTGCGGCTTGCCGAGGATGCGTCCGTTTCCGAGTTGATCTGTGCGCCGGGTAACCCCGGGATCGCGCAGGTCGCCCAACAGCGGTCGGTGGACATCGTCGATCCGGGTGCCGTCACGGCGCTCGCCGTCGAGGTGGCCGCGGACCTGGTGGTGATCGGGCCGGAGGCGCCGCTGGTCGCCGGGGTAGCCGACGCGGTACGCGCCAAGGGCATCCCGGTGTTCGGCCCGAGCGGCGAGGCGGCCCGGCTGGAAGGGTCGAAGACCTTCGCCAAGGACGTGATGACCGCCGCCGGAGTCCCCACCGCACGGGCCTACACCTGCACCGAGGAGCAGAGCGTCGGCCGGGCGCTCGACGAGTTCGGCCCGCCGTACGTGGTGAAGAACGACGGGCTCGCCGCCGGCAAGGGGGTCGTCGTCACCGAGGACCGGGCGGCGGCACTGGAGCACGCCCGGCAGTGCGGTCGGGTGGTGATCGAGGAGTACCTCGCCGGGCCCGAGGTGTCGCTGTTCGTGGTGACGGACGGGGACGCGGCCGTGCCGCTGCTGCCGGCCCAGGACTTCAAGCGGGTCGGCGACGGCGACACCGGCCCGAACACCGGGGGCATGGGGGCGTACGCTCCGCTGCCCTGGGCCCCGGCCGGTCTGGTCGACGAGGTCATGCGCGACGTGGTGTACCCGACCCTGACCGAGATGCGTCGCCGGGGCACCCCCTTCGCCGGTCTGCTCTACGTCGGGCTGGCGATCACCGCCAAGGGCCCTCGGGTGATCGAGTTCAACGCCCGCTTCGGTGACCCGGAAACCCAGGTGGTGCTGGCTCTGCTGGAGACTCCGCTGGCCGGGCTGCTGCACGCCGCCGCCACCGGCACCCTGGCCGAGCACCCGCCGCTGCGCTGGCGTCCCGGTGCCGCCGTCACCGTGGTGGTCGCCGCCGAGGGTTACCCGGCCAAGCCGCGTACCGGTGATGTGATCACCGGGGCGGACCGCCCCGGGATCATCCACGCCGGCACCCGTCAGGACCCCGACGGCGCCTTGCTCTCCGCCGGGGGCCGGGTCCTCTGCGGTACGGCCACCGGCGAGAACCTGGCCGCCGCCCGCGATGCGGCCTACCAGTTGGTACGCGAGGTGACCCTGGAAGGCTCGCATCACCGCTCCGACATCGCCGCCGTCGCGATCGAAGGCGGCATCGTCATCCCCCACTGACCAGCGCCGGTGCCACCACGGGCGGTGGCGATGTCGTCTGGACCGGTGGTGCTGGTGCCCGCCCGGACCGAGGAGGCACGGTGAGTGGGTTCTCCACGCTGGTGACCGTGGTGGCACTGGGTGGGGCCCTGCTGCTGCTCGTGGCCGGGGTCGGTCATGCCGTGCACCCGCAGCGGGTCCGGGCCCTGCTGGCCCGGCAGGCTCTGCTGCCCTCCGTGATGCAAACCTGGGCCGGCCGGCTGCTGGGCGCCACCGAGGTGGGTCTGGCCCTGGTGGTCCTCGGTGTCGTGCTGCTCGCCCCGCACCTGTCCGCCGCCGGGTACGCCCTGCTGGCGGGCACCTACCTCGTCTTGGCGGGCTACGCCGAGGTGCTCCGAAGGCGTCGCCCCGGTACTCCCTGCGGCTGCCTGGCGGGTGCCCGATCCACCGGCCTCCCGGTGGTGATCCGCGCGCTGATCTTCGCGGCGGCAGCCGCTGCCGCAGCCGGGTCGGTCGCCGTGGCGGCAGCGGCATCCCAAGCCGAGTCGGTGCTCCGACCCGGTCTCGAAGTGTGGCTGGCCGCCGGCGTGACGGCCACCGCCGGATGGCTGGTGCCGGAACTGTTCTGACTCCACTGTGGTCTTGGCCTCAGCCGAGGGCGACAAAGCCGCACAGAACTCCAAGATCAGGTTTAGTCGCTTCGAAGGGATCTACCCACCGAGAATCGACGCCCTGAATCGGCGATTTGGATTGGTCCGGGGGGTAAAGCCCGAAGCCGTGCCGGGCCAAGATTTTGGTCGCATAAGGACATTGCCCCAAATGCCGTGCAGGACATTGCTTTCCCTGGTGCCGTTGCTACGGTCTGACCACCAGGAAGGGAGATCAAGTGCCCGTTCAAAGTCTTGAGTTGGTGGCACCGAGCGCTGCGGTGGTAAATGTCGAGTTGGCCGAATTCCCCCGGGTCACCAGCGTCGCGGCCCATGTCCGTTTCGCCAGTGGGGCGTACGGGCGCGGATTCCAGATAGGACCGCGCGGTTACCACGAATTCGCGTGCACCTACATGGTGGCCGCGAACCCGGTCGACCGCCTGGTTGTGCACGGCCGCGAGGTGGTCGTGTCGGAGTCGCTGGACAAGCACACCTCGGTAGCCACCCTGATCGGTGACTACCACGAGCTGATGACGGTGTTCGGTGGTCCGGCCCCGCGCCGGGAGAAGCTGGTCGAGCTGTTCTCCAGCCTGGAGATCGCCGACCAGGTTCGTGGGATGGCGCTGCGGCCCAGACGGGAGACCCTGCTGGGCACGATGAGCGAGCACATCGCGATCTTCGCCGAAGGGCTGGGCTCGCTGTCGATCCCGGGGCCCGGCCACGCGGCCGGTCACCAGCCGCGCCATCAGGGTGCCCGGACTAAGTTCGGTGAGGTGTGGCGGTCGCCCCTGCCCGGGGTCGCCTCGGCCACCCAGTTGACCGACTACACGTACACCCTCGGTTTTCCCTCCGCCATGGCGGAGGTGGTCTTCGCCGACGGCGACGACAAGGCGACCGATGCCGACAAGCTGAGCTGGTTGGAGCAGATCAACATTTCCTGGGCGGCCGGCTGATGTCACCGTCGGTGGCGCTGACCATCCTGAACTGGACCGCCATCCTGATTCTGTTCCTGGCGGTCGGGGCCCTCCTGCGGGAGATCAGGATGCTCCGGGCGCTGGTGGTCCGCGAGGTCAGCTATTCCTCCGCCGGGCCGGACGTGGTGATGGGTGCCACCGTGACGGGTGGCTCGGATCGCATCGTCGTCGCCTCGGACACCGGCTGCCCGCTGTGCGGTGCGGTGACGGCACGGCTCGCGGAACTGTCCGCTGCGGCGGGTGTCCGCCCGGTCCTGCTCACCTACGAGGAGGTCGAGCAGTGGCCGGCGCCGATCCGGCAGGAGTTCGATGTCGTGTCCGACCGGGACGAGTGGCAGAAGATCGCCCATCTGAGCCCGCCGGTGTTGATGGCCGTCCGAGCCGACGGCCAGGTGGTCGATCTCGCCCTGCCGGTCGATGTCGGGTCGGCCGAGCGGCAGTTCGACATGTTGCGAAAGAAGATCGTGCACAGCGAGGGGAGTTCGTCATGGCGTTGACGCTCGACCAGATTCCAGACCTGTCCGTAGCCCCGCCCAACGCGCCGCGCAGCCGGGCCCTGACCGAACTGCGGGTGAAGCCGCAGCGCCGTACGGTGTTGCGCGGCATCGCCTTCAGCGCCTTCGCGGTGGGTGGGTTCGTGGCCTCCACCACCGCCCGGTTCGCCTCCCCGGCCCACGCCGAGACCGGGCCCGGCGGCCTGACCGGTTGGGACCGCAACGACTGCAAGGACGCGTACCCCAACGGCTACTCGGAGCAGAAGGACAACGTCGGGGCGTACACCTCCCGGGCGGGTGCCTGCTTCGGTGGCGTGTACCGGGGCAGCACCTACTGCGCCTCCGGTTGGCACCGGTCCGGCACGGTGCGGGACGCCCCGGTCGTCTACTACTACAAGCCGGTGTCGAACGCCTGCGGTACGACCACGAAGAAGAACGCGTGGCGGTGGACCACCCCCGACGGGGTCTGGTGGCGGTGCTCGGACGGGAACACCACGGTCTCGGCCGGCGGCACCAGCAACACCTACTTCACCATCTGCCGGTACTGACCATGCTCGAACGCAGAAGTGCCGTGCTGCGGCGGCGGTTCTGGCATCCGTTCACCGGCATGGCCTGGGTGGTCGGGTTGACCCTGGTCGTGGCCGCAGTGGGTCTGGAGTACGCCGGGTGGTGGGTCACCACGCCGCTGGTGGCGGGCCTGGCCCTGACGGCCGGGTTCGCCACCAGCGGCTCCACTTGAAGCAAGAACTCAGCCGCCGTGCTGAGCTCGCCGGTCTGGCGAGGTTTTCCTGCTTTCTGCTTCTGCCTCGGGCTGGTCGCCGGGGGAATCGTCATCGCGGCGGTCCTGCTGCTGGTCGGTTCTCTGGTGCGGGCGCCCCTGCCGGTGCCGGTGCGGATCGGGATCGTGCTGGTCGCCGCCGTGCTGGTGACCTTGCGTGAACTCGGTGTGCTGCGCTTCGCGCTGCCGGAGAACCAGCGACTGGTGCCGGAGAGCGTCTTCCGGCTGGGACGGTTCGCCGGGCCCTTCCAGTTCGGTCTGGAGATGGGCACCGGGGTGCGGACCTACCTGCCCAGCGGGCTGGCCTATCTGACCGCGGTGCTGCTGCTGCTCTTCGCCACTCCGGTGACGGCCCTGGCCGCCGGGGTCGGGTTCGGCCTGGGCCGGTCCCTGATGACCATGTCGGCCCTGCACTTCGACGACTCCGGGGGCTGGAACCTGGAGTGGGATCACCGGTCCACGGCGGTCAAGCGGGCCCTGCTGCTCGCCTACCTGGCCGCCCTGGCGGTGCTGATCTCGTCGCTGCTGCCGTGAGCACTCCGGTCGGCCGATCGGTTCGATCGGTCGACCGGATCCGCGTGCAACAGAACGCCGTGCCGGTGGCGTACTAGTGGCGAGGGAGGTGGGATGGAAGCCGACGAGTTCGAGATGTTCGTCCGCCAGTCCACGCCGGCGCTGCGCCGGTACGCGCGTGCGGTGGCCGCTGACCCGGACCAGGCCGAGGACCTCCTCCAGGAGACCTACGTGCGGATGGCCGGCGCGTGGCACCGCCTGCTGGTCGAAGGCAACCCACTCGGGTACGCGAAGACCACCATGGTCCGACTGCACATCAGTTGGATGCGGACCCTGGTCCGCCGGGCCCGGCTGACCCCACCGGCCCGCCCTCTGGTCGCCGACGGGGGACTGGGCCGGGTCGACGACCACGACCAGCTCCGCCGGATGCTGGCCGACCTTCCTCCCTTGCAGCGGGTGGTGCTCGTGTTGTCGTACCTGGACGACCTGAGTGACGAGGCGATCGCCGAGGCCATCGGACGGCGACCGGCCACGGTCCGTTCGCTGCGTCATCGAGCCCTGGGCGCGATTCGCGCCGAGCTGCCCACCCATGTCGGCGCTGATCGGGAGGTCGCGGGATGAGCGATGTGCGGGAAGCCCTCCGTGCGGTCTGGGACTCCGACCCCGACCACTATCCGACCGGCTCGGATCCCCTGCCGGGGGTACGCGCCCGGCTGCGTCGGCGTCGTCGGGTGCAGACGGCGGGAGCGGGGCTGGCCCTGTCCGCAGTGGTCGGCATCGGGACCTTCGGGGTCATGGTGGCCGAGCGCAGCGAGGCACCGCCGACCGGGCCCACCTCCGCCAGCCCGGCCGATTCCGCCAGCCCCTTCGCACCCGATCTGTGGGGACTGCCGCCCTACCTGGATCGGGTGGATGCCACCGAGGCGGTGCTGCGGTCGGCCCGACCTCAGCTGGTGCCGACCGGTGTCCGGGCAGCGTACGAGGGCCGGGGTCCGGTGACCCGGGTGATCGCTGTGTACGACTTCACCGCGCCGACCGGGCTGCCCGGAACGCCACGCGAGGTGAGTGTCCCTAGTGGAGCTCAGGTGCTGACCACGGACGACTCGGCGACCTCGACGGCGTACCTGACGGCGTGGCGGCCGGACGGCAGTTCGCTGTTCCTGGCCGTGACCGCGGATCAGGTCGAGGTCCGATCCGCAACGATCGACGCACTGATTCAGGCCAATCTCGGCTGATGCTGCCCGATCCGGCCGGTGGCATTGGGTCGATCGGCCGCCCTGGAGATTGACATACCGTGTCACGATCATCGTGGTCGGTCCGAGCCGCCGACCACGGGGAGGAGGACGCGGTGACCGGTTTTCTCGGCGCGGCACTCAGCTTTCCCACCGTACTGTTCAGCTTCCTGCTGGTGGTGGTGGTCGGCTACTGGCTGCTGGTGTTGACCGGCGTGCTGGATCTGGGCGACGACCTGGACGTCGACGGCGGGGCGGGTGCCTTCCTCGCCGGCCTAGGTCTGGGGGGTGTGCCCAGCGCCATCATCTTCTCCCTGCTCGTCGCCGTCGCCTGGTTCGTCAGCCTGGCCGGCACCGCCCTCCTCGACGGCCTGGGCTTCGGCTCCGGCACCCGGATCCTGGTCTCGATCGGTGTCCTGCTGGCCGCCGCGTTCTGCGCGTGGCTGGTGACCCGGTTGGTCGCCATACCCCTGGAGCGACTCTTCCCGACCGAGTCGGACGCCACCCGGCACGCCTTCGTCGGCAGCCTGTGTGTCGTGCGTACCGGCACGGTCACGGCCGACTTCGGTCAGGCCGAGGTGACCGCGGCCGACGGCTCCTCGGCGGTGGTGCAGGTCCGGCAGCCGGGCGAGGAGAAGATGCCGGCGGGCAGTTCCGCCCTGATCTACGACTACGACACCGAGGGCGAGTTCTTCTGGGTCATGCCCGCCGGTCCCGCCTTCGATCCACTCAGACATTCCGCCCCGTAGCCGCCCCGGTGTAACCGCCCTGCCTGCGGATCACCCCGACCGGGGCAGCCGCCCCGATCGCCGGCCCGTCCCACGCCGCCCCTGAGACGTCTCGAAAGGAGGATGCGCGGGCGTTCGCCCGGCCGCTGCCGCCGGGCCGCCAACCGCCCGCGCGCCCAACCATGGAAGTCATCACCACTGGAATCGGCATACTCCTCGCCGTCGTCCTGCTCGTCGCGCTCGGCGTGGTGTTCATGGTCAGTCGGTTGTTCCGCAAGGTCGAGCAGGGCAAGGCGCTGATCGTCTCCAAGGTCCGGCGGGTCGATGTGACCTTCACCGGCGCGGTCGTGATGCCCGTCCTGCACAAGGCCGAGATCATGGACATCTCGGTCAAGACCATCGACATCGAACGGACCGGCAACGAGGGCCTGATCTGCCGCGACAACATCCGGGCCGACATCCGGATCACCTTCTTCGTCCGGGTCAACAAGACCGTCGAAGACGTGATCAAGGTGGCGCAGGCGATCGGCACCGCGCGGGCCAGCGACCGGGAGACCCTGCAGGAGCTGTTCAACGCCAAGTTCTCCGAGGCGCTCAAGACGGTAGGTAAGCAGCTCGACTTCGTCGACCTCTACACCAAGCGTGACGAGTTCCGCGACCAGATCATCCGGGTGATCGGCACCGACCTCAACGGGTACAGCCTGGAGGACGCGGCGATCGACTTCCTGGAGCAGACGCCGATGTCGCAGCTCGACCCGGCGAACATCCTGGACGCCCAGGGCATCCGGAAGATCACCGAGCTGACCACCCAGGAGAACGTCCGGACCAACGAGTTCCGGCGCAGCGAGGAGAAGGAGATCACCCGCCAGAACGTCGACGCCAAGGAAGCGATCCTTGAGCTTGAGCGACGGCAGGCGGACGCCGAGGCCAAGCAGCAGCGCGAGATCGAGACCGTACGGGCCCGTGAGCAGGCCGAGGTCACCCGGGTACGTGCCGAGGAGCGGCTGCGCGCCGAGACCGCGAACATCCGTACCGACGAGCAGTTGGGCATCCAGCACGAGAACCGGGCCCGCGAGATCGCGGTGGCCGAGAAGAACCGCGAGCGGGTCATCGCCATCGAGACCGAGCGGATCGAGAAGGACCGCATGCTGGAGGTCATCGGCCGGGAGCGGGAGACCGAGCTGAGCACGATCGCCAAGAACAAGGAGGTCGAGGCCGAGAAGCGGGCCATCGCCGAGGTCGTCCGGGAGCGGATCGCGGTGGAGAAGACCGTGGCCGAGCAGGAGGAGAACATCAAGCGGCTGCGGGTGGTCGAGGAGGCCGAGCGGACCCGCCAGGCGGTGATCATCCAGGCCGAGGCCGAGGCGCAGGAGAACCTGGTCAAGGACATCAAGGCCGCGGAGGCAGCCGAGGCGGCCGCCAAGCACAAGGCCCGCGAGCAACTGGTGCTGGCCGAGGCCCGGCAGCAGGCCGCCGAGTTGGAGACCCGGGCGAAGATCCGGTTGGCCGAGGGCGTCCAGGCCGAGACCGCCGCGGCCGGCCTGGCCGAGGTGCAGGTGCAGGAGCGCAGCGCCGAGGCGATCGAGAAGGTCGGCCGCGCGGAGGTCGCGGTGGAGCGGGAGAAGCTGCTGGCCGCCGCCGACGCGGTACGCGAGAAGCTGAAGGGCGAGGCCGAGGGCCTCACCGAGAAGGCCGCCGCGATGGCCGCGCTGGACGACGCCACCCGAGAGCACGAGGAGTACCGGCTGCGCCTGGAGTTGGAGAAGGAGGTCCGCCTCGCCGGGCTGGACACCCAACGGCAGGTCGCCGAGGCGCAGGCCAAGCTGGTCGCCACCGGCCTGGAGAAGGCGAACATCGACATCGTCGGCGGGGACAGCGTCTTCTTCGACCGGCTGCTCAGCTCGATCTCGTTCGGCAAGAGTGTGGACGGTTTCGTGGCCCACTCGGACGTGGCGAAGAACCTGACCAAGCCGTGGCTCGACGGCAGCGCCAGCTTCACCGACGACCTGGCCCGGATGGTCGGCTCGCTGAACAGCGCCGACGTGCAGAACCTCACCCTGTCGGCCTTCCTGGCACAGCAGATGCGCGCCGGTGGCGCCGACCAGGGCAAGCTCCAGGAGTTGCTGAAGGCCGCGCAGCGGCTGGGCGTGGCGGAGACCCCGGTCGCCGCCCTGACCGGCTCGCGGCAGCGCGCCGGTGAGTGAGCCGACCGCCGGTGGTGCCGGGCGTACGCCCGGCACCACCGGCCCGGCCCCGGGAACCCGACCCGGCGAAGCGGAGGCGGCCGTCCGCAGCGTGGACGCGGAGGGCGCGACCGGCTCCCCGGGGCTGGACGACGGCAGCTACGAGGTGCTGCGCAGGCGGCTGGCCGCCCAGGCCGCCGAGTTGGCCCAGCGGGCCGAAGCGCTCAACGCCCGGCGGCTGGAGGTCTTCGGCAGCACCGAACTGCGGCTGCTGAGCACCGAGCGGATCCGTACCGAGCACAACTGCGTGCCCCGGGACATCGTCTCCGTCGGCGGGTTGATGCTGTTCGGCTACAACGTCTTCATCGGCCTCAAGCCGGAGACGAGCGTCGACGACGTCTTCTCCCTGCACCGGTTCGTCCGCGAGTCGGCCGGTGAGACGGAGGCCTTCCGGTTCGACGAGGCCGGTCACGACGAACTGCCCGGTCTGCTGCGCCACCCGCAGTTCGTCCGCGACTTCTCCGAGCTGTACCGCTACTACCGGCAGGCCCGGCTGCTGCAACTGCGCCGGGTGGACGGCCGACTGCTGGCGGTGTTCCAGACCGGGCCGCGCACCGAGGACATCCGGGTGCTGCGCTGGCAGGTCGGTGTCGACGGGGTGCCGGAGTACCTGGACAGCCGGGGGGAGCGGGACCACGTCTTCCCGCCCAGCCACGACTTCGAGTGGATCGAGACCACCCGCGAGGACCACGTCCTCGGCCGGCACCCGCACATCTCCATCGACGGTGAGGTCTTCGTCGAGACCGTGGGCGGCACCCTGACCGTCAAGGTGGAGAACAACACCGAGGTCGGCGAGGGCATCTACAGCGAGCCGGTGGACGAGCCGTTGCAGAGCCTGGCCGACGCCGACGTGCACTGGGCGCGGGTCGGCACGTTGATCCTGATGCGGCTGCGGCCGTACAAGGAGACCCAGTGGCGGCACCTGGTCTTCAACACCATCAGCCGTGAGGTCATCCGGCTGGACGGCATCGGGGTGGCCTGCCAACGGCTGCCGGAGGACCACGGCATCATCTTCCCCGGCGGCTACCACCTGGCCACCGGGGTCACCCGCACCTTCGACACCGAGGTCACCGGCCTGGAGTTCGAGCGGGTGGTGCGCTCGCCGAACGGCGAGGACGTGCTCTACGTCTTCCACGCCCGCGACGACGGGCGCTCGCTGCTGCTGCCGTACAACGCGATCCGCAAGGAGGTCGCCGCACCGATCCCGTGTCACGGGTTCTCGCTGTTCGACGACGGCACCCTGGTGGTGTTCCGGGCGGTCTCCGAGGAGCCGACCCGGGTCCACCCGATGCAGATCTGGCAGACCCCGTACGTCTCGGACGCGTACGCCGCCGCGCAGCCGGCCGGCACCGGGCCCCTGGAGCGGATCGGCAACGCGGACCTGGTCCGGGGCATCTCCGACTCGCTGTCGGCGGCCCGGATGGTCGAGGGCACCGCCACGGCCGAGGTGTACGAGGCGCTGATCGCCGCCTGTGGCCGGATCAGCGACCACTACCACTGGCTGGGCGAGGAGGAACTCGGCGACCTGGCCACCCCGTTGGTCGGACTGCGGCGGACCGCCACCGCCGTGCTGGAGGAGCACGAGAAGGTTCGTACCCTCACCGAGCAGGCCCGAGTCGAGGTGGAGGCCAGCGCCGAGCAGATCGCCTCGCTGGCCCGCCGGGCCCGGGGCGAGGCGCCGCTGACCGCGGACGACTGGGTGGCCCAACTGGGTGGCCTGCGGCGGGCCCGGGGACACCTGGAGACCCTGCGCGAGCTGCGGTACGTCGATCATGCCCGGATCGACGAGCTGGCCGGGCGGCTGGACGAGGAACTGGCAGTGGCCGGCCGCCGGGCGGTGGAGTTCCTCCGCCGGGACGAGGCGTTCACCGGCTACCAGCAGGAGGTGGACCGGCTGGCCGCCCGGTCCGCCGAGATCGGCACGGTGGCCGAGGCCGGGACGGTCAGCGAGGAGTTGGCCGCCCGCACCGAAGGGCTCCAGACCATCACCGATGTGGTGGGTGGGCTGGACATCGCCGACGCGACCGTCCGTACCGCCATTCTGGGTCGGGTCGGCGAGGTGCTGGGGGCGGTCAACCGGGCGCGGGCGGTGCTCGACAAGCGCCGTCGTGAGCTGGCCGCCGTGGAGGGGCGGGCCGGTTTCGCGGCCGAGTTCGCGCTGCTGGGGCAGGCGGTGGCCGGTGCGCTGGCGGCGGCCGACACGGCCGAACGCTGCGACGAGCAACTGGGTCGGCTGCTGCTGCGGGTGGAGGAGCTGGAGTCGCGGTTCGGGGAGTTCGACGACTTCCTGGCCGAACTGGCCACCCGGCGTACCGACATCTACGAGGCCTTCTCCAGCCGCAAGCAGGCCCTGCTGGACGAGCGGTCCCGCCGCGCCGACCGGCTGGTCGCCTCCGCCGAGCGGATCATGGTCAGTGTGCACCGGCGGGCCGGCACCCTGGGCTCACTGGACGAGATCAACACCTACTTCGCGGCCGATCCGATGGTCGGCAAGCTGCGTGCGGTGGTCGAGGAGTTGCGTACCCTCGGCGACGCGGTGCGGGCCGAGGAGCTGGACGGCCGGGTCCGGGCCGCCCGCCAGGAGGCCGGGCGCGGCCTGCGCGACCGGCTGGACCTGTACGCCGACGGTGGCGAGACCATCCGGCTGGGTCGGCACCGGTTCGCAGTGAACACCCAGCCCATCGATGTGGCCGTGGTGCCGCACGAGGGCCGGATGGCGGTCGCGGTGACCGGCACGGACTACCGGGCCCCGGTGCGCGACGAGGAGTTCCAGCAGACCCAGCGGTTCTGGGACCAGCTCCTGGTTTCCGAGTCGCCGCAGGTGTACCGGGCGGAACACCTGGCCGCCACCATCCTGTCCGCCGCCGAGGCCGGCCGCGACGGGCTGACTCTGGACGCCCTGCACACCGCGGCGGTCGACGGCGATGACCTGCGGGACCTGGTCCAGCGGATCGCCGAGACCCGCTACGACGAGGGGTACGAGCGCGGTGTGCACGACCACGACGCCGCCGAGATCCTGCGGGTGCTGCTGCGCCTGCACGCCGGGGCGGAACTGCTGCGCTACCCACCCGCCGACCGCGCCGCCGCCTGCCTGTTCTGGCGGTACGGCACCGAGGAGTCGACCCGGACGGCCTGGACGGCACGGGCCGCCTCGCTGGCCCGGGCCCGCAAGCGGTTCGGTCGACCCGACGGTCAAGACGCCGCCGACGGGCTCTGCGCCGAGCTGGCCACCGCGATCGAGGGGTTCCTGCGGGAGACCGGGCTGCCCGTACCGGAGGGCGGGACCAACCTGGCCGGGGAGTACCTGTTCGAGGAGCTGTCCGTACCCCCGGTGCGGTTCGTCACCGGCAGTGGGGCCCTGACCATGCTGGAGCGGTTCCGGCGGGCCCTGGGGGGTACCCAGTCACGCTCCTCCCGGGAGTTCGACGAGGACCTGCGGGCCCTCGGCGGTGACCTGGCCGGTCGCCACCAGTTGGTGCAGGCCTGGCTGACCGCCTTCCTCGCCACCGACGACGGCGACCTGTCCGCCTACGACCTGCCGGAGGCGGTCGCCGTCGAGCTGTGCGGCACCGACCTGCCCCGGGAGAACAGCACCGCCGCCATGTCGGAGACCGTCGGCGGACTGCTCGGGGCCCACCCCCGGATCGAGGGCTCCACCCTGGCGGTACGCCTGGACGAGATGCTGGCCCGCACCCGGGCCTTCCGCACCGACCTGATCCCGGCGTACCGGGACTACCAGCGGCGACGCAACGCCCTGGTGGACTCCGAGCGGGACCGGTTGCGGCTGGAGGAGTACCGGCCGAAGGTGATGAACGCCTTCGTCCGCAACCGGCTGCTCGACGAGGTGTACCTGCCGCTGATCGGTGACAACCTGGCCCGGCAGCTCGGCGCCACCGGCGACGGCAAGCGGGTCGACCAGTCCGGCCTGCTGCTGCTGATCTCCCCGCCCGGCTACGGCAAGACCACCCTGATGGAGTACGTGGCCAGCCGCCTCGGCCTGGTCTTCGTCAAGGTCAACGGGCCGGCCCTGGGTACGAAGGTCACCTCCCTGGACCCGGCGGAGGCCCCGGACGCCACCGCCCGACAGGAGGTGGAGAAGATCTCCTTCGCCCTGGAGTTGGGCAACAACGTCCTGCTCTACCTGGACGACATCCAGCACACCAACCCGGAGCTGCTGCAGAAGTTCATCTCCCTGTGCGACGGGCAGCGCCGGATGGAGGGGGTCTGGGGCGGCCGGACCCGCACCTACGACCTGCGGGGCAAGCGGTTCGCGGTGTGCATGGCCGGCAACCCGTACACCGAATCGGGCAAGCGGTTCCGGATCCCGGACATGCTCGCCAACCGGGCCGACGTGTGGAACCTCGGCGATGTGCTCTCCGGCCGGGAGGAGGTCTTCGCGCTCAGCTACATCGAGAACTCGCTGACCGCCAATCCGGTGCTGGCGCCGCTGGCCGGACGGGAACGCGCCGACCTGGAACTGCTGGTCCGGATGGCGCGGGGCGACGACAGCGTACGACCCGATCAGCTGTCGCATGCGTACCAGCCGGTGGAGTTGGAACAGATCGTCTCGGTGCTGCGCAAACTGCTGCGGGTGCAGCAGGTGGTGCTGGCCAACAACCAGGCGTACATCGCCTCGGCGGCGCAGTCCGACGACGCCCGCACCGAGCCGCCGTTCCAGCTCCAGGGGTCGTACCGAAACATGAACAAGCTGGCCGAGCGGGTCGTCCCGGTGCTCACCGACGACGAGTTGGAAGCGGTGATCGACGACCACTACCTGGGCGAGGCGCAGACCCTGGCCGCGGGCGCGGAGGCGAACCTGCTCAAACTCGCCGAGCTGCGCGGCCGGCTCACCCCCGAGCAGGCCGCCCGCTGGGCCGAGGTGAAGGGCGCCTTCCAACGCACCCGGGCCCTCGGCGGTGCCGGCGACGACCCGGTCGACCGGGCCGTCGGCGCCCTCGGCCTGCTCGCCGACCGGGTCAACAGCATCGCCGCCGCCATTGTGAAAGGAAGGGCACCTTATTAACGCCTCGTGTATAGGAAGGGCCCCTTCTTAACAACTGCCCGGTGCCGGACCGGAGCATCCGGCCCGGCACCGGCGCTCAGGTGAGCGCCAGGATGGCACCGAGAAGCCGCTGAGCGAGTGCGGACTGCCCGTCGGCCTTGGCGTCGGTCGGGGTGGCGGCGAACGCGACCCGCAGGTCACCGTTCCCGATGCCGCCGATGAGCGCCTGGTAGCCGTAGCGGGCACCGGATTTGCCCCAGAAGATACGACCGTCGGGGAGCCGTACCGAGGAGAGTCCGCCGTTGCTCAGTTCCGCGCCGGCCCACGGGTGGCTGAACAGTTCGCGCTGCTGGGCGGGGGCGAGCAACCGGCCGCCGAACAGGGCGGCGGTGAACCGGTCCAGGTCGGCGAGGGTCGAGATGAGATCACCGGAGGCGGGCGTGAAAGTCTGGCTCCACCGGGTGGCGTCCACCAGTTCGGTACCCCCGTCGCGGATCACCTTCTGGTAGCCCCGGACGTGTGGACCCCGGATGCCGGTGGCGGCACCGGGCGCGTACGTGTCGCGCAACCCGAGCGGCTGGAAGATCCGCTGCCGCATCTGCTCCGCGTACGACCTGCCGGTCACCCGCTCAATCAGGATGCCGGCGAGGATGTAGCCCATGTTGGTGTAGCGCTGCGCCGTGCCGGGCTGGTACTCCGGTGGGTTCACCAGCGCCGTCCGGACGATCTCCTCAGGGGTCCAGCGGTCGTAGCGGTGGGCCAGCTGCCAGTCGAGCCCGTCGGGCAGGACCGGGCTGGGCAGGCCGCTGGTGTGGGCGAGCAACTGCCGCACGGTGATCGCCGGCCAGTGGGCTGGGACCAGGTCCGGCAGGTACGGCCGTACCGGCGCGTCGAGGTCCAGTTGGCCCTCCGCCACCAACTGGTAGACGACCACGGCGGTGAAGACTTTGGTCACGCTGCCGATCCGGAACCGGGCGTACGGCGGCACCGGTGCCGCAGACCGCAGGTCGCGGACGCCGAAGGTGTCGTTGAAGCATCCGGCTGGGGTGGTGACCCGCAGGTGGACGCTGGTGGTGGTGAGTTTCTGGTCGGGGATGGTGCCGACCGCTGCCACCAGCCCGCTGGGATCGAGGGCACCGAGGTGGCAGCCCCGGTGCGCGGTGGGGACCGCACCGGCGGGGGTGGGCACGGTGCCGGCCAGCACGGCGCCGAGGGCGACACCGGCGATGAGGGTACGTCTGAAGCTCCACATGGGACGAGCCTGGCGGGCGGGCGGGGGCAGCCGGATCGGGGAACCCCCTGGACTCTGCCCCGAGCCGCTGCCAGTAGGGGTGTTCGTCACCGCGCGTACGCCGTTACGGCCGCATGGCGGATCCCGCTGTTCCGAATACCGCCACTCCGCAGAAACGGGGTTGATCTCGCCGCCGCAGGTCAACCGATGTAGTCGCGTAGTTCGCGGGTCAACACCTTGCCGGTGGCGTTGCGGGGCAGGTACTTGACGAAGACGACGTCCCGGGGCACGGAGAACCGGGCGAGATAGTGCCGGACGTATTCGCGGACCGCGTCGGCGTCGAGGGTCTCGCCGGGGTACAGGCCGAGGAAGGCGGCGAGCCGCTGACCGTACTCGGGGTCGGGGACCCCGACGACGGCGGCCTCGCGTACCTGGGGCAGTAGGGCCAGCAGGTTCTCCACCTCGGAGGGAAAGACGTTCTCCCCGCCGGAGACGATCATGTCGTCGGCCCGGCCGTCGACGAAGAGGAGCCCGTCGGTGTTGAGCCGACCCAGGTCCCCGGTGTCCAGCAGGCCGTCGTGGCGTTCCCGGTCGGCTCCGGAGGTGTAGCCCTCGAAGAGCATCTCGTTGCCGACGAAGATGCGTCCCACCTGGCCCGCCGGGACCGGCTGGTCGGTGTCGTCGAGGATCGCCAGCCGGGTACCGTGCGGCGGGCGGCCGGCGGTGGTGGGGGCCTGACGCAGGTCGGCGGGGACCGCGATGGAGGCCCAGGAGGCCTCCGTCGAGCCGTACAGGTTGTAGAGCACCTCGCCGTAGCGGTCCATGAAGGCCGAGGGCAGGCCGCCGGGCAGTGCCGATCCGCTCACCGCCACCACCTTCAGGAGCGGCCGGTGCTCCGGCGGTGGCACCTCCATCAGGCGTTGCAGCATCACCGGCACCGCGAACAGGGCCTGGCACCGGTGGCGTTCCAGGGCCTCCAGGGTGGTGGCCGGGTCGAAGCGGCGGTGCAGCACGATGGTGGCCCGCAGGGCCAGGCAGACCTGAAGGGCCGCGTACCCCCAGGTGTGAAAGACCGGGGCGGCGATCATCACCCGGTCCCGGACGTGCAGCGGGATCCGGTCGATGATGGCGACCAGCGGACCGAACCCGGTGGGGGTGGGGCGGCGGGCGCCCTTCGGCGCTCCGGTGGTGCCGGAGGTGAGCACGATGATCCGGCCGTCCCGCTCGGGGGGTTGCAGCTCGCCGGGGAGGGCGGTGCGGATCAGTTCCTCCCGGGCCCGCTCGTCGAGGCGGCGCAGGTCGGCCGGCAGCCCGAGGATCCGTTCGGCGAACTCGTCGTCGTGCACCAGGACCCGTAGCTGCTGTTCCTGCGCCACTGTGGTCAGCTGTGCCGGGGAGAGGCCGGTGTTGATCAGTACGGCGTCCGCACCGAGCAGGGTGGCCGCGACGATGGTCTCCACCAGGCCCGGATGGTTGCGGCCGAACACGCCGATCCGGTCCCCGGGGGCGACGCCCAGTCCGGCGCGCAGCGCGCGGGCCAGCCGCAGGCAGCGGTCGAGCAGTTCGGCGTACGTCAGCTGGGTGCCCTGGTCGTCGATGATCGCGATCCGGTCGGGGTCGCGCGCCGCGGCCTGGCGGAGTTCACCGGCCAGGCTCCAACCCCAGGTGCGTAGCGCGCTGAGCTGGGAGGCGACCCGGATCGGCCGCCCCGGGGTGAGCAGGCCCCGCCGGGTCAGGGTGGCGACGACGAATGGCAGCTCCACGACCGCGTACCTCCTTCGGTTCCCCGCCCGGACGGCTCGAATTCCTTCCGATCATCCATCGGGAGGTGGCCGGACGCCAGACGGCCGACACCCGTTCGCCGGGTGCCGGCCGGAGGTGACGCGCCGGTGAGGTCCACGGCCGGGCCGAGGCGGTCAGCGGATCTGCATGCCGGAGATCGCCCGCGAGATGACCAGACGCTGGATCTCCGAGGTGCCCTCGAAGATGGTGTAGATCTTGGCGTCCCGGTACCACCGCTCCACCGGGTGGTCACGCAGGAAGCCGGCCCCGCCGAGCAGTTGGACGGCCTTCTCGGTGACCGAGACGGCCACCTCACCGGCCTTGAGCTTCGACATCGAGCCCTCCCCGGCGGTGAAGGGCCGGTTGTTGCGGCCCATCCAGGAGGCCCGCCAGACCAGCAACCGGGCGGCGTCGATCTCCATCTTCATGTCGGCCAGGGTGAAGGCGACCGCCTGGTTGGTGATGATCGGCCGACCGAACTGGACCCGGTCCTTGGCGTAGTCGAGGGCGTACTCGTAGGCGGCCCGGGCCACCCCGAGAGCCTGCGCGCCGACGGTGGGCCGGGACAACTCGAAGGTCCGCATCGCGGCCTGACCGGAGGAGCGCTTCCCGGCCCGGGCGCGGGCCAGCCGCTCGTCGAGGGCCTCCTTGCCCCCGAGCAGGCACCGCCCGGGAACCCGTACCTCGTCGAGGAAGACATCAGCGGTGTGCGAGGCCCGCAGGCCCAGTTTGCGCAGCTTGCGGGTGGCGCTGAGCCCGGGGGGGCCCGGGGGTACGACGAACGCCGCCTGGCCGCGCGAGCCGAGTTCCGGGTCGACCGAGGCGACCACCACGTGCACCCCGGCGATCCCCCCGTTGGTGGCGTACGCCTTCTGTCCGCGCAGCACCCACTCGTCGGTCGCCTCGTCGTAGCTGGCCCGGGTACGCATGGCAGCGACATCCGAACCGGCTTCCGGCTCGCTGGAACAGAAGGCGGCGACGGCCGGGGAGTCGACATCGCCGAAGCACTGGGGGACCCATTCGACGAGCTGGTCGGGGGTGCCGGTGCCGTAGATCGCGGCCACCGCCAGCCCGGTGCCGAAGATGCTCAGGCCGATGCCGGCGTCACCCCAGAAGAGTTCCTCGCTGGCGATCGGCAGGGACAGGCCGGTCGGGTCGGCCCAGCAGGTGGCGAGGAACTCGAAGCCGTACAGGCCGACCTTCGCCGCCTCTCCGATGATCGGCCAGGGGGTCTCCTCGCGGGCGTCCCACTCGGCCGCGGCCGGGCGCACGACCTCGCTGGCGAAGCCGTGCACCCAGTCGCGCAGATCCCGCTGTTCCTCGGTCAGGTCGAGCGAGAACTCGACCATCTCAGGCCTTGGGGATGTCGAAGAGGTTCGCGATGTTGGCGGCCAGGCCCAGGTCACCCTTTGCCTTGAGCTTGCCGGTCATGAACATCATGACCGGGTTGGCGCCACCGGAGACGACCTTGAGGAACTCGACCGGGCCCAGGGTCAGGCTCAGCCGCGGGTCGTGCTGCGGGGTCTCGTTGACCGTGCAGGCGCCGTCGGCGACGACCACCTCGTAGGTGTCCGTGCCGCCGTCGGGGGCGCCGGTGATGTTCCAGTGGATGACCGCGTTCGTCGCGCCGGCCCGGTCGGCGCGGAACAGCTGCGGCATCCGCCCGAAGACCTCTCCGAGGATCTTGCCGCGCAGCTCACCGGACATCACCTCGTTCAGCTTGCTGTCCGGCGTGGACTTGACGAGCTGAGCGAACTCCTTCGGGCCGACGTTGGCGAAGTTGGCCGGGTCGAAGTCAGTCATGAAAGGCACCTCTCGGACAGTAGTTACTCCGGCGTAACCTTACGTGTGAGTAGGTATGCTGGCAAGGTGTCCACCAGGCCCACCTTCCGACGCTTACCCAGGGCTGTGCGTGAGCAACAGATGCTCGACGCCGCCGTACGGGTCTTCGCCCGCCATGGCTACCACGGGGCCAGCATGGACGAGGTCGCCGAGCGAGCCGGCATCTCCAAACCCATGGTCTACGCCTATCTCGGCACCAAGGAGGAGCTCTTCGTCGCCTGCCTGCACCGCGAGGGCACCCGGATGATGGAGGCCATCGCCGCTGCCGCGATGCCCGATCTGAAGGCCGACGAACGGCTCTGGCGTGGATTGCGGGCCTTCTTCGGCTTCGTCGGGGCCCACCGGGACGGCTGGGCGGTGCTCTACCGCCAGGCCCGTGCCGAGCGGGGGTTCGCGGACGAACTGGCCGGAATGCGGGCGCGGATCATCGAGGTGGTCGCCGGGATGCTCGACGACGCACTGCGCGCCGAGGGGCGCGAGGTGGCCGAAACCGAGCTGGAAGTGGTCGCGTACGCCCTGGTCGGGGCGACCGAGTCGTTGGGTGACTGGCTGGCCGACCACCCGGAGGCCGACCCGGAGAAGACCGCCACCCGGATGATGAACGTCGCCTGGCTAGGTGCCGGTCAACTCCTGCACGGCAACACCTGGCACCCACCCGAGCAGTAAGGAAGGGCACCTTATTAACGCCTCGTGTAGAGGAAGGGCCCCCTTTTAACACTCGCGATTCGACGTGCATGCGGCCCGACGGTGGGCGCGGTGGCGCAGCCAGCGGATCAGCTCAAGTCCCAGGGTGATCGCCACCGACAGGCCGATGCCGGCCAGGATTCCGTGCAACGGATTGCGCTCGAAGGCCAGCCCGCCGAAGATGCCGAGCAGCACGCAGTAGAACGCCCAGGTGACCGCTGCGATCAGGTCGTACAGCAGGAACGACCGCAGGGGATAACGGACCGCTCCCATGGTCAGGGTGACCGCCGTCCGCCCGCCGGGGACGTAGCGGGCCACCACCAGGATCATGCCGCCGCGCCGGTCCACCGCCCGCCGGGCCCACTCCGACCCGGCCCGGCGGCGGCTGTCGGCCGGGGAGTGGTCTAGCTTGCGTGATCCGCCGCCGCGCCCCACGGCGTACGAGAGGTGGTCGCCCGCGGCGGCACCGAGCGCGGCCACCACGAGGACCAGCGCCAGGTTCGGTTCACCACCGGTGGCCAGCACGGTGACCGTGATCAGCGCCGCCTCGGCCGGCACCACCGGGAAGATCGCGTCGACCGCGGTCAGCCCGAACAGCAGCAGGTACACCCAGGGTGAGCTGAGGGTCTGCCGGAGCAGGTCGAGCGCGGTCTCCATGACTCCATGCTCAGGGCACCGGCTGTTAATAAGGGGCCCTTCCTCTACACGAGGCGTTAATAAGGTGCCCTTCCTTACACCCTCGCGAGCAGCTTCTTGTCGGCGGCGGTGGGGCCGTGTGAGGTGAGCAGGACCGGTGCGCCGAGCGCCTCGACCACCGCCTGTGGCCAGTCGGTGGGGGAGTCCTCGTCGTACACCGGGCGGGCCCGCAGCAGGCGGGCGGTCAGCTCGGCCTGCCGGTCGAGATCGCCCGGCGGGCCGGGCAGGAGCCGGTCCAGCCCGTCGTAGCGGCGGCAGATGCGCAGGTCCAGACCACGTTCGGCGAGATCCAGGTGGGTCAGCGCCAGGCCGTCCACCCCACCCGCGACCGCCAGGGCGTACGCGTGGGCGACCGCGTCGAAGTGGCCGAACCGGAAGCGCCCCTGCCAGGGGTTGGTCGGGTTGTGCGGGTCGGTCAGCGGCAGGGTGGGGTCCTCGGTGACCAGGGGGCCCGGCCCGTGCCGGGTGGTGACCGTCCGCAGCACCCCCAGTCGGGTCGCCGTCCCGCCCATCCCGGCCTCGGCCAGCAGCGACTCCGCGTTGGCGAAGGTGGTAGTGCTCCAGGTGGTGTACGGGTGGAAGCCGTGCCACTCGTCCAGCAGCACCCCCTGCGCCCCCTCGAACACGCACGGCCCGGCCCGCAGCGCCCCGGCCAGCCAGGAGCGGTCGACGATCGCCACCCGCTCGGCGAAGGCGGTGAAGGCCGGCAGGCAGTCCTCGACCGGTGGTGCGTCCAATGGGCCCAGTTCGGCGGCCAGCCGGTCCCGCAGTGCGGTCAACCGACGGCGCAGCCGCCGGGGGCTGTGGCAGTCGGCCACCCGGGGGGCCTCGTCGGGGTGGGTGAGGCCGTACGCGACGGCCTCACCCACCCCCAGCCCGCAGGAACCGTGCCGGTCGGCTCCCCGGGACAACTCCCGCGCCCGGTTGGCGGCCCGGTGGTACGGGGTGGCCAGCAGGGCCTCCCCGTCCACCGTCAGCCGGTCGAGGGCGTCCGGCACCCCGACGGCGGCCAGGTGATCGGCCTCGGCGGCCAGGGCCAACGGGTCGACCACGACGTGCCGGGACAGGTGGGTCCAGACCCCGGGGTGGAAGGTGCCGGCGCCGAACTGGGCGAAGGTGTGATGCCGTCCATCGGGCAGGACGACATTGTGTGCCGCCTGCGCGCCCCCGTTGAACCGGACGACCATCTGCACCGGCCGGGTGGCGCAGAGCCAGTCCACGACCGTGCCCTTTCCGGCGTCGCCGTACCCGAGGTCGACCACGATGGTGTGTTCGTCGTCCAGCCCGTCCCGGCCCGTCATCAGCCCGTTCACAGCCGCACGACTCCGCCACGGCCGGTCCCGGTGGCCGGCAGCCGGGACGTCTCGGTGCGTCGTCCGGTGTTGCCGAGGCGGGCCAGGGCCTTCGACACCGTGCCGGTGGCCGTCGACCCGACCCGGTCCAGGTCCCGCAGGCCGGTGTCGAGGTCGATGGCCTGTTCGCCGAGACCGACCGTGAGGGCGATGGTCTCGCAGACCGCGTCCAGGTCGTCGAGTTCCAGGGTGTTCTGGCCGAGCAGGCCGCGCCAGAAGTCCAGCACCTTGCGGTTGCCGGCGTAGTGGCTGCCGGCGGGGAGCAGGTAGTAGGTGTCCCAGCGGCGGGTCACCTCCTCGACGATCTCCTTCAGCCGCACGTCCTCGCGCAGGTTGCCGCCGAGCAGCCGGGTCACCTCGGCGGCCTTCACCTTCGGGTACGCCAGCTCGTCGCCGATGATGAACAGGTAGCCCCGCCGACCGCGCTTGGACCAACTGTCCGTGACGGTGTGCCGGGCCATGAAGTACAGGGCGAGTTCGTACGACTCCATCATCTGGCCGCCACCGCCGCCCTCCAGCACGATCCGGCCGAGGTCGTCGTCCATCCGGTTGTCGGACTCGAACTGCCCCACCTGCAAGGGCACCCGGTCGCAGGTGGCGTCGCCGATGGCCCCGAACATGATCTGGGGGTCCCGGGCGTACCCCTGGCGCAGCAGCAGCCCCAGCAGTTTCGGCAGCTTGGCCTGGAGGGTGCGGGGCACGTGCCCCATCGAGCCGGTCACGTCGAAGAGCACCGCCACCGGGGTCGACTGCGGGTGCTCCGCGGAGTCGCGGCTCTCCCGCATCGCATCGCGGGGGTCCAGCGCCGGGTGCACCTTCCGGGCACCGCTGTCGCTGTAGGCGAAGGCGCTGGTGCCGGTGGCCCGGCGGTACCGGTCGGCGGCGTCGTACACGTCGGTGGACCACATTCCGCTGCCCATGGCAGCCTCCTTACGGGTTGAGGGTGAAGGGTCGGAAGGTGCGGGGGCCGTAGAGGCGTTCCAGCACCTCGTCGAGTTCGCCCAGCAGTCGCCAGGCGTCGTCCGGGCGGGCGGCCAGGTGGGGCTGGCGGCAGCCCTTGATGAAGGCCCGCAGCTCCGCTGGGGCGTGTCCGTCCATCAGCCAGGCCATGCAGTGGGCGGCCATGGCGATGTCGGTGCCGGGCCCGGCGGGCCGGCCGCCGGTGACCTCGGGCGGGTACCAGTCCTGGTAGTCGGGCACCATGGCGGGCACGACCCCGCCGGGCTCGGTGGAGAAGCACCAGTCGACCAGGACGACACCGTGCGCCTCCGGCTCGATCAGCACGTGTGGCGGCAGCACCGCGCCGTGCACCACCCCGGCCCGGTGGGCCAGGCCGAGCGCCACCAGCAGCCGTCGCCACATCCAGGCCACGTCGCGGGCGTCCAGCCCGTCCGGGTACGCCTGGCGTACCTCTACCAGGCTGTGCAGGCCGGGTGCGGTGGCCAGGACGTTGATCCGCCGCTCGGCCCCGGTGGCGGTGTCCTGGTGGGCGAAGCTGTCGACCAGCCGGGGCACGTACGGCAGCCAGCGCGGGTCGCCGCGTTCGGCGAGCTGACGCAGCGCGCGTTCCTCCCGCAGCATCAGGTCGTTGTCGTGCGGGACCCGGGGGAGCTTGAGCAGCCGATCCTCCCCTACGTCGTACAGGTCGGCCAGGTCGCCGGAGTGCACCGGTTGGCCGCAGCGGTAGCCGTGCAGCTCGGTCACCTGACGGTTGCGCCAACGGGTGGTGACCTCTACGAAGGCTGCGGTGGCCTCGGCCCGTACCCCGGGCCCGGCCGAGCCGAGCCGGTCGGGGTGCAGGGCGGCGACCAGTTCCCGGTAGCGGCTCTGCGGCTCGTCCAGACCGAACAGTTCGTCATCGTCGCGGGCCCCGCCGACCAGGCGGATCGCCTCGTCGGTCCTCATCGCACCGCGTCCTCTCGGGTCGGCCGCAGTAGGGCCGGGTGCAGCAGTTGGGCGTCACCGGCCCGGTAGAGCCGGGCCCGTGGGCCGCCTCGGCTGCCGCCGCGCTCGGTGCTCGTGCCGGTGCTCTCCACGAACCCGGGCACCGAGAGCACCTTGCGGTGGAAGTTGCCGGCGTGCAGGGGCTGCCCCCAGACCGTCTCGTAGACCGACCGCAGCTCGCCGATGGTGAACTCGGGACCCAGGAAGCGGGTGGCCAGCGGGGTGTACTCCAGCTTCGACCGGGCCCGCTCCAACCCGTCGGCGACGATCTGGCGGTGGTCGAAGGCGAGGTCCCGGTTCGGCAGCTCGGCGACCGGTAGCCAGAGGGCCTCCTCGGCGTCCGTGCCGGCGGTCGCGTCGGGCAGGTCCGGGGCGAAGGCCAGGTGCGCCACCGAGAAGACCCGCATCCTGGGGTCCCGCTCGGGGGCCCCGTAGCTGGCCAACTGCTCCAGGTGGACCCGGCGCAACCGGTCACCGCCCAGGCCGGTCTCCTCGGCCAACTCCCGCTGGGCGGCGGCGGCCAGGTCCTCGTCGGGTCGGACGAAGCCGCCGGGCAGCGCCCAGTGGCCCGCGTAGGGCTGTTCGGCGCGGCGGATCAGCAGCAGGTGCAGCGCGTTGTCCCGGATGGTCAGGGCGACCACGTCGACGGTGACCGCAGTGGCGGGGTAGGCCGACGGGTCGTACGCGGCGAGGAAGTCCTGCTCGTTCATCGGTAATCACTCTCACTTTGAGAACATCTCTATGTGAGAACAACCTAGCGCGAAAATCAGGGCCGGGCAAGTGCCCGGCCCTGATTCAGCGGATGGAGCCCACCAACTGCGGGCGTCCCCGCTGGTCGTGCAGGGCGAAGTCCCAGTCGTCGCCGGAGCGCTCGGCGTGGAAGGCGACCGTGCTGGGCAAGGGCACCGGGAGCTTGAAGGCCACCTGCACCGTGTACCCCGGCGGCAGCCGGTTCTCCAGGGCGGCCAAGCACCGGGCCTTGCTCCACATGCCGTGCGCGATCGGCCGGGGGAAACCGAACAGCCGGGCACCCAGCCGGGAGGTGTGGATCGGGTTGTGGTCCCCGGAGACCCGGGCGTACTCCGTACCGATGCGGGGTTCGACCCGCCAACGGGCGGAAGGGGCCGGCGGCGCGGGCCGCTCCGGCCGGTCGCGCCGCTCACCGCCGTCCGGGGTGCGCTGCTTCCCCAGGTACGTCGAGACCCCGCGCCACACCTCCTCCCCGTCGACCGACCCGACGAGTACGACATCCACCTGCCGTCCACGATCGTGGGGCCGCAGGTTCTCCGCCCAGGCGGTGAAGTCCAGCCGATCCGTCACGGTGACCGGCCGGTGCACCGTGATCAGGTTGCCGACGTGCACCACCCCGGTCAGCGGGATCGGGAACTCCGAGGCGGTGATCAGGCGCAGGGCCAGCGGGAAGCCCATGACGTGCGGGAAGGTCGCCGGCAGGGTGTCCGCCAACCGGAATCCGCACACCCGGTCGTAGTCGGCCAGGCGCTGCGGATCCACCGCCACCCCCTTGACCACCAGTTCCACCGCCGGCAGCTCCGCACCCCGCCGACCGCCCAGCCCCGGCACCACCCCCAGCAACGCCCGGCGATACAACGGCCCCGGCGCGGGCAGTTGGGACAACTCCACCCGCTCCCGAGCCGCCGGCCCCACGACCGACGCGGCGGCACTGGTCAGATCCTGGGTGGCCCCGGCGTCGTGGCCCTCCCAGACGAGTGCGGCGGCGCTGGTCAGATCCTGGGTGGCCGCCGGATCGCGGCCCTCACCGGCGAGCGCGGCGGCCAGCATTTCCCGGTTCAGGATCTCCGTGGGCCCGTCGATCAACTCCCCGACGGACAGGTCGTCGGGTTCCTCGTGCGGACTGCGTCGGGCCATCACGCCCCCAGCAGGCTCTGGCCGCAGACCCGGACCACGTTGCCGCTGATCGCGCCGGAGGCCGGCCAGGCCAGCCAACCGATGGTCTCGGCCACGTCCACCGGCAGCCCGCCCTGGGCCAGACTGTTCATCCGCCGACCCGCCTCCCGCACCACCAGCGGAATCCGGGCGGTCAGCCGGGTCTCGATGAACCCGGGCGCCACCGCGTTCACGCTGATCCCCCGCTCCCGCAGCACCGGGGCCAGCGAGTCGACCAGCCCGATCACCCCGGCCTTGCTGGTGGCGTAGTTGGTCTGCCCCCGGTTGCCGGCGATCCCGGCGATCGAGGAGACCCCGACGATCCGCCCACCGGCCGGAATCAGCTTCCGCTCCAACAGCAGGTCGTTGATCCGCTCCTGACTGGACAGGTTGACGTCGATGACCTGGTTCCAGCGGTCGGGGTCCATCCGGCCCAGGGTCTTGTCCCGGGTGATGCCGGCGTTGTGCACCACCACATCCACCCGCCCGTGCCGACCGGCCAGGTATTCCGCCAGTCGGGTAGGCGCGTCCGTGGCGGTCAGGTCGAGCTGCACCGCGCTGCCGCCGATCTCGTTGGCCACCGCAGCCAACTCGTCCCCGGCCGCCGGGATGTCCAGGGCCAGCACGGTAGCCCCGTCGCGGGCCAGCACCCGGGCCAGGGCCGCACCGATACCCCGGGCTGCCCCGGTGACCAGCACCACCTGCCCGTCGAGGGGGTGGTCCCAGTCCACCGGCGCGGTCGCCTGACCGGCACCGACCCGGATCACCTGCCCGGAGACGTACGCCGACCGGCCGGAGAGCAGGAACCGCAGGGTCGCCTCCAGGCTGGTCCAGGTGCCCTCGTCGGCCTCCCGGGTCACATGGACCAGTTGAGCGGTGGTGCCGCGGCCGAACTCCTTGCCGATGCTGCGGGTCAGCCCCTCCAGGGCCCGCTGGGCGGTCGCCTCGCGGGGAGTGGCGCACTCGCCCGGCGGAGTGCCCAACACGATCACCCGGCCGCTGGGCTGCACCGCCCGGGCCTGCGGGTGGAAGAAGTCGTAGAGCTGGCTCAGCCCGGTCGAGTCGGTGATGCCGGTGGCGTCGTAGACCAGGGCGGCGCTGTCCGGCGTACGGCCGGTCGTCGGATCGGGCACGGCGGTGGCCGGATCGCGCAGGGCCAGCCCGGCGGCGGCCAGGATCTTGCCGACCGGCTCGGCCAGGCGACCACCCGAGGCGCTGCCGAGCAGCACCGGCCCGGGGAGAATCGGCTCACCGGGGGCGTACCGGCGCAGCCGCGGCGGATCGGGCAGGCCGAGGCGCTTGACCAGCGCCCTACCGGCGCCCGACTGGACGAAGCTCGCGTACCTGTCGCTCATAGGCGTAGCCTACTGGTGAGTAAGGTGCGGGCAACACTTTCGAGGAGGCGGATCGTGCAGAACGTTCGACGGGTCGCGGTGATCGGCGGCAACCGCATCCCCTTCGCCCGCTCCAACTCCCGCTACGCCAGCGCCAGCAACTCCGACATGCTCGGCGCTGCCCTGGACGGCCTGATCGCCCGATTCGGCCTGGCCGGACAGCAGGTCGGCGAGGTGGTCGCCGGGGCGGTGCTCAAGCACTCCAAGGACTTCAACCTCACCCGCGAGGTGGTGCTCGGCTCCAAGCTGGACCCGCGCACCCCGGCGTACGACATCCAGCAGGCCTGCGGCACCGGCCTGGAAGCCGCCATCCTGATCGCCAACAAGATCGCCCTGGGGCAGATCGAGGTGGGCATCGCCGGTGGGGTCGACACCACCTCGGACGCCCCGCTGGCCATCAACGAGGACCTGCGTCGCACCCTGCTCCAGCTCAACTCCGCCCGGACCATGGGCGAGCGCATGAAGGTCGCCGCGAAGCTGCGTCCGGGCCAGGCATTCAAGCCGGAGATCCCCCGCAACGCCGAGCCGCGTACCGGCCTGTCCATGGGGGAGCACACCGCACAGACGGCGCTGCGCTGGAACATCGACCGGCAGGCCCAGGACGAGCTCGCCCTCCGTTCCCACCAGCGGCTGGCCGCCGCGTACGACCGGGGGTTCTTCGACGACCTGATGACCCCCTACCTGGGGCTGACCCGCGACCAGAACCTCCGCCCCGACACCACCCTGGAGAAGCTCGGCACCCTAAAGCCGGCCTTCGGTGCCAAGGGTCCGGACGCCGACCGGGCCACCATGACCGCCGGCAACTCCTCCCCCCTGACCGACGGCGCCTCCACCGTGCTGCTGGCCAGCGAACAGTGGGCCGCCGAGCACAACCTGCCCGTACTGGCCTGGTTCTCCTGGTCCGAGACCGCCGCGGTCGACTTCGTACACGGTGACGAGGGACTGCTGATGGCACCCGCGTACGCGGTACCCCGGCTGCTCGCCCGCGCGGGCCTGACCCTGCAGGACTTCGACTACTACGAGATCCACGAGGCGTTCGCCGCCCAGGTGCTGGCCACCCTGGCCGCGTGGGAGTCGGAGGAGTTCTGCGTCGAGCGGCTCGGCCTGGACGCCCCGCTGGGTGCGATCGACACCGACAAGCTCAACGTCAACGGCTCCTCGCTGGCCGCCGGACACCCCTTCGCCGCCACCGGCGGACGGATCGTCGCCACCCTGGCCAAACTCCTAGACGAGAAGGGCGGCGGTCGCGGACTCATCTCGATCTGCGCCGCCGGCGGCCAGGGCGTCACCGCCATTCTGGAACGCTGATCGCCGGATCAGGTCAACTCGCCGCCGACCCGGTCGGATCATCCTCGCCCGGGTCGGGCAGCCAACCCAGGAACCGCCCGTAGAGGTTCGCGGGCGGCACCTGGTGCAGATCCGACACCGCATCGACCAACTGGGTGGCGAGGTAGACCGCGAGGGCTACCCGCTGGCCCGCGTACCGATCCAACAGCCGACGCCGCCGGTCGGGGCACGGCCACGGCCGCCCGCAGCCCGAGCAGTCCCAACTCGGCCGGGCGGGCACATGCGCGACCCAGGCGGGGGCGACACTGAGGCGTACGGCGTCGAGCCGGGCCAGCACCCGACGCTGCCGTGGGCCGCGCGGATCGCCGAGATCGACACCGCGCAGACGGATCCAGACCCCGTCGCTGTGTCGCTCCCGGCGACCGATCTCCACGATCCGCAAGGTGAGCGTGCCCAGGCCGTAGCAGTAATGCTGCTCGGGCACCTCCACCACCGCGCCGACCCGCAACGGCGGCCCGCCGGTCAGTCCCATCTCCCACTCCCGTCAGGCGAGGGGCGGGCGCACGGCATCGCCACCGGGCCGCAGGGGGAATCGCGGCCACAGGCGGGGGCTGCCGGGCGGCGGGCGTACGCCCGCCCCGTCACGGACCGGTGCGGGCAGGCTCGACCCGACACCGGAGTACGACCGGAAGCGGCCACCATGGACACACCACGCCCATCACCGGGTACGCGCGTCGAGCGCCTTCGGTGGTAGACAGAAGGGGAGTCGATCCCCGGGTGCGTCCAGCGTGACTGCTCCCTTCGACTCGTCTCGGACCGGGAGTGGGAGAGGCCGCCAAACCGCCCCACCCCGGTCCACTCTTCTTTGGCAACGGTGACGTCGCCATCACTGTACGTACAAGCAGCATGCATGCAGAGTGGCGTCTGTGCAAGCTTGCATTTTCCGCGTTTCTCGCTGACTCTTAAGTGGGAGCTGAGGAGGCGACATGGTGAAGGCGGCGACGCTACGCGCTCAGTGGCTCGGCCAGCAGCTCCGGGAGATGCGCGAGTCAGCCGGGCTGACCCTCAAAGACGTGGGCGACTACATCAATCGCAACGCCTCGACCGTCAGTCGCCTTGAGTCCGGTGTCGTGGCGGCCCGGGTGCCCGAAGTGCTCGCCTACCTCGACATCTGCGGTGTGGACGATGGCCGGCGTCGCGCCGACCTGACCACCATGGCGAAGGATGTCTGGCAGAAGGGCTGGTGGGACGGCTTTGCGGCCGACGTTGTCGGCTCGCTGATCGACTGGATCTGGTTGGAGAGTCGGGCGACGGAGATCTACTCCTTCGACGTCGTCGTGCTCCCCGGCCTGCTGCAGACCAAGGCGTATGCCGAGGCGATCATCCGCGCGGTGGACATCGACGCCACCGAGGAGCAGATCAACCGCTATGTCGAGATCCGGCTCGCCCGTCAGCGCCGACTCGACGGTGACGAGCCGGTGAGGCTCTCCGTCGTCATCGACGAGGGCGCTCTCCGCAGAACCGTGGGCGGAGCCACCGTGATGCGGGAACAGCTGGAGCACTTGTCCACGATGGCCACGCGGAGTCACATCGAACTGCTGGTGTTGCCCTCCGCTGCGGGCGCGCATCCGAGCCCCGAGGGAGGCTTCAACGTCTTTCGGATGCGTCCGCCGTATCCGCTCGCCGGGTGCATCTGGACGCCTGCCGGCAGCCTCGTCGTCGAAGATGGCCTGGCGGAGTCGTTACTCCGGACCTACGATCGGCTGCGCGGGATGGCTCTCCCCGCGCAGACAGGGCTCGCACTCGTGTCTGACCTGATCGATCAGTTGGAGTAGACGGCGATGAGGCACACGGCGGCATCCGCGCTACTACTGCCGCCGGTGGCCTGGCACGTGAGCACGAGGAGCCCGAGCGGCGGCGGCAACTGTGTCGAGGCCGGGCCGATCCTCGATGGCAGTGGCCGGGTGGCCGTCCGCGACAGCAAAGATCGCACCGGTCCCGCCCTCGTCTATGCCTCCGACAGTTGGAACAGCTTCCTCTCGGCAGTTCGCAACGGCCCCCTTGATTGATGGTGCTCCCCCGGTGTGCGCGGAAACGCCGGTAGGTTCGAGATCTTTCTGAGTGCGGCTCTATTTGCAGGTCGCGAGCCGCTGCACCCGGTCTACGAAGCGGGTGAGGATCGCGTTGCTCGCCGTGGTCGGAAGCTATTGTTGGTCGTCTCTACTGTGGACCACAGCCTGCGCCCCGGAGCCACCGGCGGCGCGCTTTCAAGGAGTGGTCATGAGTGGTCAAGTCCTGCTCCGTACATCCATCGTCGCCCTGACCGTTGTCCTTGTGGTCAGCGGCTGCACTACCACCGGCACCAGCCCGGAGTCCGCCTCGACTGCGGCGGCGCCCAGCGCACCGGCAACCACTGATCCGACCGCAGCGTCTGATCCGGCCGCCGTATCCGACCCGACCGCTGCCTCTGAGCCCACCGCAGGTGGTTCGACTGACGGTGGTTCGACCGGCGGCGGCTCCACCGGCAACAACTCGACCGGCGGCGGCTCGACCGGCGGGGGACAGTCCGGGACCAAGTCGGGCACCGGGCCGACCATCACCTACTTCCGGGTTGCCCAGAAGCCCTCCTGCCCGGCTGGGACGAACGTCAACCCGATCCCCGGCTCGCCGGTCGTCCTGGAGTGGAAGGTCGGCAACGTCGACTCCGTTGCCCTCTCCGTCGACGGCCAGGGCGTGTACGCCGACAACTACCCGCCCACCGGCAGCGAAACCCTCACCTTTCCCTGCGAGGGGGCCGGGGGCGACGTGCAGCGGCACACCTACCAGTTGACCGTGCGCAACTCCCACGGCAAGCAGACGAAGACCCTGGCGGTGACCGCGACCGTGAATGAGGTACCGGAGGTGTGATCCGGCCCCCCACGGCGACGTGATCCGTCTGCGCTAGCAGCTCGACAGGAACTACGACTCAGGTACGCGAGGCGCGACGCCACCCGGATCCCGCCGCCAGTCGGTCCACGACAACGTTTCATTTCTGAAAGCGGTAAGGGCTGATGCAGAAAGCGAAGAGGGCCACCGGTTCGGGTGGCCCTCTTCGAGGTCTTAACCCCAGCGGTTTGGCCTGCCGACACGCGACTACCAGGGACCGGTCTGGGGTCTTCGCGCTCGCACTCTACCGCTGGAACGGCGCCCCGGGAGGGGGTCTACTGGGAAGACGTTCTTGCCGAGCAAGTACCACGCTCGAGGCACCGGGCCCGCCTCCACCGGGAACCGTCACTGCTGGTGAGGGGTGGTCGAGGGCTGGCTGGTGGGTGCCGGAGAATGACGGGGTGACGACGATCCCGAACGTGCTCGCCAACCGGTACGCCTCGCCCGAACTGGTCGCCCTCTGGTCCCCGGAGGAGAAGATCCGCCTGGAGCGGCAACTCTGGCTCGCCGTGCTCAAGGCACAGCGCGACCTCGGTGTGGCTGTGCCCGACGGGGTGGTCGAGGCGTACGAGCGGGTGTTGGACGAGGTCTACCTGGACTCGATCGCGGCGCGGGAGCGGGTGACCCGCCACGACGTCAAGGCGCGGATCGAGGAGTTCAGTGCGCTGGCCGGGCACGAGCACGTGCACAAGGGCATGACCTCTCGGGATCTCACCGAGAACGTCGAGCAGCTTCAGGTACGCCGGTCGCTGGAGCTGATCCGGGATCGGGTGGTGGCCACGCTGGCCCGGCTGGCCTCGCACGCCCACGAGTACTCCGAGGTGGTGATGGCCGGGCGGTCGCACAACGTCGCGGCGCAGGCCACCACGCTGGGCAAGCGCTTCGCGTCGGCTGCCGAGGAGCTGATCATCGCGTACGAGCGGCTGACCGACCTGATCGACCGCTACCCGCTGCGCGGGATCAAGGGGCCGGTGGGTACCGCCGCCGACCAGATGGACCTCTTCGACGGCGACGCCGAGAAGGTGGCCGAGTTGGAGCGGCGGGTCGCCGAACACCTCGGCTTCAACCGGGTGTTGGACAGTGTGGGGCAGGTCTACCCGCGTTCGCTCGACTTCGACGTGCTCTCGGCGCTGGCGCAGACCGCTGCCGCGCCTTCGTCGCTGGCCACCACGATCCGGCTGATGGTTGGGCAGGAGTTGGCCACCGAGGGCTTCAAGCCGGGCCAGGTCGGCTCCAGCGCGATGCCGCACAAGATGAACACCCGTTCCTCGGAGCGGGTCAACGGCTTCGCGGTGATCATCCGGGGGTACCTGTCGATGGTCGGTGAGCTGGCCGGCGACCAGTGGAACGAGGGCGACGTCTCCTGCTCGGTGGTGCGTCGGGTGGCCCTGCCGGACGCCTTCTTCGCCGCCGACGGGCTGTTCCAGACCTTCCTCACCGTGCTGGACGAGTTCGGGGCCTACCCGGCGGTGATCAACCGGGAGTTGGAGCGGTTCCTGCCCTTCCTGGCCACCACGAAGATCCTGGTGGCGGCCGTCCGCCGAGGCGTCGGCCGGGAAACCGCCCATGAGGCGATCAAGGAGCATGCGGTCGCGGTGGCCCTGGCCATGCGGGAGAAGGGCAGCCCCGACAACGACCTCTTCGACCGCCTGGCCGCCGACTCCCGCCTGGGCCTGTCCCGCCCCGAGATCGACGCCCTGGTAGCCGACCGCGCCGCCTTCGTAGGCGCTGCCCCCGCCCAGATCCAGGCGGTGACCACCCGCATCTCCAAGATCGTCCAGTCCCACCCCCAAGCCGCCACCTACACCCCACCCCCCATCCTCTAACCACCCCCACCCCCACCCCTCCCGCCCTGCCCCCGCACGCCCTCCGCCCTCGCCCGCCCCCGCCTCGCGCGCCGATCTTGCACTTTCTGTCGGGGCATCAGCGGGCGAAAGCCGCATATCGGCGACCGAAAGTGCAAGATCGGCGCGGACAGGGGTCGGTGGGCCGCGGGGGTCGCGGGCAAGGGCCGCGGGCGGCAGGGCAGCGGCGTGGGTCAGCTGTCGCGGGTGGGGGTTTCTGGGGCGGTGCGGAGGTTGGGGGCGCTGGCGGGTTCGGCGATGCCGCCGGGAGTGTCGGCGAAGGCCGGGTCGGTGGCGGTTTCGGCGGCGATCAGCGGCTGGTCCGGGGGCATGACGTCGGGGACCTTGGGTGCCACGATGACGGCCGTGCCGTAGGCGCAGATCTCCATCCACATCTCGCCGCAGTCGCGGCTGTCGAACCGCATCCCCACCACGGCGTTCGCGCCGAGCCGGCGGGCCTCCTCGCCGAGTCGGGCCACCGAGTCGGTACGCCACCGGGTGAGGTTGTCCGGCGCCATCGGGTCGTACGCGCCACCTCGGAGATTCTTGACCCCTTCGCGGTACGGGTTGCGGGTCCTGGCCATCGAGGAGACCACCTCGCCGAGGATCTGGCGGATCTCGTAGCCGGGAAGTTGATCCGTCGTCACGACCAGCACGGTTTCGATGCTGTCAGGCACCGACACCGAGCAACGTGAGCCTTGTTCACCTGCTCGGATGCTGAAAAACGACGCGGCGCGGACGGCGGGCGCGTAGCCCACCTTCCGCGCCGCTTCGGACGCTTTCCGTCAGACACCGGCCACGGAGGTGATCCAAGCCCGGTTGTACGCGACACTGCCGTAGTTCTGGATGCTCTGGCCGTCGGCGGTGGAGGCGACCCCGACCTGGGCGCCGTTGTAGAACTGCGGGCCGCCGGAGTCGCCCCGCCAGGCGTTGCCGTTGATCCGGGTGCTCCGGATCGCCTGCCCGCCGTACGCGTCGGTGACGCTGTTGCTGGTCACCCGGACGGACGCGGTCTTGAGCTGGGTGGAGGCCGAGCAGCCGCTGTAGCAGGTCATGCCCCAGCCGAAGATGGTGTTGGTCGAGTTGAGCGGCGGGTTGCTGTTGGCCAGCGTGACGTAGGTGGTGCTCACCGCGCTGGACAGGCGCATCAGGGCAAGGTCGTAGCGGCCGTAGGTGGCGCTGACCGTGCGGGTGACCCCGCCGGAGGTGCGGTTGACGCTGCCCACCCGGACGGACATGGTGCCGCCGAGGCAGTGCCGGGCGGTGAGTACCCACTGCGGGGCGATGATCGTGCCGGAGCAGGTGAACGAGCCGTTGCTGAGCACCGCCGCGGCCCACGGCGCGGAGGAGACGGTCCCGCCGCCGATGATGTACGGGCCGACGGGGGCGGCGACGGCGCCGGAGCTGGCGCCGAGCACGCCGGCCAGGGCTGTGGCGAGGACCGCGAGCAGGGATCGGATGCGCATCGGTAGGGCTCCTTCGGGGGTCGCGGGACCCGGGTTACCGGGTCGACCTGCGGCGACGGGTAGGGGGTGATCCGTCGCCGCTACGTCGATAAATCGACGTCTGACGATGTACCGTAGAGCCGGGTGAGGTGTTTCACAAGAGGTACATAGAAACAGAGTGATGTAACAGTCGGATTTCCCGAAGTCGGCCCGCCCGGCCATCCCCCGTCCGACTTCCGACCGGCTCTGCCGAACTGTCCCCGATGATCCATTACGCAACGCGCCGGGAGATCGGACAACAAAGCCGTATCGGGACAGCAACGAACCCGTATCGATCCTGAAAGGGCCGAGCGGGCGGCCACCGGCGCTGTCCGACGCCCCTCCCACCGGTGCGTTCGGCGCGACTCCTGCCAGGTAGGCTGGCTGCGCTCGCCCGTTGTGGGTCGGCACCCAACTGCGTACACAGTCAGGAGTGCCCAGTGCCTCGCGTCGTCGTCGACGTCATGCTCAAGCCCGAGATCCTCGATCCGCAGGGCCAGGCCGTCGCAAACGCGCTGCCCCGGCTCGGTGTCAACGATGTCGCCTCGGTGCGGATCGGTCGGCGCATCGAGATCGACTTCACCGGTGAACCGGACCTGGACCGGGCCCGGGAGATCGCCGACAAGCTGCTCGCCAACCCGGTCATCGAGGACTTCACCGTCCGCCTGGTAGAGGCCGACGAGCCTGCGGAAGCCCGGTCGTGACCGCGCGGGTCGGTGTGGTGACCTTCCCCGGCTCGCTCGACGACGGGGACGCCGCCCGGGCGGTCCGGATCGCCGGCGCCCAACCGGTACGTCTCTGGCACGGAGACCCGGAGTTGCACGGGGTGGACGCGGTCGTCCTGCCCGGCGGCTTCTCCTACGGTGACTACCTGCGCTGCGGGGCCATCGCCCGGTTCGCCCCGGTGATGGAGACCATCATCGACGCCGCCGCCGGTGGCCTGCCGGTGCTCGGCATCTGCAACGGCTTCCAGATCCTCTGCGAGGCCCACCTGCTGCCCGGGGCGCTCACCCGCAACCAGCACCTGCACTTCCGCAACCGCGACCAGATCCTGCGCATCGAGTCGGCCGGCACCGCTTGGACGAACGCCTTCCAGCCTGGCCAGGAGGTGCTGATCCCGGTCAAGAACGGTGAGGGTTGCTACGTCGCCGACCCCGCCACCCTGGACGCCCTCGAGGCCGAGGGCCGGGTGGTCGCCCGGTACGTCGGGGTCAACCCCAACGGCTCGCAGCGGGACATCGCGGCCATCACCAATTCGGCCGGCAACGTGGTCGGCATCATGCCGCACCCCGAGCACGCGGTGGAGGCCCTCACCGGCCCCTCCCTCGACGGCCTCGGCTTCTTCACCTCGGTGCTCAAGCACCTGGTGGGGGCGCCGGCGTGACCGTCCGCGTCGGGATCATCGGTCGGCTCACCCGCCGGTACGGCGGCGAGCGCAACGAGGAGAGGTCATGACTACGCATCCGGACCCGGTACGGGAGACCCCGGAGGCAGTCCCGGCCACGCCGGCACAGCCGGTCCAGCCATATCCGGCCGCCGCGCCGGTCCGGCACGCCTCCGGGCAGGCCGACTGGGCGGACCGGGTGGACACCGTGCCGCGCGCCGAGGGCACTCCGTCCGAACTTCAGCCGTACGCCGAACTGGGGCTCCGGGACGACGAGTACGACCGCATCCGGCACATCCTGGGCCGCCGGCCCACCCAGTCCGAGCTGGCGATGTACTCGATCATGTGGAGCGAGCACTGCTCCTACAAGTCCAGCAAGGTGCACCTGCGCCAGTTCGGCGAGAAGGCCCCGCCGAGTGACCGGCTGCTGGCCGGCATCGGGGAGAACGCCGGTGTGGTGCGGGTCTCCGACGAGCTGGCGGTGACCTTCAAGGTCGAGTCGCACAACCACCCGAGCTTCGTCGAGCCGTACCAGGGTGCGGCCACCGGGGTCGGCGGCATCGTCCGGGACATCCTCGCCATGGGCGCTCGTCCGGTAGCGGTGATGGACCCGCTGCGCTTCGGCGCGGCCGACCACCCCGACACCGCCCGGGTACTGCCCGGGGTGGTGGCCGGAGTCGGCGGGTACGGCAACTGCCTGGGCCTGCCCAACATCGGCGGCGAGGTGGTCTTCGACCCCTGCTACCAGGGAAACCCCCTGGTCAACGCCCTCTGCCTCGGCGTACTGCCGGTGAGCCGGTTGCAGAACAAGGCCGCTGTCGGCCCCGGCAATGTCGTGGTGCTGATGGGCGCCAAGACCGGGCGCGACGGCATCGGCGGCGTGTCGGTGCTGGCCAGCGCGACCTTCTCCGAGGGCAGTGAGCAGCGTCGCCCCTCCGTGCAGGTCGGTGACCCCTTCATCGAGAAGCTGCTGATCGAGGCCTGCCTGGAGCTGTACGACGCCGAACTGGTCGCCGGCATCCAGGACCTCGGCGGAGCCGGGCTGACCTGCGCCCTCACCGAGACCGCCGCGGCAGCGGGCACCGGCATGCGGGTCTGGCTGGAGCGGGTGCCGCTGCGTGAGCCCTCGATGGACCCGCACGAGATCCTGGCCAGCGAGTCCCAGGAGCGGATGCTGCTGGTCGTCGAGCCGGCCAAGCTCGAGACCGTCCTCAAGACCTGCGAGAAGTGGGGGGTGCTGGCCACCGCCATCGGTGAGGTCACCCCGCCCGAGCCGAACGGCCAGCCGGGTCGACTGCTGATCACCTGGCGGGACCAGCTGGTGGTCGACGTGCCGCCGGGCTCGCTGGTGGACGACGGTCCGGTCTACGCCCGCCCGATGCGGGAGCCGGCCGACCTGATCCTGCTCCAGGCCGACCGGGCCGAGACCCTGCCCCGGCCGGCCGACCCGGAGGCGCTGCGCGAGACCGTGCTGCGCATGATCGCCTCGCCGAACCTGTGCGACAAGACCTGGGTCACCGAGCAGTACGACCGCTACGTGCTGGGCAACACCGTGCTCGCCCAGCCGGAGGACTCCGGCGTGATCCGGATCGACGAGCGGACCGGCCTGGGAGTGGCCCTGTCGGTCGACGGCAACGGCCGGTACGCCCGACTCGACCCGTACCACGGCGCCAAGCTGGCCCTGGCCGAGGCGTACCGCAACGTGGTGGTCACCGGCGCGACCCCGATCGCGGTCACGGACTGCCTGAACTTCGGCTCCCCGGAGGACCCGGGCGTGATGTGGCAGTTCGCCGAGGCGGTACGCGGCCTCGCCGACGGCTGCGCCGAGCTGGGCATCCCGGTCACCGGCGGAAACGTCAGCTTCTACAACCAGACCGGGGCGGCGGCCATCCACCCGACCCCGGTCGTCGGGGTGCTCGGCGTCCTGGAGAACGTCGCCGAGCGGGTGGCGATGGGCTTCGTCCCGCGGCCCAGCGGCGACCACGACCAGCTCTTCCTGCTCGGCGAGACCCATGTGGAACTCTCCGGCTCGGAATGGGCTTGGGTGACCCACCAGCACCTCGGTGGCGTACCCCCGCATGTCGACCTGGCCCGGGAGAAGCAGCTCGGTGAGCTGCTGGCCGCCGCCGCCCGAGTCGGTCACCTCAGCTCGGCGCACGACCTCTCCGACGGAGGTCTCGCGCAGAGCCTGGTGGAGTCCTGCCTGCGGCACGGCGTCGGCGCCCGGATCGTGGTGCCGGAGCGTTTCGAGGGCAACTCCATGCCCTTCGTCTTCCTGTTCAGCGAGTCCGCCGGCCGGGTGCTGGTCTCGGTGCCCCGGGGCCACGAGAAGGCGTTCACCGCCCTCTGCACGGACTACGGCGTGCCGTGGGAACCGATCGGGGTCACCGACCCCTCCGCCGGTGCGCTTGAGGTGCTCGGCCAGTTCCGGATCGGCCTGGACGAGCTGCGCGAGGCGCACAGCGCCACCCTGCCGGCCCTGTTCGGCGGGGTCACCCCGGTCGAGTCGGCCCCGGACGCCGCGGTCGAGGCCGCGCCGGTGGTCGAGTCTGCCCCGGTGAGCGAGGCCGAGGCCGGGGCGACCGCCGAGGGCGAGCAGGCCGGCGTGGCGGCGCCTTCGGAGGAGGACCCCGAGTCGTCCGCACCAGAGGCGGCGGGTGCCGAACCGGCCGTCGAGCAGGTCGAGCGGGCGGCACCGCCGGTCCGCCGGCCGACCGGTGAGGGTGACCCCACCGCCGAAGCGCCGGGAACGCAGCCGACCGCCGACGAACGCTGAGGTGTCGGCCGGGCCCGACCTGACCCAGTCCGGTTCCGGGGCCTGGTTCGACTGGGGCCTGGCCGGGGCGGCCGAACTAGGCCGGGTCTGTGCCGTGCTGGTGGTGGTGGACGTGTTGTCGTTCACCACCACCGTCGAGGTGGCGGTCGGGCGCGGTCGCCGTCGGGCACTGGCTGCTGAGCCAGGGGTACGGCTCGACGACCGCACCGATCGGGGTGATCGCGGCGGGGAACGCTGGCCGGACGGCTCGCTGCGCCCGGCGGTGGAGGATCAACTCGGTGCGGCGAGCGTGCTCGATGCGCTGTCCGGGGTGACCGGTGGCCTCTCCGTGGATGCCGCCGTGGCACTGGCCGCGCTGGCCAGCATTCCGGACGTACCGGCGGCGATCCGGGGCTGTGTCTCCGGCCGTGAACTGATCGACGCCGGCTTCGCCGAGGATGTCGAGATCGCCGTACGCCTGGACACCTCGGCCGTGGTCCCACTGCTGCGGCAGGGCGTCTTCACCCGGGCCTAGCGAGGACGTCTTCGTCCTCGCGGCTGGCGACACCAAAGGCTGGACGCGCCGGGGAGGACGACGGGCGGCTGCGGCAGATGATGCCCGCCGTCACCGCTCCGTCGTCCTCCTAAAGCGTCGCTTCAGTCGTCCAGCCAGTCGAGCCGGCGTCCGCCGCGCTCTCCCGGGCCGGCTTCCGGCCGGGCACGGCCGGCCTGTGCCGGATCGGCGCCGTAGCCAGCGCCCTGCTCGTAGCCGCTGTCGTAGCTCTCGCGCTGGCGCGGTGGCTGCTCCTGGCCGTACCCGCCGCCCTGCTCGTAGCCGCTGCCGTAGCCACCGCGCTGCTGCGGCTGCTCCTGGCCGTAGCCACCGCCCTGGCCGTAGCCGCCGTAGCGACTGGCGTCGTCGTACCCGCCGGGCTGGCCGTAGCCCTCCGCCGGTTGTCCGTACCCGCCGGGCTGCGCCGGGTAGCCGCCGGTCGGCTCGGCCTGGCCGTACCCGCCGGCAGGCTCACCCCGGCCGTAGCCGGTGGGCTCGCCCTGGCCGTAGCTGGTCGGTTCGCTCTTGCCATACCCGGTGGGCTCGCTCGGGCCGTAGCTGGTCGGTTCGCTCTTGCCATACCCGGTGGGCTCGCTCGGGCCGTAGCTGGTGGGGGTGCTGGAGGCGTATCCGCCCGCCGGCCCAGCCTGGCCGTACCCGCCGGTCGGCTCACTCTGGCCGTACCCGCTGGTGGCTGCGCTGCCGTAACCACCGGTCGGCTCGCCCCGGCCGTAGTCCGGCTCCGTCGAACCGTAGGCGCTGGTCGACCCGGCCTGGCCGTAGCCGGGCTGGTCGGCCTGGCCGTACCCGCTCGTGGGCTCGGTCCGGCCGTATCCGCCGGTCGGCTCGCTCTTGCCGTAGCCACCGGACTCACCCCGGCCGTATCCGCCGGTCTCCCCACGGCCGTAGCCGGTGGGTTCGCTCTGGCCGTAACCCTGGCCCGCGTCCTGCTCGTACAGGCCGGTCGCGTAGGGGTCGGCGGGCGCGGGGTAACGGGTCTCGTCACCGGTGTAACGGCCGGTCGGCTCGTCGTACCGCTCGCCGTAGCCGGCAGCGCCACCGCCAGCCGGGGGGTAGTCCGCCCCGGCACCGCCGGCACCGTAGTCACGGCCGCCATACCCGGCACCCGACGACGGGGTGCTGCCATAGCCGGGGGTGCCGTAGCCGGCGGGCTCGTCGCCGTAGCGACCGCCCGACCAGGCCTGGCCGGCTCCGCCCGCAGCGCCGTAGGGCTGTGCGGGTGCGCCGTACGGGTCCGGGGGAACGTCGTCGACCACCGGCTGGTGCATCATCGTCGGCGCGTTGCTGATCCCGGCACCGGCGACCATGGTCGGGTCGGGCGTGGCGCCGACCCGGTTGACTACGCGGGTCTGGTCGTCCGCGCTGACGAAGTTGCCTCGGGCCGCCGGAACAGCGCCAGCGGGGGCGGCGGCGGGGGCGTCCCCGTCGACGTCGCCGTCCTCGTTCTCCTTACGCCTCATCCACAGCAGCACGATCGTGCCGACACCGACGGCAACGAACAGACCGCCGAGCAGCACCAGCAGCCAACTGCCGAAGCCACCGGAGTCCTCGTTGCCGGCCTGGGCCGGTGGGGCCGCAGACTCGCCGGGGGGAGTCTCCTCATCCTCGGCGAACTCGTCGTCGAAGGGGTCCTCCGTCGGCACCGCGGACTCGCTGGCCGACGGGGTGGGACTCGGGCTGTTCGAGGCCTGGATCGCCAGGGTGATCCGCTGTCCGGTGACGCTCTGACCGGCGTTCGCCGTGAAGCTCACGACCTCCCGGACACTGTTCGCGCTGGCACCGATGTCGATCCGGCCCGGCGCGATGGGGCGGTCGTTGCTGCCGGTGAAGCGGAAGTTGCCGTCGGAGTTCGTGTTGGTCTCGTACTGCTTACCGGCGCTGTCCTTGAGCAGGACGTACGCGTTCGCCACCCCGTCACCGGCCTGGTTGACCACCTTGCCGGAGATCGACCGGACCGTCTGCGGCGCCTGAGTGGTCGGCGGCGGGGGAGCAGCGACCATCGTCACGTTCGTCGAGGCCTCGGCATCCCGCCGAATCACACCCTGAGACTCAACGGCCTTGACGGTAATCGTGGCTGACCCGTTGGAGGCGTCATTTGCGAGTTGGAAGGTGGCTTGGAGAGTGCCAGCTGCATCAACGCGCCTGCGCTCACAGCCGTCGACGCACCTCAATTTTCCGTTGTTCGAGCTGACGGTGATGTCCACCGGGACGGCGTCGTCACCGAAGCTCAGCGAGTAACTCACGGTGGTGGTCTTACCCGCCTCAACGGCGCTCGGAGATGCCGAGACGTTGTTGACGCTGGGGGCGGCGAGGGCGGGTGTGGCGGGGACCGCGAGCAGGGCACCCACAATCAGCGCCACGACCACACCGGCCCGCGTTTGCCAGGCTCGTCGGTGTGTTGACACGTCCACCGCCTTCCGGACTGATCTTCCCTGGCCGGCGGGGTGCCAGGCCTGGGGAACATCACGGTACGAATACGCCGTCGGCAACTATGCCTTGTCGGGGCGGATCGGCGCGACCCAGGGCCAGCGTGAAGCGTGGCGGGGCGAGGCCGTATCGTCCCGTCGTGTCCTCTCCGTGCGATAAGTCCGCCGCGGTCGCGGCGGTGATGGCGGCGCTCGATGAGGGCCGCACACCTGAACGGTCGGTCATCCGTGCGGCGGTAAGGGCCTTATTGACCACCCTTGCGGATCGTGCCCCCGGCCGATCGGTGGAGGTGCGCGTCCCACCTTACGGTGCAGTTCAGTGCGTTCCGGGTCCGCGACACACCCGCGGTACACCTCCGAACACGGTCGAGATGGATCCGCAAACCTGGCTCGAGTTGGCCACCGGACGACTCGACTGGGCCCAAGCGGTCACGGAGGGTCGCGTACGGGCGAGTGGTGCTCGCGCGGACCTCTCCCCGTACCTGCCCCTCGAACTGGAGTGACGCATGTTGCCGCTGACCTTTAGCGGTGACAACGTGACTGTATGTGGCGACTTGGATTCGCGTACACTGTCAGGCGACGACAGTGTGGTCCCGGCCAATCAGCGGAGCAGGCCCTTTGGGGTTCCGCCAGGCCAGTCCAGACCAGCAAGAGGGAGCGGTAGGTGCCCCGAGGCGACGGCCGGCTGAGCCACGACCTTGATCCCCAACGACCTGGCCCCCAGGACGCCTGTGGCGTCTTCGGCGTCTGGGCGCCGGAGGAAGAGGTCGCCAATCTCACCTACTTCGGGCTGTACGCACTACAGCACCGGGGGCAGGAGGCGGCCGGGATAGCGGTCAGCGACGGCTCCGGCGTGGTGGTCTACAAGGATCTCGGCCTGGTGGCCCAGGTCTTCGACGAGCCGACCCTGGCCAGCCTGCGCGGGCATCTCGCGATCGGGCACACCCGCTACTCCACGACGGGTGGTTCCACCTGGGAGAACGCCCAGCCGACCATCCGGGCCACCAGCGCCGGCACCACGATCGCCCTGGCGCACAACGGCAACCTGGTCAACACCGCCGAGTTGCAGCGTGAGGCGGCCGAGCGGGGCCTGAGCGCGGACGGGTCGACCAACGACACCTCCCTGGTCACCATGCTGCTGGCCAGTCGACCGGATCTCTCCGTGGAGGCGGCGGCCCTGGAGGTCCTGCCCCGGCTGCGCGGCGCGTTCAGCTTCGTCTTCATGGACGAGAGCACCCTCTACGCCGCCCGCGACCAGCACGGCGTACGCCCCCTGGTGCTCGGCCGGTTGGAGCGGGGCTGGGTGGTGGCCAGCGAGACGGCGGCGTTGGACATCGTGGGTGCCAGCGTGGTCCGTGAGGTCGAGCCCGGCGAGCTGATCGCGATCGACGCCGAGGGGCTGCGGTCCACCCGGTTCGCCGCCCCCGAGCCCAAGGGCTGCCTCTTCGAGTACGTCTACATCGCCCGTCCGGACGCCACCATCGCCGGTCGCAACGTGCACGCGGCCCGGGTGCAGATCGGCCGGCAGTTGGCCAAGGAACACCCGGTAGAGGCCGACCTGGTCATCCCGGTTCCGGAGTCGGGCACCCCGGCGGCGATCGGCTACGCCGAGGAGTCCGGCATCACCTACGGCGCCGGCCTGATGAAGAACCCGTACGTCGGACGCACCTTCATCCAGCCGTCGCAGACCCTGCGCCAGCTGGGCATCCGACTCAAGCTCAACCCGCTTCGGCAGAACGTACGCGGCAAGCGCCTGGTCGTGGTCGACGACTCCATCGTCCGGGGCAACACCCAGCGGGCGATCGTCCGGATGCTGCGCGAGGCCGGCGCCCTGGAGGTGCACGTCCGCATCTCCTCTCCGCCGGTGTCCTGGCCCTGCTTCTACGGCATCGACTTCGCCACCCGGGCCGAGTTGCTGGCCAACGGCCTGGACAACGAGGGCATCCGGCGTTCCATCGGTGCCGACACCCTGGGTTACGTCTCACTGTCCGGCCTGATCGCCGCGACCGAGCAGCCCAAGACCCGTCTGTGCCGGGCCTGTTTCGACGGGGAGTATCCGATCGAACTTCCCGTCGGCAACCTGATCGGCAAGCACGTTCTAGAAGGAATCGGCCGTCGCGTCGCCCACAACTCGGACGACACCGACTCCGTCGAGCAAACCGTCCCTCCGCTCGTCGCCGCTGCGGGGGCCGACGACGATCTCAGCCGGGCACGCCGTACCTCGCGCTCCGACCTGAAGATGTCGGCCACCACAAACCGCCCGTAGCATCGCCCGGTTGCGGTCGGTCACCGTCGACCAGCAGCCGAGAACCACAAAGGGGAGAACCGTGACGCACGTGTCCGAGCGCAGCGGCGCAGGAAGCAGCCCGACCGGCGCTGGCGGCGACCGCCAGCCCTGGACTGCCGGCACCGGCCGTCAGGCTCGCAAACGTTCGGTCTCGTACGCGGACGCCGGTGTGTCGATCGAGGCGGGTGACCGCGCCGTCGAGCTGCTGAAGTCCAAGGTCAAGCAGACTCGCCGGCCGGAGGTGATGGGCGACCTCGGCGGTTTCGCCGGCCTGTTCCGGCTCGACACCACCAAGTACAAGAACCCGATCCTGGCCTCCTCCACCGACGGGGTCGGCACCAAGCTGGTGATCGCCCAGCAGATGAACATCCACGACACGGTCGGCATCGACCTGGTCGCGATGGTCGTCGACGATCTCGTCGCCTGCGGCGCCGAGCCGCTGTTCCTGCTCGACTACATCGCCACCGGCGAGGTCGTGCCGGACAGGGTCGCCGAGATCGGCGCCGGCATCGCCGACGGCTGCCGCTACGCGGGCTGCGCGCTGCTCGGTGGCGAGACCGCCGAGCACCCGGGCGTGCTGCGTCCGGACGAGTACGACATCTCCGCCACCGGTGTCGGGGTGGTGGAGGAGAGCGAGATCCTCAGCCCCGCGCGGGTCGAGGTGGGCGACGTGGTGATCGCGATGCGCTCGTCCGGTCTGCACTCGAACGGCTACTCCCTCGTCCGGCACGTGCTGCTCGGCGCGGGACGGATGCGGTTGGACGTGGTGATCGACGACTTCGGTCGGCAGCGGACCCTGGGCGAGGAGCTGCTCACCCCCACCAAGATCTACGCCCAGGACTGCCTCAAGCTGATCGCCGAGGCCGAGGTGCGGGCGCTGGCCCACGTCACCGGCGGCGGCATCCCCGGCAACCTGGTGCGGATCCTGCCCGAGCACGTGGACGCGGTGGTCGACCGCTCCACCTGGCGCCCGCAGCCGATCTTCGACCTGATCCAGTCCAAGGGACGGATCGAGGACCCGGAGATGGAGTCGACCTTCAACATGGGGGTCGGCATGTTCGCGATCGTCTCGGCCGAGGACGCCGACCGGGCCCTGGCCACCCTCACCGGCCGGGGGGTCGACGCCTGGCAGGTGGGCGAGGTCATCGAGGGCACCGGCGAGGTGAAGATGGTCGGCCAGCACACCCGCGGCTGAGGTGACCCGATCTTCCGGGCGCCTGGTCCGGGGTTCACCCGAGCAGCCGTCGCGGCCTAGCCTGTAGGGCACCCTCAACGCTGCGGGGCATGACCTGCCGGGGTGTCCCGGCAGCCTTCTACCGCTATGAGGAGGGCGATGGCTGCACGGGGACGACCGATACCCGGGATGCGTGGGCTGACCGCCGTTCCGTCGTACGTCGTGATGCAGCCCACCACCCTCTGCAACCTGGACTGCGCCTACTGCTATCTGCCCCTGCGGGCGGTCGACCGGCGGATGTCCGTCGAGGTGGCGCAGGCGGTGGCCGCCTCGGTGAACCCCTGGGCAGCGGAGGCCCGGTTCTCCGTGGTCTGGCACGGGGGTGAGCCGCTGGCCGCCGGTCGTGAGCAGTTGGCCGCGCTGATGGCACCCTTCGGCCCGGAGGTGGAGCACCACGTCCAGACCAACGCCACCTTGATCGACGACGCCTGGTGCGAGTTCTTCGTGACCCATCGCATGCGGGTCAGCGTCAGCGTGGACGGTCCCCGGGAGCGCAACACCGAGCGGGTGACCCGCTCCGGCCGGCCCGCGTACGACCGGATCGTCCGTGGGGTGGCGGCCCTGCGCCGGCACGGGCTGCCGTTCTCGGCGCTGGCGGTGGTGAACGACCCGGCTCCTGGCCGGGCGGCGGAGCTGTACGACTACTGCCTCGACCTCGGCTGTGAGGTGCTCGGGGTGAACATCGAGGAGACCGAGGGAGTCAACACCCGGGACAACGCCCACGATCCGGCCCTGGTGACCGGGTTCTGGGCCGAGTTGGTGGCCGCCTGGCGCCGGCAGCCGCAGATCCATCTGCGGGAGGTCGAGTGGTCGCTCCGGTACGCCGCCGCGGTGCTGAACGACACCGCGGATGATCTGCTGCCTCGGCGACTCGACCCGATCCCGACGATCGCCTACGACGGCTCGGTGGTGGTGCTCTCGCCCGAACTGGCCGGCTTCACCGACCCGCGGTACGGCGATTTCAGCAGCGGAAACGTGCTCCGCACCCCGCTGCACACGATCCTCGAGGAGGCCACCGAGCGGACGGCCTGGGTCGGGGAGTTCCTGACCGGGGTGGAGGCCTGCCGTTCCTCCTGCCCCTACTTCGGATTCTGTGGCGGGGGCCACGCGGCCAACCGGTACTTCGAGCTGGGGCGTTTTGACGGTACGGAGACCGAGCACTGCCGCAACAGCAAGATCCGCTTACTGGAGGGAGTGTTGGAGCATGCCCGAAACCACCAGCCGTCGGGAACCTGAGCCAGCGACCGGAGAGGATTGCGACCAGGTCGGCGCCAAGGTGCGGGAGGCCGCTGCCGGGCTCACCGCTCTCCTGCACGAGGCCGATGCCGCGCGACGGTCACGGGCGGAGGTGGCAGGTGGTGACGGCGCCAGCGCGGTCTGCGCCTGGAACCACTTCGAGAACATCCCGACGTTCTACAACTGGAACAACCGGCCACGATGAGCCGACCGGGCTGATTCAAGGGCCTGCCACGCTACCGGATTCTGGTCCGGGCATGGCAGGCCCTTGAGTCGTCGGGTGTTGCGCCGCCTTGGCGGGCACATACGTGAGCACGCGGGGAGTTACCGCGTGCTCAGATGCGACCAGGGGTCAGCGGGTCGGGCGGACCCACTTGTCCGGGTCGTCCCCGGTATGGTCCTCGTCTTCGTCGACGTACTCGTTGTAGTCGTCGTCGAAGTTGCGGTCCGACTTGCCGCCGCCGCCGAGTTCTCGCTGCAAGGCGGCGAGGTCGGTGTTCGGGGAGTGATACTTCAACTCCCGGGCCACCTTTGTCTGCTTGGCCTTAGCACGGCCGCGCCCCATGGCTCGACCCCCTCGCACAGAATGCGGGGCAGCCCGAAGGCGGGCCCCGATGACGTCAGGCATCTCTCGTGGCTCTTACGGTACATGGGGATGCCACCGTTCGGCACCTCGGGTTACCGTCGACCGCCCCCGCGCGTTGCGGCAGGCGGTCGTCACCCATTGTACCCGGTAAGGAGCGATGCCGGGAACGGTCGTGACAGGGGGCGAACCTGGCGAATGCGTCGTGTTCCCAGCGTAACCGGGATCGACCGGCCGGGGCGGGCGGGATCGGCCCACCCGCCCCTACCGGAGAGTCGTCAGCGCAGGTGGATGGCGCGCAGGCGGCCGATCTCGGCCATCCGCCGCTCGGCCAACCGGTCGGCCGCCACCGCGGGCGGAACGCCCTCGTCGTCGGCGAGCCGCAGGATCTGCCGGGTGGTGTCGTAGATCCGGGTGGCGCGCAGCTTGGCCCGCTCGAAGTCGAAGCCCTCGATCTCGTCCGCGACCTGGATCACACCACCGGCGTTCACCACGTAATCGGGGGCGTAGAGGATGCCCCGGTCGGCCAGCAGCTTCTCGACTCCCGGGTGGGCCAGCTGGTTGTTGGCCGCACCGGTGATCACCTTGGCGCGCAGGGCCGCCACGGTGTCGTCGTTCAGCGCACCACCCAGGGCACACGGGGCGTATACGTCGATGTCCGCCGCCACCAGCGCAGAGGCGTCGTCCAGCAGCGAGACCTGGGGGTGGGTGGTGCGGGCCCACTCCAGGGCCTGCGGGCTGACATCGGTGGCCACCACCTCGGCGCCGTCCTCGATGAGGTGCCCGACCAGGTACTTACCGACCTTGCCCAGACCGGCCACACCGACCCGCTTGCCGTGCAGGGTCGGCACCCCCCAGACGTGCTCGGCCGCGGCCCGCATGCCCTGGAAGACACCCCAGGCGGTGAGGATGGAGGAGTCACCGGCTCCGCCGTGCTCCACACTGCGACCGGTGACGTAGCGGGTCTCGCGGGCGATCACGTCCATGTCCGGCACGTAGGTGCCCACGTCGCAGGCGGTGTAGTAGCGCCCGCCCAGGGACTCCACGAAGCGGCCGTACGCCCGCAGTAGCGCCTCGGTCTTGATCTGCGCCGGGTCACCCCAGATGACCGCCTTGCCGCCGCCCAGGTCCAGACCGGCCAGGGCGTTCTTGTACGCCATGCCGCGAGACAGATCGAGGACGTCCGCCAGGGCCGCCTCTTCGCTGTCGTACGGGTAGAAGCGGGTGCCACCGAGGGCGGGGCCCAGCGCGGTGGAGTAGATGCCGATGATCGCCTTGAGGCCGGTCTGCTTGTCCTGGCAGAACACGACCTGCTCGTGGCCGGTGGATTCCGGATCGTCGGTGCTGGCGAATACGCCCATGGCTGACTCCTGTGTCGGCGGGCGCCCTCGTGGGACGCGGACCTGGTCTACGCCGGCGGGGATGCTGCCGGTGCTGCGAAGCCTAGTATCGACCTGGCCCGGGATGCCCTCGCCAGTCGGCCGTCCCGTCCAGCGGGCACCCACCGGTGCAGGCCACGGTGACGCCGAGCAACGCTCGGCTTGCGATTCGTGGGAGGATCGCGCCGTGCCGTCGCTCTTCGCTTCATACCTGCGCGTGTACGAGCCGTTGACCGCCTTCGACCGGGACCGCCAGGCGTACTGGCGCCGCTATGTCGAACAGGGGCGGGCAGTGGCGCCCGTGGAGGGGCCGGGCCGACAACGGACCTCGGTGATCGAGGCGCTCGGCGCCGGCTGGACCCGGCTGCCCGATCTGCCCGAGGAGGCCTACGTCCTGGAGGCCGACGAGGGGCTGCTGGTGTGCCCGTGGAACCTGCGGATCCGGGTGGCCGAGGCGGCGTTGAGCGCCCGGGACGGAGTGCCGCCGGTGCTGGCGGACGCCTTCGTCCCACCCGTGCTGGCCGGGCAGGCCAAGGCCGTGGTGGAGGACTGGCGCAGCGGTGCCCGGGTGCTGGAGCGGGGGGTGCCCCGGGTGCACGAGCAGATCGCCACCTGGGGGGTGCCGCTGCGCTGGTTCGTGCTGTTCGACCCCGAGGAGCGGCAGCACGTCACCGCCCCGGATCGCCGGGCCCTGCGCTTCCGTACGGAGATCTCCAAGGCTCGGCGGCGCTCCTCCCGGGCGCTGTCCGTGCTGCGCAAGTCGGTAGGGGACGCCCCGATCACCGAGGCGGTCGAGGAGGCGGCCCGGTGGCTGGAGGAGTTCCACCCGCGCTCCGTGGTCGAGCTGGACTACGGCGGCCTGGTGGACCTGCTCTCGGACGAGACCCTGGTCGAGGACGATTCGCCGGAACTGGTCGCGGCGGGACTGGCCGGGCTGTCCGAGGGCGAGGCCGAGGAGGCCTCGGCGGCGTACGACAAATTGGTCGCTCGGTGGCGTGCCGTGCAACTTCTGGAGCGGTGTAACTAGTCCGACATTGTCCGAGCAACTCATCCGACAATGCCCGACAATGTCCGTTCACAATCTGAGGTTCCTTCGTAGTTGATGCATCACGAACCGTGATCATGAGTCCGAATAAGGTAGGTTCTGGCGTGTAAAGGTGGCATAAATCGGGCATGGTTCATCCGTCCGTCTAGGGACGTTCGGCCGTTCGGCCCATGTCGGACATCGGGGACTAGCCGGACCATGGGAGGCGCGTCGGCCGGCGGGACCCCGGCCGATGTCTATACATGTGGAGGAGTGACCGATGGCATCGCGAACGCACGAACCAGAGCCGCTACTTACACCGGCCGAGGTGGCGTCGATGTTCCGTGTCGACCCGAAGACGGTGACCCGTTGGGCCAAGGCTGGCAAGCTCAGTGCCATCCGGACCCTGGGCGGCCACCGCCGTTACCGGGAGTCGGAGGTCAGAGCGCTGCTACAGGGGCAGATCCCGCAGCAGCGCCAAGGGGACTGACCGGCCGACAGATAACGAAGCTCGCCTGAAGGGCGGCGGATCTGATGATTCGCCGCCCTTCAGCTCGTCTCAGCCATGAAAACCGGGCGTCCTGGGGTCGGGACCTCGACATACGGCCGCCCGGCGGCTGACTGGCCGCTCAGCCGGTTTGCCGGGCTGGTCAGATCGGATCGGTCAGTCCGAGTCCGTGAGTTCGAGTCGGATGCCGATCGTGCCGCCCTGGCCGCGCCGCAGCCGACTGCCGAGCAGGCTCAGCCGACCCAACACCCGGTACTTCTGCTTGATCAGCCCACGGATGCGCTCCATGGCGCCCGGGTCGTAGAGGGTCGCCATGGCCGGTACGGCCGTGCCGTGTGGCCGACCACGGACGTCGCAGGGCGCCACCGTGACCTCGCCGCTGCGCCGGATCCGTTTCACCTTGCCGGCGTCTGCGGCGGTCCACACCGCCAGGGCGTCACCGTCGCGGACCGCCCAGACCGGGGTCGGCACGGCTCGGCCGTCCTTACGGAAGGTCGTCAGGAGGATGTACTTCTCCGCTGCGAGGCGATCCAAGGTGGTCACCCCCTCAGAGTACGGGCGTCAGCCGGGTATGAGCAGGCCGATAGCGTGGCGGATGTGACGACAGAACCGCGAATCGGTGACGTCTTCGGGGAGCTGCTGCGCGACGCGCTGGCCGTGGCGACCGGAGTCGGCCCCCGCCCGCTGGCCGGCGGGCGGGTACCCCGCCCGGTCATCGAGATCATCGAGAGGGACGACGGACTGGTCAACGGGGCGCCCGCCGCCCAGTACCTGGACGGGCCGTCGCAGTGGCAACCCCACGACCACCGGGCGGTGCAGCGGGTACGCGGCGCCACCCTGGACATCGGTGTCGGCGCCGGGCGGATCGCGCTGCTGCTCCAGGAGCGTGGCGTAGCCGTCACCGGGTTGGACGTCTCGCCGGGCGCGCTGGCGGTGTGCCGCCGTCGGGGCGTACGCGATCTGGTGCTCGGCACTGTGGACGAGCACGCCGCCAGCGGACGGCGGTACGACACCTTCCTGCTGCTCGGCAACAACCTGGGGCTGCTGGAGGGCCGGGAACGGGCCCCGGCCTTCCTCACCGCGCTGGCCGCGATGGCCAACCCGGGGGCGCAGGTGATCGCCCAGGGCACCGATCCCTACGGCACCCGCGATCCGGTGCACACCGGATACCACGAGGCCAACCGGCGCCAGGGCCGCCTCGGTGGGCAACTGCGGCTGCGGCTGCGCTACCGCGAGTTGAGTACCCCCTGGTTCGACTACCTGGTCTGCTCCCCGGCCGAACTGGCCGACCTGGTCCGGGGCACTCCGTGGAAGCTGACCGACATCGACGACCGCGACGCCCCGTACTACCTGGCCACCCTGCACCTGCCCGGCTGAGCGGGTGGAAGGTTGAGAAGGGCCCCCTGCCGTACCGCAAGGGGCCCTTCCGTAACGCTCAGACCTGGACGGTGGGGGGAAGCTGCTCCGGGGGGAGGCCGCCGTCGCCGTCCACGACCTCGTCGGGCTGGCCGTCCTCGTCGATGTCGACCATCGTGACGTCCACCTTGCCGTCGCCGTCGGTGTCGAACTGGAACAGGTCGGCCTTGCCGTCGCCGTCGGTGTCGACCACCCAGACGTCCGTACGGCCGTCGTTGTTGGTGTCGGCGCGCAGCAGTTCGACACGCTCGTCGCCGCGCGTCTCGACGGTCTCCTGGGCCTCCGTACCGGTCTCCGGTGCCTGGCTCATCAGTTCGTCCCTTCCCTTGGTTGTCAGCGGTCCTACCCGATCTCGGCCGCCCCCACGCACGCGACGATGATCGTGCTGCATAGGGTCGCACCATGACTGAGCGGAGGGTACGGACCAGCTTCGGCGTGGCGGTGATCCCGCGCGCCAACGGCGCGGCGGAGACCGAGGGTCGTCACGGTGCGGTGATCGGCCGATGACGCAGCGATTCGTGGTGGTCGGTGCCGGCACGATGGGTCTGGGCATCGCGTACGTGGCAGCCGGTGCGGGTTACGCCGTGGAACTGGTCGAGGTGGACCGGGACCGGGGTGCAGCGGCCGTCGAACGACTCGGCCAACTGTGGGACCGGGCGGTGCGGCGCGGCAAGTTGACCGCCGAGCAGGCCGCCTCCAGCCGGGCTGCGGTGACCCTGCGGGCCGGGCTGGGCGAGGTCGCCCCCGCCCCGGAGGTGATCGTGGAGGCGGTACCGGAGCGGCTGGAGCTCAAGCGGGCCGTGCTGGCCGAGGCGGAGCGACTGGAGCCGGCCCTGCTGGGCAGCAACACCTCAAGCATCTCCATCGCCGACCTGGCCGCCGGACTGGCCCGACCGGAGCGGTTCTGCGGGTTGCACTTCTTCAACCCGGTCTGGGTCATGGCCCTGCTGGAGATCGTGGTCGGCCCGGCCACCGCCGAGGAGACCACCGAGGCGGCCCGCGCCCTGGCCGGTCGGCTGGGCAAGGACCCCGTCGTCGTACGCGACATGCCCGGCTTCGCCACCTCCCGGCTCGGGGTCACCCTGGGGCTGGAGGCCATCCGGATGCTCGCCGACGAGGTGGCCAGCCCGGCCGACATCGACAAGGCGATGGTGCTCGGCTACCGGCACCCGGTGGGCCCGCTGGAACTGACCGATCTGGTGGGTCTGGACGTGCGCCTGGACATCGCCCGCACCCTTCAGGCCGCCTACGGCGACCGGTTCGCCCCGCCACCGCTGCTGGTGGAGATGGTCGCGGCCGGTCGCCTGGGCAAGAAGTCCGGCCACGGCTTCTACCGCTGGGTCGACGGGGTCCGCAGCGACGGTACCGAGTGGACGGCCCCGGGATCGGATCCCGCGACAGGAGCGGCGCAGTGAGCGGCGGGCTGCGGATCGAGGAGCACCCGGACCGGCTGGTGGTCACCCTGGACCGGCCGGAGAAGCGCAACGCCATCGACGCCGACCTCATCGCGGCCCTGCACGAGGTCTGCGCCGAGTTGGAGGCCCGGCCCCGGATGCTGCTGCTGACCGGTGGCACCGAGGGAATCTTCGCGGGCGGGGCGGACATCGCCCAACTGCGCGAACGGGGTCGGCTGGACGCCCTGGCCGCGATCAATTCGGCCGCCTTCGCCCGCATCCGGGCCCTGCCCATGCCGACCGTCGCGGCCATCGACGGCCCGGCGCTCGGCGGCGGCGCCGAACTGGCGTACGGCTGCGATCTTCGGGTGTGCACGGAGCGGGCGGTGTTCGGCCAGCCTGAGGTGCGGCTGGGCATCCTGGCCGGAGCCGGGGCCACCCACCGCCTGCCGGCGCTGGTCGGTGAGGCCCGGGCCAAGGAACTGCTGTTCACCGGGCGGCGGGTGGACGCCGCGGAGGCGCTGCGGATCGGCCTGGTCAACCGGGTGGTGGCGACCCCGGAGGAACTGTTGCCGGCCGCCCACGAACTGATCGACGAGATGGCCAAGGGTTCCGCGCTGGCGCTTCGGTTGACCAAGCTGGCCGTCGACGCCCCGCCGGCCGCGCACCCGCACCTGGACCTGGTCAGTCAGGCGGTGCTCTTCGAGGACGAGGAGAAGCGTCGCCGGATGACGGAGTTCCTGGACCGTCGACGCGGACGCTGAGACAACCGGAAAGGTCCGCACCGACCTGGTCGGTGCGGACCTTTCCGGTTGTCCTCAGGTCGGCTCAGCGGCCCAGCGCCGCCAGGGGTACCTCCGCGTCCGCGAGTGCCCGGATGACCGCGGCGGACTCACCGAAACCGATGATCAGGATGGCGTCGGCACCGAAATCCTTGATCTCCTTGGCGCCCTCGCTGAAGTCGATCGGGGCGGCGTCGGCCTCCTCGCCGGGTTGGTAGTTGAGCAGCTTCACCTTGTCGCCGCCGAACCCGGCCCGTTCCAGCTCACCCTGGACGGTCTTCTGAAGGCCCTCACCGTAGGAGTCCTTGCGGGCCACGATCGCGATCTTGTGCGGGCCGTCCCGGAGGATCACGTCCGCTAGGGCCCGGCCCTGCAGCCCGTCCGGCGGGGCGGTGCGGAAGTAGAGCCCTCGGTCGTCCACCTCGGTCAGGCTGGCCGCCGTGTTGGAGGGAGAGAACAGGATCCGGCCCGCCTTGACCACGTCCTCCAGGACGGCGGCGGAGATGCCGGAGCCGCCGGCGCCGATCATCACGTGGACCCCGGCCCGGACGTGTCGGTCCACGGTCTCCTTGGCGATCGCCGGGTTGGTGCCGTCGTCACCGTCGACCCAGACCACCTCCTCGCCGAGCACCCCACCGGCCGCGTTGATCTCCTGGATCGCCAGTGCCGCACCAGCGGCCAGCGGCGGGTACGCGATCGCCAGGTCGCCGCTCTTGGGCAGCAACCCGCCGAAGACCAGAGGTGCCCCGCTGGACTGGGCGCTGCCGCGCGGCGGTCGCTTGCTACTCGCGGCGGACTCGTCACCGGCGCCGACGAACTCCGTCTTGGCGTCGTTGAGCTGCTGCCCGTCGAAGTGCTGGGTGGCGTAGCTGGCGGTCGCCGGCTCACCGGCGTCGGTGAACCCGGCCCGGGTGATCGAGACGCTGCGGTACTCGATGTCCTCACCGTCGCGGATCAACTGGAGGCACTGGTCCACCGCCCCGCAGCGGGTGCCGTGGTTGGTGACCCCGACGATCTGCTTGGCGATGGCCGGCGGATCGGTGGTGCCGGCGAGTTCCGCAGCGAGAGCACTGATCACCACCGCGTCGTACGCCTCTGCGGAGTAGAGGAAACCGTCCAGACTCGGATCCACGGACAGTAGCCGCTTCTTGAAGTCCTCCGAGAGCGGTGTGAGGGGGATGGTGCCCTTCATACCGTCTACCAGGTTGGCACGATCTCCCAGCTCCTCCGCGTACGAGTTCGACATGTTGCCGTCGGTGCCGTAGAGGCGCACCTGTTGGGCGGTCGTCTCTTCGCGCTCATCGTTCCCGCAGGCGCTGGTGGCGAGCAGGACCGTGGCGCAGACCGCCAGAACAGCGCTCCGCGTGCCGCGTGACATGTGCATTGTCGTCCTTCCTCCGCGAAGGTCCGCTGCGCAGACTAACGTGCCGCGAAGGGCGACGGGACCGTGGAGGGCCGTCTATCCGCAGGTCGCCTCCCGTATGTGCGGAGAGTGACACAAGCGGGTTCCTTGACCGGAGCACTTACTGTGCGGTGCGTGACCGACTCGCCACAGCAGACCCTTGCCGACGCCACCGCGATCCTCAGCTCGGCGCTCGACGGAGACTCCGACGCCGTGGTGGGGACCTTCGATGCGGTCGTCGACCGGGACGGCCTGACCGGTGCGTACGACGTGGCCTGGTGTCTGGCCGCGACCATGGTCGGTGACCCGGTGCCCCCGGGAGCCTGCGCCCTGGACTTCCCCGGCATCGACCAGGCCGAGTACGACGCCCGGTGGGTGGCCCGCTTCGTCAGCGCGTACGCCAACTCCGACCTGGAGACGGGACGGGCGCTGTTCGGTGCGGCGGCGGCCGACGGACTCCTGCCGGACTGCCTGCTGACCCTCGCCGGGTCGACCATCGCCACCCTGCGGCACCGATCCACCTGAAGGCTCGCGCGGCCCGGCCTCACCCCGGGCGGTCGACGACTGTCGCGGCGAACCGGGAGAGCAGCTCGGACCAGCCGGCGGTGAGGGCCTGCCGGTAGCCCTCGGCCGCCTCGCCATGCCGGTCGAAATGCCGGTGTGTGACCTCGACCAGCGTGCCCGCTGCCGCCGGTGTGAACTGCACCTCAACCTCGCTGGCCAGGGCCGGGTCCGGCACCGGCGCCCGATCCGGGCCGATCTGCCAGGTGAACACCAGCCGACCGGGCGGATCCCAGATCAGCACCCGACCCCAGCAGGTGCCCTTCTTCATCCCGATGCCCTCGGCGGCGGCAAGAGCGCTGTTCGCGGTGGCCCTGCTTCTTGTCGGGGCCGCGGTGGGTTGGTATCTCTGGCGACAGGACTAGCTGCTCCGGTGGCCATGAGCCCAGGGGCACTTGACTGCTTTGCCCCTGCTTGGTGGCAAGTACGATGTGTCGATGCCAGTCGACATCTACGCAGGCATCTCGGTGGACGACTATCCCGCCGCCCTGGCCTGGTACGAGAAGCTTCTCGGCGTTCCGCCGTCCTACGTGGCCAGCGACACGGAAGCCGTGTGGGAGCTGGCCGAACACCGGTCGATCTTCATCGAGCACCGACCGGCCCATGCGGGCCACACGCTGCTCACCATCTTCGTGGACGACCTCGACGGGTTCGTCGCCGCTGCCGCGGACCGGGGGGTCGAGCCAGCGAAGCGGGAGACCTACCCCAACGGGGTACGCAAAGCGGACTTCTACGACCCGGACGGCAACGAGCTGAGCTTCGGCGGGGCACCGCTGAGACAGCACCTGGATTTCCCTCGTCCGCCGTGATCTGAGGCCGTGTGAGGAAGGCCACGGCGGATGATCGGCGATCAGGGCAGATAGCAAGATCCCCACCTGCGTTTCCGCTGGTGGGGACCTCTGTAGCCCGGCGAAAGGCTATGTGGCCAGGGGCGGGGTCGAACCGCCGACCTTCCGATTTTCAGTCGGACGCTCGTACCAACTGAGCTACCTGGCCGTGGTGCTCGGGTCATGTTACCCGGTTGGCGGGAGCGCCACCGAACGGGTCACCTGTCCCGATACGCAGAACGCCGCGCGAATGGCGCGGCGTCAGCGCTTGCGGTCCTGACGGGACTTGAACCCGCGACCTCCGCCTTGACAGGGCGGCGAGCACTCCAACTGCTCCACAGGACCTAGCTAGTGTTGCATCCGGCCGAAGCCGGACCGTGCCCCCAACGGGATTCGAACCCGTGCTACCGCCTTGAAAGGGCGGCGTCCTGGGCCGCTAGACGATGAGGGCGGCCCCGCCATCATTGCACATTCGCAACTCTGTGCGGACTTGCTCCCATCCGGCCCCGCCGGAGGCTTGGAAAGCATACGTGATGTCTGACCGGACGACCAAACCGGTATGCCTCCAGCCGCAGAAGCTCCCGAAACCGCAGGTCAGCGGGGTGCTAGCGGAGTCGGGTGATCCCGTGGTCGCGCTTGAGGGCGGCGATCACCTTGGGGCAGGCGGCCAGGGTGGCGGCCCGATTGCCGCCTCCGTCGTGCAGCAGGACCACCGAGCCGGGCCGGGCGGCCCGCTGCACCCGCTTCTGGATGGTGGCGGCGGTGGGTCGGGTCCAGTCCTGGGGGTCGACCGACCAGTGCAGGGATCGCATGTCCAACTGCTTGGCCACCTTGACCACCTCGGCGGTCCAGCGACCGCCGGGCTGCCGGTAGTACGGCACCTTCGCGTCGGCCACCGCGCGCCGGATCTCCCGGTTGGTCCGGGCCAGGTCGGCGCGGATCTCGGCGACCGGCCGCCGGGCCAGGTCCAGGTCGTGGTTCCAGCTGTGGTTGCAGAGCTGGTGCCCCTCCCGGACGACCCGCCGGACCAGCTCGGGATGTTTGCGGACCTGGGTACCCACCACACAGAAGGTGGCCTTGACCTTGGCGGCCTTCAGCAGGTCCAGCACCTTCGGGGTCCAGGCCGGGTCCGGACCGTCGTCGAAGGTGAGCGCCACCTTCGTACCGCCGGTGGTGCGCACCAGGCCGGCGGGCAGCTTGGCGGGCAGGGGCCGCAACCGGGGCTTGGGGGAGGCGGTGGGGCTGGGGGCCGCCGCCTCCGGCGGCAGGGCGGCCGAGGGTGGCGGGCTGGTGGGGGCCGGGGTGGGCTCGGAGGTACCCGGGCCGCAGCCGGCCAGCAGCAGGAGGGTCAGCCCGGTCAGGCAGGTGCGCAGCAGACGAGGATGCATCGTTCGCTCCCGAGAGGGGTTCGGGTATGCAAGCCTCGAACGCTAGTTCACCCCTTTTCGGCGGATAGCGGCGGGTAGGGGAGGTGGGCGCGGGCTCAGGAGGCGGCCGGTCGGCCCAGCGAGTCGCGTACGGAGATCGCCAGCTCGACCGCCTCGGCCAGATCGCCGAGGTGCACCACCCCGGCGGGCAGGGTGTCGACCCGCCAACCCGGCCCGGCGGCAAGCAGCAGCAGGGGCCGGCGGGGCGCACTGAGCAGCGCGTTGAGCTGGGTCGGGTCGGCGGTGGCCCGGATGTGTGACCAGATCATCACCGCGGCCGGCCCGGTCCGCTCTACCGCGTCCAGCAGGGCCGTCGGCGGCACCCGGGCGCCGAGCATCCGATGGTTGACCCCGACCTCGGCCAGCGCCGCTGCCAGCGCCTCCAGGGGCAGGCTGTGCTGCTCCTCGTCGGCACAGGCGAGCAGGATGCGGGGCGGTTGCCCGGCCGGAGCGGGACGGGCCGCCACGACCGCCGCGAAGGCGGTCGACACGCACCGGGAGATCAGGTGCTCCACCTCGACCAGGGCAGCCGTGGCGGCGTGCCGCTCCCCGATGCCGACCAGCACCGGGCGGAGCAGGTGGTCCCAGGTGTCGACCACCCCGTCGGTGGCGATCGCCCGGGTGATGGTCTCGCTGATCGCCTCGGCGTCCAGGCGCATCGCGGCTCGGGCCAGGCCACGGGCCACCGGACCGGCCCGGTGCACCGGGATGGTGGCCCCGCCACCGGCTCGGGCCTTCGTCGACCCCACCGGGCGCGGCGTCCGGACGGACCCCGGCTCCGGGGCCTGCCGGGCCCAGCGGGCCGCCTCCGCCGGGCTGACACCGTCCGCGGTGAGTCGCCGCATGACCTCCAGCCGGGCCAGGTCGGCCGTGGTGTAGCGCCGGTGGTGCCCGGGGACGTGTTGGCTAGGCCCCAGACCGTACCGCTGGTGCCAGGTGCGCAGGGTGGTGACTGCGATACCCAACCGTCGGGCTACCGCCCCGGCGCTCAGCGCCTCATCGACCACCCGACCGCTCCGACGCGTCGCTGGCCGGCAACTGGGCCGGGCCCGACGGGCGCAGGAGTCGGTCCAGCACCCCGCCCAGCCACGGGGCGTACGCCTCGGGGTCCTCGATCAGTTCAGCGGAGAGGGTCACCGGATCCGCCCAGCGGAGTTCGGCGACCTCGGCGGGCTGCGGGTGCAGGGGCGCTTCCGGCTCGAACTCGCCGCGCAGGACGTGGTCGTACTCGACCTCGACCCGTCCGGTGGCCGGATCCTCGGCACGGTAGATGTGCACCCCGACCTCGGTCAGCGGGACCGGCCCGACCCCCAACTCCTCCGCCAGCCGCCGGTTGGCCGCCTCGGCCAGGGACTCACCCGGCTGGGGATGGCCGCAGCAGGCGTTGGCCCAGCGCAGTGGAAACCGGGTCTTCACCGCGGCTCGACGTTGCAGCAGCACCCGACCGTCCGGTGCCACCAGCAGCACGGAGAAGGCACGATGCAGCCGGCCGGGGGGCTGGTGGGCCGTAGCGACCGTGGTCGAGCCGATGGGCTGACCGGTCTCGTCCACCAACTCGACCAGATGACTCTCCCGGGACGGGGACATCAGTGCATACCTCTGTTCGCGACTTCGGGGTTCGGCTGCGCTGTACCGTACGACCTCACCGGTCGGCCCCGGTGATCCGGCCTGCGGCGAGTTTGCCGGAGATGAGCACCATCGGGACGCCGACCCCGGGTTGGGTGCCGGAACCGACGAACACCACGTTGGGCAGTGACCGGTGCAGGTTCGCCGGCCGGAAGGGGCCGGTCTGGAACAGGCTGTGCGAGGCGGCGAAGGGAGTGCCCGCGGCCATGCCCTGTTCCGCCCACTCCGCCGGAGTGATCGCCTGGAGCACCTCTACCCCGGCGCCGAAGCCGACATAGCCGCGTTCCTCGAGGGTGGCGATCAGTTGGTCGGTGTAGCGGGCGGTGAGGTCGCCGCGCCAGTCGAAGGGGGCCCGGTCGAGGTTGGGCACCGGGGCCAGCACGTAGTAGGTGTGCCGACCGGCCGGGGCCACCGCCGGATCGGTCCGGCTCGGGTTGGTGACCAGCAGGGAGGGGTCGGTCATCAGCTCCCCCCGCCGGATCACCTCGTCGAAGGTGCCCTTCCAGGCCCGGCCGAAGTGGATGTTGTGGTGGGCGATCCGCCCGTACCCCTGGGTCGAGCCGACATGCAGCACCACGCAGGAGGGCGAGTAGGCCAGCCGGCGCTGGCGGGCCGGCGGGAGCAGGTCACGGTAGGCCACCGGCAGATCGGGGTTGAGCACCACCGCGTCCGCCGGCACGAACTCGCCGTCGGCGGTCAGCACCCCGGTGGCCCGACCGTTCGCGGTCTCCACCCGGGTCACCGTGGTGCCGTACCGGATGCGTACGCCGTGTTTCTCCGCCGCCCCGGCCAGGGCCCGGGAGACCGCGTGGACCCCGCCGCGGGGGAAGTAGACCCCCGCGACCGAGTCGAGGTACGCGATCACGGCGTAGATGGCCAGGGCGTCGTGCGGCGACAGCCCGGCGTACATCGCCTGGAAGGAGAAGATGCGTCGGGTACGCGGGTCGCGGAAGAACTGGTCGATCTTGGTTTGCAGCCGCCGGAAGGCCCCGGTGGCCATCAGCTTGAGCAGGTTGGCGGTGAGCAGGTCGGTCGGCGCGTCGAAGTTGCGCTCGATGAAGTCGGCCCGCTCCAGCCGCCACAGGTTGCGGGCGAAGTCGACGAACCGCAGGTAGCCGTCGGCCTCACGGGGCCCGCAGACCCGGGAGATCTCCGCCGCCATCCGGGCCGTGTCGGTGATCACGTCCAGGGTCGACCCGTCCGGGTAGTAGGCCCGATAGGCCGGATCCAGGGGGACCAGGTCGAGCCAGTCGCTCAACTCCTCCCCGACCGCCCCGAGAGCCTCCGCGATGAGGTCGGGCATGGTCAGCACGGTCGGCCCGGTGTCGAACTCGTACCCGTCGAGACTGAGTCGGCCCGCCCGACCACCCGGCAGCGGCTCGCGTTCCAGCAGGGTGACCTGCCGCCCGCTGCCGGCCAGGTGCAGGGCGCAGGCCAGCCCGCCCAGGCCGGCTCCGACCACGACCACCCGATCCGTACGCCCGGCGACCGTGCGCGCCGACGATCTCCTGCTGGCCATCATGCCCTCCGGTCGGTGGCTGCGCTGGCCAGGGCGAACAGCGCGGTGCGGGCGGTCTCGTCGATGGTGACCGTGGCCAGCGCGGCCACCGCCTCCTGGACCCGTTCGTCGATCATCCGCTCGATCCGGCCGACCGCCCCGGTGTCGAGCACGATCTCGGCCAGGCGGGCCACCTCCGGCTCGGTGGAAACCGAACCGCTGCCCTCCAGGGCTCGGCGCTGGGCCGGTGAGGCCAGCTCGCGGGCCAGCATCAGCAGGGCGGTCGGTTTGCCGGTGCGCAGGTCGTCACCGGCGGGTTTGCCGGTGGTACGCGGATCGCCGTAGACCCCGAGCAGGTCGTCGCGGAGTTGGAAGGCCTCTCCGACCGCCAGCCCGTAGCGGGTGTACGCGGCGGCCAGTGGGGCGTCGTCGTGGACCCCGGCCAGGCTGGCCCCGAACAGCAGGGGGCGCTGGACGGTGTAGCTGGCGGTCTTGTATCGGGCCACCCGCAGGGCCCGGTCGACCGACCAGTTCTGCGGATCGCTCTCACCGAGGACGTCCAGGTACTGCCCGGCGATGGTCTCCACCCGCATCCGGTCGTAACCGCGGCGTACCTGAAGCAGGCGCTCCGGGGCCAGCCCGGAGCGGGCCAGCAACTCATCCGCCCAGACCAGGCAGAGGTCCCCGATCAGCACCGCGACGGCCTCGCCGAACCGGCCGGAGTCGCCGCTGCGGCCGGCTGCGGCGTGTTGGGCGGCCACCGCCACGTGGGCGGTGGGACGCCCTCGTCGGGTGGCGGAGTGGTCCATCACGTCGTCGTGGACCAGGGCGAAGGCGTGCAGAAGCTCCAGGGTGGCCAGTGCGGGCAGCACGGTGTCCAGCGGCTCGGCATCGCCGACCGCGCCACGCCATCCCCAGTAGCCGAAGATCGGGCGGACTCGTTTACCACCAGCGAGAACGCAGTCACGGGCCGTGGCGGCGAAACCGCCCATCGCCGGATCGATCGCGGCCAACGCCGCTACTTCGGCGTCGAGGAAACCGGCGAGGGTCTGCTCCACCGCGAGGACCAGATCCCGGGTGTACGCGGCCAGGACGGCCGGAATCGGTTCGTCTCCACCGACCGGCTGTTCAGGCAACACGCGAAGGAGGTTACCCGTTAGTCGGTCGTTGGCCATGCGGCTGAGCGTACCCTAGGGTCTCTAGTTGCGTCGATTGGTGCGTCGATTCCTGGGAGGGCGAATGGATCTGGACCTCGCCACCGCTTACGGTCGGTGCCGTGACCTGCACAGACAGCACGGACGCACGTACTATCTCGCTACCCGGCTGCTGCCCGCATGGAAACGCCGACATGTTCATGCCCTTTATGGATTCACCCGGTACGCCGACGAGATCGTCGATCAGACGGAGGCGCTGCCGCCGGCCGAGCGGGCGGCCCTGCTGGACGACTGGGGTGGGCGGTTCGTGGCCGGGCTGCACGGCGAGCCGGTCGACGACCCGTTACTGCCGGCGGTGCTGCACACCATCGCCGTCTTCGACCTGGATCGGGAGGATTTCGCCTCGTTCCTCAAGAGCATGGCGATGGACCTGACGGTCACCTCCTACCGCACCTATGACCACCTGCTGGACTACATGGAGGGATCGGCCGCAGTCATCGGCACGATGATGCTGCCGATCCTGGGCAGCCCCTCCCTGGCGGCGGCCCGGGAGCCGGCTCGTCAGCTCGGCTTCGCCTTCCAGCTCACCAACTTCATCCGGGACGTGGCCGAGGACCTGGACCGGGGCCGGACCTACCTGCCGGAGGAGGACCTGGCGAAGTTCGGGGTGACCCGCGACGATCTGCTGGCCTGCCGGGCCGCCGGTCGGACAACCGAGCCGGTGCGTGAGTTGATCCGGTACGAGGTCACCCGGGCCCAGGCCCACTACGCCGCCGCCGCCCCCGGGGTGCTCCTGCTGGAGCCCGGCTCGCAGTCCTGCATCCGCACCGCGTACCTGCTCTACGGGGGCATCCTGGACGAGGTGGCCGCGCAGGATTACGACGTGTTCGTCCGGCGGGCCACCGTCGGGCAGCGACGCCGGATGTCCGTGGCGGCTCGGGCCCTGCTCACCCCGACCGGCGCCCCGGTGGCCCTGCCGGGGCCTCCGGCGCCTTGATCGGGGCCGGTGGGTCGTAGCCGTTTCGCCGGGATGGCGGGGTCGGCGGCGGGTTGATGCCGCCGTTTCGGGGTGACGGAGTCGAGCGATCCCGACCCGCAGGGGTGGGATCGGGTGGTCGGGCTGGCGGTCTAGCCTGTCGCAGTGTCGAGAAGCTCTGAGTCCAGCGGCGGGTTCTCCGGAACGCTTCGGGCGATCCTGGGTTCGGTGACGGCGCTGGCGGTCGCCGCAGGTGCCATCTACGTGTTCGGACCCTGGTCCTCCGAGGAGCCCGCGCCGATCGGCACACCCCGTCCGATCGCCGCCGCGGAGAAGGTCTCCGGTCGCACGATCTCGGTGATCGGCTCCGGCGACATCCTCGTACACCCGGAGTTGTGGGATCAGGCCCGCCGGGACGGTGCCGGCGGCCTGGACTTCGGGCCGATGCTGGAGCACGTACGCGAGACGGTCTCCGCAGCCGACCTGGCCCTGTGTCACCTGGAGACCCCGGTGGCCCCGCCGGGTGGGCCGTACATCGGCTTTCCCAAGTTCAGCGTGCCCCGAGAGATCGTGCAGGGCATCAAGGCCGCCGGGTACGACGGCTGCTCGACCGCCTCGAACCACACCATCGACCAGGGGATGGAGGGGGTCAAGCGCACTCTGGACGCCCTCGATGAGGTCGGCCTCGGTCACACCGGCAGCTACCGGACCAAGCGGGGAGCCGGTGCCGCCAAGATCTACGAGGTCAAGGGTGTCAAGGTCGGGCACCTCAGCTACACCAAGAGCTACAACGGTCTGCGTCCGCCCGCCGGCAAGGAGTGGGTGTCGAATCTGATCGACCCGCAGGCCATCCGGCGCGAGGCCGCGGCGGCCCGGCAGTCCGGCGCGGAGATCGTCGTGGTCAGCCTGCACTGGGGCACCGAGTACGAGCACGAGCCCGACGTCGACCAGCAGACCTGGGCGCGCGCGGTCGCCGAGATCGACGATGTGGACCTGGTCTTCGGGCACCACGCGCATGTGGTGCAGCCGGTCGAGCGGATCGGGGACACCTGGATCGTCTACGGCATGGGCAACCACATCGCCCGGCATGCCCAGCCCGTGAACACCAACCGGGACGGGGTGATGATCCGAGCGGTGTTCGGCCCGGCGGGCGATACGAACCGGTGGAAGGTGGTGGCCATTGAGGCCATTCCCACCTTCGTTGATCTTAATCCGGATATCCGTTTGGTTGATCTTGAGCGGAAACTGGCCGATCCTGCCCTGCCCCCGGGGCGGCGCACGATCTACGAGGCGGCGGTCGACCGGATCGAGGGCAGCTTGTTGACCAGGGGTGCCGACACCGAAGGGCTGGTCGTTCGGGGGGCGCGACCGGGGTCCTGACCGTAACCGCCGGACCCTAGGTGAACGTGAGCCTTGCTAGCATCTGCCCGGCCTGGCGTCCCTGCCTGGCATTGAGCTGGGCGGACAGGTCTTCATGGCAGCCTGGCCACCCCCGGAAGGTTGTCCTCAGGTGCGAAGCGGTTCGGCCCAAGGTGCGCCACAGCAGCCGATAGGCGGTTCGGTCAACGACCAGGCGCAACTGGTGGCATGGCGACGCCGTGCTCTGGAGCAGCAGTTGCCGGCGGCGGCCTTCCCGGCGGGGACCAACGCCCCCTCCCTGGTCTACCTCCTGGCGACGATGTTCGTCGTCGTCGCGGCCGTCCTCGGCTTCGCGGTGAACGCCCAGCACGGCGCGCTGCCGGCCGTGGTCGACTCGCAGCGGGACATCGTCGCCAAGCTGGCCTCCAGCATCCGGCTGGACGCCACCGCCCGACGCGATGAACTGACCCGGATGGTGCAGAATCGCGGCGAGAGCACCGACGCCGAGCTGCTGAATAGCCTGATCAGCGCAGGACGCAACATCAGCGGGGCGTTGATCATGGACGCCGGGACCCGGCAGGTGATCACGGCCAAGGGCACGGAGCTGCCACTTGAGCTGCTGCCCGCGGAACTGCCGATCGGCTCCACCCTGGCGGTGACCAACGCCGACGGACCCCTCATGGTGTACGGGATCGCGCTGGACGAGACCCGGGTCGTCCTGGCCACCCAGCCGCTCACCATGCGGAACCTGCGACTCAATCCGGACGCCGGACACGGCATCCACGCCCTCACCCCGGACGGCACGATCAGCCTGATGCAGGGGGCCAACGCGGTCGAGGCGGCCCACCTGCCGGCGATCTTCGAGGGGCTGGTCGAGGCCGGCTCCCGGCAGAGCCGACAGGTCGTCGTCAAGGAATGGTCGGACCGGCGACTGCTGATCTCCTCCGCCCCGGTGGGCAGCTCCGGCCTGGTGATCGTCTCCCTGCTCACCACCGAGGTGAGCACCGGAACCTCGGTGCGCAAGGGCCTGCTGCTGGGACTCAGCCTGCTGGCCGTCGGCCTGCTCAGCTTCTGGATCATGCGCAGGTCGCTGTTCCTGCCCGTACGGGTGCTGCTCAGCCAGGCCAAGGCGGACGCCTGCGGGGCCATCACCGCCCGGCGGCCGAAGCTGCGCATCCGGGAGGCCCACCGGATCGCCCGCGCCCTGGCCCTGACCTCCGGTGAGCAGTTCCCCACCGACCGGCGCTGGCGCCCGACCGTGCTCCAGGGCCTCAGCGTCGCCCTCGTCATCGCCCTGCTCTGGCCGGCGGCGGTCGTCGCGCTCGGACTGCGGGCTCCGGACCCGACCGTTCCGGTGCAACTCATGCGCGACGAGGAGAACCGTGCCGAGGAGGCCAGCAGCGCGCTGGGCAACCTCCTCGACGGTGGACTGGTCACGGTCTCGCGGACCTCGTACGGCTTCAACGTGCAGGACCTGGAGCAGGCCGGCAGGCGACTCGACCGGGAACTCGACACCGACGATCGGTTGCGGGCCCTCTACCTGGTGGATCGGGACGGCACAGTGCTGGCCAGCGCGGGCCGCCGTCCGCTGCGTACGGTCGAGCCACTGCCCGGCGAGATCGGCATCCACCTGGACCGGACGGTGCAGCGCCTACCCGTCGTGTACGCCTACAACCAGATGGCCGACGGCTACTCGATCGTCGGCGAGTTCGACCCGGACCGGCTGCTGGGCCTGGTGCGCCGGGTCAGCGGGCGTACCTATGTGGTTGACGCCGAGTTGCGTACCGTGCTGGATTCCGAGGGCTTCCAGGCCTTCCAACCCTTGCAGGGTGACCTGGTCCGGGAGGCCGCCGTGGAGGCCCTGCCGGGCGGGACGGTCGGCCGGTCACGTACCGCCGAGGGGGAGCCCGCCCTGGTCGCCGCCGCCGGCCTGTCCGCGCCCGGGACGGTGGCCCACCTGGAGTGGGCGGTCGTGATCGAGCAGGACACCTCCGGGCTGCGGCTGCCGGAACTGGTCGAGCAGCGCTGGACCCTGCTGATGGCCGGAGCGGCCGTCGGGGTCGTGCTGCTGACCCATGTATGGCAGCTCTACATCTTCGTCCGGCCCCTGCGTCGGTTGGCGAATGTCGCCGACCGGATGAGCGAGGGCAACGTCGAGCTGCCGGTGCCGCCGCAACGGCACGACGACATCGGTGCGATCGCGATGTGTCTGGAGATCTGCCGCCAGGTCCGGCACACCGGCTCGGCGAGATTCGGCGGGGCCCTGCGGCTGCGGGGCGCCGGGGCCGACCGCACCACCGTCCTGCCGAGGGTGCGTTCGGCGGCGGGCACCGGTCGGGGGACGAAGGGCTGACATGTTCTACCTGTACACCGTCTACAGCTTGTGCTGTCTCGCCCTGGTCGTGGCGGGAGTGATCGAGCAGCGCAACCACTACCGCAACCTGAACACCATCCCGCACCGGGTGCTGGTCAACGGCATTCGGGGCAAGAGTTCCATCACCCGGCTGTGCGCCGGTGCCCTGCGCGGGGGGAACAAGGTAGTGGTGGCCAAGACCACCGGCACCGCGGCCCGGTTCATCTTCCCGGACGCCAGCGAGGAGCCGGTGCACCGCAAGTTCGGCATCGCCAACGTGGTGGAGCAGATCGGCATCGTCCGGCGGGCGGCGGTCTACCACCCGGACGCCCTGGTCATCGAGTGCATGGCGGTCATGCCGGCGCTTCAGGAGATCAACCAGAGCAAGTTGATCCGGTCGAACATCGGGGTGCTGTGCAACGTCCGCGAGGATCACCTGGCCGAGATGGGGCCCACCCTCGACGACGTGGCCCGGTCGTTGAGTCGGTCCATGCCGGAGGGTGGCATCTGCATCACCGCCGAGAAGGACCGGCTGGCCATCCTGGAACAGGAGGCCGCCAAGCGGAACTGCCGACTGATCTCGGTCGACCCGGAGTCGGTGACCGACCAGGAGATGGCCGGCTTCGGCTGGATCACCTTCAAGGAGAACGTGGCGATCGCCCTGGCCGTCGCCGCGGAACTGGGAGTGGACCGGCGCAGCGCCCTGGCCGGGATGTGGGCGGCACCCCCCGACCCCGGGGTGCTCTCCGTGGCCCGGGTGCTCCACCAGGACAAGCGGGTGCGCTTCGCGAACATCTTCGCCGCGAACGACCCCGAGTCGACCTTCATGAACATCCAGCAGTTGGAGCAGCAGCAGTTGATCAACCGGCCATTGACCATGGTGATCAACTGTCGTCCGGACCGGGTGGAACGCAACGGGCAGATGGGCACCCTGGCCGGTCGCGTACAGCCCCAGCGGATCGTGCTGATCGGCGAGATGACCCGCAGCGCCCGGGTCAACGTGCCGGCGGACCTTCAGGGCCGGGTGGTCGACCTGGGCGGCAAGCTGCCCCCCGAACGGCTGCTCGCCGAGGTGATGGCCGCCACCGCCTCGGACGGCTCGGTGATCGCGGTCGGCAACATCCACGGCCAGGGTGAGGTGCTGCTGCACGAGTTGGCCGCCCTGCCGAGTTGGGAGCCGCGCGGCCGTGACCGCGCCGAATCGATGTTGCGTACGCCGAGCACGCCCGGGTTCGACGTGGACGCCGAGACCGTTTTCCTGGGAGGGATCCGGCGATGATTTTCGGGGGAGAGCTGAGTGCTCAGCTCGCGACCGCCTGCCTGGGCATCGGCCTGGTCTTCGCGTTGCTGTGTTACCTGACCACCAACCTGTCCCCGGGCGGAATGATCACGCCCGGCTGGATCGCGTTGGCGCTGATCGAGGACCCGCTCCAGGCCGGGGTGATCGTGGTGATGACCGTGGTCACCTACGGCCTGACCCGGCTGATGCAGCGCATGGTGATCCTCTACGGCAAGCGACTGTTCGCCGCGATCGTGCTGCTCAGCGTTTTCCTGCAGATGACGCTGTTCATCATCGTCCAACGCGATCTACCGTTGCTCTTCGCCCACCAGACCCTGGGCTTCGTCGCGCCGGGACTGATCGCCTACCAGCTCGTCCGGCAGCCGCCGAAGGCCACCGTGCTGGCCACCATCATGGTCACCGCCATCACCTACGGGGTCGCGGTGAGCGGCGTCGTGGCCGGCTTCGTGCCGGTCACCTGAGCACCGATCGAAGAGGTAACGGGGAATGAACTACCGGACCTACTCGCGCAGCCAGGCGGCGCTGATGGTGATCGCCGCCTTCACCCTGCTGGCCGGCGGCGGCACCTTCACCTATGTGGCCGTCCGGCACTCCATCCCGGCTCCGCTCGAACTGAGCCTGGGTCCGCAGGCCGCACAGGCCGCCACCCCGGCGGCTACCAGCGGGCTGCGCTACATCCGGATGACCGCCCCGGACCGGACCCAGGTGCTCGACGACAAAGGCAAGACCATCGCGATCATGACCGACGGTTCCCGTACGGTCCATCTGATCGGCAAGAAGCGGACCTTCGCCGAGCCTCGGTTCACCAAGGCCAAGCTGCACACCGAGTTCTGGGTACGGCTGGCCCCCCGCCAGTGGCGGGCCGGGGCGGAGGAGGAGAAGTGGTTCATCGACTGGTTCGCCAAGGCGCGTAAGGACCGGTCGGCGGACATCCTCGCCCTGGCGATGGAGTACACCTACCTGGGTCAGCCCAAGCGGGACCGGGAGGGTCGGCAGTACTCCGGGGACGCCGCCTTCGGCCCCCTGTCGAACATCGACCCGGACGGCCGGGCGGAGAACTCCGACTTCTACGACTACCTGGGGATCTCGTGGAGCTTCCCGGACAAGGAGGAGAAGCCCAGCCCGTCGCACTTCCTCAGCCTGGACTGCTCGGGCTTCGTCCGGATGGTGTACGGCTACCGGGCCGGCTACCCCCTGCTCGGCACCAACAACGCCGGTCCCGGCCTGCCCCGCCGGGCCACCGCGATGGCCTCGGTCGGACCGGGCACCCAGCTGATGCCGAACACCGGCAAGCGGGCCCGCGAGCTGGACCGTCTGCTCCCGGGCGACATGCTCTTCTTCAACGCCGGCCCGATCCAGGGCGCGAACATCGAGCACATGGGCATCTACCTCGGTGTCGACGACCGTGGTCACCACCGCTTCATCTCCAGCCGTACCACCGCCAACGGGCCCACCATGGGTGACCTGGGCGGCGAGTCCATCCTCGACGGCACCGGCTACTGGGCGCTGCGGTTCCGGACCGCCCGCCGAGTGTGAGCCTCGCGGCGGCTCGTCGGGGTCAGTCCTCGGCGAGCCGCTCCGCCAGCGCCGCCACCACCCGGTCGCCGGTGGCCGAGTCGCTGCGGATCGACCAGTTCAACTCCAGGTGGACGAAGCCCCTCCCGGCCTCGGCGGCGGCGCGCCCCTGCTCGTTGGTGCGTCCCTCCAGTTGACCGCAGCGGCGTACCCAGGTCCGGCAGGTGCGCAGACCAAGCTCGGAGAGGCTGTCGGCGATCCGGCGGGCCAGCCGGTTCGTCGGTGCCGAACCGGTCGACACGACGACGTCCGAGGAGGGCAGGTTGCGGTCGGCGAAGCCGTGCAGCTGGATCTCGTCCAGGCCGGCCTCGGCGAAGGTCACGGCCAGACTGTGGAACAGGGACCGGTTGTTGTGGGCCACGTCGGCGGCACCGTCAGCGGCCTGCCGGTGAGCGCCGGCGACGAGGAGCACACTGCCGGGGACCCGGCGGTGCAACGCCAGCCCGATCTTCTCGGTGTTGATGTCGAACCCGGGGTGCGGCACCTCGATCACCGTGCGGGGGGTGGCGGACCGGTCGACAAGTACCGCCCCCCAGGTCCGGCTGTCGGAACCCCCGGCAAGGTAGCTGCTGCACTCCCGACCGGTAGCCGAATCGACCCCGTGCCGAGCCTGGAACCCCAGGTCGGCGAAGAGCCGGTCGGCCTCCGCCGTCTTGTCGCCCCCTGCCGTCTTGTCGCCCCCGGCCACCAGCGCCCGAGCCGCCCGCGCAGCCGTACGCCGTTCCGCCGAATCCGGATCACGGTACGGCTCGTTCGCCGACAACGACCCGGTCAACTCGTCAACAAGCCCCGCCAGATCCAACTCGGTGGCAGCTGATGAAGGGCCCGGACCACACCCCCCGCCGAGCAGCCCGACCGCCGTGGCCGCAGCCAACACCGTCCGTCGCCTAGCCCCCACGCCCCCCGCCTGTTCCCCCACCCGAAGCAGGCTAACCCACCCACCCCCACCCCGCCCCTCCCCGCCGATCTTGCACTTTTTGCCTCGACAAATCCGCCTGGAAGGGGTATATCGGCGACCAAAAGTGCAAGATCGGCGGGGAGAGGGGGTGGGGCGTGGGGGAGATTGAGGGGTGGGGGGCGGTTTGGGGGGGCCTGGGGTGGGAAGTCGGTAGTCGTGCGAGAGCTATTGACGAAGATTGAGCAGAACTCCCGCCTTGACCGGTTCGGCGACCGGTTGCAGCGCGCGGTACAGGGCACCCTGCGGGGGCAGCGGGTCCGGGATCTGCTGCACGGGGTCTGGCTGGGGCATCCGCTGCACCCCGCGATGGTGCAGGTCACGGTCGGTTCCTGGATGAGTGCGGCCGTACTGGATCTGCTGCCGGGTCAGCGGCGGGCGGCCACCGCCCTCATCGCGGTCGGCACCGCCAGCGCCGTGCCCTCCGCGGTGGCGGGGCTCAACGACTGGGCGGCCCTGGCCCGTGACCAGCGCCGGGTCGGCCTGGTGCACGCCGCCTCGAACAGCGTGGCCCTGGTGTTGTACGGGGGCTCGCTGGCCGCCCGGCTGTCCGGCCGCCACGGCCTCGGCCGCGCCCTGGGCTTCCTCGGACTCAGTGCCGCTAGTGCCGGGGCGTACATCGGTGGACACCTGGCGTACAAGCAGGGTGCCCAGGTGAATGTCGCCGTCTCCGACCTGCACCTGATCGGCGATGGGTGGCACACCATCGGGGAGATGGCCAGCCTGCCCCAACGGGAACTGGTCACCCGCAAGGTCGACGAGGTGTCGGTGATCCTCTACCGGCACGGGGACGATGTGACCGTGATGCTGGAGCGCTGCCCCCACCAGAGCGGGCCGCTCGGCGAGGGTGAGGTACGCGAGATCGACGGACACGCCTGCGTGGTCTGCCCCTGGCACGGCAGCACCTTCCGCCTCAACGGCGGCGAGGTGGTGCACGGCCCCTCCTCGAACGACCAGCAGATCCTGCCCACCCGCGTGGTCAACGGCAAGCTCGAGGCACGCCTGCCCTGACTTGCGAGCCGCTGGCGCCGGATCGGCAGTTCCTCAGTCCTTGCGGTGCCGGCCAGTGGGAAGTTCGCGGGGCGCGCTGCTGCGCCGGTGCTGCCAGGTGCTGCTGGCCGTGGTGGTGACGGGCCGTCGGCGCAGGCCCAGCACGGCGCCGATCTGCGCGCCGACGATGCTGGCCACGGCCAGTACGGCGGAGATGGCCAACGGACGGTTCACCCGGTCGGGATCGCCGGCCCGGGCCGCGCCCACCGTCACCACCGGAGGCTGATCCTCGGCGGCCTCGTCACGGGGCGCGGTCGGCTGCCGATCCTCCGGCGAGACGGGCACGGTCGTGGCCGACCCCGGCTGCGGCGTGGTCTGGCTCGGCTGTGGCGTCGCCGACCCCGGCTGTGGCGAGGGTCGGGCCGGGGTCGCCTTCGGGGTGACCAGCCGACCGGTGGCGTGCGGCCGTACCCCCTGGTCCTGGGCCTGAGCCGGAAGCTTGATCAGTTGGCCGGGGCGGATCTGGTCCGGGTTGCGCAGCCCGTTGAGGGTGGCCAGTTCGCGGTAGTCCTCGAAGTCGTCCAGGTACCGGTCGGCGACCTTACCCAGGTAGTCGCCCTTGGCCACCTGATAGACCGGGGCGTGGTCCGCCCGTACGGTCGCCTGGATATCCGATCCCGTCGCCGTCAGGCCGGTCGCGGAGGAGGCGTAGGCGACCGTCGCGGTGGGGGCGGCCTGGTACGGCCCGGTGGTGTACGCGGCGGTGGCGGCGGCGGCCGGACTGGCGACGAGGATCAGCGCGACCGAGCCGACCAGGGCGGCGGCGGCCCGCTGCTGTCGGCCCATCCCGGGCAGCCGGGGGGCGGGTCGGCGCAGGGTCTGGGCACCCAGTTCCACCAGCACCGAGAGGGCGAAGGTGGCCCAACCGAACCAGCCGACCAGGGCCAACGCCCGCAGGAACAGTTGACCGTCGTCCCGGCTGGTCAGGGTGGTGCCGATCTCCGCCAGGGTCGGTACGTGGTCCGGCAACGGGTTGCCGGCGAAGGCCAGCAACGCGATCGGCCCGCCGACCAGCAGGCCGACCAGCACGACCAGGGCACCGAAGCCGGTCAGGATGCGACCGAGGCGCCGTACGGCGGTACCACCCGATGCGGCCATGACGACCTCCTTCTCTCAGGGGAGCCCGGTCAGCGGCCGCGCGGTCGCCTCACCGGAGACGGTGACGGTGTTGGAGAAGCCGAAGAGACCGAGCATGGCCCGGCGGTAGGTGACCGTGACGCGTACCCGGATCTGGGTTTCGCCGTCGACCACCGGGAAGCTGACGGTGTGGCCACTGGCCCCGGCGGCGGCCAGGTAGTCCGCCACCGCCCGACGGGCCTGCCGCTGGTTGATCTGCTTGGGGCCACCTTCGATGGCGGCGGCCCGGTCGATGGCCTGCCCGCCGGCCCGCGCCGCCTCGGCGGCCAGGTTCTCGGCCCGCTGGAGGGTACGCAGTTGCCCTGCGCCGTCGAAGGCCATGCCGATGATGGCCAGCACCCCGACGAGGGCTACGGCGAGGAAGATGCTCACCCGCCCGGCGTCGCCCCGGCCGGCGGTCATCCCCGGCTCCGGTAGCGGTCCAGGGGGGAGGTGAACGAGACGGTGATCCGGTTGCCCGCGGGCATCTTGTTCAGCATCGGGAGCTTGATGTCCTGGTAGGACACCGTGCAGGCGAGTTCCACCGTGACGGAAGCCTCCTGCCCGACCCGGCTGCGGAAGGCCGCGTTGAAGGTGGTGGACCGGCCGTCGACCGTACCCCGGAAGGTGAGCTGTGGGGCACCGGTGCAGGACACCCCCCGCCAGTCGAGTTGCTGCCGGGCCGCCTCCCGGGCCTCCCGGCGGGCGGTGGGGGCGTCCCGGGAGATCGAGGCCGCGCGGGCGGCGTCATGGGCGGCGGCCTCCAGGGCCTCACTGGCCACGGCGGTACGACCGGCGACCCCGGCCAGCACCATCAGCGCCACGAAGGCCGGTGCCAGCACGGCCACCTCGATCGAGACCGAGCCCCGGCTCATGGATCGGTCCATCGTTCCACCGTCCCGTGTGCGCTCTGTTGAACGGAGAAGGTGACACCCGGTACGACCGACAGGGCTCGACCGGTCACCGTGCAGGTCACCTCGGTGGCCGTGGTGACACAACTGGGCCCCGGCTCCTTCCACCCGACCAGCCAGTCGCCCGCCTGGTTGAGGAAGGTCGTCGCCCGCTGGGCACCGGCGTCCGGGGCGGCCTCGTGCAGCCGTTGGGCGTTGACACCGCTCTGCGCGGCGTTGAGCGCGGTCGAGCGGGCCACGAAGACCGCGGCGACCTGGATCGCGGCGAACAGCATCAGCAGGATCGCCGGCAGGGTCACGGCCAACTCGACCGGGTTGCCACCCCGTTCGCCGTCGCCCGAGCGCCGGTGGTGCCGGATGGCCGTGACCATCCGGCACCCTACGGCGGAGAGAGCGCGGCGCATCGGTCAGCGCGTCGTCGGGTTCTGGTGGGTGGGGATGTTGTCCATCCAGTCGTTCGCCGCGCCGAGGGCGGCGGCGGTCACCGCCATCGCCACGGCCACCAGGCCGAAGATGATCACGGCGGTGGGCACCGGGCTGTCGCCACGGTCCCCGCGCATTTCCGTCAGGCGGGTCTGAAGCGCCACGTGCAGCTGGGTCAGTCGCGCGTTCAGCGCGCCCGGCAGTGTGGTGAGGGCGGACATGGGCTGCTCCTTCGCTTGGGGGTCGGATTCAGAGGCGGGCAAGGAACGGATAGATGGCGAAGCCGAGCAGGACGAAGACCAGCAGGGCCCCGGGGATGTCGAGCCGACTGGTCACCCCCTCGGCCCGAGCCAGGTTGTCGGTGCGGATCTGGTCGCGCAGTGAGTCGGCGCGGCTGCGCAGGGTCTCGTGCACCTGGGCACCCTCGCTGCCGGAGGAGCGCATGATCGCCCCGACGTCGCCCAACTCCGGGATGCCGATCCGGTCGGCGAGGTCACGCAGCTCGTCCCAGGGGGAGTGCATCTGCATCTGGGCGATCCGCAGCGCCTCGGAGATCCGGTCGAAGACCCAGCCCTCGCAGATCGCCGCGGCCCGTTCCAGCGACTGCACCGGGCCGTGCGCGGCAGCCAACTGCAACGCCACCAGGTCCAGGTAGGTGCAGACTGCCTGGCGGAACTCCTCCCGGGCGGCCTCGGCCCGGGTCAGCACCGCCCGATGCGCCACCAGGGCACAGAGGGCCGCCAGGCCCAGGCTGCCCAGCACCGGTACGGCCACCGGCAGCGAGATGCCGACGGCGAACAGGGTGAAGCTGAGCAGGGCCGGTGCGGCGAGCCCGATCAGGGCCGACAACACCATGGAGAGGGCGTACTGCTCCGGGGTGCGGTCCAGCAGGGCCAGCTGTCGGTGTGGGGGGCGCAGCCAGCGGGCCAGGCCGGTTAGCCAGTCCAGTCGACGGTCGACCGGGGTGGGTCGGGCGGCTCCGGGCGGCGGGTGCAGCCGGCGCAACGCCGGGCCCAGTGCGGGGGTGGCCGGCACCAGTTCGCGTACCACCAGGAAGACCCCCAGCCCGACCGCCGCTCCGGCGACCACGGCGATGGTGAGATGCAGGTTCACGCCACCACCTCGTGGGGATCGGGGGTGGGCAGGAAGCGGGCCGGTCGGGGCGGCTGGCTCATCGAGCGCACCCAGGCCAGCAGGCCGACGAAGGCGGCACCCAGCACCGCCATCACCAACTGCCCGAAGAAGGTGCCGTACGGCTGCACGTACTCGGCGTTGAACAGCCCGTACGCGATGGTGGCCAGGGTCATCCCGGTGAGGAACCGGACCGCGAACCGGGGCTGGGTGCGCTTGGCCTCGATCTCCCGGCGGGTGGTCACCTCGGCCGCCGCCGCCGAGGCAATGGAACCGAGCACGTCGCCGAGCCGTTCCCCCCGGTCGGTCAGGTGCAGGATCAGGGCCGCCACCACCTGGTCGCAGACCGGGTCGCCGATCTCGTCGGCGAAGGCCAGCAGGGCGGAGCGGGCCAGCCAACCGGCCTGGAGCCGGGCGGCGAGCAGCCGTACCTCCTCCTGGATCTCCTCCGGCGCGGTGCCGACCGTGCCGATGATCGCCTGCTGGAGTCCCTGCCCGGTGGCGGAGACGTCCTTGAGTCGGCGGGTCCACTCACCGACCGCCTCGATCCGGGCGATGGCCCGCTGTTCGGCCCGGCCGACCGAGAACAGCCAGGGGGTGCCCGGCACCGCGACCGCTACCAGCAGACCGACCACCGGCAGCCCGGTCAACAGGAAGGCCAGGGCGCCCGCGACCACCGCGCCGAGCAGCAGGGCCTGATGGGCCTGCTGCTCGCGGAGGGTGGTGCCGGAGCCGCGCCACAACCGGCTGATCCCCGGGCCCGCGCCCGGTGCGGGGCCGGGCGGGCGGCGGGTGCCGACCAGGGCCACGACGGTCAACACCAGCCCGGCCACGCAGGCCGCCCCGGAGACCACGGCGAGGAGTTCGATGTTGTCGAGCACCGCTCACCGCCGACCTAGTCGGGTCTGCTTGGGGCGGCGCCAGGCACCCTGCCCGGCCTCGATCCAGCGGCTCAACAGCCGGGCGTCGTAGCCCACCCGCAGCAACTGGTCCCGGACCCGTTCGGGCAGGTGTCGGGGCACCGCCCGACCGTCCGGGCCGGGCGCGAACACCTTCGTGGTGGTGATCCGGTTGCCGTCACCGACCCCGATCACCTCCTCGATGTGGGAGACGAACCGGTGCTTGCGCCCGCCGATGCCGGTCTCGTCCTCTACGGTGACGTAGACGATCAGGTCGAGCGCGTTGCCGGCCATCCGGCGGGCCTGGTCGACCGTCATCTCCCGGCCGTGGGCCAGGGCCAACTCGATGATCCGTTCGCTGACCCCACCCGGGGTACGGGCGTGGATCGTGCACATCGACCCCCGGCTGGTGGTCATCGCCTGGAGCATCGGCACGATCTCCCGGGACCGCACCTCACCGACGATGATCCGCAGTACCCCCATCCGCAGTGACACCGGGATCAGGTCGGCGATGCTGATCTCACCGGCCGGTCGACCGTCCGGCCCGCGTTCACCGTGCCCCTCGCGGGCCTCGAAGCTCATCACCGCCCGGTGCCGTCCGGTCCGGCGGGCCGGCAGCAACTCCCGGCTCTCCTCCAGCAGCACGTACGGCTCGTCGGGTGGGATCTCGCTCATCAGGGCCCGGATGACCGTGGTCTTACCGGCCCCGGCCAGCCCGGCGACCATGATGTTCAGTCCGGCCCGCATCGAGGCGCGGAGGAAGTCCCGCACCAGGGGGTCGATCATCTCGTCCAGGTCGGCTCGGCTGCCGGCCAGGTCGTCCAGGGTCACCTCGAGGGTGTTGTGCTTGCGGATCACCGCGTACGGGCGGTGGCTGACCAGGAACACCGCCGCCAGTCGGCTGCCGTCGGGCAGTTGCAGGTCCAGGGTCGGCTTCGAGGTGGACAGGGACCGTTCGGTGGCCCCGGCCCGGCGGGCCGCCGCCTGGAGGATCTCCACCAACTCGTCGTCGCTGTCCGCGATCGGCTCGACCCAGTCCACCCCACCCCCGTGCCGGGTGATCCGCACCTGGTCGCAGCCGAGGATGTGCACCTCCTCGATGGTGTCGTCGACCAGCAGGGTCTGAAGTCGACCGAGACCGGCCAGTTCGGCGGTGACCTGGTCGAGCAGCAGCCGTTCCTCCCCGGCGGCCATCGGGGTGCCGGCCCGGCGCACCGAGTCGGCGTACTCGGCCACCAGCAGCACCGCCAGCCGGGCCCGCTCGGTGTCCTCCTCGTCGACACTGAACTCCCGGCCCCGCTGCCACCGGGTCAGCTCCTCGCTGAGCTGACGGCGCAGCTCCCGGACCACCTGGAAGTCCACCCGGGCCCGGGGTGCGGGTTCGGCCGTCGCCGGCACCGCCGACACCGGCACCGGCGGGGCGGTGTGGTGTCTACCGTTGGCCGGGGGCAACGGCGGGGCGATCGAGGTGGCTCCGGGTGGCTGCCGACGAGGATCCGAGGAGACCGGCTCAAAGCGCATCCGGCACCCCCTGCGAGACCGGCCAGGCCAGGCGGGCTCGGCGCCGTTCCAGCAGGGCCCCGACCGGCACCTCCAGCTCGCGGGCGGCCCGCAGCAACGGCCGCCCGGCGCGCACCGTGCCGCCCAGGCTCAACACCCCGGCGGTACGCGGATCGTGCGGCAGCCGGGCGATCACCGGTAGCTGGAGGGCCTTGCTGATCTCGCCCTTGCCGTGGCCGTCGCCGATCAGCAGCAGCCGCAGGGTGCCGGGCTCCACCCGATGCTCGGCGAAGTCCCGTTCCAGGGTCTTGAGCATGGCCCGGGTGCCGGACAGGTCGGGTAGCTGCGCCCGGGTGACCACCAGCACCACCGAGGCGGCCCGCAGCAGGGGCCAGGGCGGGCCGACCACCTGCAGCCGACCACAGTCGACGATCACGTCGTACGGGGGGTCGCCGTGTTCCAGCCCGGTGAAGAAGTCCGCGAACCGCTGCCACAGCGGGATGACACTGCCGGCCTGGGCCGGGTCCACCACGCCGGGCAACAGCAGACGTTCCCGACGCGGCGCGTCCAGATCGACAAGCTGCGACCAGAAGGCCGTGTCCAGGTTGCCGTCGCGCAGTTCCCCGACGGCCAGTTCACCCAGGCCGCGTGGCCCCTCCAGGGCGCCGCCCAGGTAGCCGGCGAGGATCGAGCCGCCGGCCGGGTCGCACTCGGCCAGGACCACCCGGCGATGCCAGCTCAGCGCGCAGGCAAGCGCCGTGGTGGTCACCCCGGGCGAACCCTTGGCCGATACCAGCGCGATGAGTGCCATCAGGCCGCCTTGGTGAGTACGACCGCGAGACGGTCCTGCGCGGCCAACGCCACCACCGCCGGTACGTCCCGGACGGCCAGGGCCAGGTAGACCACCACCTCGTCGCGGCCGTCCGTGCTGACCGCGTCGGTGACGGTGGCGGTGAACCGGGTGGTGCCGGAGGACGAGTTGCTGCTGTTGTCGTCGCGGGGGGTGCTGACCAGCAGAATCTGGTCGCCGGGGCGAAGCTTGGGGGCCGGCACCTGGGCGGTACGCAACCCCAGGGCGATCTGCTGCTGACCCGGGCCTAGCAGGGGCTTGTCGGTGAGCTGCGCCATGGTCAGCAAGGTGCCGGGGGCCAGCGAGACGGCGGCCCGCATGCCTACCACCTCGGCCAGTCGACCGGCCGGCACCGGGTCGAGCCCCTGCCCACCGGCCACCTGCACGGAGACCAGGTCACTGGCGCTGAGCACGCTGCCGACCTCCACCGACCGGGCGATCGCCAGGTAGCTGCCGGTCGCCCGGACCGAGGTGACCGCGAAGGCCGAACCCAGCCCACCCAGGGCGATCAGCAGTACGGCCAGCCCGAGCAGCCCGGGGCGGACCCGGCGTTGCCGGACCACCTTGGGTGGGGCGACCGGTGCGTCCACTGGAGAGGGTCCGTTGCGGGTCGCCACGCTCATCGGGTCACCACCTGAAGCTCGTTGATCTGGATTTCCACCGGGCCGGTGGTGCGCGTGACCCCACCGATGCTCCCGGTCGTGCCGCTGCTGCTGCGCCAGGTGACGCTCCAGTGCGTCGTGGCCTGAACCCGGTAGGTGCCGGCCTTGGTGTAGCCGTTGTGGTAGCCGCAGTCGGGGGAGCGCTGCCCGGCGTGTCGACCCCGCCGGTCGTACGCGGTGCCGGGGCCGTCGCAGGTCACCTTGTCGCCGTTGCCCATGTCCCAGACGATCCGGTCGACCTCGGCCTCGATGGTGACCGTCAGACCTCGATCGGAGGCGGAGGCGCCTTGCGGGCCGAAGTAGGTGGGACCTCGGCTGGCCCACATCCAGACCGGCAGCCCGACCAGCCCGGGGCCGATGTCCTTGCGGGGGGCGACGGCCGCTCGGGGGGCCAGCAGGGTGATCGAGGCGAAGGCCCGGCGGGCCAGCTCCTCCGGGTCCGGCGGAGCACCGAAGCCCGGCGGCGGCTCCTCCCTCAGCTCGGTGCGTACGCTGCCCAGCGAGATGGCGTCGCAGGTGACCGTGTACCACTGCCACCCCTCGGGTGCCTCCTGCTGAGGCTCGGAGAGCTGGTAGTAGCAGCCGTCTGAGCTGTTGAACCAGCCCGCGTCCTCGTGGTAGCAGGGGACGGTCTGCCCCCGCCACTGGCAGACTCCGCCGCCGCCACTTCCACCACCGTTGTTCCCGCCGTCGTCGCCACCGTTGCCCCCGCCACCGGGGGTGCCCGGGTCGTCGTCCCAGACGTTGCAGTTGGGTTGGGCCGGTGGGCATTCGGCGCCCGGGTCGGCCGCACCGGCCGGCACCTGCGGGCCGGTGACCAGCAACAGGGTCAGAGTGGCGCCGAGCAGCACCCGGCGCAGCGCCCGGCGGGGCGCCCGGTGGTGTGCCGCCCGGGTCAGCACGGCTGGTCCGGGTGGGCGGAGCCGCTGCTGATCAGCCAGCGACCGTCCGGATAGCGGGTGGCCGTGGCGGTGGCCAGGTGACGGGTGCCCCGGGTGCCCGGCACGACCTTCTTCTTGTCGGCGACGTAGACCAGCCGGTAGCCGGTGGCGTCGACACAGTCCTGTATCTCCACGGCCGGTGGTTTGCCGTCCAGGTCGATCGAGATGACCTCGGGATCGGAGCGCAGGGTTCCCGCGCTGACCGCACCGTTGGCGCGAGCCTGCACGAGGCTCAGCCGGACCCGGGTCAGCAGGGGGTCGGCCAGGAACCGGGTGAGTTCCGGATGTTGCGGGTCACTGTTGCGGCTGGCCGCGCGGGAGGCGGTCAGATAACCGGCGTACGCCTTCAGGGCCGCCTTCTCGGCGGCCTTCTCCTCGGCGGCCCGTTCGTCGCCGGTGGTCCGGCTGCGGTCCGGTAAGGGTCCGCCGGTGGCCTCCGGTGGGCTGGCGCAGGCGGTGGTCGCGCCGACCGTGGCCACCGCGACCAGGCCGGCCGTCCAGCGACTCAACTGCCGTGCTCGCACCGTGCCTCCTCGGTACCGACCCGGCGACCGCCGTCGCCGACTCTTTGGGCGTGCGGCGGCGCGACCGGATGTTCCTCTCCGGGCCGGTCCGATACGCAGTCGCATTTGCCCTTGTGGATCTTCCGCAAATGCACTGTCCTGGGTGGTTATGGCCACCGGACGTGGGTTGCGTCACATCCAAGGGGCGAGCATAAGCTGACGCCGGCCGATGCAACAGAGGCAATTCATGTGACTACTCTGGGTCATGGACGGTGGTGGTGCTCGATGGTTACCGCAGGGTTGCCGAGGCCGGTCGGGGAGGTGTTGACGGGGCTGGGGCCCGGGCGGCGCCCGGCGGGAATCCAGTCCCGTGGACAGGAGGCCGAGGCCCGCCGGGGTGGGGTGGGAAGTGGCTTGTGGACCGATCCGTCCCCCGATCAGGCGCGCATAATCGACCGTCAATTGCGCGCCATGGGAGTCCCATCAACGCGGGAGGGGTCGGTCGGCCCAGTCGCGGTCGACCTTGAGGGTTCCGTTTCGCAACCTCCGGTTGACCACGGCATCCGAGCGGCCAGACTACGTACCGTGTTCACTTCGGTGGGGTGGTCGGCGTGACCCGGCCCTCCGCCACCGAGCCGGCGCGCTCCGACAGCCCGGCCCGCCCACCGGCCACCTCCGCTGGCCGGTGGTCCCGGATGGCGGCCGGGCTGACCCTCACCCCTCTGCTGCGGTACGCCGTCGCCCGGCACGCCGTACCCCCGGGAACCGAGCGGCGCAGCGGCTGCGCGGCATGCGGCACCCCGATCCGCCTGGACCGGCCCTGGCCGGCACTGGGCCCGACCGCCCGCTGCGGCACCTGCCGCGCCCGCATCGGGGCCCCACCGGGCACGGTGGAACTGGCCACCCTGGTCGCCGTCGCCCTGCTCCTGCTGGCCGGTCCGCCCGCAGGGGAACTGATCGCCGCGGCCTGGTGGCTGGTCTTCGCGGTGCCGCTGATCTTCATCGACCTGGCGGTCCACCGGCTGCCCGACCGGCTGACCCTGCCGGCAGCCGCCGGCACCTGGCTGCTGCTAGGCCTCACCGCGCTTGTCGACACCGGGCCGACCCCATGGCTGTGGGCCACCGCCTCGGCCCTCGGCCTGGCCGGCTTCTTCGCCCTGACCACCCTGCTGTTCGGGGCCCGGGGCTTCGGTATCGGGGACGCCAAACTGGCCCTGGGTGCGGGTGCCCTGCTCGGCTGGTACGGCTGGGCGATGCCGGTGCTGGGGTTGCTGCTAGCGGTGACCATGTCCGGCCTGGTGGCCCTCGGGCTGCTGGTCACCGGTCGGGCCCGCTGGTCCTCGCACCTGCCCTTCGGGCCGTACCTGGTGCTCGGCACCCTGGGGGCGCTGCTGCTGGTGTGGTGAGCGGGGCGACGGGGAATTGGGTCTGCCACCGTTTCGAACCCCCGTCAGGAGGCGTAGTGCAGCGCACCCCCGATCGCTCGTCGGAGCCGGACGAGTGCTGGCGGATCCGGCGTACCCACGAGGACCTGGATCGGCTCGGTGAGACCGAGTCGGTGTTCGCGTTGAGCAACGGCTGGCTGGGCTGGCGCGGCACCCTCGACGAGGGCCGACCCTGCGACATGCCCGGCAGCTACCTCAACGGCTTCCACGAGCGACGCAAGCTGAACTACCCCGAGGACGGCTACGCCTTCCCGCAACTGTCCGACACGGTGATCAGCGCACCGAACGCCAGCCTCATCCGGCTCTGGGTCGACGGCGACCCCCTGGACGTCCGGACCGGGACCCTGCACGACCACGAGCAGGTGCTCGACCTGCGCGCCGGGGTGCTGCACCGCCGTACCGAATGGACCTCCCCCGGCGGGCATCCGGTCCGGATACGCAGCACCCGACTGGTGTCCCTGCGACGTCGCCGGGTGGGGGCGGTCGAGTGGACGGTGGAAGCCCTGGACGAGCCGGTCGAGCTGAGGATCTGCGCCGACCTGGTGGCCAACGAGCCCATCCCGGACCGCGCCGACGACCCGCGCGCCGCCGCCGTCATCGACGATCCGCTGGCCGGTGAGCTGCACCAGGTCGACGGCACCGCCGGGGTGCTGGTGCACCGCACCGAGCACAGCGGCCAGCGGGTGGCCGTCGCGGTGGCACACCAGCCGACGACACCCGATCACTTCTCGGACAGCCTGGACGCCACCGAGGACCGGATCCGGCTGAGCCTCACCGGGACCCTGTCCCCCGGTGAGCGGGTCACCCTGACCACCTTCGCGGCGTACGAGTGGGAGCCGGTCGACGGCACCTCGCCCGGCGACCTGGCCGACCAGGTGATGACCGAGGCGCTGGCCGCCCGGGCGGACGGCTTCGCCGCCCTGCGCGAGGAACAACGGGCCGCCCTGGAGGCCGCCTGGCGTACCGCCGATGTGCTGCTCGACGGTGACGACAAGCTGCAACAGGCGATCCGGTTCGCGATGTTCCACCTGATCCAGGCGGGTCGCCCCGACGGGGACCGGACCATCCCCGCCAAGGGACTGACCGGCAACGGGTACGACGGCCATGTGCTCTGGGACACCGAAGGCTACGTCCTGCCGGTGCTCACCTATGTGGCGCCCGAGGTGGCCCGGGCCGCCCTGCGCTGGCGACACGCCCACCTGCCCCAGGCGGTGGAGCGGGCGGCGGAGCTGCGGCTGACCGGGGCCACCTTCCCCTGGCGCACCATCGGGGGACAGGAGTGCTCCGGGTACTGGCCCGCCGGCACGGCCGGGCTGCATGTCAACGCCGACATCGCGGACGCGGTGCTGCGTTACGTCACCGCCACCGGGGACGAGGAGTTCCTGGCCGGGCCCGGACTGGACCTGCTGGTGGCCACCGCCCGGCTGTGGGCCGGATACGGGCACTACACCGACGACGGCCGCTTCCACATCACCGGGGTCACCGGCCCGGACGAGTACTCGGCCCTGGTCGACGACAACCTGTTCACCAACCTGATGGCCCGGCGGAACCTGCGCGGCGCCGCCGAGGCGGTGCGACGCCACCCCGAGGCGGCGGGTCGGTTGGGGGTCGACCCGGCGGAGGTGACCGCCTGGCAGGCCGCGGCCGAGGCCATGACCCTGCCGTACGACGCCAAACGGGGGGTGCATCAGCAGTCCGCCGGCTTCACCGAGCAGCCCGAGTGGGACTTCGCCGGCACCAGCGAGGAGGACTACCCCCTGCTGCTGCACTTCCCCTACCTGGAGCTGTACCGGCACCAGGTGGTCAAGCAGGCCGACCTGGTGTTGGCGATGCAACGCTGCCCGGGCGAGTTCAGCGCCGAGGAGAAGGCCGCCAACTTCGCCTACTACCAGCCCCGGACGGTCCGGGACTCCTCCCTGTCGGCCAGCCCACAGGGGGTCCTCGCCGCCGAGCTGGGTCACCTCGACCTGGCGTACGACCTGTTCACCGAGTCGGTGTTGCAGGACCTGGAGGATCTCGGCGACAAGACCGGCGACGGCCTGCACCTGGCCTCCCTGGGCGGCGCCTGGCTGGCCCTGGTGCAGGGCTTCGGCGGGATGCGCGACGACCGGGAACTGCTCTCCTTCGACCCCCGGCTGCCGGACCGGATCGAGCGGCTGGCGTTCAGCCTGTGCTGGCACGGGCATCGGCTACTGGTCACCCTCACCGCCGATGAGGCCCGCTACGAACTGCCCGACGCTCCCACCGGAACCACCGTCGAGCTGTGGCACCACGGCGAGCGGCTACGGGTCAGCGCCGGAGAACCGGCGACGCGGCCGATGCCGTCGGTGCCCGACTTCGGGCCCGAACCGCATTCCCCGGACGGCCGCCGCCCCAAGGGGCGGTAAGGAAGGGCACCTTATTAACGCCTCCGGTAGAGCAAGGGCCCCCTGTTAACAACTCGGCTTGCGGGCGGCGGGCCGCGTAAGGTGCGCGGATGCCCGAACTGGAACGGCTCAGCGCCGAGCACGCAGAACCGCTGCTGGCCTTCGAACGCGACAACCGCGCGTGGTTCGCCGCCTCGGTGCCGGACCGGGGCGACGACTACTTCGCCACGTTCGCCGACCGGCACGCCGCCCTGCTGGCCGAGCAGGCCACCGGGCGCTGCCACTTCCACGTACTGGTCGACCAGGGGGAGGTGCTGGGCCGGTTCAACCTGGTCGACGTGGCCGCGGGCGAGGCCGAGTTGGGCTACCGGGTGGCGCAGCGCGCCGCCGGGCGCGGGGTGGCCACCGACGGCGTACGCCGGGTGGCCGCTCTAGCCCGTCAGGCGTACGGGCTGCGCCGGCTGACCGCCGTGACCACCCTGGACAATTCCGCCTCGCTGGCGGTGCTCCGGCGTACCGGGTTCACCCCGACCGGTGAGGTGTCGATCGACGGTCGTCCCGGGCTGCGGCACGTGCTGTCGCTACTCGCCGAGGGCTGAGCCGCCCGCCATCCGCTCCCGTACGGCGGTCAGCGCCTCGAAGGCGTACGCCCAGTTGTGGCACTTGAAGCTGCGCAGGCCCTCGATCGGGGTGCGGCAGTCGGCGCAGCGTACGCCCGCGATGGCATCGGGGAGGCCGGTGTTGACGTAGCGGCGCTCGCCGAGGATCACCGTGGCGATCATCATCGGGTCGTGCACGCCCTTGAGCGCCGAGGAGACGATGTCGTACCAGCTGATCCGGCGAGCGCACTTAGGGCAGTCCGGCTCGTCGCCGCTGACCCACAGCGGAGCGCCGATGGTGCGCGGCGGCATGTTCAGCAGCTTCTCGATCCGCCGTACGTCCGTCTCCGGGGTGGTCCAGCGGTGTCGGCCCGGCAGCGAGGCGGGTGAGTCGTAGACGGCCTGGAACAGTTCGGGGTCGACCTCGACGGTCTCGCGTTCGCTGGTCACGGCGTACCTCCCGGTTGGTCGACGCTCCCACCGTGGTCACCGGCGGGCAACGGGCACAACCGGATCAACGACACGGCACCCCTACCGGAGCTGGCCGGGGCCAGAGCCGCCGAAGATGACCACCCCTACCCGGCTTCGTCAGGCGAAGTGGCGTCCGGAACGCCAATCCTCGGCGTTCTGCCGCCACATCGACCGGGTCCACCAGAGCAGCACGCCGCCGACGACCCCGAACATCACCGTCACGGCGATGATGACCACGGGCTCCAGGTAGCCGTCATCGATCCGAACGTCGCGGACGTTGCGTCGTGGATCGGCGGGGTCGTACCGCACGGTGGCGATGTCACCGACCTTGGGTCCCGGAACCCACCTGTAGTCGGTGACCTCCGCGACGACCTGGCGGCCCTCGGCGGTGGTGAAGGCGACCAGCACGTACGAGTTCCTGCCCAGCGCATGCACCTCGCGTACGGTCGCCTCGGCCTGCACACCATGGGTGTCCAGCCGGTGGGTCCGGTGGATCGACCGCCCCTCAAGCGACACGATCACCACCACCATCGCGACCAGCAGCACGATCCCGGTCAGCGGGTGGCGCAGCCAGTAGCCGGGCAGCCATCGGCTGCGCAGCCTGCGCGGCTTCCGCCGCTCCCGCCAACCCACGCTGCCATCCTGCCTGCGGTCGGCAACCGGACGGGTCAGCGGTTCTGCCGTTCGACCGCGCGCCGCAGCACACCACGTACGCCGGGCAGGGTGATCGCGCGCATCGCTACCTCGTTCAGCCACACCTGGGCGCGGCTCGGTGGGGCGTACTGGTGCATGCCGCGACGGGCGAGTGCCTGCCGCTTGACGACTTCCGGTCGTAGCGACGCCTCCCATCCGGCGAGGGCGGCGGGAATGTCCTGGCCGGTCCGGCTCAGGGCGGCGCCGAGCCGGTCCGCACCGGCCAGGGCCAGGGCGGCGCCATGCCCGGCGAAAAGGGTGACGCACCAGGCGGCATCTCCGAGCAACACCACCCGGCCGTCGCTCCACCGTGGCATGACCACCTGGCTGACCTGGTCGAAGTAGGCGCTGGCGGGATCGTCGGCCACCTGTCGGAGCGCCTCGGGTACGCCCCCGCTGAGGTCGGCGAAGGCCGCCCCCAGGGCGTCGAGGGCACCCCGCGCCACCTCCCGCCCCGGATCCTGGCAGCGGTAGGTGAAGAACGCCGAGGATCGGCCGGGCCCCAGGTTGATGACCGCTGCCGTCCGGCCGGGCCCGATGAAGGTCGTCGCGGACGACCCGGGCACCTCCGCCACCGGCTCGGCGAGCGGGACCGCCGCCACCACGTACGGCAGGTCTACCCGGTGCTGCGCGCCGAACACGGACGCACGGGTGGCGGAGTGCACCCCGTCGGCGCCGACGAGCAGGTCGACCTCCTCGGTGCTGCCGTCGCTGAGCTCGACCCGTACCTGGTCGGCATCCTGGTCGATCCCGGTGGCGGTGGTGCCGAAGCGGAACTCGGTGTGCTCGCGGGCCGTGTCGTACAGCGCGGCCTCCAGGTCGCCCCGGAACACCGTCATGGCGCGCGGGCCCAGGGTGGCCTCGGCCAGGGCCGCCGGCACGGTGAACTTCGGCCGACCGTCCGCGCGGACCAGCACGGTGGAGAAGGAGCTCAGCGCGCGGTCGGAGAGTGCGGGAAGCAGGTCGAGCCGCTGCGCGGCGTCGTACCCCGACCCGAGCAGGTTCACCAGGTAGCCGCTGCTGCGCCGGCCCGGGGCCCGCTCCACCACGGTCGTCCGCCAGCCGTCGCGGCCCAGCCGTGTTGCCGCGGCCAGACCGGCGATGCCCGCCCCGACGATCACCGCTCGCCTCATCCGTCCCCCTTCCGAGACCCAGGAATGAGCGTACGCTCATTCCTGCCGTCGTGGGTGCCCGGAGCGGCCTAAGATCGCAGGTATGCCGCGCGGAGTCGCCACCCCCGAGCCTCGGCAGCACCTCTTCGCCGCCGTGGAGCGGGTCATCGTGGAGGAGGGACCCAGCCGACTCACCAGTCGGGCCGTGACCCGGGCGGCCGGGGTCGCCACCGGGCTGCTGTTCACCCACTTCACGAACTTCGACGACTTCCTCGTCGGCTACGCGGTCGACCGCAGCTTCCAACTAGCCGGTGCGGTGGCCGGGCTCCCGGCCCGCGCCGGGACCGCGACGGTCACCGAGAACCTCAGCGAGGTAGGCCAGGCCCTCCCGGCGACCACGCTGGTGGCGATGGCCCGGCTGCTGGCGTACCGACCCGGCATCACCGCCGAGGTCGAAGCGGTGCTGGGCCCGGGCAGCGCCGGTCTGCAACCGGTCGAACGGGCCATCGCCGGATACCTCGCCGCCGAACAGCGATTGGGCCGGGTGCCCGCTGGCGCCGAGCCGGAAGCACTCGCCCTGGTCGTGACCGCAGTGCTGCACCACCTGGCGCTGACCGACGGCACCGGTCCGCCGGCCGCCGACCGCCTCCACCGCGCCATCGCAGCGCTCACCGACTCATTCCCCACCGTCGCCCAGTGACCACAGTGGGCCGACAAGGGGGATCCGCCTTGTCCGGACCCGCTGGCGTCTGTCAATATCATCTGCCCCGGGTGATCATCGCCCGGACGGTACCTGGGGGACGGATGCGCATCGGCTCGCGCTCAGCTCGACGGATCGTGGCACTGCTGACGGTCACGGCACTCGGCGGCTCCGGCGGCGCCGTAGCGGTGGTCACCCCGGCCTCGGCAGCCGGGACCACCCTGCAATCCGAGCAGACCGTACGCCCACCGACGGTGACGTCGGACGAGTATCCGATGTATCCCAACCCGCCCAAACTCGACTACACCATCGGGGTGGCGGGCACCTTCCGCTTCCTGACGTATCGCACCGACACGGTGGCCTTCGCCTGGCGGCTCGGCGACGACGGCCCCTCCGGCACCGTCCCGGCCGTCGATCGCCTGGGGTACGCGTCGATCACCCCGACTCAGGCGGGCCTTCAGACGCTCTACGTCCGGGACGTGATCCCCGAGGGTCCGCAACCGAGCGAGACGGCCTACACCTTCAAGGTCGACGACGGCCCACGGCTGGTTGATCGCGGCGAGGACGGCGCGAAGGTGGTGGTCGGCGAGTCGCGGACGGTACGCCTGCGGCCGGGACGGCCGGATGTCGTCTCCTACACCTACAGCCTGCGCAACCGGGTGCACGCGACGTACAGCACCGGCACGGTGGACGCGCGCCCGGACGGGACCGCGGACCTCACCTGGACAGCCGTCCACCACCAGATCGACAACCTCCTGGTACACAGTGTCAGCGCCGACGGCACGATTTCCGCCAGCCGGTACGTCTCCTATTCCGTCGACGGCGCCGCGCCTACCGTGTCGCGCATCCCCGGCGTGGGCTGGGTGACACCGACCACCTTCATCGCCCGTACCCGGATGGCGAACCCCGTCGAGTACGTGGTCACCGTCAACTCCGACGAGAACAGCCGGCAGATCCTGACGCCGGCGGCCGACAGCAGCGCCACCTTCCAACTCATGCCCACCGTCAGGGGCACCCACTACATCAACGTCTTCGCCCGGGACGCCGCCGGGGTGCAGACGAACAGCGCCATCATCCTCTGGTCGGTCTCCAACCGTCCGGTGGTCACCTCGACCGACTTCCCCTCGAACGGCGTCGGCCGGGTATGGCCCGGCACCTTCACCTTCACCGCCGGAATGCCCGGCACGACGGAGTTCCGGTACCGGATCAACGGCGCCCCGTCGATCGCCGTCCCCGCCGGTCCGGACGGAACGGCGACCGTGTCCTGGACGCCGCCGACGGACGGCGCCCACGAGGTGCTCCTCTGGAGTGTGACGGCCACCGGCGCCACCTCCGACGTCACCGAACACCGCTTCCAGCTCAAACGCCGCATGGTCGGCATCGACCACGTGGAACCGGGTTCGGTGACCACCGGCGCGGTGCACCTGCTGGAGCTGACCGGATACGGCATGCACAGGCAGGACCTCATCGAGGTCATCCCCTCCGACGGCAAGCCGGTACCCGCGCAGGTCCACCACCTGACCGGCGGGGGCTCGATGGTGCAGGTGTACGCCGACCTGACCGGCGTGGCGACCGGGCCGGCGACGGTGCGGCTCACCCCACACGACGAACTCGGCCGCTCGGTGACGTGGGCCAGCAGATTCCAGATCGTCGCGCCCCCCGCCCCGAAGGCCACGAAGCTGCCGACGATCACCGGCACGGTGGCCGTCGGCCGGGTGGTGAAGGCCAGCACCGGGACCTGGACCCCCAGCGCCACCTCGTACAAGTACCAGTGGGCGGCGAACGGCACCGCGATCAAGGGTGCCACCAGCGCCTCCCTCACCATCCCGGCCGGGCTGCGCGGCAAGAAGCTGACGGTCACCGTGACCGCGATCCGGCCCGGTCACCCGAACGGCAAGGCCACCTCCAAGGTCACCGTCGCGGTCGCCACGGGCAAGGCCCCCAAGGCGACCAAGAAACCCAAGATCAGCGGTACGCCCAAGGTCGGCCGGAAGGTCAAGGCCCTGGTCGGCACCTGGTCACCGAAGGCGGACTCCTACAAGTACGAGTGGCGGCTCAACGGGAAGCTGATCAAGGGAGCGACCGGCAAGACGCTGAAGCTGACCTCGAAGATGCGCGGCAAGAAGCTCACCGTCACGGTGATCGCCCGCAAGGCCGGCCACGCCAACGGCAAGGCCACCAGCGCAAAGGTCACCGTACGCCGCTGACACGCCAACTGGTTCGCCGCGTCTACGCTGCTCGTACCACGGGCTGACCGCGCCGCAGTCGGCTTCCGCGCTACCAGCTCATCGGAACAATTCGGTTTCACGGGGAGGGCAAGTGGGTGCACGCATAGGGCTGTATTACCCGTTCATCCATTTCCGTGATGAAGCCTGGTTGAAGCTCACATCGCTCTACTGGGACCGAATGGGCCGCATTGTGCCCAGTCGATACAGCCTGCGCGATAGCGACACCGTCAGGGAGTTCAAGGACGCCGGCTACATCCGAGACTTCCATCCCGTCAGGGAGCAGGAAGAATCAGCGTGGGTCTTCCGGGAGTTGCTGGCCAGCCATGGTGATCAACTCCGCCGTCGGTACGGATTGCACCTCTCCGAAGGCTGGCCCGACGAGCCGACAACAGTCCAATCGCATGCCGCTCATTTCGGAAACCCCAAACTCGCCTACGTCTTCGGCCCGAAGATCAACCCGCAACTGCTGGACCAGCTGGAGCAGCTCTCACTCGCCGAACCGGGTGGGTCGCGGGATCCCCGATGGGTCGGCATGCACCCGAAGTTGGCCAGCCTGTACATGACTGCCCTCGCCCGAGCGGTCGCCAGCCGACGAGGGGCACAGCCAATCACCGATGACGCCCTCAGCCATGTCGGTCTCGGAGACTTCGGGATGGAACGCCTCGCCGAGGCACTGCTTGGCGACACGGCGGAGCCGCGTCCACGCTCCACGTACGAGGCGGAACAGTTCATGGCAGGGCTGAGCCTGCGCATGGTGGTCCCAGCCGATATGGAGGGTGTGTCGGCACATCAACTGATCAAATTCCGCGAGCGGTACGCGGCCGAGCGTGATGCCTTCCAGCAGCGGATCAAGGCTATGGTCGCCAGCATCGACGTGGACGGCATTTGCGACCCGGATGCCCTGCGCGATCACCTGCACGTGCAACACGAAAAGCTGATCCAGCCACACCTTGCCGACCTGGAACGACGACTCAAAGACGCGCGCATCGACACGACGCTGGCTCTCATCAACATAAAGACGGAGGTACCCGTCGGCCTCGCTGCGGTCGCCGCCGCCATCGCACTCAAGGAGCAGTCGCTGCTCATCGCGGGGGCAGCGGCGTTGAGCGTGTGGCAGGTATGGCAGGACCGCAGGCACGCCCGCAGAGGGGAACTCGGCGGGCTACCTGCACACGCCTACCTCTACCGCATCAAGTCGGAGCTTCAGCCCGCCGACCTTGCGAATCGAATCCAGGCGCTCGGTCGGCGCCTCCTGCCGAACAAGCCCTGACTCCTGACCGGTCCGTCGCGCCGCTCAGCGCCTTCCCAGCGACAAACTCCATGTCAGCGATTGCTCAACCACGCTCGCCAGCCACTGTCCACCACATACCGCCGGCCGTACTTTGTGCCAAGCTGGTGAGGACCTCTCGGTATGTTGATCATCTTTTGGCGGAGCCGTGGCTGGAGCCGATCGACCGCCCTGGAGGCCAGCCGCCGTCCCGCCTCGCTGGCTGCCGAGGAGGGACCGCCCACGCGGATTGGTCGGCGACATCCCTGCAGCAGACAGCGGCGGAAGCTCCCATCGACCAAGGCCGGAGTTGAGTCGTGCCCTGGTTGTGCCGAAAATAATTTCGCCCGGAGTCAACGCAGCTCATCGGCGTGGGTGGTGGGCCGGAGGTGCCACCATGCGAACCACACCGCCGCGATCGCCGGTGAGCCGTTGCCGCTACGCCCGCGCCGCTCCTGAGGCTGATCGACAGTTCCAGGGTCAGACGTTGAACCATCTGACAAGCAGCCTGGCAAGTTGTACAATTTATTGTACGTAACGTTTGGGAGGCAGCAGCATGCGCACCGTTCCCTACTCAGAAGTCCGGCAGAACCTGGCCAAGATGCTCGACCATGTCGTGGACGACGCCGAGGAAGTGGTGGTCACCCGCTCAGGCAGGGAGGCCGCGGTCATCATCTCGCTGCGTGAGTATGAGTCGTTGAAGGAGACGGCCTACCTGATGGCCAGCCCCGCCAACGCGCGCCGTCTGAATGAAGCCGTCGAAGAGCTGCGCAACGGGGGTGGGGAGATGCACGACCTGATCGACCCCGACGCCAGTTCAGGCGAGGCGTCGGCAGCGTGAAGGTCCAGTTCGCCGGCCGAGGCTGGGAAGACTATCTGACCTGGCAACGAGATCGCCAGATGCTCAGACGAGTGAACGCCTTGATCGAGGACATCCGACGCAACGGCCACCAAGGCATCGGCAAACCGGAGCAGCTCCGCGGAAACTGGGCGGGGTTCTGGTCGAGGCGAATCGACCAGGAACACCGCCTCGTATACCGGATCATGGACGACACAGTGCAGATCGCGCAGTGCCGCTACCACTACGAATAAGGACCGGACCACTCCTTCCGCCGAGGGGCACGGCCCTGCCGTAGTCTGCGTGCCGTCGTCATGCAACTGGCCGCAGGACAGCATCCCGGCCCGTCCAGCACCGCGCCGCCGTGGCCAGCCACAGTCCCGTCGAGAAGTCGAGCCAAGCGTCACGACGGGCCGCGATCAACTGGTTCGCATGAAAGATCAACAAGGTGGCCGCCGGGGACTCGAACCCTGAACCTGTGGATTTGCCGGCAGCCTGGCCTTCTGCGGTGTGGTTCGAGGTCATCCGGGCTGCTGGCGCGTTTCTCGGCCGGGTTCGGCGTACTCCGCGCGTAGCTCTTGCCGCCGGGTCGGACGCGGCCAGGGCAGGTCGCAGCCGCCGCAGCTCCAGATCGGCATGACGGGGCCGTGGGTGGTCATCGCACACCGCCCAGGAACCGGGCGACGCTCGCGCGGGCCTGCCGGCTGGTCGCCCAGTCCACCTGCCAGCACGGGTACGGGGCCAGCCGCGACCCCTGATGGGTTTGCCTGGTTTTCTGGTGGCGCTCGGTGACGGACCCGGTCGGGTTGGCTAAGCTGTTAGCTAAACGAGGGGATCGCATGATGTCGGCTGAAGCTGTGCACTACAACATGCACGATGCCAAGACTCACCTGTCGCGCATCATCGAACGGGTGGAACGGGGCGAAGAGATCATCATCGACCGGGCGGGAACTCCGGTGGCGAAGGTGGTGCCGCTTGTCCGACGGGCCAACCGCACGGCAATCGGCTCCCTCGCCGGGCAACTGGACCTCTCGGGCGACTGGGACTCGCCCCGGACCAACGCCGAGATCGCCGCCGACTTCGGCATCGGCGCATGACTCTGCTGCTCGATACCCACGTCGCACTCTGGGCCATCACCGGCGACGCGACCCTTGGTGCCGAACTCCTCGATCAGCTACGCCACGAGCCAGACATCTTTCTCTCCCCGGTCAGCCTCTGGGAGATCACTATCAAGCAGAGCGCCGGGAAGCTTGGAGGTCCCTCTGACCTCGCTGAGCGAGTAAGGGGCATGGGTTTTCGTGAACTTCCAGTGACCCATGCCCACGCCATCGCAGCCGGCCGCCTGCCACCCCACCACCGCGACCCCATCGATCGCATGCTCGTGGCACAGGCGATCAGCGAGGGCCTGACGCTCGCCACTCGCGACGCGTCGATACCGCTGTACGAGGTGGACGTCCTCAAGGTGTGACCGGACGGCCCTCTCAGCGCCGGCTGATTCCGTCCGCAGGCAACCCTGAACTCTGGGATTGCCTGGGGTGTGGTGCGAGGTCATCCGGGCTGCTGGCGCGCTTATCGGCCTGGTTGGGCTGGCACGGCTGCTGTGCTGCGCTGCTGTACTGCTGGCGGCTGTCTGGCCCAGCCGATGAACCGTCGGTGCAGCGCGCCGGCCGGTGCCCAGGGCATGTCCTCGGCGGCCTGGACGAGAGAGACGCCGAGGTAGAGAGCCAGCGACACCGGCGCGTCGGCGTACTCCGCGCGTAGCTCTCGCCGCCGGGTCGGGCACGGCCAGGGCAGGTCGCAGCCGCCGCAGGTCCAGATCGGTAGCACCGGGCCGTGGGTGGTCACCGCACACCGCCCAGGAACCGGGCGACGCTCGCGCGGGCCTGCCGGCTGGTCGCCCAGTCCACCTGCCAGCAGGGGTACGGGGCCAGCCGTGACCACCAGGCGCGGCAGCCGGCGCACATGCCGTCGAGCCCTCGGATGTGTACGGCGAGGATCGTGTGCTCTTGGTCGTCTTTCACTGCGCCTCCTCTCCTGGCCAGTGGCCACGGTTGATGGGGATGCGGTGCCGGGCGTGGCAGGGCAGGTCGGCACCGCAGCGGCAGATCCGCCGCCACTTCTGCCAGGACCAGACCGGCCGGTGTCGCCGCGCGAACGTCAACGCGGTGGCGGAGAGGTACTCGTCGTACGAGACGCGCTGGCCTCTGGGAGTTGGTCGGCCGGCTGAATCGGCCACGGTTCGGCTCACCGGAGTTCCCCCCGCCCAGGCTCGTGGTACCGATCGGTCGGCGTGTCCCACGTCGGCCCATGGTTGCCGTGGGAGCGCAGGTGTGCCGCCTGGTCGAGCAGCCGTCGCCGGGCCGCCGCCTGCTCGGCGTCTTGGTATCGCCGTCCGGTCCCCGGCGGTGGTGGTGACTCGGGCTGCCGCAGTAGCCACCGGATCAGCACGTACAGGTGCGGTCGGAGCGTCACGATGATCCCGCCTCCTCGCCCATTGCCGGAAAGGCGGACCAGACAGGAGCCTCTGAGTTGTGGCGATTGCCCGCCCACGCCAGCCCCAGTGCCTTGTCGGCATCGAAGAACATGTCCGAGACGATTCCGTCGGACTAGGCGTGGCGGCCATGTCGGCTGGTCATGTCACGGTGACATGGGCGGCCTCGACCTGCCCGGACAACATCTCTAGGCTCCAGATCGAGCACCATGAGTAGTCGTCCGACGACGCTTGGAGCCGTTGTGCCGCTCGATCATCTACGGATTCCCGAAGACCTCTGGTCGCACCAGGATCTACGCGCGGCTCTTGCTGCCCGCGACATCGGTTCCCTGTTCCGGCTGTTTACTCGGCACACCGGCGCGAGTCAGACCCGCATCGGGGCCGCCGTCGGTCTGGAGCAGGGCTACGTCAGTCGGATCATCGCCGGCCGGAAGGTGACCTCCATCGACGTGCTGGAGCGCATCGCCGACGGCTGCGCCATGCCTGACGAGGCACGGATGACGCTCGGCCTCGCGCCTCGCCAGCGGTCATATCGCGCGGACATGGCCGACCACCGGAACACCCGGCACAGTGATCTTCCGGCAAACCGCTCCTGGCACGAGGACGTCCGCGCTGCCGCGCAGTTATGGGAAGGCGACGTGAACCGTCGAGAACTGCTCCGCCAAACCGTATTCAGCTCCGCCGCGTACACCCTGCCCGCCCTGCGCTGGTTCACCGCAACCAGCACGCAGCCCGTCGCGCAGGACGGTCGCCGAACGGTCGGTCAGCCCGACATCGACACCATCCGCGAGATGACCGCCACCTACCGGCGACTCGACAACCAGCACGGCGGCGGCCACGCCCGCACCAACGTCACGCGCTACCTCCATCACGAGGTCACGCCCCTGGTGACCGAAGGCCGATACGATCCGGCAACCGGCCGCAAGCTGCTCACCGCCGTCGCCGAGCTGACGCAACTCGCCGGCTGGCAGGCGTACGACATGGCCGAACACGGCCTCGCCCAGCGCTACCTCACCCATGCCCTCGACCTGGCCCGAAACGCCGACGACGCCGGCCTGGGCGCCGAGATCCTCGCCGCGATGAGCCACCAAGCCACCTACCTCGGCCACACCGCCACCGCCGTCGACCTCGCCCGCGCCGCCCGGCAGACCGCCCAGCGCGCCGGAATCACCGTGCTGACCGCCGAAGCGCTGGTCATGGAAGCCCACGCCCACGCTGCCGCCCGCGACGAACACGCCTGCGCCACCGCACTACACCAGGCAGAACAAGCCCTCGACCGAGCCGACCGCAGCGGCGACCCGCAGTGGCTCGGCTACTTCGACGAGGCATACCTGTCCGCCAAGTTCGGCCACTGCTTCAACGCCCTCGGCCAACACCGTCAAGCCGAACGCTTCGCCGCCCGCTCTTTGCGGATGGACGAGCGCTACGTACGCGGCAAAGCCTTCAACCTCGCACTCCTGGCCACCACCCAAGCCCGCCACGGCGAACCCGACCGCGCCAGCGTCATCGGCGGCCAGGCTCTCACCCTGACCACGCAACTGAAGTCCGCCCGCGCCGTCCGCTACGTGCGTGACCTACAAACGGACCTCATGCCACACCGCCGCCGACCAGCCGTACGACACTTCATCACCCGTATCGACGCCGCCCTCGGCCAACGCCGCTGACTACAACTCGCCCTGGGCCTTGCGCGCCACCAGATCCAGCACCGCGATCACCGTACCGGCACCCACAATCTCGCCCTGGGAGACGAGATGCCTTGCCTCATCCAACGGAATCCAGGCGACCTGCTCGGCCTCGTTGACATCCACCGGAGCGCCGATGTGCTCAGCGTTCCTGGCAAGGAACAGCAGGTTCTCCGCGTCCGCGGTCGCCACCCACGGCTGAAACGCCAACAACGGCTCCACCACACCCGGACGCCACCCGGTCTCCTCCTCAACCTCCCGGACCGCACACGCCGCCACATCCTCACCCTCATCGACGTAGCCGCCCGGCAGCTCCCACACCCATCGATCGAACACGAACCGGTGCCGCCGCATCAGCAACAGCCGCCCCTGACCGTCAAGCACCGCGACCATCGCCGACCGAGGCGCCCGAATCACGTACTGCTCGAAGCGGGCCCCATCCGGCAACTCGACATCAGCGATGCTCAACCGCGCCCGCCGGCTACCATCCACCACCCGCTCACCATGGATCGTCCACCGCGTCGACCCGACGTCCTGTCCCTCCACCATCTGGCAAGTATCCGACCAACGGCACCGAACCGCTGCGGTACCTCAACTACATAGAGTTGCGCAAGCTTCTCACTGCGTTGTCGGTGGGTTACGGTCGTGTCTGTCTCTGGTGGAGCTTCGGAGGACGTATGGCGCGACGTAAGGGCCTGATTGCTCAGATGCTCGACGCCCGCAAGCAGGCCAAGAAGTTGCAGGCGCAAGCAGAGGCACGCTGGCACCGTGAGCTGATTGCCGAGCAAAAGCGTCAGGAAGCGGAGGCGCGCCGGGAGGCAAAGCAAGCGGAGGCTGCGGCGAAGAAAGCCGAGGCAGCGCGCTTAAGACATCAATTGCAGGAGAAACGTCTCGCCGACCAGGCGGCGGCGAAGGCAGCCCGGGAAGCTGTCCAGCGCGAACGCACCGAGGAGCGACGCCGAGCTGCTGATGCCCGTACAAAGGCGCAGGAGGAGTCCGCCGTGAAGCGCCTGGCGGAGCGGGAGGCGCACGCCCGCAAGATCGCAGAGGCCGAATTTCGAACCGATGCCATCAGTACGAAGGTTGCCGAGTACGGCCAGCTGCTGGCCCGGAGAAACAGGCGAGCCAGCGAGTATGCCCTAGAACTTGCGGCGGCCCTGTCGAACGGCGGACCACCCGCGTTTGTTGAGCGCCTGCAACACGTACTCGCCCAGTCCCGATACCCGGAGGGCCTGACAGGCAAGGCTGCCGCTCACTACGACCCTGCCTCCAGAGAACTGCTGATCGAGTACGAACTACCGCTCCGGGATGTCGTGCCAACCGTCGTTGCCTACCGTTACACAACGGGGAAGGGCATGGTTGCCGTCCCGCGCAAGGAACCCGAGACTAAGAAGCTCTACGGCGACCTCCTTGCGCGGCTAACATTGCGCACCATATCCGAAGCTTTCGAGGCAACGCCTTCGGAACTCGTAACCGGCATCGTCTTCAACGGCTACGCCACAACCAAGGACAAAGCGACTGGCCGCGCCATTCGGCCACTGCTGATGAGCGTAGGTGCGGAGCGGGACAAGTTCGCCATGGTGCAGCTCGATGAGCCAGAGCTGGATCCAGTGCTGTGTCTTCGCAGCCACCTGAACGCCATTGTTTCCCCACATCCGTACGACCTGGAAGGCGTCCGGCCAGTAGTGTCCTTCGACCTCTCGAAGTACAAGTTCGTTGACGAGATGGACGTCGTTGCTGGCCTGGATAGCCGGACGGATCTACTTACGCTCTCTCCCGGAGAGTTCGAGCACCTTATCCGTCGACTATTCGAGAGCATTGGAATGAAGTCCTGGGTGACGCAGGCGTCCAAAGACGAAGGCGTCGACGGTGTCGCTGTCAACGAAGATCCAATCGTGGGCGGGCTTTGCATCATCCAGGCTAAGCGGTACAGCAAAATCGTCGGCCTTGAAGCTGTACACGCACTTGCCGGAGTGATGGATCACAAGCGAGCCGCCAAAGGTGTGTTAGTCACTACATCGTGGGTGGGCAAGGCGAGCCGCGACTTCGCCGCCGCAAATGGCCGCATCGAAATCATCGAGGGCCGCAACCTTAAGCACATGTTGAAAGAACACCTCGGCCTGGACGTCCTTATCGGCCTGGAGAGGATTCCGCCAGGCTGGGACAGGGCAGACCTGGCATAACTCCGATCTTCATCCGGACCGGACGCAAAACTTTCGCTTTGTACAACCGAAGGCACGGACGAGCGGCAGAGCTTGCCCACCGTCGTCGCTGTGCGCTTGGCCGCTGCTGCCAGGACCTGCCGTCGCCGACCAGCGTCACGCACCTGCGGACCCGTGCTCCGGACGCTGCTGTCCAGGCGATCAACGAGGGGCTGATCAGCCGAAACTTCGCATCCCTGGTCAAGCTGCCATCGGTTCGGAAGCGCAGGCGGAAGGCGTGGACGAGCGACGAGGCGCGGCGCTTCCTGGAGTCGGCTCGCGCCGAAGACGATCCGCTCTACGCCGCGTACGTCTTGGTCCTGGTGCCCGGGCTGCGCAAGGGCGAGATGTTGGGGCTCACTTGGGCGGACGTCGACCTAGAGGGGGAGTTGACTATCGATCGGCAGCTTCAGCGGGTCGGTGCCGAGTTGCTGCACCAGGAGACGAAAGACGGCTGCTTCGGACGCCACGTTGCCGCTGCCGGACACTTGCACCGTGGCGCTTGGCCGCCCCCCGTGACGCGCTCAACGCGCTGGACCGGTGAACTACCTACTGCTGTACCGGCCCTGATCGCGGCGTTCAGAAGCTCGGTCAGGGCCGCTGACATGCGGGAGAGTGGGCCGCCAGGGACTCGAACCCTGAACCTATGGATTAAAAGTCCACAGCTCTGCCATTGAGCTAGCGGCCCGCGGCCCACAGGCTACCTGACCCCCGTGGCCCGGCGCGCGATGCTCAGACCCCCCGGATCCGGCCGGACGACAGTGCCGCGCCATCAGCGACTCGCACCCGGCTGGCAGGATCGGGCGGTCGTCACTCGGGATGCGGGGAGGTTGATCATGTCGCAGTCGATCCGCATCGTCGTGCTGGCTGGGGCGACGTTCAGCACCGGGCTGGTGGCCGGGTTGTTCTTCGCGTTCGCCTGCTCGGTTATGCCGGGTCTTGGGGCGACCGATGACCGGACCCTGGTCGGTGCCATGCAGTCGATCAACCGGAAGATTCTCAACGGCTGGTTCCTGTCGGTGTTTCTCGGCGGGCCGCTGCTGGTCGTGGCGGCGGTGCTCGGTCACTTCGGTGCGGGCGGTACGGTGCTCGGTTGGCTGGTTGCCGCACTGGTCTGCCATCTGGTCACCTTCGCTGTGACAATGCGGTCGAACGTGCCGCTCAACGATCGATTGGACGCCGCCGGGTCGGTCGACGCGAGCGCGGATCTGGCGGCGATCCGGCGGCGGTTCGAGGGGCCCTGGGTGCGGTGGAACCTGGTCCGTGCGGTCAGTTCGGTCGCCGCCTTCGCCTGCTTGCTCGGAGCACTGCTCGCTCGGTAGGGCCGAGCTGAGGTCTGGGCGGACCTGTGCTCAGTGCAGGGCGGGGTCCGAGGCAAGATCGTCGTCGACCTCACCTGAGCAAACCCGGATCGGTGTGGTTCCTGACGCCGTGATCCGCGCAGGCGTGGGCGGCGACTTATCGGGTACGGGCCGAGCATGCGCATCGTGGTGGTGGGGGCGAGCGGGAACATGGGTACGGCGCTGCTGCGCCGGTTGCGGCGCGAGCGCGACATCCAGGTGATCGGGGTGGCCCGGCGGCTGCCTCCGGCGGGGGCGGGGGAGCCGTACGACGGGGTTCGGTGGCACTCGTGTGACATCGGTCTGCCCGGTGCGGCGGAGGAGCTGACGGAGGTTTTCACCGGGGCGGAGGCCGTGGTGCATCTGGCCTGGCAGATTCAGCCCAGCCACGACCGGCGGGTGTTGCGTCGTACCAATGTGGAGGGTAGCCGGGCGGTGGTCGACGCGGTGTTGCGTGCCGGGGTGCCGGCCCTGGTGTACGCCTCCTCGGTCGGCACCTACGCGCCGGGGCCGAAGAACGCGCCGGTAAGCGAGCGGTGGCCGGCGACCGGGGTGCCGGCCTCGTCGTACAGCCGGGACAAGGCGGCCGTGGAGGAGATGCTCGACGGGATCGAGCGGACCCATCCGGGGTTGCGGGTGGTACGGCTGCGTCCCGGGCTGATTTTTCAGCGGGAGGCCGGTACGGAGATCAGCCGGTACTTTCTCGGGCCGCTGGTGCCGGTGCGGCTGCTGCGGTTCGGGCGGCTGCCGCTGGTGCCGGCCAACCGGCGGCTGCGGATGCAGGCGGTGCATGCCGACGACGTGGCTGACGCGTACGCCCGGGCGGTTCTGGGTGATGCGCGCGGCGCCTTCAATGTCGCCACGGACCCGGTGCTGACCCCGGAGCTGGTGGCTCGGCACTTCCACGGCTGGACGGTGCCGGTGGCCGCCCCGGTGCTGCGTACCGCCGCGGCGTTGACCTGGCGGGCCCGGCTGCAACCGGTCGACGCCGGGTGGGTGGAGTTGGCGCTGAACGTACCCCTGATGTCCAGCGAGCGGGCCGAGACCGAGTTGGGCTGGCGGCCCCGGGTCACCGCGATCGAGGCCCTCAAGGAGCTGTTCGCGGGCATGGCCGAGCGGGCCCACACCGACGGCCCGCCGCTGTCCGCCGCCCCCACCCTGCCGGGGCGTCCGGCCGCCCTCACCCGGGCCCGGGTCGCCGGTCACGGCAACCCCTACTGATCTCAGGTCAGGGGTACGTGGTGCAGGTGTCGGCGTCGCCGCAGGCGGACCCCGAACACCTGGCCACCGTCACGATCAGCAGGGCGGTGACCCGATGGCGTGCAGCGGCCCTCGGGTCATGAACCCGGGCGGCCTCAGTCGTCGATGACGTCGGAGATCACCACGGTGACGTTGTCCGGCGCACCGGCCTGGTGGGCCAGCTTGACCAGTTGCTCACCACACTGGTGGCGATCGGCGTGCAGCCCCAGGGTGGCCGCGATCGCATCGTCGGTCACATAGTCGGAGAGCCCGTCACTGCACAGCAACAGTCGGTCACCGGCGGCTACCGTCAACATTCCCAGCGTCGGCGGGGCGTCCGCGCCCTGCACCGCGCGGGTCACCAGGGAACGCTGCGGGTGCTGCCGGGCCTGGTCCCGGGTCAGCGCCCCCTGGTCGACAAGCGCCTGCACGAAGGTGTCGTCGCGGGTCAACTGGGTCAGGCGACCGTCCCGGAGCAGGTAGCAACGGGAGTCGCCGACCTGAGCCAGCACCAGCGTGTTCCCGGCCAGCAGGGCGGCGGTCAGGGTCGTACCCATGCCGTCGCGGGCCGGGTCGGCGGCGATCGCGGCATGGATGCGTTGGTTGGCGGTGCTCACCACGGCGCGCAGCGCGTCGGCGGCGGAGTCCGGGGCGGTGGGCGGGATCAGCTCGTCCAGGATCCGGATGACGATCTCGCTGGCCACTTCACCGGCAGGAAGTCCACCCATGCCGTCGGCCACCGCGACGAGGCGCTCGCCGGCGAGCGCGGAGTCCTCGTTGTTGGTCCGAACCAGGCCGATGTCGTTGAGGATGGCCGAGCGGAGGATCAGCGTCATGGGTCAAGCTTGCCAAGAAGACCTGTCCCGCGTCTCTACGCACTACTGCGTAGGGTTGAGGAATGTTGCCCGTGTCCATGGTCGGGCGCGCCGGTGAGCTCGCTGAGCTGGGCCGAGCGTGGTCCACCGTGGTGGACGGCAACCGTCGGTCCCCGGCTGTCGCGGTCGTCACCGGCGGCGCGGGAGTGGGCAAGAGCCTGCTGGTAGCCGCCGCCCTGGACGGGTTCACCCCCCGGCCCGAGGTGGTGCTCAGCGGAGCCGCCCGGCTGCACAGTCCCGCCCCGTACGACTGGTTGGCCGCCGTACTGAGCGGGCGCGACACCAGCCGACTTGATCTTCCGGTCGACGCGCTGGCCTGGCTGGCCCAGCAGCCCACCGCCCCGCCGGAGCGCTACGCCCCCGGCACCCTACTCCGGCTGGCCGTACGGACCGTCCGGGCCCTGGTCGGCGCCGGTCCGGCGGTACTCGTCGTGGAGGATCTGCACGCCCTGGACCCGGCCAGCCTCAACCTGATCGGTGAGTTGGCCACCGCCGACGGGCTGCCGGCCCTGCTGATGGTGGCGACCAGGCCCGCGACCCACGCGGTCGCACCCGCCCTCACCGGCCGCACCCTGGCCCGCCTCTGCGGGGTACGCGGCGTCGTGCGCCAGCATCTGGGCCCGTTGCGCCCCGCCGAGGTCGCCGAGGTGCTGGACCAGGTGTACGCCGGGTCGGCCGCCGACCCCCGGCTGGTGCACCGGGTCTGGCAGCACACCGGCGGCAACCCGTACGCCCTGACCGAACTGCTGGCCGCGCACGCCGGAGCGGATCCCGCCACCCTGCTCGCTGCTGGGGTGTCGGACGTTGCTGTTGTGCCCGCTGCGCGGATCGCTGACGGTCTGGATTCTCCGGTAGCTGCCACGGTCGAGTTGACCGGTCGGGAGGTCGAGGTGCTCGACTGCCTGGTGGCCGGGATGTCCAACAAGCAGGTGGCCCGCGCCCTCGGCATCTCGGTACGCACGGTCACGGTGCACGTGTCGAACCTGCTGCGCAAGACCGGTGCGGCCTCGCGTACCGAGGCGGCGCTCTGGGCGGTACGCCAACGACTCGCCGTCGCCGCCCCGACCGCCACCCGCGATGGCTGAGCCGGAGATCGACTCCGTTTCGGCGATACGGCGGTATCCCGCAGCCCCGTACCCCGTCGTTTCGGCGTAACGGTGCGGGCCTCCACCCGGTGCACGCCTACTGCCGGGGGTAGCGCAGGAGGAGGCTGGCGGTGACCTCCTCGTCGCCGACGGCGGCGTACATGTGCGGCACGTCGGAGGTCCAGCGCAGGTGGCCACCGGCGGAGGCGGTCAGCGGGGCGTCGACCGGACCGGCGCGCAGCGCTCCGGTGAAGATCGTGACATGTTCGGTCACCCCGGCCTGGTGGGCCGGTGAGAGCTGACCCGGCCCGGGGGCCACCCGCATCCGGTACAGCTCGTAGGTGACCTCGGAGTCCTCGAACACCTCCAGCAGGGTGGCGCTGACGGCCGCCCCCCGTACGGTCGGTTCGCTGGTCGCCTCGGAGAGCACGGCGGCCAGCGGTACGCCGAGGTGAGCGGTGATCGCGTACAACGTCTCCAGGGTGGGGTTGCGGAGGCCGTTCTCCAGTCCGGAGAGGGTCGCCTTCCCCACCCCGGCCTGCCGGGCCAGCGCGGACAGCGAGATCCCCCGGGCCTCGCGCAGGGCACGGACCCGGCGGCCGATCGCCGCGGGATCCGCCTCTGCCGCCCCGGGCTGACCGGAGTCGGCGACCGGTAGGGGGTCTGATGCTGCTGAGTACGGCACCCCGCTATGGTGCTACACGGTGCTGTTCCGTAAACGGAACGATTGAGGGTGGGGTATGGCGGATCGGATGCAACCGGTGCTGGCCGGCGCGGTGGCCGCGCTGGTCGGGTTCGCCAGTTCGTTCACCGTGGTCCTGGCCGGCCTGCGGGCGGTCGGGGCCACCGAGAGTCAGGCCGCCTCCGGGCTGCTCGTACTCTGCCTGATGTCCGGCCTCTGCGCCGCCTGGCTGGGCCTGCGGCACCGGCTGCCGATGAGCGTGGCCTGGTCCACACCCGGCGCGGCGCTGCTGGTAGCCACCGGCCCGATGCCCGGCGGTTGGCCGGTCGCGGTCGGTGCCTTCCTCGTCTCCGGGCTGCTGATCGTGGCCGCCGGCCTCTTCCCGGTGCTGGGCCGGGCCGTCGCGGCGATCCCCAAGCCGATCGCCGGGGCGATGCTCGCCGGGGTGCTGCTGCCACTGTGCACCGCGCCGGTACGGGCCCTCGTCGAGGTGCCCGTGTTGGCCGCCCCGGTGCTGGTGTGCTGGTTGGTGCTGCACCGCTTCGCCCGCCCCTGGGCGGTGCCCGGTGCCCTGGTGGTGGCGGCCGGCGCGATCGCCCTGACCACCTCGGGCGGGGGTGGCGGTGGACTACGTCCGGTGATCGAGGTCACCGCGCCGCAGTGGAGCCTGACCGCGATGGTCGGATTGGCGCTGCCGCTGTTCCTGGTCACCATGGCCGCGCAGAACGTGCCCGGCACGGCCGTCCTGGTCGGCTACGGCTATCGGCCGCCCCTCAGTTCGGCGCTGCGGGCCACCGGGCTGGCCAGTCTGGTCGCCGCCCCGGCCGGTGGACATGCGGTGAACCTGGCCGCGATCACCGCCGCCCTGGCCGCCGGACCGGAGGCCCACCCCGACCCGAATCGTCGCTGGATCGCCTCGGTGACCAACGGTGTCGGCCTGGCCCTGCTCGGGCTGGGTGCCGGAGCGGTCACCACCCTGGTCGGCTGGGCGCCACCGGTGTTGATCGAGGCGGTCGCCGGGCTGGCCCTGCTCGGTGCCCTGGCCACCTCACTGACCTCGGCGCTGGCCGACCCCGACGCGCGGGAAGCGGCGGTCGTCACCCTGGTGGTCACCGCCTCCGGCGTCTCCCTGGCCGGCATCGGCGGCGCCTTCTGGGGCTTGATCGCCGGCTGCCTGATGCTGCTGATCTTCCGCCGTCGCCGCACCACGCCACCCACTGCCACGCCAGCGCCTCCCGCACCAGCGACCCCCACGCCAGCGGCGCCTTCGTCCGCCGTGCCCACCGGCCCTGCGCCGACCCTGCGCCAGGAGAGCGTCGACCGCGTGATCGGTCGCTAGGCCGGGTGGGGGTCAGTCCTCGGCGGGGAGGTCGGCGGTCAGGGCGCTGAGGAGGACCTCACGGTCGGTGACGCTGGCTATCTGGTCGGCGAGCACGTAGACGGCGCCGGTGGGTACCAGGTCGGTGGAGACCTTGAGGTAGCCGGTGCGCAGCAGCCGGGCGGCCAGGTCGGCGGGGACGTCCGGTTCCTCGGTGCTGGCGGACTCGATCAACTCGTCCAGGCTGCCGCCGGGGTCGGCGGTCGGCGCCTGCACCGTCACCGCATTCGGATCACCCCGCTGCACCAGATCGACGGTCCCCACGTCCCGCCCGGCGACATCCACCACCCGCATCCCGGTGGTCACCCGCGAAACGATCCCCTGCTGATCGATCCCCTGCCTCTCCATCCCCCACCCCTTCCCGCCCCCCAACCCCCCTAAACCCGCCCACCAACCCCTCCAAAACCGAGTTGATCAAGAGGTTTGCGTCATGGATCCGGCAAATCCAGACGCAAACTTCTTGATCAACAAGCGCAGGGTGGGAGGGCGGGGAGCGGGCTTAGGGGGATGGGGGGCGGGGGGAGAGTTCGCGCCAGGGGTCGGCGGGGTGGAGCAGGGCGCGAATGGTTTCCTCGGCGTCGTCGAGGGTGTCGTACTCGTAGAAGCGGGAGACTCCCTCGGCGCCGCCGGCCCGTTGTTCGACGTACCACCGGTCGGCGTCCGTCCGGAGGAAGACGTCCCGCCGGGCCAGGCGCCCCCATTTCCCGTTCCACCAGTGCTTTCGCTGCTCCATGGCCAGGGACTCTATCGAACATGTGTTCGATTCAGGATGGCGCGTGGCGGCATTCCCCGTACGGGTGACCTGCGGTTGTCGGGTTCAGCGCCCGGTGGGCGGTTCCTCCCGCGAGCCGAGTGCGTCGTCCAGGGCGCTGCGCTGCTGGGCCGGGGTGGTCCGACCGGAGGCCACCAGGGCGTCGCGGATCTCGGTGAGCAGCTTGACCTCCTCGCTCGGCGCGGCGGGCGGCGGCTCCTCGCCCCGCTTGCGGCGCTCGGCGAGCTTGTTCATCGGGAAGACGACCAGGAAGTACAGCGCCGCCGCGGTGAGCAGGAAGGTGATCAGGGCGTTGACGAAGGCGACCCAGTCGAACGGGATGCCCTGGATCGTCGGTGCGGTGCCCTCCAGCCCCTTGTCGCTGCCGGTGACCAGGACCACGAAGACCCGGATCAGCGGATCCAGGAACGACTTGGTGAGCTGGGTGACCACACCCGTGAACGCGGCACCGATGACGACACCGACCGCCAGGTCGACGACGTTGCCGCGCATGATGAAGTCTTTGAAACCCTTGAGCATTCGTACTCCTGAGGTGTCCCGGGTTCGTCAAGGACAACCTATGCCCCCGGATCGGGGCTCCAGAAATGCGCCGGCCTCCCGGGCGGCGAGATCCGGGTCACCAGCCCGGATGGCGACCACCAGACGGGCGTGGTCGACGTGTCGGTCCGGGGTCAGGGCTCCGCCCATCGCCTGGGTGACGGTGCTGCGCAGGACGGCGCCGATGGAGGCGTACAGCTCGGCGAGCATGCCGTTGTGCGCCGCCGCGACGACCGCGGTGTGCAGCGCCGCGTCGGCCTCGACGAACTCGGCGACCCGGCCGCCGCGCCAGGCCGCCTCGCGGGCGGCCAGCGCCTCGTCGAGGGCGGCCAGGTCCTCAGGGGTACGCCGACGAGCGGCCAGCCGGGCGGCCTCCACCTCGAAGGCTCGGCGTACCTCGATCACCTCGGTCATCCGGTCGTCGGTGAGCCGTCGGGCCACCACGGGCGCCAGTTCGTCCGTGGAGATGACGTACGTGCCGGAGCCCTGCCTGCACTCCAGGACCCCGGCGTGGGCCAGGGCCCGGACGGCCTCCCGTACGGTGTTGCGCCCCACCCCGAGGGCCTCGACCAGTTGCGGCTCGGTCGGGATCCGGCTGCCCACCGGCCACTCGCCGGCCAGGATGCGCGCCCGCAGTTGCGTGATCGTCTGCTGGATCCGCCGTCCCCGGGGCGGCGCCGGGGCGGAGTCGACTGCCGGTGGCACTGGTCACCACCTCTCGCCGGAATTCATCCCATGATTGTAGGTTCGAGGTCATGCCTCCGTCACCCGTCCCCGCTGCGGCCGCCACCACCGCCGACGGATCGACCACCCAGGACAAGACCACCGCCGACCGATCGACCACCCAGGGCACGACCACCGCGCCGCGCCCCCACGGTGGCCTGCTGGTGCTGGTCGGGATGCTGCTCGTGGCGCTCAATCTGCGGGCCGCCGTCACCAGCCTCGGTGCCCTGCTCGACGAGGTACGCGTCGGCCTGGCCCTGTCCGGCACCCAGGCCGGCTTCGTCACCACCCTGCCCACCATCGCCTTCGCCGCGCTGGGGGCGGCCACCCCCTGGCTGGTCCGCCGACTCTCCGCAGCCCGCCTGCTGGTCCTGGGGATGCTGGCCCTCGCCGTCGGTCAGGTGTTGCGGGCGGTCACCGACTCCGCGGTGGTGTTCCTGCTCAGCAGCGCGCTCGCGCTGGCCGGGATCGCGGTGGCGAACATCCTGATGCCGATGCTGGTGAAGCAGTACTTCCCGCACCGCACCGGGCTGGTCACCGGGGCGTACACGATGGCGTTGGTCACCGGCACGACGGCGGCTGCCGCTGCGGCGGTGCCGGTCGCGCACGCCTTCGGTTCCTGGCGGGCGGGGCTGGGGGTCTGGGCGGGGCTGGCGGCGGTCGCCGTACTCCCGTGGCTGCCGGCGGCGCTGCGTAGCCGGGGCGCCGCACGGCGCGCGACCCGGGGTGCCGCCGGCGCCCGACTGATCGTCCGCCCCGGCCGTACCCGGCTCGGCTGGGCGATGGCGGTCTACTTCGGCACCCAGTCACTCAGCGGGTACGCGATCATGGGCTGGTTGGCCCAACTCTTCCGGGACTCGGGTTTCCGGGCCCAGGACGCCGGACTGCTGCTCGCCGGGGTGACCGCCCTGGGGGTACCGATCGCGATGTTGATGCCGACCCTGGCCGGCCGGATGAGCAACCTGCGTCCCCTGGTGTTCGCCCTGACGGCCGCCTCGACGGCGGCCTATCTGGGCCTGGCGTTCGCGCCCCGGGACGCGGCCCTGCTGTGGGTGCTGCTGCTGGCCTGTGGCCAGGGGGCGTTCCCGTTGATCCTGACCACCATCGGGCTGCGGGCCCGTACCGCCGACGGCACGGTGGCCCTGTCGGCCTTCGCGCAGAGCACGGGATATGTGATCGCGGCGTTGGGGCCGCTACTGGTCGGCATCCTCTACGAGGCCACCGGAGGCTGGACGGCGCCGCTCGGGCTGCTGCTGCTGGCTCTGGCGGTGCAGACGGGGGCGGGAATGGTCATCGCTCGTCCCGGATACATCGAGGACGAGCGCTGATGGGTCGGAGTCAGGAGGTGGCCGGGGTGGCCTCGCCCGCCACCGCCTGGTCGACCGTGGGGTAGGTGTGCAGCACCTCCACCAGGCCACTGACCTCAAGGATGCGCAGCACCCCGCGCTGCGGTGCGGCCAGCCGGACCACTCCGCCGGCCTCGTCGCAGCTGTTCTTGGCGCGGACGAACACCGACAGGCCGGTGGAGTCGCAGAACGAGACCTCCGACAGGTCGAAGACCAGCCGGCTGCGCCCCTTGTCGAGCAGGTCGGTGATCTGGTCCTGCAACTGCGGCGCGGTGGCCATGTCCAGTTCGCCCGCGACCGCCACAACGACCATGTCACCGCGCTGTTCCGTGTGCACCGTCAAGGACATTCGCCAGACCTCCTGTTTATCGGTGGAACGGTATCCCACCGGAGCCTCGGTACGCAGAACGGGCACGAGATCGAGTGCCCGCCGACCTTCACTTGCTGTGGGGCAAGTAGTTTTCGGGTCGGCGGTGATAGAGTCCGGCCGGTCCGGTTCGAGGGGGTTATGTCATGGCGTTGAGCACTGACGAAAGCGGCCGGCTGGCTGGTCTGCTAACCAGCCATGTCGATCAGGTCACGCAACGGTGGACCGAGGTCGTCGCGGCGCAGCTTCGTGGCCGTCTCAGCCAGACCGAACTGCGTCAGCAGGTGCAGGAGCTGCACCGCGCCCTGGTCGACGCGCTCGGCAAGGGCGCCGCCGACCTGGCCGCCGAGGAGGCCACCGAACTGCGTGCGGTCCTCGCCGAACTGTCCCGGGGGCAGGCCCGCCAGGGCTTCTCCGCCGCCGAGACCGCCACCGGTGTGTTCGCCCTCAAGGACGCCCTGTTGAGCGTGATGGAGACCGACGAGAGCGCCGGGACCCTGCGCGACTACGTAGCCTTCGGCACCCTGGTCGACCAGATGGGCCTGTTCACCTTCGAGAGCTTCGTGCGGACCCGGGAGAGCCTGATCGCCGACCAGGCCGAGCAGTTGCTGGAGCTGTCCACTCCGGTGGTCAAGCTCTGGGAAGGCGTGGTGGCGGTGCCGCTGGTCGGCACCCTGGACTCGGCTCGCGCCCAGGTGGTCATGGAGCGACTGCTGCAGACCCTGGTGGACACCAGCTCGCCGTACGCGATCATCGACATCACCGGGGTGCCGGCGGTGGACACCCAGGTCGCCCAGCACATCCTGAAGACCGTGGTGGCCGCCCGGCTGATGGGCGCCGACTGCATCATCTCCGGCATCCGACCCCAGATCGCCCAGACCATCGTCGCGCTGGGCATCGAGTTCGGTGACATCGCCACCAAGGCCAGTCTGGCCGACGCGCTGCGCCATGTGCTGCGGCTCACCGGGGTCGAGACCGGCCGCCGCCAGCCGCGTCGGGAGGCGTGATGGAGCGGGTGCCGATCCTCAAGATCGGCGACAATCCTGCTGGTCTCCATCCAGGTGGACATGTCCGACCAGACGGCCATCGCCCTCCAGGAGGACCTGGCCGAGCGGATCGTCGCCACCGGCTGCCACGGGGTGATCATCGACATCACCGCGCTGGACATCGTGGACTCCTTCGTCGGACGGATGCTGTCCACGATCGCCTCGATCTCCCGGGTGCTCGACGCGGAGACGGTGGTCGTCGGGATGCGTCCGGCGGTCGCCATCACCCTGGTCGAGTTGGGACTGTCCCTCAACGGCATCCGTACCGCGCTGAACGTCGAGCGGGGCATGGAACTCATCGCGGCCAACCGCGACGACCAGTACGACGAGCATGACGAGGGTCTGGACCCCGAGCTGACGGCGTCGCCGTGACCAGCGGGGTCGACCTGAGCCGGCCGCAGGCGCAGACGGTCGGCAGCGACGAGGACGTGGTACGCGTCCGGCAACTGGTGCGTACGGTGGCGGTGGCCGTCAAGCTCTCCCTGGTAGACCAGACCAAGGTGGTCACCGCGGCCAGCGAACTCGCCCGCAACACCCTGGTCTACGGCGGCGGTGGCACGGTCGAGGTGGCCGTCGTGGACAACGGCCGCCGTCCCGGCATCAGCATCGTCTTCGCCGACTCCGGCCCCGGCATCGCCGACCTGGACCTCGCCCTGACCGACGGGTACACCACCGGTGGCGGTCTGGGCCTGGGCCTCAGCGGGGCCCGGCGGTTGGTGGACGAGTTCGACATCCAGACCGCGCCCGGTCAGGGCACCAGGATCACCATCACCAAGTGGTCCCGGTGACGGCCGAACCGGTCTCCGACCGGGGCACCTGGTTCCGGGTGGAGACCGGCAGCGCCGGCAGTGCGGTGCGACGGGCGGCCGAACGCCTGGGCGCGCAGTTGGGGCTGCCGGACAGCCGGATCGCCGACCTGGCCATCGTCACGGCGGAGCTGACCAGCAACCTGATCAAGCACGCCGACGACGGGGTGCTGCTGCTCCGGCCGGTACGCCGCGAGCTGGACGCCGGGGTGGAACTGGTAGCGGTCGACTCCGGGCCCGGCATGGCCGACCTGACCGACTCCGCCCGCGACGGTCACTCCACCACCGGCACCCTGGGTATCGGCCTGGGGGCGATCGTCCGGCAGGCCAGCTGGTTCGACGCGTACTCGCGGCCGGGTCGAGGAACGGTCATCGTCGTGCAGGTGTTCGCCGACCCGGTGACCGAACGGCCCTGGGCCGGCGGAATCACCCGGCCGCTGACCGGGGAGACGGTCAGCGGAGACGGATACGCCTGGCGGATCGTCGGCGTACGCCGTCAGCTGCTGGTCACCGACGGCCTGGGGCACGGGCCGTTGGCCGCCGCCGCCACCGACGCCGCCCTTGCCGCCTTCCGGGCCGCCCCGGACGCCGCCCCGGCCGAGGTGGTCGGCCACCTGCACCGGGCCCTGTCGCACACCCGCGGCGCGGCGCTGGCCGTGGCCGAGCCGGACCCGGCGACCGGGTTGCTGCGGTACGCCGGATTGGGCAACATCAGCGGGGTGGTTGCCACCGGGGACGGTCGGCAGCGGGGGCTGGTCTCCCTGCCCGGCATCGCCGGACATCAACGCCCGGCCATCCGACAGTACGAGTATCCGTTCGACCCCGGCAGCCTGCTGGTCATGCACAGCGACGGGGTGGTCGACCGCTGGCGGCTGGCCGACCAGCCCGGACTGTCCGGGCGGTCACCGTTGGTGGTGGCCGCCACCCTGTTGCGCGAGGCCGGCGTCCGGCGCGACGACGCCGGTGTGTTGGTGGCGAGGTCCTGGTGATGAACGCCGAACCGCTGTTGCAGATGACCCTGCGGGTGGAGCAGGACATCTTCGTGGTTCGCCAGCGGGGCCGGGAGGTGGCCACCGCGGTCGGCCTGGAGCACCAGGACCAGGTCCGGATCGCCACCGCCCTGAGCGAGGTGGCCCGGGATCTGCTGCGCAGTGTCGGCGGCGCCGATGTGGAGTTCGCCATCGCGAACACCCCGGACGGGCGACACCACCTGTGGGTCGACCTGGTCCCGGTCGGCCCACTGCCGCAGGGGCGGTACGAGCCGCAGTCCGGTGCGGTGGCGCGCCTGGTGGACACGTTGACCGTGGTGGCTCCGGCGGGGGATACGGTCGTGAGGATGTCACGACGTATCCCGGCCACCGCGCAGTCGCTCACCCCACAGGGCCTTGAGCAGTTGCGGGCCCAACTGGGGCAGAGCGCACCGGGGACCGCGGAGGAGGAACTCGCCGCCCAGAACTCGCAGCTGATCGCCGCCCTGGACGAGGTACGCACCCAACGCGACGAACTGGCGCGGCTCAACGAGGAACTGGAGCAGACCAACCGGGGCGTACTGGCGCTCTATCATCAGCTCACCGACGAGCTGGAGGAGACCAACCGGGGTGTGGTGGCCCTGTACGCCGAGTTGGACGACAAGTCCGTGCAGCTGCGCTCGGCCAGCGAGTCGAAGAGCCGGTTCCTGGCCAACGTCAGCCACGAACTGCGGGCACCGGTGACCGCGATCATCGGGCTGGCCCGGTTGCTCACCGATTCCGCCTCCGACCCCCTGACAGTGGAGCAGGAACGCCAGGTCGGCCTGATCCGATCCTCGGCCTCGGATCTGCTCTCGCTGGTCAACGAGCTGCTGGATCTGGCCAAGGCGGAGTCCGGTCGACTGGAACCGAACTGGACCGAGGTGGACCTGCGGGCCCTGTTCGGTCAGCTACGCGGCACCCTCCGGGCCCTGCACACCGCCTCCGAGGTGGACCTGGTGGTGGAGGAACCCCCCACCCCCGCCACCATCCGTACCGACGAGATGCTGCTCGCCCAGGTGCTGCGCAACCTGCTGCACAACGGTCTGAAGTTCACCGCCCGGGGTGAGGTGCGGCTGCGCGCCGAGCGGTCCGGCGACAGCTGGAGACTCGTCGTCTCCGACACCGGCGCAGGCATCCCGGCGGAGTTGCAGGACCGAGTGTTCGAGGAGTTCTACCAGGTGCCCGGCCCCTCCCGGGTCGGCGGCACCGGCCTGGGTCTGCCGTACGCCCGGCGGTTGGCCACCCTGCTGGGCGGCACCCTGGAACTGTCCAGTGAGGTCGGCCGGGGCAGCACCCTGACGGTCACCCTGCCAGCGAACGGGATGTGACATGGACTCCCCGCCGACCGTGCTGGTGGTCGACGACAGCCGGACCAAGCGCTACCTGCTGGTGAACTGGCTGACCCGGGCCGGGTTCACCGTGATCGAGGCCCAGAACGGCGGCGAGGCCCTGCGTCAGGTCGAGGTGGATCCGATCGACCTGGTGGTTCTCGACGTGCGGCTGCCGGACCTCAGCGGGTTCGAGGTCTGCGAACGGATCAAGTCGGTCCGCCCCGCCCTGCCGGTGATTCACGTGTCCGCGCACGCCATCGACACCGCCGACCGCGCCCAGGGCCTCACCCGGGGGGCGGACGCGTACCTGGCGGAGCCGATCGACCCGGAGGAACTCGTCGCCACCGCCCACGCGGTGCTGCGCTACTACCAGGCACGGCAGCGCGCCGAACTGCTCGCGGAACGACTCACCGGGCTGGCGGACACCACGGTGGCGGTACACGCCGCGCCGAACTTCGCCCGGCTGCTGGAAGCGGCGGCGGCCGGCACCGCGGAGATCTTCAAGAGCCCCGCCGCGGTGATAGCCGAGACCTTCGACGGCGACTGCATCGCCGGGGTCTGCGCCGGCCCGGGTGCCCCCAGCCGCATCGTGCCGTGGGTCGTCGACGACAGCGACACCCCGGTCGGCGCCACCGTCCGGGTGCAGGACCCGGCCGACTGGGCCCTGGTGGACTGGCCGGCGGGGGACACCGTGACGGTGGCCGCCGGTCGGCTGCGCGATGACCGGGCCCCCCTCTATGTCGTGGTGCCGACCGCCACCCAGACCGCCCGTACCCCGGTGCTTCGTCAACTGGCCCAGGCGGTGGCCTCCGCGGTCGAGGCCCAGCGATCCTTCGACGAGGAGCACCGCATCGCGGTGACCCTGCAACGCAGTCTGCTCCCGCAGCGCATCCCGACGATCGCCGGGCTGGATCTGGCCGTCCGCTACGAGCCCGCCAGCGCCCGTACCGAGGTGGGGGGCGACTTCTACGAGCTGGTGATGCTCGACGGTCACCTGCTGATGGCGATCGGCGACGTGGCGGGCCACTCGCTGCACGCCGCGACCGTGATGGCCGAGCTGCGGCACGCACTGCGGGCGTACGCGGTGGAGGGGCACCAGCCGGGTGAGATCCTGCACCGGGTCAACGAGCTGATGCGTACGCTGCTGCCTACCGAACTGGCCACCATCTGCGTACTGCTGCTCGAACCGGCCACCGGGCAGGTCCGACTGGCCAGCGCGGGTCACCTGCCGCCGTTGATCAGCATGGACGGGAAGACCGAGTACGTGCACCACTCCGCACCCTTGCTAGGGGTACGGGCACCGCGCCCTGCGGACCTGGAGTTCGTGCTGCCGCGCGGGGCGACCATCGTCTTCTACACCGACGGCCTCATCGAACGGCGGGACGCCACCATCGACGAGGGGCTGACCGCGCTGGCCGGGTCTGCCGTGCGGGTGGACGCCGACCTCGACCGATTCTGTCAGCGGCTGCTCGACGAGCTGGCCCCCGACGAGATCCAGGACGATGTCGCCGTGGTGGCCCTCCGCCGGCGCTGAGCCGCCGGCACTGGCCGCAGACGGGTGGGCACTGGCAGGAAAGGTCAGGGCCGGGTACGGTCGAAACTGGTGCCCAAAGCACCACGTCGAGGTCGGCACTGCCGCGTGCAAGCTCTGTCCTCCCCGGCGCCGGATTGACGGTGGCAACCTCTCCGGCCCACAACAGGCCCTTCGCCAGGGCGGGGACCGAGTCATCTCATGGACGAACTGCTGCGATTCGACTATCGCGACATGCGGCCGGGCATCCGGCACGTGACCCTGGTCGGCGAGGCCGACCTGTCCACCATCGAGCAGCTTGAGCAGCGCCTCACCGCCTTCCTGACACCCCACTGGGTCGCCCAGCTGACGCTCAATCTGAAGAAGTTGCGGTTTCTCGACTGTGCCGCCCTCTCCGCGCTGTTGCGGGTCCGGACGGCGGCCATGGCACGGGGGCAACAGGTGACCGTCTTCGCCGCCCAGGGCGTTCCGGCGCGGGTCATCGCGCTCAGCGGCAGCGGACACCTGCTCAATTACCGCGGGACCGTCCGCATCGGCGGCACCGGCCGATCCCTCAGCCGCGACCTCGTCGCCCTCGGATGACAGCGGAGACTCAGGCGGGGTTGGCGCGCAGGTAGGTCAGGGTCGCCAGCACCCGACGGTTGGTGTCGTCGTCCGGCGGCAGACCGAGTTTGGCCAGGATGTTGCCGATGTGCTTGCCGACGGCGGCCTCGGTGACATGCAGCCGGGCGGCGATGGCCGCGTTCGACCGGCCCTCGGCGACCAGCACCAGCACCTCCCGCTCCCGTACGGTCAGGGCGGCCAGGGGGTCGCGCGGGCGGTTCAGCAGCCGCCGGACCACGTCCGGATCGACCACCGTGCCGCCCGCCAGGACGGTACGCAGGTTGTCGACGAACTCGGTGACCTCGGCGACCCGGTCCTTGAGCAGGTAGCCGACCCGCCGCCCGTCGGCGCTGTCCAGCAGCGCGGCGGCATACTCGGGCTGCACGTGTTGACTGAGCACGACCACGGCCAGGGCCGGCTGCTCGGTGCGTAGCTCGACCGCCGCGCGCAGCCCGTCGTCGCGGTGCCCCGGGGGCATCCGGATGTCGGTCACCACCAGGTCCGGCCGGTGGGTGCGGACCGCCTCCCGCAGCGCCGGGGCGGTGCCGACGGCGTCGAGCACCTCGAAGCCGAACCGGGTGAGCAGAGCCACCAGCCCTTCGCGCAGCAGCACCTCGTCCTCGGCGAGCACGACCCGGGTCACACCGACCACGGTAGTTCCACCCGCAGCACCGTCGGGCCGCCGGTCGGGCTTGACAGCAGGAGCCGCCCGTCGGCGGCGGCGACCCGGTCGGCGAGCCCGGTCAGGCCGGTGCCGTGGACCGGGTTCGCGCCACCCCGCCCGTCGTCGGTGACCTCGACGACCAGATCACCTCCGGTGTCGGTGAGCCGGACCTCGGCCCGGGTCGCCTCGGCGTGCCGGGCGACATTGCCGAGCGCCTCCGACACCACGAAGTACGCGATCGTCTCGGCCGCCTCCGGCAGGTGTCGCGGCAGGTCGGCGTGCACCTCGACCGGGACGGTCGACTCGTCGGCGAGTTCCCGTACCGCACCGGCCAGGCCCAGATCGGTGAGGCTCTGCGGGCGGATGCCCCGGACGATCTGCCGCAACAGCACCATCAGGCTCTTGGCCTGTTCATGCGCGATGTCCAGCGGCCGGGCTGCCGGCGAGTCATCGGGTACGTCCAGCCGGGCCAGACCGATCTGGAGGCCCAGGTTGGTGAGCCTGGGCTGGGCGGCGTCGTGCAGGTCGCGCTCGATGCGCCGACGTTCCGCCTCGTACGCGTCGACCAGGCGGGCCCGGGAGCGGGACACCTCGTGCAGCGCGGTCCCGTCAGAGACCAGCAGCCATCGGGTGACGGCACTCTGAGCGGCGGCGAGCGCACCGGCCGCGTACCACAGCACCGGCAGCAGCAGCACGCCGACGATCGCGTACGGTGCGGCCTGCGCGGGTGTCTCCGCGGTGTTCCAGAGCACCACCACCGTGTCGCCCGGCCTGACCATGAACGGGCTGACGATCAGCAGGACGTCCAGCGTCACGAGGACAGCGAAGAGCCAGTACGCCACGGGCACGGCACCGCCGAGGAAGAACAGGTAACCGGCCTCCCGCCAGGCCGCGCCGGTGGTGTACCGGGCGGTGAGACCACGCCACGGCACTCGCGGCAGCGGACGGTCGTCGATCAGGCCGAGCCGGTAGCGTTCGAACGCCGACACCGGGACGCTGAGCAGCGGTGCCAGCGCCAGTATGGTCAACGCGCCGATGGCCAGGGCCACGCCGAGCGCCAGCGACACCTGCCGCCCGTCGCGTACCGCGTTCATGGCGGCAACCAGCGGCGCCAACACCACGAGCAGCCCGAGCGAGAGTACGCTGGCCAGCGGCACACTGGTCAGCAGATAGGCCAGGCCTCGCCACGGCCAGCTGGTCAGCGGATATCGGCGATGGCGCAGGGCCTGGGCGAGGTGGGTCGCTGGTACCGGTGTCATGCCGACGACGCTATTGAACGGTCTGTCGCGGCCCCAGCCGACTGGATCCACCGACTGGGGTATGCCCAGCCCTACCTGAACCGTCCACCATGTCGGCCCGTTGGTGACGGCATGTGGATACGGATGCAGGAACTGCCCAGAGAATCGTCCCCCGGGTTGCTCGACGCGCAACGAGCCCTGGACCGGGATCTCCGGCTCGCGGTGGAGAACGATCGCGCGAGTCGCGGGACCGATCGTGGCCCGGCCGACGGCCCGCCGCAGCTGAGCGAACGTCAGATCAAGAAGGCCCGTGACCTCGCTGCGAGCCGGGTCGACGATCACCTGAAGGACGGCCGGTCAGGCTGGCTGGACGTTGTCTTGCAGCGGTTTCTGCGCCTGTTGCGCCGCTTCGAGACCAGCGAGTCGGTGCCGACGCCCCGAACCGCCGCTGCGGCAAGGCAGGCCGGTGCCGGGGGGCAGAGCCCGCAGGCGTCAGATGATCATGCGCGGGGGGTCGGGTCCAGTGAGCCGACACGCGGGTCTGAGCGATCCGCGGCGAACCGACCGGACGGTGGGACGCAAAGCTCCCAGCCACCCGCACCCGGTAAGGACGAGTCGCCCCCCGCGCCTAGTCAGCCGGCACCGGAACCCCGGAAGCCCATCACCGATGCGCAGGTGGAGAGCTGGAAAGCGACCCTCAACGAGGAGGAGAACCTGCTCCAGCACGAGAAGGAACGACTACAGCAGGCCATCGCCGCCGCGTACCTCGTCTCCGGCGACCCTGACCTGCAGAGACTCTACGAGGATCCCCGGCAGATGCAGGATGTCGCGAGAATGGTCGCGCTGGCCGACTGGGTCGCCGACCGGTACGACAGGAGCCCTCGCCCCGACGAGCAACAGGAGGCCACGCACACCCCGTCCGCGAGCGCTCGAACGACACCTGTGCGGACGTACGACGACGACCATCCGGCGGTGAGCCCGCCGGGGACTCCTGCCCGGACGTCCGTCGCCGGACAGCAGGTGGCGGAGCGGGCAGCGCGGCCAGAGCGGGTCCCGTCCGGTAATCCACACCTCGCGAGCCTCACCAGCTCGCACAGCCCGACTCGGCCGGCGGGAAGCCCGCCCCCACGACCGGCGACTCCTTATTCCCCCCGGCCGGACCGTACGTCAGGTCAGGGCAGGGGGCGCAAATGAGCTTCTCTCCGGCAGGCCCCGGAGGGTGGCGGCGCGGCGCCGGCAGCGGGTGAGCGGCCGGCGCCGCGGAGAGAGGGCTACGGGACCGGTCAGGCGCGACCCAGGCGGTCCAGGGTCCAGGCGTTGATGAACGCCTCCTCCCGCCAGGCGTCGTAGCGTCCACTGGGGCCGCCGTGTCCGGCCTCCATCTCGGTCTTGAGCAGGTAGTCACCCTGGGGGGCCACGGTGCGGAGCCGGGCGATCCACTTCGCCGGCTCGTGGTAGAACACCCGGGTGTCGTTCAGGCTGGTCATCGCGAGGATCGCCGGATAGTCCAGGGGCGCCACATTCTCGTACGGGGTGTACGACTTCATGTAGGCGTACACCTCCGGGTCGGCCAGCGGGTTGCCCCACTCCTCCCACTCGGTGACGGTCAACGGCAGGGAGGGGTCGAGGATCGTGTTGAGGGCGTCCACGAAGGGCACCTGCGCGACGATGCCGGCGAAGGCGTCCGGGGCCAGGTTGGCGACCGCGCCCATCAGCAGGCCCCCGGCCGAGCCGCCCCGCGCGACCAGCCGGTCCGGTGCGGTCCAGCCGGCCTTGGCTAGGTGCCGGGCGCAGGCTACGAAGTCGGTGAAGGTGTTCTTCTTGGCCAGCATCTTGCCGTGGTCGTACCAGCGTCGGCCCAGTTCGCCGCCGCCCCGGATGTGGGCCACCGCGAAGATCACCCCACGGTCCAGCAGGGACAACCGGGCTACCGAGAACCAGGGGTCCATGCTGGCCTCGTACGACCCGTAGCCGTAGAGGACGCAGGGGGCCGAGCCGTCGCGGGGGGTGTCCCGACGGTAGACCAGGGAGATCGGCACCCGGGTGCCGTCGTCGGCCAGGGCCCACTCCCGCTGCTGCTCGTAGTCCTCCGGCTGGTAGGGCCGTCCGTCCGGGCCGGGCAGCACCGGACGGCGCCGCAGCAGGGTCAGCTCCTGGGTGGCCAGGTCGTAGTCGTACACCGAGTCGGGGATGAGCAACGAGGTGTAGCGCAGCCGGAGCCGGCTCGTGCGGTACTCCGGGTTGCCGTCCAGAGCCACGGTGTGCAGCGGTTCCGGGAACTCGATGTCGTGGGCCTCGCCGCCGTCCAGCGGCACCACCCGTAGGCCGGTCAGGCCGTTGCTGCGCAGAGTGATCACCAGGTGGTCGGCGAAGGCGTCGACCGATTCCAGCCGGGTGCCGGGGGAGTGCTCGATCATGGGCACCCAGTCGCCCGGGGCGTCCGCCGAGGTGTACGCCAGGGCGAAGTCCTCGGCGCCGTCGTTGTGCAGGATCAGGAACCGGTGCCCGTGGTGCTCCACGGAGTACTCGACGCCCTGCCGACGGGGGGCGATCACCGCGGGTTCACCGGTCGGGTTGTCGGCCGGGATGACCCGTACCTCGCTGGTGATCTTGCTGGCGATGTCGATCAGGATGAACCGCTCCGAGCGGGTCAACTCGACCCCCACCCAGAACCGTTCGTCCTCCTCGGCGTGCACGACGACGTCGTCGGCGGCGGCCGTACCGATGAGGTGGCGCCAGACCCGGTGCGGCCGCCAGGCCTCGTCCACGGTCACGTAGAACAGCACCGAGGCGTCGGCCGACCAGGCCGTGCCGTAGAAGGTGCCCGGGATCTCGTCGGGCAGCAGTTCCCCGGTGGTGAGGTCCTTGATCCGCAGGGTGTACCGCTCGTCGCCGGAGAAGTCCGTGGAATAGGCCAGGAAGCGCCCCTCGGGGCTGACGTCGAAGGCACCCAGGGCGAAGAAGTCGTGCCCTTCGGCCAACAGGTTGCCGTCCAGCAGGATCTCCTCACCCTCCAGCGGGGCACCGTCGGCGCTGATCGGGGGGGTGGTCTCGCCGTCGCGGACGGCCCGCCGGCAGTGCACGCCGTACTGCCGGCCCTCCTCGGTGCGGGTGTAGTACCAGTACCCGCCCTTTCGGGTCGGTACCGACAGGTCGGTCTCCTGGGTGCGCCGACGGATCTCCTCGAACAGTTCGGTACGCAGCCCGGACAGGTGGGCCGTGCGCTGCTCGGTCCAGGTGTTCTCGGCCTCGAGGTAGGCGATCGTGTCCGGGTCGTCCTTAGCGGCCAGCCAGGCGTACTCGTCGACGACGGTGTCGCCGTGGTGGACTCGCTCGGTGGGAACCCGCTTAGCCACGGGTGCGGGGGTCTCGGTGGTCACGGCGTCACGTTACCGGCCCTGCTCCGCTCCCGTACGTAGCAAAGACCTACCGAATCGTTCGAACAGATGTACGATCGCGGCATGGTGCCAGCACGTTCCACCGGCGGTTCCGGTGCCCTGGACATCGCCCGCCGCCTGACCGAGATCTGCGGTCCCCGCTTCGCCCGGTTCGCCGGCCCGGCCGACGAGGTGGCCGGGCGCCCGGCCCGCTGGGTGGCCGTGCCCGGCGATGCCGAGGCGGCCGCCCGGGTGCTCCAGCTTGCCGCACGACACGACCTGGCCGTGGTCCCGCGCGGCGCGGGGACCAAGATCGACTGGGGTGCCCCGCCGGAGCGGTTGGACATCATGCTGGACACCGGGCGACTGGCCGGCATCGGGCACCGGCCGCCCGGCCAGCGCACCGCCGAGGTCGGCGCCGGCACCCCCCTGCGCGCGGTCCAGGCCACCCTGGAACGCACCGGTCAACGCCTGGCGGTGGACGCCCCCTCGCCCGGTGCCACCGTGGGTGGGGTGCTCGCCGCCGACGAGGCAGGTCCGCTGCGGCACCGGCACGGCACCGCCTGCGACCAACTCGTCAGCCTGCGTTACCTGGCCGCCGACGGGCAGTTGACCGAGGTCGACGGCGGGGCCGCCGGGCTGGCCCAGGCCCGGCTGCTGTGCGGCTCGGAAGGGGCCCTCGGCGTGCTGGTCAGCGCAACCCTGCGGGTGCAGGCCCTGCCGGCCAGCCGGGTCTGGGTGACCCGACCGGTGTGGACCCCCCTGGAGGTGCACGACCTGATCCGGGCGGTGCTCGCCGCCCGCCTGGAACCGGCCGCGATCGAGCTGGACCTGCCGGCCGGGGGCAGGGACCGCCCACAGTGGGACCCTAGGACCGCCGCGATGGCCCGCCATCCCTCCATGACCGGTCGGTCCCCGGCCAGCCCGGGAGGAGCCGGGTCGCTGGTGGTGCTGCTGGAGGGCGGCCCCTCCGAGGTGGCGGAGCGGAGCGACCGGCTGGTCTCCCTGCTCGGTGCCCGCACCACCGTGGCCCGGTCGGCTCCCGCCTGGTGGCGCAGCTATCCCTTCGCCCCGGGCGACACCGCCCTGCGGCTGGAGGTGCCCATCACCGATCTGCACGCGGCGGTGTACGCGCTGCGTGACGCGGCCGGGGCGCCGATTCCGGTCCGTGGCTCGGCCGGTCTGGGGGTGGTGCACGCCGCCCTGCCCGGGGTGCTGCCACCCGACCGGGTGGCGGCGATCCTGGCCGCCGTCCGCAGTGTGCTCCTGGCCCGTCAGGGCCGCTGCGTGGTGCTCTCCGCACCACCGGCCGTCCGGCGGGCGGTCGACCTCTGGGGCGAACTGGTCGGCCTGGCTCGGCTCCGCGCGGTCAAACAACACCTTGACCCGGCCCACCGGCTGGCTCCCGGCCGACTGCCCGGTGGCCTCTGAGCACCGCCCAGGGCGGCTTCGAATCAGCCGGCGTCGTTGCGCAGGACGAAAATGGCGATGTCGTCGCGGGGCTCCTCCACGGAAAAGTTGATCGCGGTGGCGCGCAGTCGGGCCGCCACCACGTCGGCGGGGTAGCCGGCCAGCGGGGTGGCGGCGTCGCGCAGCCGGCCGATGCCGAACAGCTCCCGACCGCGACGACGCTCGGTCACCCCGTCGGTGTAGAAGACCAGGCAGTCACCGGGGCCCAGGGTGAGCTCCGAGGATGGTGAGCTGATCGTGTCCAGCAGGCCCAGGGCGGTGCCACCGCTGCCGACGAAGGTGGCCGGCCCCCCGCCGGAACGCAGCAGCAACGGTCGATCGTGCCCGGCCAGGTGCAGCCCGACATCCAGCCGGCCGTCCGCACCGGGCGCGACCACGGCCAGGGCCAGGGTGCAGTACCGGCCGGCCCCCCGCTGCACCAGGGTCTCATTGAGCCTGGGCAGCAACTCCGGCAGCGGCTTCCCGTCACCGGCCAGCACCCGGATCACATCCCGGACCAGCCCGGTCACCGTAGCGGCCTGCACCCCCTTGCCGGAGACGTCGCCGATCACCACCAGCCAGCACCCGTCCGGCAGCGGCACCACGTCGTAGAAATCCCCGCCGACGTCGGCGTCCCCGCCGGTCGGGACGTACTCGGCGGCGAAACCGATGCCCTCCACCACCGGCAGCACCGGCGGCAGCAGGGACTGTTGCAGAGCCTGGGCTATCCGCCGCCGTTCGGCGTGGATGCGGGCGTTCTCGATGGCCAGCGCGGCCCGCCGGGCCACATCCTCCAGCACGGCGATCTCGTCCGGGTCGTGCCGGTGCCGCTGGTGTCGCCCCACGGCCAGGGTGCCGAGGCGCTGACCCCGGGCGATCAGGGGTACGGCGAAACCCTCCATCGGCACCCCCAGCGGGGTCTGGGTGCCGTTGCGGCTGGCCTCCCGCAGCCGGGCCTGGACGGAGTCCGGACCGGTCTGCCGCAGGATCGCGTGCAACTGCGGCAGCATCGCCTCGTCGGCGTGGGTGGCGGCGGCCAGGCGCAGCCGACCCCACTCGTCGGTGGTGTGCACCGCGCACCACTGACCGAGTCGGGGCACCACCAACTGCGGGACGAGGGCCATGGTCAGCTCCACGTCCAGGGACTGGGCTAGCAGCTCGCTGGCCTCGGCGAGGAAGGTGAGCCAGGCCTGTCGGCGTACGTCCGCGCGGCGCAGCCGGTCGTTCTCCAGGTGCAGCGAGAGCCGCTCGGCGGTCAACACCGCCAGCGGGCGGGCGTACGCGGTGGGCGCGGCATCAAGTTCCAGTTCCCCGGCGTACGGGCGGTGCACCGCCAACGGCACCCGGAGCAGGTCGTGACCGGTCCTGGGTGGGCGGCCGTAGCGGGCCAGCACCTGAGGTCCCTGCCCGTCCCCACGATCCAGCCGGACCACCCCTCCGGCGGCACCGACCATCTCCGCCACCCGGGTCAGCAGGTTCGTGGCGAAGTCGGGCAGCGGATCCTCGGCGTAGGGATCCGGCAGGGTCTGCATCAGCAGACTCATCGCCCCGGCGCTGGGGGCGGTGGTCGCTTCGGTGCCGGCCGGGTCGCCCTCCGTGGTCGTGGCGCCGTCCTCCGGATGGTGCCGGTCCAGCCGGAACCACACCCCCTTGCCGCTGGGCAGGTAGGTGGTGCCCCAGCGGCTGGCGAAGTGATCGACCAGCAGCAGTCCCCGGCCGCGTTCGGCCACCTCGGTGATCTCCGTTGCCGCGTTGCGTCCCCCGACCGTCAGGTCGTCCACCGGGCCGGCGGCGAAGTCGGAGACCGTCACGGTCAGCCCGGTGGCGTCCGCGCTCACCTCGACGTCCAGTTCGGTACGGGCGTGCTCGACGGCGTTCGTGGACAGCTCCGTGGTCAGCAGCAGCGCCTCGTTGAGCAGTTCGTCCAGGCTCGCCTCGGCCAGCACGGAGCGTACGACCGCTCTTGCGGCTGCCGGGGTACGTCGGTCAGCCGGCAGCCGGACACGTCGCACATGCTCCTTCGGGCCGCCGGTCGCCGCGGGCCCCGCCTCCGCTGCCACCCTCGTATCCTCCACGGACACCGGTGGTGTGCCAAACCGATCGGGGTTGGCGTCGGCGACCCGGGCCGCGTTGTGTCGTGGCGGTTTCGAGCTCACGGGGACAATGATGGGGTGGCCGGCGCAGGCCGGTGGACCCCGAGGTGAGCGAGGAACGATGACCACGGCGAAACAGTCGGCGACCGCGGAGATGAGCGTCGCCGACCACGAGGCGGTCCTCACCGAGCTGGCGGAGGCGCTGCGCCGAGTACGCGGCGGTGACCTGAAGGTCCGGCTTCCCCGGCGCTCCGGCGCGGCCGGGGAGGTGGCGGACGCCTTCAACGACGTGGTGTCGCTCCAGGAGCGACAGCATCTGGATCTACGGCGGATCAGCCGGGTGGTCGGTCGGGACGGCCGGCTGACCGAGCGGCTGGACGAGGAGGGGTTGGACGGCTCGTGGGCGGAGGGCCAGCGGGCGGTCAACTCGTTGATCGACGACCTGGGTCGGCCCACCACGGAGATCGCCCGGGTCATCGTCGCGGTCGCCGACGGTGACCTCTCGCAGCACATGGCGTTGGAGATCGACGGCCGTCCCCTGCGCGGTGAGTACCTGCGCATCGGCCGCACGGTCAACACCATGGTCGATCAGCTCTCCTCCTTCTCCAACGAGGTGACCCGGGTGGCCCGGGAGGTGGGCACCGAGGGCAAGCTGGGCGGCCAGGCCGATGTGCGGGGGGTCGCCGGCACCTGGAAGGACCTCACCGACTCGGTGAACACCATGGCCTCGAACCTCACCGGGCAGGTGCGGTCGATCTCCCAGGTGGCCACGGCGGTCGCCAAGGGTGACCTGAGCCAGAAGATCACGGTGAGCGCCCGGGGCGAGGTCGCCGAGCTGGCCGACACCATGAACTCGCTGACGGACACCCTGCGTCTCTTCGCCGAGCAGGTGACCCGGGTGGCCCGGGAGGTGGGCACCGAGGGCAAGCTGGGTGGTCAGGCCGAGGTGCCCAACGTGGCCGGCACCTGGAAGGACCTGACCGACAGCGTCAACTCGATGGCCTCCAACCTGACCGCTCAGGTGCGCAACATCGCCCAGGTCTCCACGGCGGTGGCCCGGGGTGACCTGTCCCAGAAGATCACCGTGGCGGCGCAGGGCGAGATCCTGGAGCTGAAGGACACCGTCAACACGATGGTGGATCAGTTGTCCTCGTTCGCGGATGAGGTGACCCGGGTGGCCCGTGAGGTGGGCACCGAGGGCAAGCTCGGTGGCCAGGCCCAGGTACGCGGGGTCTCCGGCACCTGGCGGGACCTCACCGAGAACGTCAACCAGTTGGCCGGCAACCTGACCAGCCAGGTGCGCAACATCTCCCAGGTGTCCACCGCGGTGGCCAAGGGTGACCTTTCCCAGAAGATCACCGTGGATGCCCGTGGCGAGATTCTGGAGCTGAAGGACACCGTCAACACGATGGTGGATCAGTTGTCCTCGTTCGCGGATGAGGTGACCCGGGTGGCCCGGGAGGTGGGTACCGAGGGCAAGTTGGGTGGTCAGGCCCAGGTGAAGGGGGTCTCCGGCACCTGGCGGGATCTGACCGACAATGTGAACTCGATGGCCTCCAACCTGACCAGTCAGGTGCGCAACATCGCCTCGGTCACCACCGCGGTCGCCAAGGGTGACCTGTCGCAGAAGATCACCGTGGACGCGCGCGGCGAGATCCTGGAGTTGAAGAACACCGTCAACACGATGGTGGATCAGTTGTCCTCGTTCGCGGATGAGGTGACCCGGGTGGCCCGTGAGGTGGGCACCGAGGGCAAGCTCGGCGGTCAGGCCCAGGTACGCGGAGTGGCCGGCACCTGGCGGGACCTGACGGACAACGTGAACTCGATGGCCTCGAACCTGACCAGCCAGGTGCGCAACATCGCTCAGGTCTCGACCGCCGTGGCCAAGGGTGACCTGTCGCAGAAGATCACCGTGGATGCCCAGGGCGAGATTCTGGAGTTGAAGAACACCGTCAACACGATGGTGGATCAGTTGTCCTCCTTCGCCGACGAGGTGACCCGGGTGGCCCGGGAGGTGGGTACCGAGGGCAAGTTGGGTGGTCAGGCCCAGGTGAAGGGGGTCTCCGGCACCTGGCGGGACCTGACCGACAACGTGAACTCGATGGCCTCGAACCTCACCAGTCAGGTACGGAACATCGCCTCGGTCACCACCGCGGTCGCCAACGGTGACCTGTCGCAGAAGATCACCGTGGATGCCCAGGGCGAGATTCTGGAGTTGAAGAACACCGTCAACACGATGGTGGATCAGTTGTCCTCCTTCGCCGACGAGGTGACCCGGGTGGCCCGGGAGGTCGGCATCGAAGGCAAGTTGGGTGGTCAGGCCCAGGTGAAGGGGGTCTCCGGCACCTGGCGGGACCTGACCGAGAACGTCAACCAGCTCGCCTCCACCCTGACCACCCAGCTGCGGGCGATCGCCCAGGTGTCGACCTCGGTGACCCGGGGCGACCTGACCCAGCGAATCGCGGTGAAGGCGCAGGGCGAGGTCGCCGAGCTGAAGGACAACATCAACCAGATGATCGTCACCCTGCGGGAGACCACCCACAAGAACGCCGAGCAGGGCTGGCTGGACTCCAACCTGGCCCGCATCGGCGGCCTCTTGCAGGGCCAGCGCGACCTCGGCGAGGTCTGCCGGATGATCATGATGGAGGTGACTCCGCTGGTCGACGCCCAGCTAGGGGCATTCTTCCTGGCGGACAACTCCGAGGGGGTGATGCGGCTTCGGCTGACCGCCTCGTACGGCTATGTGTCCCGAGGTCACGAGGTCACCTTCGGCCCCGGCGAAGGGCTGGTCGGGCAGACCGCCCTCTCCCGCCGCACGATCCGGGTCGGTGCCGTGCCGGACGGCCGGATCACCCTGCGCTCCGGGCTGGCCGACACCCCGCCGGCCGACCTGGTCGTGCTGCCGGTCCTCTTCGAGGGCGAACTGCTCGGGGTGATCGAGTTCGCCAGCGTCACCCCCTTCTCCGAGCTGCACCTGTCCTTCCTGGAGCGGCTGGTGGCCACCATCGGCATCGCGGTCAACACCATCCAGGCCAACCGGCGTACGGAGGAACTGCTAGCCCAGTCGCAGCGGCTGGCCCACGAGTTGCAGGAACAGTCCGCGGAGTTGCAGCGCACCAACGCCGAACTGGAGGAGAAGGCGACCCTGCTGTCGGAGCAGAAGGGCAACATCGAGACCAAGAACCGGGAGATCGAGTTGGCCCGGCTCGGTCTGGAGGAGAAGGCGCAGCAGCTCACCCGGGCCTCGGCGTACAAGTCGGAGTTCCTGGCGAACATGAGCCACGAGCTGCGTACCCCGCTGAACTCGCTGCTGCTGCTGGCGCGGCTGCTGGCGGAGAACTCGGAGCGCAACCTGACCCCTAAGCAGATCGAATTCGCCCGTACGATCCACGGCTCCGGGTCGGATCTGCTGCGCCTGATCGACGACATCCTCGACCTGTCCAAGATCGAGGCAGGGCGGATGGACGTGGAGCCGACCGAGGTCCGGTTCGCGGAGATCCGTGGCTACGTCGAGCAGGCCTTCGCCCCGCAGGCCGAGGAGAAGGGCCTGGAATTCCAGGTACAGGTCGGCGAGGATCTGCCACCTGCGGTGATCACCGACGCCCAGCGACTCCAGCAGATCCTGCGCAACCTGCTGTCCAACGCGGTGAAGTTCACCGACAACGGCGCGGTCACCCTGCGCATCTCCCGGGCACCGGAGCAGGCGGTCTTCGACGTACCGGCGCTGACCAACGCCCGTCAGGTGATCGCCTTCACGGTGATCGACACCGGCATCGGCATCTCCGACGACAAGCTCTCCCTGATCTTCGAGGCCTTCCAGCAGGCGGACGGCACCACCAGCCGTCGCTACGGGGGCACCGGCCTGGGGTTGTCCATCAGCCGGGACCTGGCCCGGCTGATCGGCGGCACGATCACCGTCAGCTCCGTACCCGGTCAGGGCTCGACCTTCACCCTCTACCTGCCCGACGTGCTGGCCCCGGACGCCGTGGTGGCCCCGGCGCCGCCCTCCCCGCAACGGGCCGGCCTGCCCTCGTCGTTGCTGATGCCGCCGGTGGAGTTGCTGCCACCGCAGCCCGAGGCGCCGAAGACCCGCCAACTGGACGGGGCCACCGTGCTGATCGTCGACGACGACGTACGCAACGTGTTCGCCCTGACCAGCGCGCTGGAACTGCACGGCATGACGGTGCTGTACGCCGACAACGGCAGCGACGGGGTACGCCTGCTGGCCGAGCACCCGGAGGTCGACATCGTCCTGATGGATGCCATGATGCCTGACCAGGACGGGTACGAGACGACCCGGCAGATCCGGCGTAACCACCGGTTCGCGGACCTGCCGATCGTCTTCCTGACCGCCAAGGCGATGCCCGGTGACCGGGAGTCGGCGATCGCGGCGGGGGCCAGCGACTACATCACCAAGCCGGTCGACCTGGACGAGCTGATCGAGCTGATGGGCTCCTGGATCAGTGGCAGCCGCACCGAGGAGGGCTCGTGACGCAGGTGGCGAAGGCGCTACTGGTCGATGACCGCCGGGAGAACCTGCTGGCCCTGGAGGCGATCCTCCAGGGGCTGCAGGTGCAGTCCGTGGCGGTGGAGAGCGGCGAAGCGGCCCTCAAGCAACTGCTGGTCGACGATTTCGCGGTGATCCTGCTGGACGCCCAGATGCCGGACATGGACGGCTTCGAGACGGCCAGCCACATCAAGCGGCGGGAACGCACCCGGCACGTACCGATCATCTTCCTGACCGCCGCCGACCGGGACGCCCAACTGGCCTTGCGCGGCTATGCGGTCGGCGCGGTGGACTACCTGACCAAGCCCTTCGACCCCTGGGTGCTGCGGGCCAAGGTCTCCGTCTTCGTGGAACTGTGGACCAAGACCCGCCAGTTGGCCGCCCAGTCGGAGATGGTCCGCGAGCGCGACGCCCAGTGGCGCCTGCTCACCGACGCCGTGGACGAGGCCACCACCCTCCTCCGCACCGCCACCGACACCCCCGAAGCTGTCGCCCAAGCCCTGACCACCCTCGAACAAGCCCGCTGGGGCCCCACCCCCGACTAACCCCACCCCCCAGCCCAATTGTCACGTTGATCATGAGGTTAGCGGCAGATTGAAGATCAAAAAGTGCCGCCAACCTCATGATCAACCCGCCGGATGGGGGTGGGGTGGGGTGGGGTGGGGTTAGGGGGTGGGGGCGTCGTTGCGGATCATCAGGGCGCTGCGGAGGCCGGTGATGTCCAGGACGCGGAGCAGGAACTCGCCGACGTTGGTCAGCATGAGCAGGCTCTGGGCGTGACTGGCCTTGCGGCTGAGTACGACGAGGGTGCCGAGGCCCTGGGAGTCGCAGAAGGTGACCTCACCCAGGTCGAGCACGATCCGGGGCGGCGGCTCGGCGAGGACCTCGTTGACGACGGTCGACAGTTGGGCGGCCGTGAGCATGTCGATCTCACCGGCAAGGCGCAACACTGCTTCGTCGCCCGCTCGATATACGGTGATGGACAGTTCGGCACGATCCACCGGGTCAGCCTATCGCGATCTCGCCCCTTCGGCCTTCCGAGGCGAGCCGGCCCGGGGTGACCTTTCGCAGGTGAGCCTGGTAACCCCGATCCGGGGTACCTGCCGGTGCTCCGATCGGCGCTGACACAATGGCGACATCGTGACCGAGGTGACTTCCGCCGGATCCGACCGCTACCCGGTCGACGCTCCGGCCTCAGCGGCCCTGTTCGACCGCGCTCGCGCCATCGTGCCGGGCGGGGTGAATTCACCTGTGCGTGCCTTCCAGGCCGTCGGTGGGACCCCCCGCTTCATGGTTCGTGGTGAGGGCCCCTGGCTGTACGACGCCGATGACCGGCGCTACGTCGACCTGGTGTGCTCGTGGGGGCCGTTGATCCTGGGCCACGCGCATCCCGAGGTGGTCGCGGCGGTCCAGGCCGCCGCCGCCAAGGGCACCAGCTTCGGTACGCCGACCCCCGGTGAGGTGGACCTGGCCGCCGAGATCGTCGCGCGGACCCCGGTCGAGCAGGTCCGACTGGTCAACTCGGGCACCGAGGCGACCATGTCGGCGATCCGGTTGGCCCGTGGGTACACCGGCCGGTCGAAGATCATCAAGTTCGCCGGCTGCTACCACGGTCATGTGGATGCGCTGCTGGCCGCCGCCGGGTCCGGCGTGGCCACCCTGGGCCTGCCCGACTCGCCCGGCGTCACCGGCGCCGCGGCCAGCGAGACGATCGTGCTGCCGTACAACGACATCGCCGCGGTCGAGGAGGCCTTCGCCGCCGAGGGCCAGCACATCGCCGCCGTGATCACCGAGGCGGCGGCGGGCAACATGGGGGTGGTCGCCCCCCGGGACGGCTTCAACGAGCAGTTGGCGCGGATCGCCCACGCCAACGGTGCGCTGCTGATCATCGACGAGGTGATGACCGGGTTCCGGGTCTCCCGCGCCGGGTGGCACGGCCTCGACCCGGTGGAGGCGGACCTGTGGACGTACGGCAAGGTCATGGGTGGTGGGCTGCCCGCTGCGGCCTTCGGCGGGCGCGCGGAGATCATGGCGCGACTGGCCCCGGCCGGCCCGGTCTACCAGGCCGGCACCCTCTCCGGTAACCCGCTGGCCTGCGCGGCCGGGCTGACCACCCTGCGGTTGGCCGACGAGGCGCTCTACCGCAAGCTGGACGAGACCGCCGCCGTCGTGGGCAAGCTCGCCACGGAGGCCCTGACCGCCGCCGGTGTCCCGCACCGGCTGTCGTACGCGGGCAGCATGTTCTCGATCTTCTTCACGGACGCCGACGTGGTCGACTACGACAGCGCCCGCACCCAGCAGGTGCCCGCGTTCAAGGCGTTTTTCCACGCGATGCTCGCCGCCGGGGTGTACCTGCCGCCGAGCGCGTTCGAATCCTGGTTCGTGTCGGCGGCGATCGACGACGCCGCCCTGGAACAGATCGCCGCCGCCCTGCCGGTGGCGGCCAATGCAGCGGCAGCGGCGGGCACAGGGGGGTAAGCACGTGAGCGCGAGGAGTGAGCCGGTTTTGCGAGCCCCGCAGTCGCGAGCCAAGGGGGCACAGCGGTGAGCAAGACGGTGGTCCATGTGCTTCGGCACGGTGAGGTACACAACCCGGAGGGCATTCTCTACGGCCGACTGCCCGGGTTCCGCCTCAGCGAGCTGGGTGTCCAGATGGCCAAGGCCGCAGCGCAGGGGCTCGCCGATCGCGAGGTCGTGCATGTGGTGGCCAGCCCGCTGGAACGGGCCCAGCAGACCGCCGAACCGATCGCCGCCCAGTTCGGACTGCCCGTCGGGGTGGACGAGCGGCTCATCGAGAGCGCCAACTGGTTCGAGGGCAAGAAGGTCTCGCCCGGTGACGGTTCCTTCCGGGACCCGCGTAACTGGTGGGTGCTGCGCGACCCGGTCACCCCCTCCTGGGGGGAGGCGTACCGGGCGATCGCCGAGCGGATGTTCGCCGCCCTGCACGCCGCCCGGGTGGCCGCCGAGGGCCGGGAGGCCGTCCTGGTCTCCCACCAACTGCCGATCTGGACCCTGCGCCGGCATGTCGAGCGCAAGCGACTCTGGCACGACCCCCGCCGCCGTCAGTGCGGGCTGGCCTCCCTCACCACCTTCCACTTCGACGGCGCGAAGGTCGTCGGCATCGGCTACTCCGAACCGGCCGCGCACCTGGTGGCGATGTCGGCGACCGCCCGGACGGCGAAGGGGGCCTGATGGGGCTCCGCAGGAGGTCGGTGGCCGGTCTGCTGGCCGCCGGCACCGCTGTGGCTCTGCTGGCCGGCTGTGTCTCCGGCGGCGGAGGGAAGCCGGAATGTGACAGCGAGGGCGGCATCGTGCAGTGCGCCCCCGACCAACGCTCCGCCGCTCCGAAGATCAGCGGTGAGCTGCTCAAGGGCGGCAGCTACGACGTGGCCGACCAGCGTGGCCAGGTGGTCGTGGTCAACTTCTGGGGCTCGTGGTGCGCGCCCTGTCGGGCCGAGGCCGAGGACCTGGAGAAGACCTACCAGGCGACCAAGGACTCCGGGGTCACCTTCCTCGGCATCAACGTGCAGGACAGCCGGGACAAGGCGATCGCCTTCGAGGAGGGCCGGGTCAGCTACCCGAGCATCTTCGATCCGGGCAGCCGGCTGGCCCTGGACATGGACATCCCGCCGAACACCATCCCGGCCACGGTCGTGCTCGACCGGGAGGGTCGGATCGCCACGGTGATCCGGGCGGCCGTCCGGCAGGAGGGCCTGCAACCCATCGTCGAGCGAATCGCCGCGGAGTCACCCGCGGCGTCCGGCCCACGCTGATGGGCGAGACCTTCGGACAACTCGCCGTCTCCGGTCCGCTGCTGTTGGCGATGGGGGCGGCGGCCCTGGCCGGGCTGGTCAGCTTCCTGTCGCCCTGCGTACTGCCGTTGATGCCGGGCTACCTCTCCTACGTCACCGGCCTGGCCGGTGCCGACCTGGAAGGCCGGGGTACCTCGTCTACCCCTGCGGCAGCGCAAGGGTCCGCCGCCGCCCGTAGCGGCGGTGTCGGCACTGTCGTACGGGATGAACAGCCCAGGGTGCGGGCCGCCGTGAAGGGGCGGGTGCTGGCCGGCACCCTGCTCTTCGTCCTCGGGTTCACTGTCGTCTTCGTCAGCACCGCGATCCTGTTCAGCACCATCGGCCGGGTCTTCTTCGATTACAAGCGTCCGCTGGAGATCGTCATCGGCGCCCTGGTGGTGCTGCTCGGGCTGGGCTACCTCGGGGTGCTGCCCGGTCTCCAGCGGGAACTGCGGATCAACCGGCTGCCCTCCGCCGGTCTGCTCGGTGCCCCCGTACTCGGTGCGGTGTTCGCCCTGACCTGGGTGCCCTGCACCGGGCCGACCCTCGCCGCGGTGCTCGGCATGGCCGCCACCAGCGGGCAGACCGATCGGGCGGTAGTGCTGGCGGTGGCGTACTGCCTGGGGTTGGGCATCCCGTTCGTCGTCTTCGGGCTGGGCTTCAACCGGCTGCTCGGGGTGTTCCAGGCGATCCGGCGCAACAGCCGCTGGGTCACCCGCATCGGTGGCGCCCTGCTGATCCTGATCGGGTTGGCACTGGTCACCGGCGGCTGGACCAACGTGGTGATCTGGTTGCAGACCACCATCGGCGTAGGTGATTTCCAGGTGAGCATCTGATGACCGCTGTGGACGACCGGCCGGCCGACACCCCGGCCAAGACGCCCCGCCGCCCCAACCCCCTGCTGGCCCTGGCGCGCAACTCGTGGCGGCAGCTGACCAGCATGCGTACGGCGTTGGTGCTGCTCTTCCTGCTGGCGGTCGCGGCCATCCCCGGGTCGGTGCTGCCGCAGCGCGGGGTCAACCCGGAGGATGTCCGCGACTTCTTCACCGAGCACCCCGACCTGGCCCCCTGGCTGGATCGGATCGGTGCCTTCGAGGCGTTCAGCTCGGTCTGGTTCTCCGCGATCTACCTGCTGCTGTTCACCTCGCTGATCGGGTGCATCACCCCCCGGCTGGCCGATCACATCCGGGCCCTGCGGGCCCGGCCCCCGGCCGTACCGAAGCGGCTTGGTCGGCTGCCGCAGCACACCGTGGTGCCCGCCCCCGAGGGTGGGGTGGCCGCGGTCGCCGAGGCCCTGCGGCGTCGGCGGTGGCGGGTGGTGGTCCGGGGCGACGAGGTCTCCGCCGAGAAGGGCTACCTCAAGGAGACCGGCAACCTGATCTTCCACACCTCCATGGTGGTGGTGCTGCTAGGTGTCGCGCTCGGCTCCTGGTACGGCTGGCAGGGCAACCGCCTGCTGGTCGCGGGCGAGGACCGGGTCTTCTGCAACACCCGCCAGCAGTACGCCGAGATCAAGCTCGGTCCCCGGGTCGGCGACGACCTGCCCCGGTTCTGCATGCAGTTGGACGAGTTCGACGCCCGTTTCCTGCCGACCGGTCAGCCCTCGTCGTATCGCGCGAAGGTGACCGTGGACGAGAACGGCGGTGCCCCCCGGACGGCGGAGTTCTCGGTCAACTCGCCGCTGCGCCTGGACGGGGCGAACGTCTACCTGCTGGGGCACGGGTACGCCCCGGTGATCCGCTACACCGACCGGTTCGGTGGTACCCAGACCAGCGCAGTACCGTTCCTCAGCAACGGTGATGTCGGGATGACCAGCGAAGGGCTGGCCGCCTTCCCGGACGCCAATGTCGATCCCGACACCGGCGAGCGCGACCCGAACCTCCAGGTGGCCTTCGACGGGCTGTACCTGCCGACCGCTCCGCAGGAGCCCCCGTTCACCCGCTCCGAGCACCCGACCGAGCAGAACCCCCTGCTCGGCCTGGTGGCCTACCGGGGCAACATGGGGCTGGACGCCGGCATCCCCAGCTCGGTGTATCAACTCGACCAGCGTCAGGTGCGCAACGGTCGGCTCACCGAAATCGGTGCGAAGGAGCTGCGGCTCGGGGAGAGTTGGACCCTGGACGACGGCACCACTGTCGAGTTCCTGGGCTCCGAGCCGTACATCGTGATCTCGGTACGCTACGACCCCGGTACGACCTTGCTGCTGATCAGCTCGATCGGCCTGGTGTTCGGGCTGATGGGGTCGCTGTTCGTCCGGCGTCGGCGGGTCTTCGTCCGGTTGCTGCCAGCGGGTGCGATCGACCCCGCAGATGGATCTCCGACGGGCGGTAGTAGTTTGATCGAGGTGGGCGGCCTGCCGCGTACCGAGCATCCCGGGTTCGCCGAGGAGTTCGCCCAACTGGTGGCGGCGATGCGCGGCGACCGGGTGGCTGACGGTGTACCGGACACGCGAGAAGGAGCCGAGTGATGTCCGAACTCTCCGACCAGATGGTCTCCATCACCACGATGGTGTACCTGCTGGCGATGATCGGTCACGCGGTCGAGTACGCCCTCGGCAACTCGCGGGCCGTGGCCGCCCCCGCCCGGCAACTGGTCGGTGCGGCCGTGGGTGCCGGTGGTGTGGCCGTGGCCGAGCGGGACACCCCGGTCGCCGATCCCGACGGACCGGCCCAGCGCACCGCCCGTCGGGCCGACCTGGCCGGTCGGATCGCGATCGGACTGACCGCCCTGGGCGCGGTGCTGCACCTGGTCGGGCTGATCACCCGGGGTATCGCCGCCGAGCGGATGCCCTGGGGCAACATGTACGAGTTCGTGCTCACGGTCTCGTTCATCGGGGTGGCCGCCTGGCTGGCCGTGCTGGTGAAGGTGCCCTCGCTGCGCCGGTTGGGGCTGTTTCTGACCCTGGTCATGGTGCTGCTGGTGGCCACCGCCGAGCTGGTGCTCTACACCCCGATCGTGCCGCTGGTGCCCGCGCTCAACTCGTACTGGTTCATCGTGCACGTGTCGACGGTCGTCTTCGCCTCGGGTCTGTTCCTGCTCGGCGCGGTGCCGGCCTCGGCGTACCTGATGCGGGCCGGGTACGAGCAGGGCAAGCGCAGCTTCCCGTACACCCTGGCGAAGAGGCTGCCCGCGGCGGCCGGCCTGGAGCGGTTCACCTTCGTCCTGCACGCCTTCGCCTTCCCGCTCTTCACCTTCGCGGTGATCGCCGGGGCGGTCTGGGCCGAGGCGGCCTGGGGTCGGCCGTGGGGCTGGGACCCGAAGGAGACCTGGTCCTTCATCTCCTGGGTGATCTACGCCGGATACCTGCACGCCCGGGCTACGCCGAGCGTGAAGCGCAACGTGGTCGCCTGGCTGGCCATCCTCGGCTTCGCGACCGTGATGATGAACCTGTTCGGCGTGAACATCTTCTTCGAGGGCCTGCACTCGTACGCCGACGTCTGACGGAACGCGCCCGGTTACGCCGCAACTGCGGTAACCAGGCGCATCTGATGCTGCGGTGTCAGTCGTCTCCCTGGGCTGCCCGGCCGCTGGGCAGGTCCAGTGCGGAGTCGATCCCGTCGAGCACCTCCGGCTTGTCCGCACCGGCGCTGCGCAGCAGGTCGATGACCACCATCCGGACGTGGCCGACAATCGTGCTGACCGGCAGCGCACCAACGCCGAGCGCGCCAGCGTACGGGTGTTGCGGACGGCGTAATCGATCTGGTTGGCGGCGTTGCGCGCGGCATCGACACGGGACCGGTTGCGCCGCTCCCAGACTGCCAGGCGCAGGTTCTCGTCGGCGACCGACACGGCCCGGCGCAGCGCTGCGGTACGCGAGTCCAGTTGCTGAGCCCGCCCGAACGCGGTGACGGCCGCCTGCTTGTCGTGCCGCTGCACCGCCTGACGGATGTCGTCCAGCACCCCGGACAGCTCCGCGAACGTCCGCCGACCTTCGGTTTCCAGAGGCCCGAGCGGCGACTGCGCGCCGACGACCTGGGTGATCAGCAACGCGATCGAGCCGCCGATCAACGCGTCGTAGAGGCGGGTCGGCTCCAGTTCCCCGCCCGGCGGCACCACGGCGACCAGGAAGAGCGCGGAGGTGGTCAACTGGTTGCGGACCACGCCGGGGGCGCCGGCGGCGATCGTCAGCCCGGCCGAGGCCAGGATGACCACGAAGATGGCGGCGGTGGAGCGGGCGCCGAACACCCAGACGACGACCTCACCGAGGATCACGCCGACGGCGATACCGGCCAGAACCCGCACGGCCTGCCGCAGCCGTACACCCCGGGCCTGCGACAGGACGATCAGCGCGGCGGCCCGCCGAACGAGCACCCACCCGGGCGGCCCGACCGTCGCCACTGACCGGCCCGACGACCCGTCAGGCCCGGAGGAAGGGCAGCAGCAGGGCGGTGAGTTCGGCCGGCTGCTCCTCGAAGAGCCAATGGCCACTGTCCTCGATCACCTCGCCGGTCACCGAGTCGGCGTACTGGCGGACCTGATCGGCCACCTGGCCGCCGAGGCTCGCCTGCGCGCCGATGGCGAGCACCGGCATGGCCAGCTTCGACTTGCGGTACTCGGCGTTGTCGGCGATGTCCTGCCCGAACGCACGGAAACATTCGAAGCTCGCCCGCAGGCGGGCCTCGTCGCGCAGGGGCCGGGCGTACTCCTCGATGTCCGCCGCGTCCAGGCTGTCCTTGCGGATCATCAACGAGTCGGTGAACTGGTCGACCCAGAGCGCCTCGCGGCCGGCGACGAGATTCTCGGGCAACCCGTTGGTCAGGTTGAAGAAGCCGAAGTTCCACACCGCCGGACCGGCGGCCGTCAGTGCCGGGAAGGTGTAGATGCTCTCGTCGGGGATCGGTGCCTCGCTGAGCACCAACCGACTCACCCGGTCCCGGTGGGCTGCGGTGTACGCGTACGCGACCATGGTGCCGATGTCATGGCCGACCAACCGGAGGTCGCGGTCCAAGCCCAGGGTGGTGAGCAGCCCGTGCAGGTCGGCGGCGAGGGTCTTCTTGTCGTAGCCGTCGGGCGGGGCGTCGCTGCCGCCGAAGCCCCGCAGGTCCGGCGCGATCACCTCGAACGACCGCCCTAACTCCGGCAGTACGTGCCGCCACATGTACCAGGACTGCGGATAGCCGTGCAGTAACACCAGCGTGGGCCCGATGCCGCCCCGGACGTAGTTGATGGTGACGTCACCGACCTGCGTCCGCTGCTCGGCGAAGCTCGTTGGAATCCGTCGCTCACCCATCGTCACCTCTCTGCCTCGTCCGGGCGATTCGCCCGGTGGTCGGCTTTCCGGCGTCGACGACTACCCGGCTGGCCTACTCTCATGCCGCCGCGTGTTAATAGGGGACCCCTGCTCTACCGGAGGCGTTAACAAGGGGCCCTTCCTTTCACGGCATAGCAGTGGGGGAGACTTGCTGTCATGGCTGCTCGTGGGTTTCCGTACACCGATCTCAAGGATTTCCTGGTGGCGCTGGAGCGCGCCGGTGAACTGCGCCGGGTCGGGGTCCCGGTCGACCCGACACTGGAGATCAGTGAGGTGGTGACCCGTACGGTCCGGGCCAATGGGCCGGCGCTGCTGTTCGAGCGGCCGACCCGAGGCGAGATGCCGGTGGCGATCAACCTGTTCGGCACCGAGAAGCGGACCGCGATGGCCCTCGGGGTGGAGTCCCTGGACGAGATCGGCAACCGGATCGGGGAGATGCTCAAGCCGGAACTGCCGATGGGCTTCTCCGGCATGATGGGCGGCCTGGGCAAGGTCATGCAGCTAAAGTCGATGCCCCCGAAGAAGGTCAAGACCGCCCCCTGCCAGCAGGTGGTCTACCGGGGCAAGGACGTGGACCTGAACCGGCTGCCCGGCCTTCAGGTGTGGCCGGGTGACGGCGGGATCTTCCACAACTTCGGGCTGACCCACACCAAGCACCCGGAGACCGGCAAGCGCAACCTCGGGCTGTACCGGCTCCAGCAGCACAGCCACAACACCCTCGGCATGCACTGGCAGATCCACAAGAACTCCACCGCCCACCACGCCGTCGCCGAGCGGCTCGGCCAGCGGCTGCCGGTGGCCATCGCGATCGGCTGCGATCCGGTGGTCAGCTACTCGTCCAGCGCGCCCCTGCCGGCCGACATCGACGAGTACCTGTTCGCCGGGTTCCTACGCGGCGAGCGGGTGGAGATGGTCGACTGCCTGACGGTGCCGTTGCAGGTGCCGGCGCACGCCCAGGTGGTGCTGGAGGGCTACCTGGAGCCCGGTGAGCGCCTGCCGGAGGGACCCTTCGGGGACCACACCGGCTTCTACACCCCGGTGGAGCCCTTCCCGGTGCTGCACGTCGAGGCGATGACCATGCAGCGCGACCCGGTCTACCACTCGATCGTCACCTCGCAGCCTCCGCAGGAGGACCACGGCCTGGGCAAGGCCACCGAGCGGATCTTCGCCCCGCTGCTGCGGTTCCTCATCCCGGACATCGTCGACTACGACCTGCCGGCCGCCGGGGTCTTCCACAACTGCGCGATCGTGTCGATCCGCAAGCGCTACCCCAAGCACGCGCAGAAGGTGATGAACGCGATCTGGGGCGCACACATGATGTCGCTGACCAAGCTGATCGTGATCGTGGACGAGGACTGCGACGTGCACGACTACAACGAGGTGGCCTTCCGCGCCTTCGGCAATGTCGACTACTCCCGGGACCTGCTGCTGACCGAGGGCCCGGTGGACCACCTGGACCACGCCTCGTACCAGCAGTTCTGGGGTGGCAAGGCCGGCATCGACGCCACCCGCAAGCTGCCCAGCGAGGGCTACACCCGGGGCTGGCCCGAGGAGATGACCATGACCCCCGAGGTCGTCTCCCTGGTAGACAAGCGCTGGAAGGAATACGGCATCCAATGACGCCCCCCTCCACCCCACCCACCCCCCGCGACCCCTCTCCCCGCCGCGATCTTGCATTTTCGGTCGCTGATTCGTCCGCTTCGGCCGGGTCTGTCCCGACGGAAAGTGCAAGATCGCGGGGGCGGGTGAAGGCGTTTCTGCGGCTTGTGGCGATCGAGCACTCGGTGTTCGCCTTGCCGTTCGCTTACCTGTCGGCGTTGACCGCTATGTCGGTTAACGGGGGGCGGGTGCGGTGGCTCGACCTTGGGTTGATCACTGTGGCCATGGTGGGGGCGCGGACCTTCGCCATGGCGGCCAACCGGATCCTGGATCGGCGGATCGACGCCCGGAATCCGCGTACCGCCAATCGGGAGCTGGTGACCGGGGCGGTCAGCCTGCGGACGGCCTGGACCGGGGCGGGCGTCGCCCTGGCGGTCTTCCTGGCCGCAGCCGCCCTGCTCAACCCCCTCTGCCTGGTGCTGGCCCCGCTGGCGGTGGTGCCGCTGATCGTCTACCCGTACGGCAAGCGGTTCACCAACTGGCCGCACGCCATCCTGGGCCTGGCCCAGATGGTCGGCCCGGTCGGCGCCTGGCTGGCGGTCACCGGCACCTTCGCCGGCTCCGGCCCGGCCTGGCTGCTCGGCGCCGCCGTCGGTTTGTGGATCGGCGGCTTCGACCTGATCTACGCCTGCCAGGACGCCGAGGTGGACCGGGAGATCGGGGTGCACAGCGTCCCGGCCCGGTACGGGCTGCGGTTCGCCCTGCACGCCTCCACGGTGTCGCACGTGGTGACATTCGTGCTGTTCGGCTGGTTCGGGGTGCTTGTCGGCTTCGGCTGGCTCTGGTGGATCGGGCTGGCGCTGACCGCGGTCGCCTTCGGCTACCAGCATCTGGTGGTCAAGCCGACCGACCTGAGCCGGGTCAACCGGGCATTCTTCACCGCCAACGGCTTCGTCGGCATCGCCCTGTTCCTCTTCGCCCTGCTCGACCTGGTGATCCGCCTGGGCCTGCGGCCCTGACCCCGGCCGGTTCCCTCCCCGTTCGGCGGGGTGCCGACCCGACGGCGGTGGCGACCAGGCAGGCTTGGGAACATGCGCGAACCATGGGTGATCGGGGTGTCCGGGGCGTCAGGTACGCCGTACGCGGCTGCGGTCCTTCGCGGACTGCTGGACGCCGGGCAGTCGGTGGACCTGATCGTCTCCCGGGCGGCCCGGTTGACCGTTCTGGACGAGACCGGGCGTCCGTTCCGCGACGCCCACTGGGCCGCGGACCTGGCCGCCTGGCTAGGTCGTGATCTCGACGACGCGGATGTGCGGCACTGGCCGGCCGGCGACCTGGCGGCCGGTCCCAGCAGCGGGTCCTATCCGGTACGCGGAATGGCCGTGGTGCCCGCGAGCACGGCGGCCTGTGCCGGTATCGCGATCGGGTTGTCCAAGGACCTGTTGCAGCGCTCCGCCGAGGTGAACCTCAAGGAACGCCGGCCGGTGGTCGTGGTGCCCCGGGAGACCCCGGTGACCCGCAGCCACCTGGAACACCTGATCGCCCTGCACGACGCCGGGGCGGTGGTGCTGCCCGCCAGCCCCGGTTTCTACGGTGCCGGAGCTGCCGCCTCCGCCGCCCAACTGGTGGATTTCGTGGCCGGCAAGGTGCTCGACGCCCTGGGGGTGCCGCACACCCTGTTCCGCAGATGGGCCGGAAAGGTGAACGCGGACCGGACCTGAGAGCCGGTCCGCGTTCGATCCGCACCACTTCAGTACATGCCGGCGTTGGCCGGGCCCGGTCCGGTCGGGGCGGCTGGGCCCGTACTGCGCGGTCTGCCCATGTCATCCGCCTCTTCCAGCATGCCCTCCCCTTCAAGCAGGGCCCGCACCTCGGATTCCCGAAACCGGCGATGCCCTCCTGGAGTCCGGATACTGCCGATCCGGCCCGCCGCCGCCCAGCGCGTCACGGTCTTCGGGTCAACCCGAAACAACGCGGCGACCTCACCCGGTGTCAGCAGGCGATCTCCAGTGTCCACAGCCCCCTCCTCGCGTCGACGAAGCCCCCGGCTGAACACACTGCCCCCGGCCGGTGCGAGCCCAGAGCCGTCATGAGGGACGTATGGCAATTACAGCACCGCCGACCTGGCGTGTCCGTCAAACGCGAAAAATGCACTGAGTGGGAAGTTAGTAATGGTACCGGCGCCCCGCCCTCAGGACCTTTGGTATGCGAACTGTAGCGCTAGGTAATTCACCCCGGATGCCGACGTCCTGGTGCCACCCGGCGACGACTAGGGTCTACAGTCCGTGGACGCCATCGACCTCGCCCTCGTGGATCTGCTGCGCGGCAACGCCCGCCTCTCGTACGCCGAACTCGCCCGCCAGGTCGGGCTCTCCGCGCCCGCAGTGCACGAACGCGTCGGCAAGCTGGAGGCCGGTGGGGTGATCCGCGCCTACCGTGCCGAAGTCGAGCCGGAGACCATCGGGCTGGCCGTGACCGCTCTGATCAGCATCGTCGAGGACTCCAACGCGGACACCGACGACGTGCTGGAGGCCTTCCGGGCCATCCCCGAGATCGAGTCCTGCTACTTCATGGCCGGGGTCGAGTCCTTCCTGCTCAAGGCTCGGGTGAGCACCATCGCCGAGCTGGAGCAGTTGATCGTGCGGCTGAACCGTACCCCCGGGGTGGCCTCGACCCGGACCAGCATCGCGCTGTCGACCAAGTGGGAGAACCGTCCACAGCCGGTCGGGCCCTCCTCCTGAAGGCCCAGCGCTCAGGCGCGCTTGCTAGGTTCCGAAGGTGACTCAACTCGACCGGTGTGACGAGGCGAGCCGACGGTGGGTGACCGAGGCGATCGCCGCTGTCGAAGCCGACGCGAACCGGTCCGCCGACACCCACCTGCTGCCGTTTCCGCTGCCCCGACAGTGGGGCATCGATCTCTACCTCAAGGACGAGTCGGTCCACCCGACCGGGTCGCTGAAGCATCGCCTGGCCCGTTCGCTGTTCCTCTACGGGCTCTGCAACGGCTGGATCGGCCCGGACACCACCATCGTGGAGGCATCCTCCGGCTCCACGGCCGTCTCCGAGGCGTACTTCGCCCGGATGCTGGGCCTGCCCTTCATCGCGGTGATGCCGGCCTCCACCTCGCCGGAGAAGATCGCCCAGATCGAGTTCCAGGGCGGTCGGTGTCACCTGGTCGAGGACCCGGCGAAGGTGGTCATCGAGGCCCGCTGGCTGGCCGAGGACTCCGGCGGGCACTACATGGACCAGTTCACCTACGCCGAGCGGGCCACCGACTGGCGGGGCAACAACAACATCGCCGAGTCGATCTACGCGCAGCTGGCCCTGGAGCGTCACCCCGTACCCGCCTGGGTGGTGGTCGGTGCCGGCACCGGCGGCACCAGCGCGACCATCGGCCGCTACGTCCGCTACCGGCGACTGCCCACCAAGCTCTGCGTGGTCGACCCGGAGAACTCCGCCTTCTATCCCGCCTGGCAGGCGGCGAACTGGTCGGTGTGCACCGGGCGAGGCTCCCGGATCGAGGGCATCGGCCGACCCACCGTCGAGGCCTCCTTCCTGCCCTCGGTGGTGGACCGGATGGTGCAGGTGCCCGACGCCGCCTCGCTGGCCGCCATGCGTTCCGGCTCGGCGGTGCTGGGCCGGCGGGTGGGAGGCTCTACCGGCACCAACCTGTGGGGGGCCTTCGGACTCATCGCCGAGATGCTGGCCGCCGGCCGGACCGGCTCGGTGGTCACCCTGATCTGCGACGCCGGTGACCGGTACGCCGACACCTACTACGCCGACGAGTGGGTGGCGGCGCAGGGCCTGGACCTGGCCCCGCACCTGGCCACGATCGAACGCTTCCTGACCGACGGCAGTTGGCCGGCCTGAGGACGCCGAGTCACCTGCCCCGGCGGGCCAGACCCGGGTAGTGCAGGACGAAGCCGTCGGGGTCCATGTCGATCTCGGCGCTGAAGCTGCCACTGGCGTACCGGAACCGGTCGCCGCCCAGCGCGGTGTAGACCTGCTCGGCGGGCAGCACCGTCAGGCTGGGCACCAGCACCCAGGCCACCCTGATCGGGAAGTTGGTGCCGGCGGGCTGATCGGCCAGCCGGAGCCGGCGCACCGGCAGGGTGTTGAACAGCGGCGAGCCGCCCAGATCGACATCCAGGGCGTCGGCCAGCCGGTCCGGATCCTCCACCCCCGGCAGCCCGGCCGGGGCGTGGCCGGTGGCGGTCAGGGCAGCGTCCAGATCACCCTGCTCGGCGGCCGTCACCCGCCATCGGTCGCTGGCCCGTTCCAGGCGTACGCTCCGCCGCCAGCCCGCTCCCTCGACCTCGACCTCCAGCCGAAGACTCACCCACTGGGGGTCGGTCAGCAGTTGATAACGACAGGTGTACGGGATCGGATCCGCAGCCACCTGTGTGCCGTGCGCCGCCAGTCCGTGGCTGTCGTCGGCCAGGGCGTGTTCGGCCCCGGCGGTGTCGATCCGGGTCCACAGCAACGACTTCGGCATGGTCGGCATGAACCGGACGTTACGCCACCCGGCCCTCGCCCGGCAGCGCCTTGCCCCGAAGGCCCGGTCGTACGAGGGGCCCGTCACCCCGAAAGCATGATCGCGCTCGATGTGGGATCGAGTGGCCAAGGCGAACCTTCAGACCACTCGATCCCTGATCGAGCGCGATCTTCTATCTCAGACAGGGACTCAGGTCAGTGGGTACGCACCCGGGGGCGCCCACCCGACCCACGCCACTCCTCGCGCGGCCGGTCCTGCGGGCCCCGAGCGTCCGAGCGGGGTCGGTCGCCGTACCGGCGCTCGCCACGACCCTGACCGCCGTAACCCCGCTCACTGCGGATCGGGTCGCGGTAACCGCCCTCGCCCCGGCTGTCGGTCCGGTAGCCACCCTCGCCCCGGCTGTCGGTGCCGTAACGGCGCTCGCCCCGGCTGTCGCTCCCGTAGCCGCGCTCGCTCCGGCTGTCGGTGCCGTAGCGGGCCGTGCTGCGGGTGTCGTCGCTGTAGCGGCGCTCGGTGGGCCGGTCACGGTAACGGCGCTCCGCGGTGGGTCCGTCGCCGAAGCGGCGCGGGCCACCCGGGCGGCTGCTGCGACGCGGGCCCTCCGGCTCCTCGCGTACGGGCACCCCACTCGGCTCCCGCGCCCCGGTCAGCTCGGTCAGCGCCGGGTCCCCGGCCCGTACCCGGGTCTCCGCCGGCTGCACCCCGGCCTTCTCCATCATCGCCAGGGTGGTGCGTCGCTGCTTGGGCAGCACCAGAGTGGCCACCGCACCGGTCTCCCCGGCGCGGGCGGTGCGGCCGGCCCGGTGCAGGTAGTCCTTGGGATCCTTCGGCGGGTCGACATGCAGCACCAGGGAGACCCCGTCGACGTGGATGCCCCGGGCCGCCACGTCCGTGGCGACCAGCACGGTGGTCCGTCCCTCGCGGAACTCGGCCAGGGTGCGGGTACGCATCCGCTGGGTCTTGCCGCCGTGCAGCCCGCCGGCCCGGACACCGACCGCCGCGAGTTGGCTGACGAGTCGGTCCACACCTAGCTGGGTGCGGGCGAAGACGATGGTCCGACCGGCCCGCGCCGCGATCGAGGCGGTCACCGGGAACTTGTCGCTCGGCGGGATCAGCAGCATGTGGTGATCCATGGTGGACACCGCAGCGGTGGCCGGGGCGGTCGAGTGGGTGACCGGGTCGGTCATGAAGCGCCGCACCAGCGAGTCCACATCATTGTCCAGAGTGGCCGAGAAGAGCAGCCGCTGGGCGTGCGCCGGAGTCTTCGACAGCAGTTCGGTGACATCGGGCAGGAAGCCCATGTCGGCCATCTGGTCCGCCTCGTCGAGCACGGTGATCTCGACGTCGTCGAGCTGGCAGACGCCACGCTCGATCAGGTCGCCGAGCCGACCGGGGGTGGCCACCATGACCTCCACGCCGCGCCGCAGGGCGTCGATCTGGCGGTCGTAGGGCACCCCGCCGACGGCGGTCTTGACGAACACCCCGACCGCGCGGCCCAGCGGCAGCAGGGCGTCGCTGACCTGCATGGCCAGCTCCCGGGTGGGCACCAGGACGAGGGCCCGGGGGCGCAACGGCCGGGCCCGGTGCCCATCGCCGATCCGGGCCAGCAGCGGCAGCCCGAAGGCCAGGGTCTTGCCGGAGCCGGTCTGACCCCGGCCGAGCACGTCCCGCCCGGCGAGGGCGTCGGGCACGGTGGCGCGCTGGATCTCGAACGGTTGGGTGATGCCCTGGCGGGAGAGCGTCCGAACCAGCGGCTCGGGTAGGCCCAGGGCCTCGAAGCTGACCGCCTCGGCGGAGGCGGCGGGCGAGGCGGTGCCGATGTCGGTCGGCTGGGCGGCCGGGTCGGCGTCGGGGGCGGACAGGGGCGTGCCGGAGACAGCAGAGGTGGTCAAGAAATGCCTTTCGAGCGGGGCGCACGTTTGCGATGTCCCGCTGCGGCACGACGCCGCCGGATCTTCACGAGAACGCCCAGGGGCGCGCACGGTAGCGCGCCGGGTCAGTGATCACCTACAAGTGTACGGCGGCGGACGTTCCGCCACCCGGGTAGGCGTGGGGTAGTGGGCGGATTCACCCGCCGATCCACCGACAGCCGTCACTCCAGCAGGCTGCTGAGGGCATTGTTAGCCACCAGTACGACCAGCACACTGATCGCCACCAGCAGGACCAGGGCTACCGCCATCACGATCAGCACCCGGGTGGTGCTGCTGGAGCGTTCCGTGGCGGTGTCCGCCCAGCCCTGAGCCAGGATGTGCCCGGTCAGCGATCCGGAGTTCTCCGCCTCTGCGGCCGGGAAGGCGATCGTGGCGGAACTCGTACCACCGGTGTAGTAGGCGCTCAGATCACCGTCACCGGTACGCGGCGCGGCCGGCGTGACGCCGGCTCCCGGGGACGCGGCTTCCGGTGCGGGAGCCGGTGGGGCGGTACCCGCTGCGGTTGCCGATCCGGCGGCTGCCAGCAGACCCGGGCGGGTCGACTGGCGGGGCGCCGCACCGGACGAGCCGGGGGCAGCCTCGTCCCGGCGCCCGGTGGCACTGACCGGTGGTGGCCAGGTCGGCAGCGCCGGGGCCGGTACGACCGGCGGGGCCCCGGCAGGTTCAGTCCCGGTGGTGCCGCCAGCCCGGTTCGTCGTTCCCGGCGCCGTGCCGACCACCCACCCGGCGGGCGGCGCAGCGGGCCTGGAGGCCGGGGCCATGCTGGTGGCGGGTGGGGGCGGGAAGGGCGGGGCGGGCATCGGGCCCGGCGGAGGCGGTGGTGCCGGTATCGGCGGGCCCGGCATCGGGGTCGGCGGACCCGGCAACGGCGGGGCAGGCCTGGGGGCGGGCGGCGGCGCGGGCACCGGCCCCGGCGGATAGGGCACCGGCGGGCCCGGAACCGGCGGTGCAGGTGCAGGTGACGGCGGTGCAGGCGCCGGTGGCGGTGGCGCCGGTACAGGCGCGGGTGGTGCCGGCGGCTGCGGCGCGGGTTCCGGTTCCGGCGTCGGAGGCGTCGGCGGTTGGGCCGGCTCCGGCGGCTGCGCGGGCTCCGGCGGCTCGGGGCTGACCGGAGTCGACCGGTACACCCCGGCGGCCCTGCTACCGGCCCCGGCGGCCTGCGCCTCGTCCACGCTCACCCGGCTCATCCCCGGCACCCGGACACTGGCGCGCACCGACCCCCCTGATCCGGTCGCGGCCGGTGCGGCTGTCGGCGCGGTTTCCCTGCCGTCCGACCCGGCGGACCCGGTCGGCTCATGCGACCCGGTGGGCCGCTGCGGCCCTGCCAGCCCCTGCGGCCCAGTGGGCCCGTGCAGCGCGCTGGACCCGTACGGTGCGGTCGGGCGGGGAACGCCCGCTCGCCCCACGGCCGGCTGGCTGGTCTGGGTGGCTGAACCGGTCGCGGCCTTCGGCGTGCCCGGGGCGGGCTCGGTGCTGGGGGCGGGAGTCGATCCAGGGTCGGCCGTCGCCGGAACCTTGTGCTCGGTCATCCTCGCCTCCGCGCCACGCTTGCACCCGGATCCTCAACGCGACCGGGCGTGCCCTGAGTGACACCGTGCCACATTCCGGCGGTACGGCACAGCCGGAGTGCCCACACTGTTCCGAGTGCGGCCGTACGGTGCCGGCCGGGTGGTCTGTTCAGTCAGGCGCGGCTCGCCCTCCTCAGCGGCCACCGGCCGCTGAGGGGGTGGTGGCCGCCGAGGGGGTGGCCGAGACGCTCTCCTGGGGAGCGAGGCTGCTCGCCGCCGTGGTCGGGCTGTTGTCGCCCTCGTCGTTCTCGGGCGGAGGCGTCGTAGTCCGGGTCGGGCTCGGCGTCGTGGTGCCCGGTGGGGTGACCGACGGAGGCGGGGTCTCCGAGGGGGTGGGCGCCGGGGTCGGCGAGGGGGTCGTCGGCGTCGGCTTCGGAGTGGTCGGGTCCGGCTTCGGGGTGGTCGGGTCGGGCTTCGGGGTGGTGGGCTTCGGCGCCGGGGTGGTCGGCGTCGGCTTCGAAGGGGTCGGCGTCGGCTTCGGGGCCGGCGGGGTGGGGGTGACCGCCGGGGCGGGCACCGCGCCGACCACCCGGGTCGCCGCGTACAGGCGGGACCAGCGCACCGTGGAGATCTTCACCACGTCACCGCTGGTCGGGGCGTGGATCATCTTGCCGTTGCCGACGTACATCCCCATGTGGTGGATGGTCCGCCAACTGCTGCCGCTGGCGAAGAAGACCAGGTCGCCGGGGAGCAGGGCGGACCGGGAGACCGTCCGGGACCTGGTCGCGTAGTACTGGTCCCGGGCGACCCGGGGCAGCTTGTAGTAGCCCGCCGACCGGTACGCCGACCAGACCAGCCCGGAGCAGTCGAAGGAGTTCGGACCGGTGGCCCCCCAGACGTAGGGGTCGCCCAGTTGCCGCCGCGCGTACGCCAGGGCCGCCAGGGCGGTGGGGTGCGCGACCAGCCCGTCCGCCGACTGGGTGGGGTAGTCGGCACCCAGTTGCTGCTCGGCGCGTTCCTGCTGGCGGGCCAGCTCGACCAACTGGGTGGCGTTCTGCTCGCGCAGCTTGACCAGCTTGGCCTCTTCGTCGCGCAGCGCCTTCTGGGTGGCGGTGTGCTGGTCCCGGACCCCGCGCAACCGGGACTCGGCCGCGGTGTGCGCCTGGGTGGCCACCTGTTCGTCGGACTGGGCGCGGCTCAGCTCACCGGCCGCCGGGGCGGTGTCGTGCTCGGCCCGCTCGCCGAGGTTGGCCCGCCGGAGCAGGTCCAGATCGAGCAGATCGGTGACGAAGCCGGCGGGTGGCAGGGCCGCGTGCAGCTTGATCGCCTGGGCGGCGGCCTGGTCGGCGCGCTGCTGTGCCTGTTGCAGCGCGGCCGTGGCGAACTCCAGATCACGCGCGGCGCTGGCCTGTTGGGTCTCGGCCTCGGTGAGCTGCTGTTGCAGATCGAGTAGTTGGGTGCCCAGCTCGCCGATCCGGGCCTCGGCGGCGTTGATCTGTTGCTCGAGGGCGCTGCCGCCGGGCGAGATGGTCGTGGGAATCACACCGGGGGCGGTGGTCGCCGGGGCTCCGCCGGGCAGATTCAGCGGGCCGGTGAGCACCGGGCGGGAACCGGTGTCGGGCACGGTCACCGGCACCCCTGGCTCGGCGTACGCCGGTGCCGAGAGGACCGCGGTGGCGACGGCGCTGAGCAGCGCGGACCAGAGCATCGGTCGTAGCACCGGCGAGACCACCGGATGTTGCCGCTGCCGCCGTCGCCCGTGCTCGCTGCCGACCATTGTGCTCCTCGTCCGGTGGTGCTGCTCCGCGTCGTGATGGGAACGCGGTGGGTCGGGGACGGTACCAGGGTGTGTCGTCCCCCACCCTGTCTTACCTCACCGGCACCACAGTGTCGATGTCCGAACGGGTCACAGAAGGCTGAGAGTCCGGTTTGCCGGGGATGGTCCGACGGAGGGCGCTGTGAGCTGCCCCGGTCTCCGACGTAGGCTCTGAGATTGTGGCCAGGCACGGTCGCGACCGCAGTAGGAGGGGACGGGCTTTCGATGGACGCCGGACTCAAGCGTGAGCTCGAAGCGAAGGTGTACGCGGGGGAGCGGCTGACCCGGGAGGACGGCATCGCCCTCTACGCCAGCGACGACCTGACCTGGCTGGGCCGGCTGGCCCACCACAAGCGCACCGAGCTCAACGGTGACCGGGTCATGTTCAACGTCAACCGGCACCTCAACCTGACCAACGTGTGCAGCGCCAGCTGTGCGTACTGCTCGTTCCAGCGCAAGCCGGGCGAGAAGGACGCGTACACGATGCGTATCGACGAGGCGGTCCGCAAGGCCAAGGAGATGGAGGACGAGCAGCTCACCGAGCTGCACATCGTCAACGGCCTGCACCCGACCCTGCCCTGGCGCTACTACCCCAAGGTGCTGCGTGAGCTGAAGGCGGCGCTGCCGAAGGTCAACCTCAAGGCCTTCACCGCCACCGAGGTGCAGTGGTTCGAGAAGATCAGCGGCCTGAGCGCCGACGAGATCCTGGACGAGCTGATGGACGCCGGCCTGGAGTCGCTGACCGGCGGTGGCGCGGAGATCTTCGACTGGGAGATCCGGCAGCACATCGTCGACCACGCCTGCCACTGGGAGGACTGGTCGCGGATCCACCGGCTGGCCCACAGCAAGGGCATGAAGACCCCCTCGACGATGCTCTACGGCCACATCGAGGAGCCTCGGCACCGGGTAGACCACGTGCTGCGGCTGCGCGAGTTGCAGGACGAGACCGGGGGCTTCCAGGTCTTCATCCCGCTGCGCTACCAGCACGATTTCGTGGACTCGGCGGACGGCAAGATCCGTAACCGGATCCAGGCCCGCACCACGATGGCCTCACCGGCCGAATCGTTGAAGACCTTCGCGGTCTCCCGGCTGCTGTTCGACAACGTCCCGCACGTCAAGTGCTTCTGGGTGATGCACGGGCTCTCGGTGGCCCAGCTGTCGCTCAACTTCGGGGTGGACGACCTGGACGGCTCCGTCGTGGAATACAAGATCACCCACGACGCGGACTCCTACGGCACGCCGAACACCATGCACCGCGACGACCTGCTGCACCTGATCTGGGACGCCGGCTTCCGCCCGATGGAGCGCAACACCCGCTACGAGGTGGTCCGCGAGTACGACCCCGCGCCGAGCCTGGCGCAGCGTCGCGCCGAGCCGCAGCAGGTCTGGGCCTAAGGACTCGATCCCTCGGACGCGCTGGCCGCCGTGGTGCTGGCCAGCGCGAAGAGGGCCGAGTGGCCTCGCGTACCCTCGTCAGGGAGATGAGCGAGCAACAGAGCGGCTTTCCACGGCGCGACGCCGAGGGACGCATTCAGACCCTGGGCGACCTGCTGGGCGTGGCGCTGGCCGGTGCGGTCATCGGGATGCTGGTGCTGGTGCTCTTCGACGCGGCCTTCGCCTGGTTCGGTGCCGGTGACTTCGGTCAGGCCAACGGCTGGCTCGCGGTGATCCTGCCCGCCTGGCTGTTCTGGGAGGACTTCCGGGCCTGGGAGTTCGGCGCCCCCCGGGTGGTGGCCGCGCTGGTGGCCGTCGCGGTGGCGGTGGTGTCCGGGCTGCTGGTGGCCGGGATCGCTACCGGTCTGCCGCCGCTGGCCTCCGGCGGGTTGGCCGCCGCGACCTTCACGGTGGTGTACGCGCTGGTCTGGTTCCCGGGCGTGCGCTGGCTGGCCAACCGGACGAGCTGACCTCGGGTACGCGGATCGGGCGCAGCGCCCGGTCGCAGAACACACATGGCGACGTGAACGAGCGGAGTGGATCAACGTGAGTGCGGCGGTCAAGTACACCCTCGGCCGGGTCGGGCTGTTCGCGGCCGTGGTGGCGGCCCTCTGGCCGGTCAACATCGACATCTTCCTGAAGCTGATCGTGGCGTTGCTGTTCTCCGCCGCCCTGTCCTTCTTCCTGCTCAAGGGCTGGCGGGACGAGATGGCCGAGGAGATGGCCGTCGCCGCCGAGCGGCGCCGTACCGAGAAGGAGCAGTTGCGCTCCGCCCTGGCCGGTGACGACAAGGCCGACACCGACGGCGATGCCCCCTCCGCCGAGCAGCCGGGCGGCTCCGATTCCCGGCCCGGCCCCTCGGCCTGAGCTGGGCACCCGACCCCCTCGCGGTCCATGCCGCCGACGTAGGGATCAGGTTGGGATGGAGTAAACAGCGAGCGATATTGATATGACCATGTGACCGGTGGTGGGCTGGCCGCTACCGAGCGGGAAACCCCGCGCCTCCAGGAGGTTGTCCATGGCCTTCCGATCCATCCCTGTCCGCCGGGCACTGGCGCTGATCATGGCTGCTGGTCTCGGGCTACTAGCCCTCTCCGCACCACCGGTCTCCGCCCGCCCCGCACCGGATCGGGACGAGCAGCCGGCTGCCGCCCCCTACCGGGTGCTGGGTCCGAGGACGGTGGCCGACCGCACCGCGGTCGCCCGTACCGGTGCCTCGATCGACTACTCCGAACACGGGGTGCTGCACATCTCGGCCACCCGTACGGAGGCCGCCGCCATCACCCGGCTCGGCTTCCAGTTGGAGCCGATCGCCGCGGCGCCGACCGACCGGGGTCATGACCACGGGGACATCGGCGTCACGGCCTTCCCGCCGGCCGACGCCAACTACCACGACTACGCCGAGATGGTCGCCGTGGTCAACCGGGTCGTCGCGGACCACCCGGCGATCGCCCGCAAGATCAGCATCGGCACCTCGTACGAGGGTCGGGACCTGGTGGCGATCAAGATCTCCGACAATGTCGCCACGGACGAGAACGAGCCGGAGATCCTGTTCAACTCACAGCAGCACGCCCGTGAGCACCTGACCGTCGAGATGGCCATCTACCTGATGAACCTCTTCACGGACAGCTACGGATCGGACTCCCGGATCACCAACCTGGTCAACAACCGGGAGATCTGGATCGTGCCCTCGGTCAACCCGGACGGCAGCGAGTACGACATCGCCACCGGCTCTTACCGGTCGTGGCGCAAGAACCGCCAACCCAACAGCGGATCGTCGAACGTCGGCACGGACCTCAACCGCAACTGGAGCTACAACTGGGGCTGCTGCGGCGGTTCCTCCGGCTCGACCTCCTCGGACACCTACCGGGGCCCCTCGGCCTTCTCCGCCCCGGAGACCCAGGCCCTGCGCAACTTCGTCAACAGCCGGGTGGTCGGTGGAGTCCAGCAGATCAAGGCCAACATCGACTTCCACACCTACTCCGAGCTGGTGCTCTGGCCGTACGGCTACACCTACAACGACACCGCCACCGGGATGAACGCCGACCAGTACAACACCTTCGCCACCATCGGTCGGCAGATGGCCGCGACCAACAACTTCACCCCCCAGCAGTCCAGTGACCTGTACATCACCGACGGCAGCAGCATCGACTGGATGTGGGCGGTGCACGGCATCTGGGCGTACACCTTCGAGCTTTACCCGCGCTCGGCCTCCGGCGGCGGCTTCTACCCGCCCGACGAGGTGATCCCGCAGCAGACCACGCGCAACCGTGAGGCCGTGCTCATCCTCGCCGAGTACGCCGACTGCCCGTACCGGGCGATCAACAAGCAGGCCCAGTACTGCGGCGGTGGCAGCGGCGGTACGACGGTCTGGTCGGACACCTTCGAGACCAACACCGGCTGGACGATCAACCCCAACGGTACGGACACCGCGACCTCGGGCCAGTGGGAGCGGGGTGCCGCCCAGGCCACCAACTCCAGCGGTGCCAAGCAGTTGACCCCGTACGCCGGCAGCAACGACCTGGTCACCGGCCGGCTGGCCGGATCCGGGGCTGGTGACTACGACCTGGACGGCGGGGTTACCAGCGCCCGCTCCCCGGCGATCACCCTGCCGTCCAGCGGCACCCTGACCCTGTCGTTGGCCTGGTACCTGGCCCACGGCTCGAACTCCTCCTCGGCCGACTACCTCCGGGTCAGCGTGGTGCACAACGGCGGCACCACGACCCTGCTCAGCCAGGCCGGGGCGGCCAGCAACCGCAACGGCGCCTGGACCACCTCCAACCTCAACCTCACCCCGTACGCCGGGCAGTCGATCCGGATTCTGGTGGAGGCCGCGGACGCCTCGACGGCCAGCCTGGTCGAGGCGGCTGTGGACAACGTCACCATCACCGCCTCCTGATCCGACGGGGCCCCGTCACACCCCCTCGCGCGGGGCCCCGTCTCCAGGAAGCGGCTGATCGGCCCGGCGCTGCCAGCGCCGGGCCGATCAGCGTGGTCACCCCGGTGCGGCGGGGTGCCGGCGGGGCGTGCGCTACGGTTCTACCGACCCGCCACAGCGAAGCCGGTGTGAAACCGGCGCTGTCCCGCAACTGTGATGCCCCCTTCCGTGGGGGACGAGCCAGGTCGCCTGTGGCGCGGGTCGCGAACCGCGCTCTCGAGGAAGGGCGCCTCGCCCACGGGTGCCCTCGGCTCCCTGTCGGCGAAGCACCGATCTCCTCGACCGACAGGAGGACCGATGTCCAGACGTACCCCCCGGCTGCTCGCCGCCACCCTGGCGCTGGCCGCGCTGACCCTCGGTGCCTGCGCCGAGAAGACCACCGAGACCCCGGCCGCCGGTGGCAGCCCGACCAGCGGTGCCTTTCCGGTCACCGTAGGGTCGCTGACCCTCCAGCAGCGCCCGGAGAAGATCGTCTCGCTGGCGCCGACGGCCACCGAGATGCTCTTCGCGGTCGGTGCCGGGCCGCAGGTCGTCGCCGTCGACGACCAGTCCAACTACCCGCCCGAGGCACCGAAGTCGGACCTGTCCGGCTACCAGCCCAACGCCGAGGCGATCGCCGCGAAGAACCCCGACCTGGTGGTGCTCAGCGACGACCGCAACAAGATCGTCGACCAGTTGGCCACGCTGAAGATCCCGGTCTACCAGACCTCGGCGGCGCAGACCCTCGACGACACCTACCGGCAGCTCACCGAGCTCGGCATCCTCACCGGCAACGCCGACACCGGGGCGGAGGTGGTGCGACGGATGAAGGAGGACATCGAGAAACTCGTCGCCCAGGTGCCGGACCGGATCCAGGCCCCCACCTACTTCCACGAGCTGGGACCGGAGCTGTACACCGCCACCAGCAAGACCTTCATCGGCACGATCTACGCCCTGGCCGGTCTGGAGAACATCGCCGACCCCTCCGACGCCGACGGCAGGAGCGCCGGGTACCCGCAGCTCTCCCAGGAGGTGATCGTCGCGGCCAATCCGGACTTCATCTTCCTGTCCGACGTCACCTGCTGCCAGCAGAGCGCCGCGACGGTCAAGGCGCGCAGCGGCTGGGCCGACATCAACGCCGTACGCAACGACCAGATCGTGGAACTCGACGACGACATCGCCTCCCGCTGGGGCCCTCGGGTGGTGGACCTGCTGCGCACCATCGTGGACGCCACCACCAAGGCCGCCGAGTGACGAACGGCAGAAGTTAACAAGGGGCCCTTCCTATGCTCCACACGGTAAAAAGGGGCCCTTCCTTAGCTGGATCCCGGCCGGCGGGCCTGCGGAAACGCTGGCTCGCCGCCGGTATCGGCGCGGTGCTGGTCGCCCTGGTGGCCGGGGTCTCCCTCGGCCCGGTCAGCCTGCCCCCGGGCAGTGTCGCCCTGGAACTGCTCAACCTGCTGCCCGGGGTGCAGTTCGACAGTGGACTGACCGAACGGGAAGTCGCCATCGTCACCGAGCTGCGGCTGCCCCGGGTGGTGCTGGGGCTGCTGGTCGGCGGGCTGCTGGCCCTGGCCGGCGGGGCCTACCAGGGGGTGTTCCGCAACCCGCTGGCCGATCCCTACCTGCTAGGGGTGGCCGCGGGGGCCGGGCTGGCGGTCACCCTGGTGCTGACGGTCGGTGGGGTCGGTGCGGGCGGGGCCCTGAGCGGGCTGCCGGTGACCATCCCCCTGGCCGCCTTCGTCGGCTCGCTCGGCGCGGTGATCATGACCTATCTGCTCGGTGCGGCCGGCGGACGCAGCCGCTCCCCGGCCGTGCTGATCCTGGCCGGGGTGGCCGTCTCCGCGTTCCTGTCCGCCGGGCAGACCTACCTGCTGCAACGGGACGCGGAGAGCATCCAGTCCGTCTACTCCTGGCTGCTGGGGCGGCTGGCCACGGCCGGTTGGCAGGACGTCCGGTTGGTGCTGCCGTACTTCCTGATCACCAGTGTGATCGTCCTGCTGCACCGGCGGGAACTGGACGTGCTCTCGGTCGGTGACGACGAGGCGGCCAGTCTCGGCCTGCATCCGCAACGGTCGCGGTACCTGCTGATCGCGGCCGCCTCGCTGGGCACCGCCGCTGCGGTCTCCGCCTCCGGCCTGATCGGCTTCGTCGGCATCATCGTGCCGCACACCGTACGGATGCTGGCCGGGTCCAGCTACCGGGTCATCCTTCCGCTGTCCCTGCTGTTCGGCGGGGCCTTCCTGGCCCTGACCGACGTGGTGGCCCGGACCGCCGCCGCGCCGCAGGAGATCCCGATCGGGGTGGTCACCGCCCTGCTCGGCGGGCCGTTCTTCGTCCTCGTGCTGCGTACCGCCCGAAGGGTGCTGACATGACCCCGCCGGACCCGCCCGCCGTCGAGGTGCGTGGTCTTCAGGTCAAGCTGGACGGGGTGCGCATCCTCGCCGGCGTCGACCTGACCGTGCGCTCGGGCGAGTGGGTAACCGTGATCGGGCCGAACGGGGCCGGCAAGTCCACCCTGCTGCGCGCCGTAGGGGGCCTGCTGCCGGTGCCGCACCCGGTCCGCCTGTTCGGTACCCCCCTGGGCGGCCTGCGTCGTCGGGACCGGGCCCGGGTGGTGGCCACGGTGGCCCAGTCCCCGGTCGTACCGCCCGGGATGGCGGTGCTCGACTACGTGCTGCTCGGCCGCACCCCGTACATCCCGCCGTTGGGTAGGGAGTCCGCTGCCGACCTGGCGGTCGTGCAGGGGGTGTTGGAGCGGCTGGATCTGACCGGCTTCCGGGACCGGGAGCTGGCGACCCTCTCCGGCGGGGAACGCCAACGGGTCTTTCTGGCGCGGGCCCTGGCCCAGGGCGCCACCCTGCTGCTGCTCGACGAGCCGACCAGCGCCCTGGACATCGGCCACCAGCAGGAGGTGCTGGAACTGGTCGACCAGTTGCGCCGGACCGAGGGCCTGACCGTACTGGCCACCATGCACGACCTGTCGATCGCCGGCGAGTACGCCGACCGCATGGTGCTGCTGGCCGACGGCCGGATTGCTGCCACCGGCACCCCCGCCGAGGTCCTCACCGAAGACCTGCTCTCCCACCACTACCGCGCCCACGTCAAGGTCATCCCCGGCCCCCACGGCCCCCTGGTCCTCCCCACCCGCCCCACCCACCCCACCCACCCCACCCACCCCACCCACCCCACCCACCCCACCCACCCACCCCACCCCCAGTGACTCCTGTCGATCATGAGGTTGGCGGCATCGTGGAGATCAACAACTGCCGCCAAGCTCATGATCAACGGGGTGGGGTGGGTGGGGTGGGGTGGGTGGGGTGGGTCAGGAGGGTGGGGTCAGGGCGATGAGGGAGAAGAGGGCGCCGTCGGGGTCGCGGAGGGCGGTGATGCGGCCGGCGGGGATGTCGCGGGGTGGGACGAGGATGGTGCCGCCGAGTTCGGCGGCGCGTGCCGCGGTGGCGTCGGCGTCGGCCACGGAGAAGTAGAGGGTCCAGTAGGCGGGGGAGTCGGGGGCGAAGGCCTCCTCGCGCGGGGGCATCATGCCGGCCACCATCCGATCGCCGAGCCGCCACCCGGTGTAGGCGACCTGCCCCATCGGCTCCTCCTCGGGCTGCCACCCGAAGACCAGCTCGTAGAAGATCCGGGCCCCATCGGGATCGGGGGTGACCAGCTCGGTCCAGCACATCGCCCCGGGCACGTCGAAGATCTCGGCCCCGGAGAAGGTCATCGGCTGCCAGACGCTGAAGGCGGCCCCGGCCGGGTCACTGAAGACCGCCATCCGACCCCGGTCGAAGACCTCGAACGGCGGTACGACCACCTGCCCGCCTGCTCGCTCCACCCGCCCGGTGACCAGGTCGGCGTCGTCCGTGGCGACATAGGTGGACCAGATCGGCACCTGGTCCGGTACGGCCGGTGGCCCCACCCCGGCGACCGCCCGGCCGCCTAGCTGGAAGATCGTGTACCCGCCCGCCTCCGGCGCGGGCTCCACCTGGCCGGTCCACCCGAACAGCTCCGGATAGAACTCCCGGGCCCGGTCCAGCCCTGGTGTGGCCAGATCGGCCCAGCACGGTGTGCCCGACGGGACGCTGGCCACGGCCACCCCTCTCAACCCCCGCAGTGGCCGCCGCCCGACCACCCCTCCTCGGGCATCGTGGCACCGCCGACGCGGCATCCGGGCCGGAAACCGAGAGAAGGTCAGCTGAACCGGCGACCCTCGTCCCGTCGGTAGGCCCAGCCGGCCAGGGTGGCCAGCACCACGACCCAGACCCCGAGCATGACCAGCGAGAGCAGGTTGATCGAGTAGTCCCCGACGGCTGCCCACATCAGCTCCACCGCACCCCGGGTGGGCAGGAAGGGCGCGATCGCCTCGATGAAGCCGGGCGCCTGGCCCGGGGCGGAGAGCAGGCCACCACCGAAGGCGAGCGGGAAGAAGACCAACTGGGCCACCACGATCGCCGCCTTGCTGGGCAGCGCGTACCCGATGGTCAACCCCAGCAGGGTGAACGGCACCGAGACCACGGCCACGGTCGCCAGGGCCAGCAGGAAGGCCCCCGGAGTGATCCGGGCCTTGGTCAGGGTCGCGGCGATCACCACCACGGGGACCAGGGAGAGGTAGGTGAGGACCATCCCGGCCAGGATCCGCCCGGCGAAGCGCGGCGCCGACCCGGCCGGCAGAGTCCGGGTGTACGGATTCCAGGGCTGGTCGCGGTCCTCGGCGACACCCACGCCGTACTGGAAGATGTTGGAGCTCATCACCGAGAAGGTGACCATCGCGGCGGTGGCGTAGGTGGCGCCCACCGGGTCCTTGCCGGCGAAGGGCACCACGAAGAAGAGCATCGCGGCGGCCGGAAAGAAGGTGCTGCCGAAGATCGCTACCGGGATGCGGACGGTCTCCAGCAGTTGGTAACGCGCGTGTACCAGGGCAAGTTGCACGTCGAGATCCCCTCAGGTGGCCACTGGCGCGGCGTCGGTGGCGGTGATGGCCAGGAACGCCTCCTCCAGCGAGGTCGGGCGCACCTCCAGATCCCGGAACTCGACCCCGCTGGCGACCAGGTCCCGCACCAGTTGGTCGGCGTCGGCGGTGAGCAGGTGGGTGCGGCCGTCGACGTGCTCGGTGCGTACCACCCCGGGCAGCGGCGGAAGCGTGTCGACGGTCAGGCTCACCCGGCGTACCCCGACCACGGCCCGGACCGCCTCGACGGTGTCGTCGGCGAGCACCCGACCCTGGCCGATCACCACCACCCGGCGGGCCAGGGCCTCCACCTCCTCCAGGTAGTGGCTGCTCAGCAGGACGGTGCCACCCTCGGCGTGGAAGGCCCGGATGGCCTCCCACAGGGTGTGTCGGGCCTCCACGTCCAGCCCGGTCGTGGGCTCGTCGAGCACCACCAGCCGGGGGCGGCCGAGGAAGGCCAGGGCCACCGCCAGTCGGCGTTTCTGCCCACCGGAGAGCCCGCCGCACTGCCGCCGCACCAGCTCGGCCAGGCCGAACCGGTCGAGCAACTCCTCTTGGGGCACCGGGTCCGGGTAGTGGGCGGAGACGAAGTCGACCACCTCGCCGACCCGCAGGGTGCCGGGCAGCCCGGTCTCCTGGGGGGTGACCCCGATCTGCCGTCGGCTGGCCGGGTCACGCGGATCAGCGCCGTTGAGTTCCACCCGACCCGAGGTGGGCTTCCGCAGGCCGACCAGCAGGCTGATCAGGGTGCTCTTGCCGGCACCGTTGGGCCCCAGCAGGCCGACCAGTTCACCCGCCCGTACCTCGAGGTCGACCCGGTCCAGGGCGAGCACCTCGCCGTACCGGCGGCTGACCTGTTCGGCGCGGGCGAGGATGTCTCTTTCCACGCGCTTGATCATTCTCGGTTCACCAGGTGGTGGCAATACCGCCGGTCAGCCCAAGGGCGTGGGCAGGGGCGCGCTGTGCAGCACCGACATCCGGGAGACCGCCCGGGTGAGCACCACGTAGAGCCGGTGCAGCCCGCGTGGCTCGGCCGCGACGATGGCGGCCGGCTCGACCACGATCACGTGGTCGTACTCCAGGCCCTTGACCGCGGTGGCGGGGAGGACGGTGACGCGCGGGCCGCCGCCCGGGTCGTCGGGGGTCGCGGTCTCGATCCCGGCCGTCGCCAGCACCGCGCCCAACCGGTCCACCGCGTCGTCGGCGGCGATCACCGCGACCGACCCCTCGTGGGCGAGCGCCGCACCCACCTCGGCCACCGTCGCCCCGAAAAGATCGGTCACAGTACGCACCGTGAGCACCCCGTCGCGGCGCAAGGACTCGGCCGGCGGTACGTCCACGGCGAGCGAGGGCAGCAACCGGTTCGCGAAGGCGAGCACGTCGGCCGGTACCCGGAAACCGACGGTCAACGGCACCACGGTCGCGTCCGGCTTACCTAGGTGGCCCAGGGTCACCCGCCAGTCGGTGGCGGCCCACGGCGCGGTCGCCTGGGCCAGGTCGCCGAGCAGGGTCAGCGAACCGTGCTCGCTGCGCCGGGCGAGCACCCGGCACTGCATGGCCGAAAGGTCCTGCGCCTCGTCGACCACCACATGCCCGTAGCTGCCCGGCCGCTCGATCAGCCCGGCCGCCTCGTCGATCAACACGGCGTCGGCGGCGCTCCACCGGGTGGCCTTCGGCGTACGCCCCAGCTTCGTACCGGACCGAGGGCTGCTGATCCCTGCTGTGGAGGTGCTGTCCTGGTCGGTCAGCAGGGCCTGCTCGGCGGGGGTCAGCAGGCCCTCGGCGGCTGCGGCCAGCCGGGCGGGCTCGGCGAGCAGCGCGTGCACCAGCCCGTCCGGGGTCAGCGCCGGCCAGACCGTGTCCAGGAAGGCCGTCACCGGCTTCGCCCGGCCCATCCGGCGCAGCCACGCCTCACTCGGGGACTCCGCCCGCCGGGCCTCCGCCTGCCGTTGCAGCAGCCCGACCACCCGGGCCCGGACCCGTTCCCGGCCTAGGGCGTACGGCAACCGCTCGGCCCGGGTCTCCTGGACCAGCCGGTGCAGCGGCTCCAGGCCGATCCGCCAGCGGAAGGAGCCGTCGGAGACGACGATCGGCTCGGTCGGCTCACCGAGGTACCCGTCTACCGCCCGACGCAGCACCTCGGCCATCCGGGCGTCGTGCTTGAGCACCGCCACGGCCGGTGGGTCCACCGCCCGCACCGCCACCCGGTCGACCAGGTCTTCGACGGTCGCCTGCTCGACCTCCACCTCGCCGAGGGCCGGCAGCACCGCCGCGATGTAGGCCAGGAAGGCCCGGTTAGGGCCCACGACCAGCACCTTCGACCGGCGCAGCCGCTCCCGGTGCAGATAGAGCAGGTACGCGGCCCGGTGCAGCCCGACCGCGGTCTTCCCGGTGCCCGGGGCACCCTGGACGCAGATCGACTCCGCCAGGTCGGCGCGGACCAACTCGTCCTGCTCGGGCTGGATGGTGGCGACGATGTCCCGCATCGGCCCCACCCGGGGCCGTTCGATCTCGGCGGTCAGGATCCGGCTGGCGGTGCCGAGTTCCTCGCCCCGGTCCAGGTGCTCGTCCTCGAAGCTGGTCAGCGCCCCGTTGTCGAATCCGAACCGACGCCGTACGGCCAGCCCCTGCGGGTCGCTTGCGCTGGCCCGGTAGAACGACCGGGACACCGGCGCCCGCCAGTCCAGCACCAGCGGTTCGCCCTGCTCGTCGGTGATGTGCCGGCGACCGACGTGGTAGCGCTGTCCGGCATGCTCGGCGGGGTTGTTGTGTCCGGCTTGGTCGGCGGGGGCGGCTTGGTCGGCGGGGGCGGCGCCGAAGTCGAGTCGGCCGAAGAACAGCGGCGTTCGTGGGTCGTCGGCCAGTTCGGCCACCCGCCGGGCGAGGTGCCGGCCGAGCTGTTCCGCGGTGTACGAGTCCCCGGCGACCTTGTCGCCGGTGGCGAAGAGCGCCTCGGCGCGTTCCCGCATCCGGCGTAACGCCGTGCGGGAGATGTCCAGGTGTTCGCGTTCGGCATTGAGATCGGCGTCGAGGTCGGATGCAGGCACGATGCGATTCCTCACGGAGATTCCGGTTGCTCGCTCGCGTGTCCGGGGGCGGATGGCCGGCGCCCGGCGCGGGGACGTCCGCTGCGGTGCGTGCTCACCGCGGCCGTCAGGCGAACGGAAATCCTACTCCGGCCAGCAACGCCGGCAATCGAATTCTCATCCTGGTCGGGGATCATGAGGGCATGACGGAGGCCCACCCCGAGCTGCCCCGGGTGACGATCAGCGACCCGCAGACGTTGCGTGCGCTCGCCCACCCGGCCCGGCTCGCGATCATGGAACATCTCGCGGCGACCGAGGGGGCGGTGACCGCCACCGAATGCGCCGAGGTGGCGGGGCTGTCCCCGAGCGCGACCAGCTACCACCTCCGGGCGCTGGCCCGGTTCGGGCTGGTCGAGGCGGCGCCGAGCCGGGGGGATGCCCGGGAACGGTTGTGGCGCAGCACGATGCGGTCCTGGGCGATCGACGCCGGTCGGGCCGCCGACCCGTCGACGCGTGAGGCCGAGCGGAGCCTCGTCGAGGTCTTTCTGACTCGGAATCTGGAGCGTAGCCGCGACTGGTTGCGTCGGGCGCCCGACGAGCCGGAGGAGTGGTACCGGAACGCGATGCTCAGCGACTCGCTGCTGTTGCTCACGGCCGAGGAGTTGGCGGAGGTGAATCGCGCGGTGCTGGAGGTGCTGCGGCCGTTCCGCAAGCGGAGCCGGCCCGATCCGCCGCCGGGTGCCCGCCGGGTGGCGATCCAGTACCAGGCGCTGCCGCTGGACTGAGGGTCTTGTGTCGATCAGATGTGAAGCACTATTTTCGAAGTATGTCTTTCACATCTGGCGACTCGCGCTGGTCGGACGTCGGGCTGGCCACTGCCGCCCGGGGCATCGCGACCTGCGGTGACTTCCTCGCCGCCGTCACGCTGACGCTGACCCTCCAGTCGGCGGGGGCCGGTGGCAGCGCAGTCGCCGGAGTGCTGCTGGCGGCCACCTTGCCGCTGGTGCTGCTCGCCCCGTTGACCGGGCGGCTCGCCGACCGGGTGGACAGCCGGACCCTGCTGATCGGTGCCGGCCTGGCGCAGTCGGTGATCTGCCTCAACCTGGCGTACGCCCGGCATCCGCTGCTGGTCGTCTGCCTGATCGCACTGCTCGCCACCGGTCTGGCGGTCACCCAGCCGGTGCTCTCCGCCCTGATCCCCGCGATGGTGCGTCCAGCCGACCTGCCCCGGGCGGTCGCGCTCAACCAGACCGCCGGCACTATGGGCATACTCGCCGGTCCGGCGCTGGCCGGCTTCCTGGTCGGGTGGTTCGGCAGTCGGGTGCCGCTGCTGGTGGGCGCGGCGAGCTACCTTGCGCTCGTCGTTGCCGGGTTGCTCATCCGCACCCGTCGAGGCGGCGCCCGGCCTTCGACGCCGTCGGCTGCCGGTGCCGCCGGGACGCCGGACGGTGCCACGGCGGACTGGCGACTGCGCCGGGACCCGTTGCTGGTGGCGATGGTGGCCACCCTGGCCGGGGTGATCGCGGCAGTCGGGGCGATCAATGTGATCGAGGTCTTCTACGTACGGGAAACTCTGGGGGCCTCCGCCGCTACCTACGGACTGGTGACCGGGGCGTGGACCCTCGGCGTGCTCTGCGGTGCCTGGATCTTCGCCCGGCTGGCCCGGCGGTTCGCCGACGACGCCGCTCTGGTCCAGGCAGGTCTGTTCCTGCTCGGCGGCTGCTGCCTCATGGTGCTGGTCTCGGTGACGGTGCCGGTGGCGCTGCTGCTGGTGCCGATCTGGCTGATCGGTGGCGTGTGCAACGGCGGCGACAACGTTTTCAACAACCTGCTGTTGGCTCGGCGGGTACCGGAGGCCGCCCGTGGGCGGGCCTTCGCTGCGATGGGCGCGGCGGTGCAGGGCGCTTCGATGGTCGGTTACCTGATCGGCGGACTGTTGCTGGAGGTGAGCGAACCCCGGCCGCTGATCGTCGGCTGCGGAGTGGCCGGGTTGCTGGTGCTGCTCGGCTTCGTCCGGCCGGTCCGGCGTGCGATCCGGGCCGAGCGGTCCCGCTGCGCTGCGATGGCCCCGCCTGCAGGGCCGCCGGGTGCGGGGTTTGCCACTTCGACGCCGGTCCGCTGAGCAGGTCACCGGTGGCGGGGATACGGTCGGGGCATGATCGAGCGCGTCGCCCGTCCCCGGGTCGGGCACATCCAGTTCCTCAACTGCCTACCGATCTACTGGGGCCTGATGCGCTCCGGCGCCCTGCTGGACGTCGATCTGTACAAGGACACCCCGGACCGGCTCAACGCCGCGCTCGTCGCCGGTGACCTGGACATCGGACCGATCTCCCTGGTGGAGTACCTGCGGCACGCGGACGAACTCCTGCTGCTGCCCGACCTGGCGGTCGGCAGCGACGGCCCGGTGCTGTCGGTCAACCTGGTCAGCACCCGTCCGCTCACCGAACTCGACGGGGCCCGGGTGGCGCTCGGCTCGACCTCGCGCACTGGTGTGCTGCTCGCCCAACTGCTGCTGCGCGAGCGGTACGGGGTGCAGCCCGAGTACTTCCGGTGCCCGCCCGATCTGACCCAGATGCTGCTGGAGGCGGACGCGGCGGTGCTGATCGGTGATGTGGCCCTGCGCGCCCTCTACGAGGCGCCGAGCCGGGGCCTGACGGTCACCGACCTGGGTCAGGCCTGGCGGGAGTGGACCGGCCTACCGATGGTCTTCGCCGTCTGGGCCGCCCGACGCGACTTCGCCGCCGCCCACCCCGGACTGGTCAAGGAGGTGCACGAGGCCTTCCTGCGCTCCCGTGACCTGTGCCTGGCCGAACTCGACCAGGTCGTCGAGTCCGCGGCCCGCTGGGAACCCTTCGACGCGGCCACCCTGGCCTCCTACTACCAGGCGCTGGACTTCTCCCTGGGCGATCGCCAGGTGGCCGGCCTCCGCGAGTTCGCCCGCCACGCCGCCGCCCTGGCCGAAGCCCCCGCCCTCCCCCCCACCGGCCCCACCTTCTTCACCCGCTAACCCCACCTCTCTCTCCCGCACCACCCCTCTCTCCTCCGCGATCTTGCACTTTTGGTCGCCGCATTCCGGACATAAGCTGTGAATCAGCGACCAAAAGTGCAAGATCGACGGGGAAAGGGGGTGCGGGCGCGGGAGGGTGGGGGCGGTGGGGTGGGTTAGAGGGTGGGGGTTTGGAGGGCCTTGGTGATTTTTTGGCAGTTGGCCATGCCGTATTCGTAGCCCTTGTCGATGTCGTAGCGGAGCATGACGCCCATCGTCCAGGTATCACCGATGGCCAGGCAGTTGACGTGGATTTCCTGCTCCTGCTCGCGGTCGACCCAACCGTTCTTGATGGCGATCTTCTTGGCCTCGGCGGTCGGGAACGCCTTGCGGATGCCGAAGTCCCCGGCACCGCGCACCAGTCGCATCTCGTTGAGCAGCCACTTGGTCCAGGTGGGGCCGGCGGCCCGGCCGTCGACGATGCAGTTGCCCAGCCGGGCCACGTCCCGGGGCGAGAGCTGGGTACGGCTCCACCCGCGGTCCTCGGAGACCTTGCTGTCGGTCAGGTCGCAGGTGGAGATCAGCCGCCGGATCGAGGCGGTGGTATCGATCTCTTCGTACACGGTCTGGGTGCGTACGTTGTCGCTGTCCCTGATGATCTTCGTGAGATCGGCCAGCTTCGCGTCGCTCGGGGTCTGCCCGGCGTCGGCGCTGAGGCGCAGGTAGTCGGCGACGATCCAGGACTTGATCAGGGACGCGGTGGTGCTGGTCTCGGCCATGTTGTCCGAGCCGATGATCTCGCCGGTGCGGCGGTCCAGCACGCTCCAGGCGTACCAGCCTTCGATCTTCAGGTTGAGGCTCTTCGCCTCGAAGGGCAGGGGCTCAGGCTCGGGGGAGGGGCTGGGAGACGGCGGGGCGGACCTGGTCTTGCGGTCGGTCAGATCCTTGCCCCGGTCCTCCGATGAGGCCGATCCCCACTCAGCGGCCGCAGTGGACTCGAAGGGCGAGCCGGGCAGCAGGCGCAGCGACACCAGGACCAGACCGATCAGGACGGCGGTGATGGCCGCGAGACGTAATCGCGTCGCCTCGCGGTGGCTGCGGCGACGGCTCCGGGGGGCCATCAGAGCTTGCCGATCGGCTGCTGGGGCACCTTGAGGGCGCCACCGGGCTGGGGGGTGACCAACTGCGCGGTCACGCTCGCGCAGACGTCGGAGCCGTAGTCGAGCCCTTGGCTGTGTGGGTAGCGAAGCATTACCGCGAGACTCCACTTCTCGGTGACTGCCAGGCAGTTGACGTGCCAGTTGCCGTCATAACTGAGCGGCGTCCAGCCGTTCTTGATGCTCAACGGGCCCTGGCTGAGGATGGACTCGGGGAGCCCATCGATAATTCCCCATCGGCCGCCGCCTGAACGTGCCCGCTGGTCCTTGTCGGCGGTGCTGCCGCGTACCTTGCTCATCTCGGCCATCAGCCACTCGGTCCACTTGGGTCCGGCGGCCTTGCCGTCGGCGATGCAGTCGCCGAGCCGGACGGCGTCCCGAGGGGACATCCGGGTGAAGCTCCACCAGCCCTCGTACCCGGGCACGTTGCCGCGCTTGGTGTCGGTGAGGCCGCAGATGCTGATCGCGCGCCTGACCACCGGGCCGGGCTTACCCCCGGCCGGCACCGCGTACGAGCCCCCGGCGGCCCGGTAGACGAGATTCGTAGCGTCGTCGTCGCTGTCCCGGATGGCCAGACTGGCCGCCTTCTTCAGGGCCGCCGTCGGCTCCTTGTCGCCCAGTTGGCGCAGGTAGTCGGCGACGATCCAGGCCTTGAGCATCGACTCGGTGGAACTGGTCGCGGCCAGGTTCTTGGAGCCGGAGATCTCGCCCGATTCACGATCCATCAGCGCCCAGGAGAAGAACTCGCCCTTGAAGTTCACCGAGACCTTGGCCGCCGCCAGGGTCGGGGGCGGCGGGGGCTCCGGGGTGGGCGCGGCGACGCTGGCCGGCGCCGACTCGCCGGTCCCGCCGGCGAGTCGGGCGTACGCGGTTGGTACCAACATGACGCCGCCGAGCAGCACTGCTGTGACGGCGAACACCATGGTCACGCGGGATCGCATGAGCGGGTGAACTCCAGATGTCAGGCCGGGGGGACCGGCTTGTTGCCAGGACTGATCGCGGTGGATCGCCTCCGGGCCGGGGGGACCTTGGCCCTGTTTCTGGTCGACGATCGCTGGAAGCCGATCGGTGTGACGTGCGAAGTCTACGTGCGGATCGGCGTCTTGCCAGGTTTTGACACCTGACAACGCGCTGTGCAGGCGGGATAACAAACCGTTGGAGGTCGGTTGCGAGGATTAATCGGCTAATTGTGAGTCAAGTCTCGTCTTCGGAGCGTCACCAATCCTGCTCATTGCGCTACGAGCGGCGGTTTCGCATTTCTATGACACCCTCTGGCGTCTTGAGCTGATAGCTGTAACACTTAGGGCATGTATGGCAATGACTTCCCGGGTGAGGACCCGCCCGGCGGCCTGCTCGGCGAGGTGGAGGCGGCGGAGGCGGACCTGCGGGCCGCCGCGGAGCGAGACCGGGGTGCCCCTGGTCAGGACGTCGACCTGGCCGCCTACTTCGCGGAGGTCATCGACGCCGACCAGAAGATCGAGCCGCGCGACTGGATGCCCGAGGCGTACCGGCGGACGTTGATCCGGCAGATCGCCCAGCACGCCCACTCCGAGATCATCGGGATGCAGCCCGAGGGCAACTGGATCAGCCGGGCCCCGTCGCTCAAGCGCAAGGCGATCCTGCTGGCCAAGGTCCAGGACGAGGCCGGCCACGGCCTGTACCTCTACGCCGCCGCGGAGACCCTGGGGATCAGTCGGGACGAGCTGGTCGACCTGCTGCTCGAAGGCCGGCAGAAGTACAGCTCGATCTTCAACTACCCCACCCTCACCTGGGCCGACGTCGGCGCCATCGGATGGCTGGTGGACGGCGCGGCGATCGTCAACCAGGTCCCGCTCTGCCGCTGCTCCTACGGCCCGTACGCCCGCGCCATGATCCGGGTCTGCAAGGAGGAGTCGTTCCACCAGCGCCAGGGCTACGAGATCCTGCACACCCTGGCCCACGGCACCCCGGCCCAGAAGGCGATGGCCCAGGACGCCCTGGACCGCTGGTGGTACCCCTCGCTGGCCATGTTCGGCCCGCCGGACGGCGACTCCACCCACTCCGCCCAGTCGATGGCCTGGAAGATCAAGCGCTTCTCCAACGACGAGCTGCGGCAGCGCTTCGTGGACATGTGCGTCGGCCAGGCCGAGGTGCTCGGGCTGACCATCCCCGACCCCGACCTGCGCTGGAACTCAGAACGCCAGGCGTACGACTTCACCCAGCCCGACTACGCCGAGCTGATGCGGGTCATCTCCGGCGACGGGCCGTGCAACCGGCAGCGGATGGAACACCGGCGTCGCGCCCACACCGAGGGCGCCTGGGTACGTGAGGCCGCCGCGGCGTACGCGGCCAAGCAGGCAAGCAAGGAGAAGGTCGCGGCATGAGCCAGCACATCACCCCCCTGTGGGAGGTCTTCGTACGGGCCCGGCGCGGGTTGGCGCACACCCACGTGGGCAGCCTGCACGCCCCCGACGCCGAGTTGGCCCTGCGCAACGCCCGTGATCTCTACACCCGCCGCCAGGAAGGGGTGTCCATCTGGGTGGTGCCGGCCGGCGCGATCACCGCCTCCAGCCCGGACGAGAAGGACGCCTTCTTCGACCCGGCGGCCGACAAGGTCTACCGCCACCCCACCTTCTACGAGGTGCCGGAAGGGGTGGCCCACCTGTGAGCGCGAGGAGTGAGCCGGTTCTGCGAGCCCCGCAGTCGCGAACGGAGGCGGGTGCTGTGAACGGTCCGTTCGATTTCACCCTCGCCCTCGGTGACGATGCGCTGATCGCGGCGCAGCGGCTGGCCGAGTGGACCACCCGGGCGCCGGAGATGGAAGAGGACATCGCGCTGGCCAACATCGCCCTGGATCAGCTCGGTGCGGCCCGGCTGCTGCTGTCGTACGCGGGTGAGCTGGAGGGCGCCGGACGGGACGAGGACGCCTTGGCGTACCTGCGCGACGACCGGGAGTTCCGCAACTGCCTGCTGGTCGAGCTGCCCAACGGCGACTTCGCGATGACCATGGCGAAGCTGCTCGTCCTGTCGGCGTACCAACTGCCGCTCTACACCGCTCTGGCGGGCTGCGCCGACGAGCGGTTGGCCGCCATCGGAGGCAAGGCCCGCAAGGAGTCCGCGTACCACCTGGACCACGCCGCCCTCTGGGTACGGCGACTGGGCGACGGCACCGAGGAGTCGCACCGGCGGATGCAGGCCGGCATCGACGAGGTCTGGCCGTACGTCCCGGAGTTGTTCGCCGCCCAGCCGCAGGCCCCGGTCGACCCGGCCACCCTGCGGGCCGAGTTCGACACGACGGTCTCGACCGTGCTCGCGGAGGCGACCCTCACCGCGCCGGAGCCCGGCTGGGCACCGGCCGGTGGACGCGAGGGCCTGCACACCGAGCACCTGTCGTACCTGCTTGCCGAGATGCAGGTGCTGCATCGGGCCCACCCCGGCGCCCGCTGGTGAAGGCCCGGGACCCCAGGTGGCGACGGTGAACTTCGCGTACGAGGCCGCGGCCGCGGTGGTGGACCCGGAGATCCGGGTGGTCACCATCGCCGACCTCGGCATCCTGCGCGCGGTGGAAGTGGCGCCGGATACCGGCCGGGTGGTGGTGACCATCACCCCGACCTACACCGGCTGTCCGGCGATGGACGTCATCCGCGCGGACATCCGCCGGGCCCTGGCCGCGGCCGGTCACCCCGATGCCGAGGTACGCACGGTGCACAGCCCCGCCTGGAGCACCGACTGGATCACCGACGCCGGGCGGGCCAAGCTGGCCGCCGCCGGCATCGCCCCACCGGCCCCGGTCCGCCGCGACGGGGTCGTCCCGTTGACCCTGGCCGTGCGCTGCCCGCGTTGCGGGTCCCTGGAGACCGAGCAGCTAAGCCGGTTCGGCTCCACCGCCTGCAAGTCACTCTGGCGCTGCCGCGCCTGCTCCGAACCGTTCGACCATGTGAAGGCACTGTGACTGTCACCATCACCCGCCCGGTCCGCCGTCGCCCGGTGTTCCACCCGCTGCCCGTCATCGCCGTGGACCGGCTCACCGCCGACGCCGTCGCGGTCACCTTCGAGGTGCCGCAGGAGCTGCGCGAGACCTTCGCCTTCCGCGCCGGTCAGCACCTGACGGTACGCCTACCTGCCGCGCAGCCGGAGAGCGAGGACGTGCGCCGCTCGTACTCGATCTGCTCCACCCCGCAGGAGTTGGCCCGGCACGGGCGGCTGCGCATCGGGGTGCGGGAGATCCCCGGCGGGGCCTTCTCGTCGTACGCCTGCGGGGTTCTGCGCAGCGGCGACACCGTGGAGGTGCTGCCCCCGCTGGGCCACTTCACCACGGCCTTCGCGCCGGACCGGGTGCGTCGCTACGGCGCGGTGGTCGCCGGCTCCGGCATCACCCCGGTGCTGTCGCTGATCGCCACGGCCCTGGCCGTCGAGGCGGCCAGCACCTTCACCCTGGTGTACGGCAACCGGACGGCCAACAGCGTGATGTTCGCCGAGGAGTTGGCCGACCTCAAGGACCGCTACCCGACCCGACTGCACCTGGTGCATGTGCTCTCCCGGGAGCAGGGCGAGTCCGCGCTGCTGTCCGGGCGGGTGGACGCCGAGCGGCTGGGTCGCCTGCTGGACACCATCGTCCCCGGGGACCTGATCGAGGAATGGTTCCTCTGCGGCCCGTACGGCCTGGTGGTGGACGCTCGTGAGGTGCTGGCCGGGCGGGGTGTGCCGGAGTCGGCAGTGCACACCGAGCTGTTCCATGTCGACGCCGCACCCGAGCCCCTGCGCCGACCCGAGGACTCCTCCGGCGGCACGGAGGTGACCATCATGCTCGACGGCCGTTCGTCGAGCTTCACCATGCGCCGCGACGAGCGGGTGCTGGACGCCGCGCTGAAGGTCCGCGGCGAACTGCCGTACGCCTGCAAGGGTGGGGTCTGCTCGACCTGCCGGGCGAAGGTGGTCTCCGGCGAGGTGGAGATGGCCCGCAACTACGCCCTGGAGCCCGACGAGGTGGCCGCCGGGTACGTGCTGACCTGCCAGTCCAGCCCACGCACGGACACCCTGACCGTCGACTACGACTCCTAGATCACCAGCCGCCAACTGAACCGGGGGCAATAACGCCCTACCAAGAAGTCGACCGGCGGACGATGTCGGATACCCGACTCGCCCATGGTCGAGATATGAAATCCCAGGTGAGAGCGCCGACATTCATGTCGGCGCTCTTCGTTGTCTGCAAAGTCTGACGGTATGGCTGCCGGCTATGAGACCAGCGCCTGATACCTGGCATCGATGCCTCTGGCTATCCTCTGCAGTCAACCATAGTTGCCGCGCCTTTGAACCAGAAACCCCAAATCTTCGTAGTGATTGAGGTGGCCGTGACCCTCAGCGAGAAGGCGGTCAGCAGAGAGGCCGGTCGACTAGCGCCGCGCGACGGAGACCGAGGGCCACGACCGACAACCTTCCGCCTGCGCAGCCTTGGCCGCCACCTCGCCGCACTCGGCCCGTTTGCTCTGTTCTTCGGCACGTACAGTCTGCTCCTCGATCATTTGCCGGATCACTGGTTCGAAGCGGAGTGGTTGCGCATTCTGTTCGCCGTCCTGACTGGCCTCTGCGTCGGGATGGCGTTGCGCTGGTTCGTCCAGACCCCCTTCATGTCACGGGTCCTGACGCCGCCGAACGCGGTGACAGCCACGGCGCCTGCTCTGCGTCGGCAGAAATCAGGTGCGGTGCCCTCGGCCAGGCAGATCTTCGACGGGACCCGCGACCGACTGCTCTCCGATCTTCGGACCAGCGCCGGCAGCGAGGGGCGGGAGCTGTACGGCTGGTCGCAGTTCATCGGGGACAAGGTCCCGCCGAGTGCGATCGGCACCTCCTATGGCCTGCGAATTGCTCTCACCCTCGACATTCAGGACGCTCGGCTTGATCGACGGAAGCTGGTGGAGAATATCGTCGCTCTCCAGCGTCCCGCAGGTGGCTGGGTGGCGCGCTCTCAGCGCGACGTAGCCCGGCCGGAGGTTACGTCGTGGGTCTTGACTGCTCTCGTGCGAGCCGGCCTCGACCCGGCCTTCCGGACCGAAATCGTCGGTCAACTGGAACGGATGATGTCGGCCGACGTGGACCCAGTCGGCTGGGAAAGCGTCTCGGTGCTGTCCTCGGCCATCGCGGCGCTCGCCGAGGTGCAGCCGCAGTCAGCCAAGCTGGGCGAACTCGTCTCCCATCTGCTGGACGGGGCGATGCCGCAGGATGCGGGGAACGGATCGGTTCGGCTGGGTTGGGGCCGTACCGTCAGACGGGGAGAGTGGCTCTCCGTGCCGCACACCGCTCGTGCCGTTGTGGCCCTGCACAAGGCCTCTCAGGTCCTGAAACAAGGGGTCGGCCAACTCAACGACGCGGTCGACGCCGGCATCGAGTGTCTCAGCCATAACCCGGACCTGAGTCTCGGGGATGAACAGTTGCGCAGGCGGGTCGGAGACGCGTCGGACACCATCATGATCGGCCATTTCACTCCGGCCTGGGTGGCCCGTGCACTCATGTGCCGGAACACACCAGCCCGGCTGCCGCAGCTCCGCCAGGCGGTGCGCGAGGTGCTAGCCCATCAGGAGAATGGAGTGTGGAAGTGGAAAGATCGCATGGAGCCTACCTGGATGACGTATCAAGGGGTCCTGGTCATACGGGATTACTCGATGCTGAACCACCCTTGGCCCGCCTGAGTGGGCAGATCAGGATCGGAAGCTGGAACGTTCGAGAGGGATTGCCGTATCCGTCGGAAGATCCGGCCACCCGCCCACAGGCACTCGACGAACTTGTCGGTTTGATCAGGGAAAAATCGATCGATGTCTTGGCGCTGCAGGAAGTCGATTTCTCATTCGATGGTGAATCGGCGGTTTTGGCAGCGATTCTCGGCCGGACCGAATTGCAGTACGCCGCGACGCTTCCGCTCTCCGACTCCTCCTTCGAGGCTGGTCGCCAGGCAGGAGTAGCCGTGGTCAGTCGTTACCCGATGGCTGGCATAGAAAGCTTCCTGCTCCCTAATCCTGGACTGTGGACGGAGCGTGGAGCGCGCCGACTAAGTTTACACGACAAGGGGGCGGTGGTCTGCAGCATCGACTTCGGCCTGACCGAACTCAAGGTCGCCTCCCTGCATTCGTTTCCTTTCCATCGGTTCGGCCGGGATGCAAGAGATCCCGCATTTGCCGATGTTTGGAACACTATTTCCTCGAAGCTGCCCCGGTGGCCGGGAAGCCAATTGATTATCTGCGGCGATTTCAACACGGAGGAGCGTGCGTTGTTGCTCGATGCTTTCTCTTCGTCAATGGTGAGAGCATTTGATGGGCGTCCGACGCACTTCGGCAAGGAAATCGACGACATAGTCTTCTCCGCAAGCCTTGGAGTCGCGGCTAGCCCTCGGCTGGTTTCCAACTTCTCCGATCACGACCTGTGTCTGGTGGACTTGCATTCGAGGTGGTGAGGTGTGGTTTCGCTCGGCGCTGCGCATGACCTGATGTCGGAAGTTGAGCACACGTTCCATGCTGCTCTGCTCGACGAGTCGGATGCGCCCGGTCATGAGGAGACCGAACGTCTGCTGCGCGAACTCGGTCGCCCTGAACCACTTCGTGCTTTCCTGGTGAGCTTGACCCGTGAGCGGATGGTGTCCGCTGAGTTCGCCTGGTCCGCCCACCGGCATGCCCTCGGGTTCGACAAGTTCGTGCTCTTGGACTTCGGCTCACTGGGTCAGCTGCGGATGCACGTGTGGTGGCCTGGTCAGGGGCGCGTACGCGAACACGTCCATAACCACCGCTTCCACTTCTCCTCCGTGGTGGTCGGGGGCAGCCTGCGATGTCGCTACTACCGCTCGGTGCCGGGTGGGCGGCGCTACGCCCATCTGCGGGAATGCAGTCGACCCCACGACGCGGGCTGGAGCTTTCAGCGACAGGGGGTTGTTGAGGTCGCCGAGACCCTCTCCGTCGACTTCGCCGCGGGCTCCTCCTACTCGATGCCGGCTGATCTGTGGCATCGAGTAGACGCAAGCACCATGATGACGGTCACCCTGATGCTGCAACGGCAGTGTGTGCGGGACTGGTCATCGGTGCTCATTGGTGATGACGAGGTGGCACCGACCCAGTTGCCGCGCCGGATGTTCACCGCTGCCGAGATGCAGGAGCGCATGAGCACTCTCATCGACTATCTGGGTGGGCAGGGCGGAGTGCCCTGACGGCGAAGCGGGGCCGGAAAGTGGTCGAAGGGCGGCAGCTTTGGTGATCATTCTGGCCGCCCGGCTGGCTGTGGGACTCGCCGCACGCGCACCCCGTCGTGCCCGTCTCGCGTAGGGGAGACGTACGCTCGAAGGCGTGATGGAGAGCCGGGAGATCGACGACATCCTGCAGCGTGGCGCGGACGGCGGGCGGATCACGCCCGAGGAGGCCCTGCTGCTCTACACCGATGCGCCCTTCCACGCCCTCGGTGAGGCGGCGGACGCGGTTCGGCGGCGGCGTTACCCGGACAACATCGTCACGTACCTGATCGACCGCAACATCAACTACACGAACGTCTGCGTGACGGCGTGCAAGTTCTGTGCCTTCTACCGGGCTCCGAAGCACAAGGAAGGGTGGACCCACCCGACCGAGGAGATCCTGCGGCGCTGCGGCGAGGCGGTCGAGCTGGGCGCCACCCAGGTCATGCTCCAGGGCGGTCACCACCCGGACTACGGGGTGGAGTACTACGAGGAGTTGTTCTCCTCGGTCAAGAAGGCGTACCCGCAGCTGGCCATCCACTCGATCGGGCCGAGCGAGATTCTGCACATGGCCAAGGTGTCCGGGGTGAGCCTGGATGAGGCCATCGCCCGGATCAAGGCGGCCGGGTTGGACTCCATCGCCGGGGCCGGCGCCGAGATGCTGCCCGCGCGGCCCCGCAAGGCGATCGCCCCGCTGAAGGAGTCGGGCGAGCGCTGGCTGGAGGTCATGGAGCTGGCCCACCGGCAGGGGGTCGAGTCGACCGCGACGATGATGATGGGCACCGGCGAGACCGCCGCGGAGCGGATCGAGCACCTGCGGATGATCCGCGACGTGCAGGACCGCACCCAGGGCTTCCGGGCCTTCATCCCGTGGACGTACCAGCCGGAGAACAACCACCTGAAGGGTCGTACCCAGGCCACCACCCTGGAGTATCTGCGCCTGGTGGCGGTGGCCCGGCTGTTCTTCGAGACCGTGCCGCACCTGCAGGCCTCCTGGCTGACCACCGGCAAGGATGTCGGCCAGCTCGCCCTGCACATGGGGGTGGACGACCTCGGGTCGATCATGCTGGAGGAGAACGTCATCTCCTCGGCGGGGGCCCGGCACCGGTCCAACCTGCATGAGCTGATCGGGATGATCCGTTCCGCCGATCGGATTCCGGCCCAGCGGGACACCCTCTACAACCGGCTGGCCGTGCACCGGACGCCGGCGGACGATCCGACCGATGAGCGGGTGGTGTCCCACTTCTCCTCGATCGCGTTGCCGGGGGGCGGGGCCGGTCGTTCGCTGCCGCTGGTCGAGGCGAACTGACCCCTGCGCCCCAGGCAACCGTGACGGTCCGTGATGCGGCCGGCCAGCGGAACAGCGTGATGCGGCCTGATCGGCCGAACAGCCCAGTCGCATCGGCTGTCCGGCTGGTCGCCTGCTGCCGGGACGGACGGGCTGCGGATACCGTCGGGCGAGCACGGTCATCAATTCGGTCGACCCTTAAATAAAGATTAGTTGACCAGTTCCGCTGTGGTGGCGTTGCGGGGTGGCGCGGGTGATCGAGGACCGCTAACGTCCCCGCCCGTACATTCCCATACCTCACTGGGGAGACCAGTTGATGATCTTCCGTGCCCGCCGCGCCGCGAGTCTCGCTGCGGCCGCATTGCTCGCCGCTGGTGCTGTCACCGCGTTCGGTGTGCCGGCCCACGCGGCCGGCACCGAGACGGATCTGGCGGTCACCGCCGCCGGCACCCGGATGACCGAGGGCGTCGAGGGCAAGTACGGCTGGATCAAGATCGCAAACCAGGGCGAGGGCACCCCGGGCAAGGTGCTCGTCAAGGTCGACGTGTCCAAGATGGACGACGAGAAGATGATGCTGGTTCCGCTCTCCTTTGGTGAGTGCGAGGTCATCGGCGAGTCGAAGCCCGAACTGTTCACCTGCGAGCTGGCCAAGGAAGAGATTCCCGGTCCGGGTGAGACCTCCGAGGTGTCGATCGTCCTGTTCAAGATGGACGAGAAGGTCACCGGGCCGCTGACCGCGCCGGTGACGATCAGCATCGAGTCCGATGACGACACCGATGACAGCAACAACAGCATCGACGTCGATGTCGAGTTGACCCCGGAAAGCGGCGTCGACCTCGGGGTGTTCGTGCCGGATGTGAAGACCCGCTTCGACTTCGACAGTGGCAAGGAGAAGGGTCCGCTGCGCCCCGGCGACACGGCCCTGGTCTACAGCCAGGTCATCAACCAGGGTGACCGGGTCGCCGAGGGTCTCAAGCTGACCTTCCAGTTGCCGAAGGGCGCGAAGTTCGAGCCGATCGAGGGCTGCGAGATCGGCGACGACAGGCGCACCGTGATCTGCCAGGACAAGAACTTCCTGCTCGAACCCAACCTGCTCATCGAGGCTGAGCTGGCGATCACGGTGGATGGGGACCTTGAGGCACCGATCACCCTGAAGGGCGGCTCGCTGGAGGCCACCGCGTTCGGTGCGCTGCCGGTCGACTCGCCGGCGATCCACCGGAAGGCCGCCAAGCCGGCCTTCGCCAAGGCCAAGGTGCGGCAGGCCGAGGAGTCCGACTTCGCCGACCTGGACCCGTCCGACAACACCGACGACTTCGCGGTGATCCTCGCCGCGCCGAACGGTGGCGGCGGCGGTGGCCTGCCGGTCACCGGTGTGCAGGCCGGTCTGATCGGTGGTGTCGGTGCGGCCGTGGTGGTCGCCGGTGCCGTGCTGTTCCTGTTGGCTCGCCGTCGCCGGGTGGTCCTGGTGACCCCGGGTGACGAGAAGACGACCGCCTGAGGTTCGTCCTCTATCGGCCCGTACGGGCCGTTCACATAACGCAAGGCAGTCAGGGCGAGATGGGTGACCATCTCGCCCTGACTGTGTCCGCAGGACGGTCGGCCGGGCCGTCCGGACGGCTGCCGGGTGGTGAAGATCGCCCCGGGGCAGGCGACCCTGCCCGCGCTCAGGCACCGGTCGGGCTGGCAGAGTGGAGGGGTGAGTCGTACCCCGCAGGGCCAGCGAGCCAGCCTGGACAAGCAGCCGCACGAGGTCGCCGCGATGTTCGACGGCGTGGCGGCCCGCTATGACCTGACCAACACCGTCCTCTCCTTCGGGCAGGACCGGTTCTGGCGGCGGGCCACCCGGTCCGCGCTGGAACTGCGCCCCGGTGACCGGGTGCTGGACGTGGGCGCGGGCACCGGGGTGTCCACGGAGGAACTGGCCCACTCCGGGGCGTACGCCGTCGGCGCCGACCTGTCGCTCGGCATGCTGTACGCCGGCAAGCGCACCCGACCCCAGGTGCCGCTGCTGGCCGGAGACGCGCTGCGGTTGCCGTTCGCGGACGCCAGTTTCGATGCGGTGACCATCTCCTTCGCCCTGCGCAACGTCAACGACACCGACGCTGCGCTCCGCGAACTGGCGCGGGTCACCCGGCCGGGTGGCCGGCTGGTGGTCTGCGAGTTCAGCACCCCGGTCAACCCGGCCTTCCGGACGGTCTACCTGTCGTACCTGATGCGTTCCCTGCCCGCGGTGGCCCGGACGGTCTCCAGCAACCCGGACGCGTACGTCTACCTGGCCGAGTCGATCCGGGCCTGGCCGGATCAGGCGGCCCTGGCGGCCCGGGTGCAGGCGGCCGGCTGGGGTCGGGTGGCCTGGCGCAACCTGACCGGGGGTGTGGTGGCCCTGCACCGGGGAATCCGCCAGTAATTGCCGACATTCGGGAGAAACCAGTTGATTTACCGCATATCCTGGCGGGCATGACCGATCCGAGGGATGCGGCCGACGGCGATGCCGCCGAACTGGTCGCGCAGCTGCGGGATCTGGCTGGTGCGGATCCGGCGGACGTGCGTCAGGTGGTGTCCGAGGTGCTGGCGGCCCTGGACCGGGCCGCCGGGGGTGCCCTGCGTGAGCATCTGCCGGAGACCATCCGGGCCGGTCTGGATGCGGCCGGTCCGGCGCGGCTGGCCCCCGGGTCGAAGGGCTAGGTCGGCCTGGTCGAACCGGTCGAATCGACGAAAAGGCATGGCACGCAGCCGTGACGGACTCGTTTCCACCAGGTTAGGTTGCCCTAACAACGCGAGCGTACGGCCACGGTCATAGACTCGTCTCGGCAGGCTTGTGAAGCATTTCACGAGCGCGCGGGGAGGAGGCGCAAATGACCGCGGTGGAGAACGACGCCGACGTGATCGTCGTGGGCGCCGGTCCCGGTGGTTCGGCGACCGCATACCACCTGGCTCGGCACGGCGTACGCGTGCTGCTGCTGGAGAAGACCGAGTTCCCTCGGGAGAAGGTCTGCGGTGACGGGCTGACCCCCCGCGCGGTGCGTCAACTGATCCGCATGGGTGTGGACACCTCGCCCGAGGCCGGCTGGTTGCACAACCGGGGCCTGCGGGTGATCGGTGGCGGCGTCCGGCTGGAACTGGACTGGCCGGATCTGGCCAGCTTCCCGAACTACGGCCTGGTGCGTACCCGCCTGGACTTCGACGACCTGCTCGCCAAGCGGGCGGTCTCCGCCGGTGCCGACCTGCGCACCAGCGTGAACGTCATCGGCCCGGTGCTGGACGGCAACGGCCGGGTGATCGGCGTCGAGGCCGAGACCGGCCCGGACAAGGCCCCGGCCACCTTCCACGCGCCCCTGGTGGTCGCCGCCGACGGAGTCTCCGGCCGGTTCCCCCTGGCCCTGGGACTGGCCAAGCGGGAGGACCGCCCGATCGGGGTGGCCGTGCGCCGCTACTACCGCTCCGAGGTCCGGCACGACGACGACTACCTGGAGTCGTGGCTGGAACTGCGGGCCAAGGGCACCGGGGAGCTGCTGCCCGGGTACGGCTGGATCTTCGGCCTGGGTGACGGCCGGGTCAACGTCGGGCTGGGCATCCTGAACTCCTCCTCGGCCTTCGGCAAGACCAACTACCGGCGGCTGCTCACCGACTGGCTGGCCAACACCCCGCCGGAGTGGGGGATGACCGACGAGGCCAACGCCGAAGGGTCGACCCTCGGCGCGGCGCTGCCGATGGGCTTCAACCGGGTGCCGCACTACACCCGCGGAGTCATGCTGGTAGGGGACTCCGGCGGCATGGTCAACCCCTTCAACGGCGAAGGCATCGCGTACGCGATGGAGTCCGGCGAACTGGCCGCGGAGGTCGCCGCCCAGGCCCTGGCCCGGCCGGCCGGTGCCGAGCGGGAGCGGGCCCTGATGGCGTACCCGCAGGAGCTGAAGACGCGCTTCGGCGGTTACTACCGGCTGGGTGGGATCTTCGTGAAGCTGATCGGCCGGCCCGAGATCATGCGGGTGGCGACGAAGCACGGAATGCCGCACCCGACGTTGATGCGCTTCGTGCTCAAGCTGCTGGCCAACCTCACCGACCCCCGTGGCGGTGACGCGATGGACCGGGTGATCAATGCGATGACCCGGGTAGCGCCAGCGGTATAGGGCGCGAGGCCACCCCGCCGAAGGTCGTCGGGTGGGTTGTGAATAGTGTGAATTTTGCCAACGAACGAGGGCAGGGAAGGACGAGCAGGAGAAGAATATGTCGCTCTCGCCTTACGTACCCATCATCGGGCTGTTCGCCCTCGCCGCGGCCTTCGCGCTGTTCTCGATAGCCGCCACCCGGTTCACCGGGCCCCGCCGCTACAACAAGGCCAAGCTCGAAGCCTACGAGTGTGGGATCGAGCCCAGCCCGCAGCCGGTCGGCGGTAGCCGGTTCCCGGTCAAGTTCTATCTGACGGCGATGCTTTTCATCGTCTTCGACGTGGAAATGATCTTCCTTTACCCGTGGGCGGTCTCGTTCGACGCCCTACCGGTGTTCGGGCTCGTGGCCATGTTCGTGTTCATCGGTGCGGTCTTCGTCGCGTACGCCTACGAGTGGCGTCGCGGCGGCCTGGACTGGGACTGAGGGAGGAACCCAGATGGGTATCGAGGAGAAACTTCCCGCCGGTGTCCTGCTCACCTCGGTGGAGAAGCTGGTCAACTGGTCGCGCAAGTCCTCGGTCTGGGGCGCCACGTTCGGCCTGGCCTGCTGCGCGATCGAGATGATGGCCGCCGGTGGGCCCCACTACGACATGGGTCGCTGGGGCATGGAGGTCTTCCGGGCCTCGCCCCGACAGGCCGACCTGATGATCGTCGCGGGCCGGGTCAGCCAGAAGATGGCCCCGGTGCTGCGCCAGATCTACGACCAGATGGCCGAGCCCCGGTGGGTGCTCTCCATGGGCGTCTGCGCCAGCAGCGGCGGCATGTTCAACAACTACGCCATCGTGCAGGGCGTCGACCACGTCGTACCGGTCGACATGTACCTGCCCGGCTGCCCGCCCCGGCCGGAGATGCTCATCGACGCGATCCTCAAGCTGCGCGAGAAGATCGGCCACGAGCCGCTCGGGGCTAACGGACGCAAGATGCTGGCCGCCCGCGAGGCACGCGGTGACGTGCCGGTGGTGCCCTACGGCTCGATGCCGTCGTCGTACCGCAGCGACAAGGCCCGGCGGGCCGAGTGGACGAAGGCTGTCCGCGAGGGCCGCGAGGAGCAGCTGCGGATCGAGAACTGGATGAAGGCCCAGAACCACCTCCAGCCGTACCGGGGGATCAAGTGACTGACTCCAAGCCGAGCACCGGCGGCGTACCGGTTCCGGTGACGCCGGCCGGGGCCACCAGCGGTGCTCCCGCCGAGCTTCCTCCGGCCGCACCGGCCGGGCGGGGCATGTTCGGCAACCAGGGCACCGGCGACGTCTCCGGGTTCGGTGGTCTGGTCCGACCGCACCGCCCGATCGAGAGCTCACCCCGGCCGTACGGTGGCTACTTCGACGAGGTGCACGACGCCCTGGAGGAGGCCTACCCGGCCTTCGGCGAGGCGATCGAGCAGGTCGTGGTCGACCGTGGCGAGCTGACCCTGCACATCCGGCCGGAGCGCATCGCCGAGGTCTGCCAGGTGCTGCGGGACGACCCGGCGCTGCGCTTCGAGCTGTGCTCCTCGGTCTCCGGGGTGGACTACCTCGGCGCCGACGCCCGGCGGCTGCACGTGGTCTACCTGCTGACCTCGATGACCTACCGGCGACGGGTCCGGCTGGAGGTCGCGGTCTCCGCCGAGGAGCCGCACCTGCCGAGTGTCACCGCCGTCTACCCGACGGCCGACTGGCAGGAGCGGGAGGCGTACGACATGTTCGGCGTCATCTTCGACGGTCACCCGGCGCTGACCCGGATCCTCATGCCGGACGACTGGGAGGGTCACCCGCAGCGTAAGGACTACCCCCTCGGCGGCGTGCCCGTGGAGTACAAGGGCGCCGAGATTCCGCCGCCCGACAAGCGGAGGTCGTACCAATGAGTGCGTCGAACTACGCCACCGAGCGCGAGACCACCGAGGGTCGCGTCTTCAACGTCACCGGCGGGGACTGGGACGACGTGGTCTCGGGGGTCGACCCGATCAACGAGGGTCGGATCGTCGTCAACATGGGCCCGCAGCACCCCTCCACCCACGGGGTGCTCCGACTGGTCCTGGAGCTGGAGGGCGAGACGGTCCGCGAGGCCCGCTCGGTCGTCGGCTACCTGCACACCGGCATCGAGAAGAACCTGGAGTACCGCAACTGGGTCCAGGGTTCGACCTTCGTGACCCGGATGGACTACCTCTCGCCGATCTTCAACGAGACGGCGTACTCCCTGGCGGTGGAGAAGCTGCTCGGCATCACCGACGAGGTGACCGAGCGGGCCAACACCATCCGGGTGCTCATGATGGAGCTGAACCGGATCTCCTCGCACCTGGTCTGGGTGGCCACCACGGCCATGGAGCTGGGCGCGATCAACATGATGCTCTACGGCTTCCGGGACCGTGAGTACGTCCTGGAGATCTTCGAGCTGATCACCGGCCTGCGGATGAACCACGCGTACGTCCGGCCGGGCGGTGTCGCCCAGGACGTGCCGGACGAGGCGATCGTCAAGATCCGCGAGTTCCTCAAGCTGCTGCCGAAGCGGCTCAAGGAGTACGAGGACCTGCTCTCCGGTCAGCCGATCTGGTTGGAGCGGACCCGCAACATCGCCGTGCTCGACGTCACCGGCTGTGTGGCCCTCGGCGTCACCGGCCCGGTGCTGCGCTCCGCAGGCCTGGCCTGGGACCTGCGCAAGACCATGCCGTACTGCGGCTACGAGACGTACGAGTTCGACGTGCCGACCCACACCGACGGCGACGTCTGGGGCCGCTACCTGGTCCGGATGGCCGAGATGCGGGAGTCCCTCAAGATCATTGAGCAGGCGGTCGACCGGCTCAAGCCCGGCCCGGTGATGGTGGCCGACAAGAAGATCGCCTGGCCGGCCCAGCTGGCCATCGGGGTCGACGGCATGGGCAACTCCCTGGAGCACGTCGCCAAGATCATGGGGCAGTCGATGGAGTCCCTGATCCACCACTTCAAGCTGGTGACGGAGGGCTTCCGGGTGCCGCCGGGCCAGGTGTACGTGGCCGTCGAGTCGCCTCGCGGTGAGCTGGGCGTGCACGCGGTCTCCGACGGTGGTACCCGGCCGTACCGGGTGCACTACCGGGAACCCAGCTTCGTCAACCTCCAGGCCCTGCCGGCGATGGCCGAGGGCGGCCTGATCGCCGACGTGATCGCCGGCGGCGCTTCGCTGGACCCCGTGATGGGAGGTTGTGACCGGTGACTACGGTCTTCACCGACGAGACCCGGGCCCGGGCGCGGGAGATCATCGCCCGTTACCCGGCCGACCGGTCGCGCTCGGCCCTGTTGCCCCTGCTGCACCTGGTGCAGTCCGAGGAGGGCTACGTCTCTCCCGCCGGCGTGGCGTTCTGCGCCGAGGTCCTCGGCCTGAACAAGGCCCAGGTCGGCGCGGTCGCCAGCTTCTACACCATGTACAAGCGCCGGCCCACCGGTGACTACCTGGTCAGCGTCTGCACGAACACCATGTGCAACGTGCTGGGTGGCCAGGAGGTCTACGACACCCTCACCGAGCACCTCGGTGTCGGGCACGACGAGACCACCGAAGACGGCAAGATCACCCTGGAGCACGCCGAGTGCCTGGCGGCCTGCGACTACGGCCCGGTGATGACGGTCAACTACGACTTCTTCGACGGAGTCGACCCGCAGACTGCGGTGGGCCTGGTCGACGAGCTGCGGGCCGGTGGCCGGCCCACCCCGAGTCGGGGTGCCCGCCTCTGCACCCTCAAGGAGATGTCGGTCCAGCTCGCCGGGTTCGCCGACGAGCGCGAGGGTGCGGTCGCCGACGGCGTGCCGGGTGAGCCCTCCCTGCGGGGTCTGCTGCTGGCCCAGCAGCACGGCGTCTCCGCTCCGGGCTTCGACCCGAACACCCCGATCCGCAGCGGCAAGGCGGAGGAGAAGCCGGCCCCGGCCAAGGCGGCACCGACCGGCAGCACCGCCCCGGACGTGGCGGCGCCGGACCGCAAGTCGCCGCAGGTGCGTACCGCCGAGACCCGCCAGCCGGACGCGAAGACCGCCGTGCCGGACGCCCCCGGCACCAAGGTCCCGACCGACGGTGCGGCGCCCACGTCGCCTGACGCCCAGGCGGCCCAGGCGGCCGGAGTGGCGGCCAACAAGCCGGCCGCCGACGCCAAGCCCGCCGGCGACGACGCCGAGGCGCAGGAGCGCAACCTCAGCGAAGCGGAGTCCGCCACCGGCGACGCCGCGAACGACAAGGGGGCTCAGAAGTGACCACGCCTCGGCCCGAGACCCTGGCCAAGCTGACGCCGGTGCTGACCAAGCGCTGGCTGTCGCCGGACGCCTGGCGGATCGGCACCTACGAGAAGCTCGACGGGTACGCGGCGCTGCGCAAGGCGCTGAAGGCCCACCCGGACGACCTGATCCAGCTGGTGAAGGACTCCGGCCTGCGGGGCCGGGGTGGCGCGGGTTTCCCGACCGGCCTCAAGTGGGGCTTCATCCCGCAGGGTGACGGCAAGCCGCACTACCTCGTGGTGAACGCCGACGAGGGCGAGCCGGGGACCTGCAAGGACCTGCCGCTGATGACCCACGACCCGCACTCGCTGGTCGAGGGCGTGATCATCGCCTCGTACGCGATCCGGGCCAACCGGGCCTACATCTACATCCGGGGCGAGGCGGTGCACGCCGCGCGTCGGCTGCGCAACGCCGTGCAGGAGGCCAAGGCCAAGGGCTACCTGGGCAAGAACATCCTGGGCAGCGGCTTCGACCTCGAACTGGTGGTGCACTCCGGCGCCGGGGCGTACATCTGCGGCGAGGAGACCGCCCTGCTGGACTCCCTGGAGGGCTTCCGGGGGCAGCCCCGACTGCGTCCGCCGTTCCCGGCCACCCACGGCCTGTACGCCAGCCCCACCGTGGTCAACAACGTCGGCACCATCGCCAGCGTGCCGTACATCGTGCTCGCTGGCGCCGACTGGTGGAAGTCCATGGGTACGGAGAAGTCCGCCGGCCCGATGATCTACTCGCTCTCCGGCCGGATCGCCAACCCGGGCCAGTACGAGTGCGGCCTCGGCATCACCCTGCGCGAGCTGATCGAGCTGGCCGGTGGGATGCAGCCGGGGCACAACCTGAAGTTCTGGACCCCGGGTGGCTCCTCGACCCCGCTGCTCACCGCGGAGCACCTGGACGTGCCGATGGACTTCGAGGGGGTCGCCGCGGCCGGCTCGATCCTCGGCACCACGGCCACCCAGATCTTCTCCGACCAGGACTGCCCGGTCTACGCGACCTACCGGTGGCTGGAGTTCTACCACCACGAGTCGTGCGGCAAGTGCACCCCGTGCCGGGAGGGCAACTACTGGATGGTGCGGGTCTACCGGCGCATCCTGGCCGGTCAGGGCACCCACGACGACCTGGACACCCTGCTCGACACCTGCGACAACATCCTCGGTCGTTCGTTCTGTGGCCTGGGTGACGGCGCCACGAGTTCGGTGACCTCCTCCCTGAAGTACTTCAAGCAGGACTACCTCGACTACATCGAGGGCCGGACTGCGCCGAAGTTGTCCGACAAGCAGTTGGTGGGAGCCCACTAATGACGGACGTAGCGAAGTCGACCGAGACGGTCACCCTCACCATCGACGGTGTCGAGGTCACCGCCCCCAAGGGGGCGCTGCTGATCCGGGTGGCCGAGCAGATCGGCACCGAGATCCCCCGGTTCTGCGACCACCCGCTGCTGGCCCCGGCCGGTGCCTGCCGGCAGTGCCTGGTGGAGGTGGAGGGGCAGCGCAAGCCCGTCGCCTCCTGCACCCAGACGGTGGCCGAGGGCATGGTGGTCCGTACCCAGCTCACCTCTCCGGTCGCCAAGAAGGCGCAGGAGGGGATCATGGAGCTGCTGCTGGTCAACCACCCCCTCGACTGCCCGATGTGTGACAAGGGCGGCGAGTGCCCGCTGCAGAACCAGGCCATGTCGACCGGTCGTACGGACTCCCGGTTCCACGAGCACAAGCGGGAGTACCCGAAGCCGCTGCCGATCAGCACCCAGGTGCTGCTCGACCGCGAGCGGTGCGTGCTCTGCCAGCGCTGCACCCGGTTCTCCGAGGAGATCGCCGGCGACAAGTTCATCGACCTGATGAACCGCTCGTCCGCCGAGGAGATCAACATCTACCGGGACGAGGCGTACGGTGAGGAAGGCGACGAGGGGGACGTTCCGTTCAACTCGTACTTCTCCGGCAACACCGTGCAGATCTGCCCGGTCGGCGCCCTGACCGGCACCCAGTACCGGTTCCGCGCCCGCCCCTTCGACCTGGTCTCCACCCCCAGCGTCTGCGAGCACTGCTCGGCCGGCTGCGCCCAGCGCACCGACTGGCGTCGGGGCAAGGTGCTGCGTCGGCTGGCCGGCGACGACCCGCAGGTCAACGAGGAGTGGAACTGCGACAAGGGCCGCTGGGGCTTCCAGTACGCCCGCGCCGCCGACCGGCTCACCACCCCCCTGGTCCGCGACCAGAGCACCGGTGAGCTGCGGGAGGCCTCCTGGAGCGAGGCCCTTCAGGTCGCCGCCGAGGGCCTGCGGGCCGCCCGGGACGGCGGTCAGGGGACCGGGGTGCTCACCGGTGGCCGGCTGACCGTCGAGGACGCCTACGCGTACGCGAAGTTCGCCCGGGTGGCACTGAACACCAACGACATCGACTTCCGGGCCCGGCCGGTCTCCCGCGAGGAGGCCGACTTCCTGGCCAGCACGGTCGCCGGCAGCACCGAGGTCACCTACGCCGACGTCGAGAAGGCCCCGGCCGTGGTGCTGGTCGGCCTGGAGCCGGAGGAGGAGTGCCCGATCCTCTTCCTGCGCCTGCGCAAGGCGTACCTGAAGAACAAGCTCAAGGTGTACGCGATCGCCCCGTTCGCCACTCGCGGCCTGGAGAAGCTCGGGGCCAAGCTGGCCCGGGTGGTGCCGGGCGAGGAGGCCGGGGTGCTCGCCGAGCACGCCACGGTCGCCGAGGCGCTCAGCGCCGAGGGTGCGATCCTGATCGTCGGCGAGCGCCTGGCCACCGTGCCGGGTGGTCTCTCCGCCGCCGCCGAGGTGGCCGCGCGTACCGGTGCGAAGCTGGCCTGGGTGCCACGGCGCGCCGGTGACCGCGGCGCGGTCGACACCGGTTGTCTGCCGAACCTGCTGCCCGGTGGGCGTCTGGTCACCGAGCCGACCGCCCGTGCCGAGCTCGGTGAGGCCTGGGACATCCCGGCCGGGGTGATCCCGAGCCAGGCCGGCAGGGACACCGACGGCATCCTCGCCGCCGCTGCCGCCGGCCAGCTCGGTGCGCTCGTGGTGGCCGGGGTCGACCCGGCAGACCTGGCCGACCCCCGGCTGGCCGAGCAGGCCCTGGAGGCGGTGCCGTTCCTGGTCAGCCTGGAGCTGCGGGCCACTGCGGTGACCCGCCGGGCGGATGTCGTCCTGCCGGTCGCCGCGGTGGCCGAGAAGGCCGGCAGCTTCCTGGACTGGGAGGGCCGGCTGCGTCCGTTCGAGGCCGTGCTGACCACCGCCGCGATGACGGACGGCCGGGTGCTCGACGCGCTGGCCGCGCAACTGGACGTGCGGCTGGGCACCGGGGACGTGCTGAGCGTCCGCCGTGAGCTGGGCGGACTGCCGGTGACCCGGATGACCCGGCCGGCGGCTCCCGCGGTCTCGGCGAGTGCGGTGCCGCAGCCGGGTGCTGGCGAAGCGGTCCTGGCGACCTGGCACCAGCTGATCGACCTGGGCAGTCTCACCGACGGTGACGAGTACCTGGGTGGCACCGCCCGTCCGCCGGTGGTCCGGTTGGGCAAGGGCACCGCCGAAACCCTCGGTGTCGCCGACGGCGACCCGGTGACGGTGGGCACCGACCGGGGGGCGTTGACCCTCCCGGCGGCGATCACCGAGATGCCGGACGGCGTCGTCTGGCTGCCCACCAACTCGCCCGGCTCGACCGTGCGACGCAGCCTGGGTGCGACCTCCGGCGCGGTGGTGCGGATCTCCGTCCCCGGCACTACCGAGTCGGTAGCCGCCGACGCGGCCGGCCGTCCGGGCCCGCTTCTCAACTCCTCCGGGGGTGTCGCATGAACCCGCTAGCTCAGGCCCCGTCGCTGACGGACTTCGGCCACGACCCGTGGTGGCTGATCCTCGGCAAGGTGCTCTTCGCCTTCGTCGTCGCTCTGCTCGGCACCCTGCTCGGTGTCTGGTTCGAGCGGCGGGTCGTGGGTCGGATGGCGGTCCGGCCGGGCCCGAACCAGCTGGGCCCCTTCGGTCTGCTCCAGACCCTCGCCGACGGCCTGAAGATGGCCTTCAAGGAGGACATCCTCCCGAAGGCGGCGGACAAGGTCATCTACTTCTTCGCCCCGGCCATCTCGATGATCTGCGCGGTCACCATGCTGGCGGTGATCCCGTTCGGCCCGATGGTGAGCATCTTCGGCCACCAGACCCCGTTGCAGGTCACGGACGTGTCGGTGTCGGTGCTGGTGGTGCTGGCCCTGTCCTCGATGGCGGTGTACGGCATCGTGCTGGCCGGTTGGGCCTCCGGCTCGACCTACCCGCTGCTCGGTGGTCTGCGCTCGACCGCCCAGCTGATCTCGTACGAGGTGTCGCTGGGTCTGTCCATCGTGGCGGTGTTCATGCTCGCCGGCACGATGTCCACCAGCGAGATCGTGGCCGCCCAGGGCCAGGGTGTGACCCTGAACCTGTTCGGCGCGGAGCTTCCCGGCCCGGGCTGGTACGCGCTGCTGCTCTTCCCGAGCTTCGTGGTCTTCTTCATCTCCATCGTCGGTGAGACCAACCGGCCGCCCTTCGACATGCCCGAGGCGGAGTCGGAGCTGGTCGCGGGCTTCATGACGGAGTACAGCTCGCTGAAGTTCGCCCTGATCATGCTCAGCGAGTACGTCGCGATGGTCGCCATGTCGGCGTTCACCGTGACCCTCTTCCTCGGCGGCTGGTACGCGCCGTGGCCGATCAGCATCTGGTCGGGTGCCAACTCCGGCTGGTGGCCGATGCTCTGGTTCTTCGCCAAGGTCATCCTGCTGGTCTTCGTCTTCGTCTGGCTGCGCGGCACCCTGCCCCGGCTCCGTTACGACCAGCTCATGCGTCTGGGTTGGAAGGTGCTCATCCCGGTCAGCCTGGTCTGGATCGTCTTCCTGGCGACCTGGCTCAAGGTGCAGGACTGGGAGCGCAACGACCGGCTGGTGGTGTTCGGCGTACTCGGTGGTCTCGGACTGATCGCCGCGTTGTTCTGGCCCAACCGTAAGCCGGAGCAGAAGCCGAGCCTGGCCGAGCAGATCGAGAACCGGCCGCAGGGCAGCTTCCCGCTGCCCCCGCTGGACCTTCAGGTACCACCGAGCCCGCGTACCCGGCGCATGGTCGCCGAGCGGGAGCCGGCCAACGCCCCCGCCGGCCAGGACTCTGAGGAGGTGTGACGTGGCGATCACCGGAATGTTCAAGGGCTTCGGGGTCACCTTCTCGCACATGTTCAAGAAGGTCGTCACCACGGACTACCCGTTCACCCCGCCGACCCCGGCGCCCCGCTACCACGGGCGGCACATCCTCAACCGTCACCCGGACGGTCTGGAGAAGTGCATCGGCTGTGAGCTGTGCGCCTGGGCCTGCCCGGCGGACGCGATCTACGTCGAGGGTGGCGACAACACCGACGAGCAGCGGTTCTCGCCGGGCGAGCGATACGCCAGCGTCTATCAGATCAACTACGCACGGTGCATCTTCTGCGGACTGTGCATCGAGGCCTGCCCGACCCGCTCGTTGACCATGAGCAACGAGTACGAGCTGGCCCGGGACAACCGGCAGGATCTGATCTTCACCAAGGAGCAGTTGCTCGCGCCCCTGCTGGAAGGGATGGAGCAGCCGCCGCACCCGATGCGTCTCGGTGACAGCGAGAAGGACTACTACGTCGGCAGCCTGACCAACCCGGGCACCTCGGCCGGGGCCGAGCGCTCGCCGATGGGGCCGGGCCGCTACCAGGTGGACGAGCACCCGGGGGTCACCTTCCCCGGTGCCGAGCAGGCCGCCCAGCGGGCTGCGGCGGAAAAGGGAGAGACGGCATGACCACGTCGACGGTGCTCGCCGCCGCGGGGGCGGTCTCCGGCGGGGAGGCGGTGACCTTCTGGATCCTCGCCCCGCTGGCGCTGGTCGGCGCGATCGGCATGATCGCGGCGCGGAACGCGGTGCACTCGGCGCTCTGGCTGGTGCTGACCATGCTCAGCCTGGGCGTGTTCTACGTGCTCCAGGCGGGGCCCTTCATCGGCATGGTGCAGATCATCGTCTACACCGGCGCGATCATGATGCTCTTCCTGTTCGTCCTGATGCTCGTCGGCCGGGACGCCTCCGACTCGCTGATCGAGGTGCTGCGCGGGCAGCGGATCGCCGCGATCGGGCTCGGGGTGGGCTTCGCCGGCCTGCTCGGCAGCGGTGTCTACCGGGCCACCCAGGACACCGTCCCGGTCGGCCTGGAGCAGGCCAACGCGGGCGGCAACGTGCAGGGCATCGCCCGGCTGCTGTTCACCGACTACGTCTTCGCGTTCGAGTTGACCGCGGCGCTGCTGATCACCGCCACCATCGGCGGCATGATCCTGGCGCACGTCGAGCGGCGCAAGGAGGACCGGCGCGACCAGGTGGCCACCATGAAGGCCCGCTTCGTGCCCGGCAACTACCCCGGCCCGAAGCCCGGCCCGGGTGTCTTCGCCACCTCCTCCTCGGTCGCCACCCCGGCCCGCCTGCCGGACGGCCGGTTGAGCGACCGGAGCACGCCGGACATCCTCCCGGTGCGCGAGCTGACCGCCGAGGAGACCACCCTGAAGGGCACTGAGAAATGAGTGACTTCTTCTCGGTCGAGCCGAACTACTACCTCGTCCTCGCCGCGGTGCTGTTCACCATCGGCGCGGCCGGGGTGCTGATCCGGCGCAACGCGATCGTGCTGTTCATGTGTGTCGAGCTGATGCTCAACGCGGCCAACCTGGCGTTGGTCACCTTCAGCCGGATGAACGGTGACCTCAACGGCCAGATCATGGCGTTCTTCGTGATGGTGGTGGCGGCGGCCGAGGTCGTGGTCGGGTTGGCCATCATCATGGCGATCTTCCGCACCCGGCGCTCCGCCAGCGTCGACGACGCCAACCTGCTGAAGTACTAGAGGGGCCCACCGGTGGACGAAATTCTGACGTACGCCCAGGCTGCTCCGGCCGAGACGGTCTCGTACGCGACGGCCGACGGCCTGCTGAGCAGCGTCTGGCTGCTGGTGGCGATCCCGCTGATCAGCGCGACGGTGCTGCTGCTGCTCGGACGGCGGGCCGACCGTTGGGGGCACTGGCTCGGCGTCGCCTCCGTCGGCGCGGCGTTCGTGCTCGGGTTGACCTACTTCCTCGGCCTGCGGGGCCTGGAGAACAAGTCGGTTCAACTGAGCCTGTGGGACTTCATCGCGGTCGGTGGCCTGCACGTCGACTTCGGCCTGCTGTTCGACCCGCTGGCCGGGGTCTTCGTCCTGCTGATCACCGGGGTGGGTTTCCTGATCCACCTGTACGCGGTCGAGTACATGGCGCACGACCCGGGTCGTCGGCGGTTCTTCGCCTACTTCAACCTGTTCGTCGCGGCCATGCTGCTGCTGGTCCTCGGCAACAACTACGTGATGCTGTACTTCGGCTGGGAGGGCGTCGGTCTGGCGTCGTACCTGCTGATCAGCTTCTGGAACACCAAGCCGGCCGCGGCCACCGCCGGTAAGAAGGCCTTCCTGATGAACCGGGTCGGCGACGCCGGTCTGGCCATCGCGATCTTCATCATGTTCGCCACCCTGGGCACCACCCAGTACGACGAGGTCTTCAACGGCGTCGGCGCACTGGCCGGCGGTACCGTGCTGGTGCTCGGCCTGCTGCTGCTGCTCGGTGCGGCCGGTAAGTCCGGTCAGTTCCCGCTCCAGGCCTGGTTGCCGGACGCCATGGAGGGCCCGACCCCGGTGTCGGCGCTCATCCACGCCGCGACGATGGTCACCGCGGGTGTCTACCTGATCGCCCGGTCCAACATCATCTTCTCGGCGAACACCACCCTGCAACTGGTGGTGGTGAGCGTCGGCGCGCTGACCCTGGTGATGGGCGCGATCATCGGCTGCGCCAAGGACGACATCAAGCGGGTGCTGGCCTGGTCGACCGTCAGCCAGATCGGCTACATGTTCCTCGGTGTCGGCCTGGGCGGCGCGGCGTACGGGCTGGCCATCGTGCACCTGCTGGCGCACGGCTTCTTCAAGGCCAACATGTTCCTCGGTGCCGGCTCGGTGATGCACGGCATGAAGGATCAGGTGGACATCCGCCGCTTCGGTGGCCTCTCCAAGTACATGAAGATCACCTGGTTGACCTTCGGTGCGGGCTGGCTGGCCATCATCGGCATGATCCCGTTCTCCGGGTACTTCTCCAAGGAGCCGATCATCGCCGCCGCCTTCGAGCGGGAGGGCTGGACGGCCTGGCTGTTCGGTGGGGCCGCGGTGTTCGGTGCCGCGCTGACCGCCTTCTACATGACCCGGTTGTTCATCCTGACCTTCCACGGGCCGAAGCGGTGGACCACGGACATCGAGCACCCGCACGAGTCCCCGCCGCTGATGACCATCCCGCTGATCCTGCTCGGCATCGGCTCCCTCGGCGCCGGTTGGCTGCTGGCCACCTCGGTGCCGGACTGGCTGACCGCCACGGCCGGTCTGGGTGCGACCGAGGCGCACCACGACGCAGTGCTGCCGCACTGGGCGATCGTGGCGCTGTCGCTGGGTGTCACCGCGCTCGGTGCGCTGCTGGCCTGGGTCATGTTCCGTGGCGGTACGGCGATCGAGCCGCAGCCGGCCGGGGTGCTGGTCACCGCCGCCCGCAAGAACCTCTACACCGACACGGTCAACGAGGCGGTCTTCGAGAAGCCGGGCATCTTCCTCACCCGGGCGCTGGTCTACCTGGACAACCGGGGCATCGACGGACTGGTCAACGGTCTCGCCGCCGGTGTCGGCGGTGGCTCCAGCCGCCTGCGGCGGATGCAGACCGGCTTCGTCCGGTCGTACGCCACCTCGATCCTGACCGGCGCGCTGCTGGTGGTGGCCGCCTTCCTGGCCGTGCAGGCGGGGTGGTTCGCGTGATCCACCTTCCGGGGTCGGGGAACCGCGCGGCTTTCCCGACACTCTCCCAGGCGGCCGTCACCGGCGGACCGCGCTTCGACGACGGAGGTAAGGCCGCATAATGTCCGACTTCCCGTTCCTCTCGGTGCTCACCGTGGCGCCGCTGGTCGGCGCAGTGGTGGTCGCCCTCCTGCCGCGCAGTCGGCCGACGCTGGCCAAGCAGGTCGCGCTCGGCTGGTCTCTGCTGGTACTCGCCCTGTCCGTGGTCATGTGGGTGACCTGGCAGGTCGACGGCGAGCGCTTCCAGTTCCACGAGTCGTACCCGTGGATCCCCAACTGGGGGGTCAACTTCACCTTCGCCGCCGACGGCATCGCGCTTGTCATGCTGATGCTGATCGCGGTGCTGGTGCCCCTGGTGATCCTGGCCTCCTGGCACGACGCGGAGTCCTCGAAGCGCTCGGTGCCGGCCTACTTCGCACTGCTGCTGGTCCTCGAATGCACGATGCTCGGTGTCTTCGCCGCCGCCGACATCTTCCTGTTCTACGTGTTCTTCGAGGTCATGCTGGTGCCGATGTACTTCCTGATCGGCAGCTACGGCGGCCACCAGCGGCAGTACGCGGCGGTCAAGTTCTTCCTCTACTCCCTGGTCGGCGGTCTGTTCATGCTGGCCGCGGTGATCGGCCTATGGGTGGTCGGCGGCAAGACCTTCGACTGGGTGGCGCTGTCCCAGGTGGACATCTCCACCGGGGCGGAGCGCTGGCTGTTCCTCGGGTTCTTCATCGCCTTTGCGATCAAGGCGCCGTTCTTCCCGTTCCACACCTGGCTGCCGGACGCCGGTGGCGCGGCGCCGGCCGGAGCCGCCGCCCTGCTCGTCGGGGTGCTGGACAAGGTGGGCACCTTCGGCATCCTGCGCTACTGCCTGCCGCTGTTCCCGGACGCGGCGCAGTGGTTCGCGCCCTGGGCGCTGGCCATCGCGGTGATCGGCATCATCTACGCCGCCCTGCTGGCGGTGGGGCAGAACGACCTGAAGCGGCTGGTGGCGTACACCTCGATCGCCCACTTCGGGTTCATCGGGGTCGGCATCTTCGCCTTCACCACCCAGGCCGGTACGGGTGCGGTGCTCTACATGGTCAACCACGGCCTCGCCACCGGGCTGCTGTTCCTGGTGGTCGGCATGCTGGTCACCCGTCGGGGTTCGGCGCTGATCAGCGACTTCGGTGGTGCCGGCAAGTTGGTGCCGGTGCTGGCCGGGGTGCTCTTCTTCGCCGGTCTGGCCTCCCTGGCCCTGCCCGGTACCGCGCCGTTCGTCTCCGAGTTCCTGGTGCTGATCGGCACCTTCACGGTTAACAAGCCGGTCGCGGTGATCGCCACCCTGGGCATCATCCTGGCCGCCGCGTACGTGCTCTGGATGGTGCAGCGCACCACGCAGGGCACCCTCAACCCGGAGCTCACCAAGATCGACGGGATGAAGCGGGACCTGAACCTCCGCGAGAAGTTCGTGGTCGCGCCGCTGATCGCCCTGATCGTGCTGCTCGGCTTCTACCCCAAGCCGGTCACGGACGTGATCAACCCCGCCATCCAGGCGACCATGCAGGATGTCGGCCGGACCGACCCGGCTCCGACGGCAGAGACCGTGCAGGAGGCCGCCCGGTGAGTGCGCGCAGTGAGCTTGCTGGTCCGGTGAGCGCGGGGAACGCAGCGCAGCGGATTACCGCAGTCGCGAACGAAAGGTTTGGTCTGGTGAGCGCGAGGAGTGAGCTTGCGAGCCCCGCAGTCGCGAACGGAGGGTGGGTTCAGTGAACGAGTTTGAACTGCCGCCGATCGACTACGCGGCACTCGCGCCGATCCTGATCATGATGGGCGCGGCGGTGGTCGGGGTGCTGGTCGAGGCGTTCGTGCCTCGCCGCCTGCGGCACCCCATCCAGTTGCCGCTGGCGCTGCTGGCGGTGCTCGCCGCCCTGACCATGGTGGTGTTCAACGCCGACAAGCGGCTGATCACCATCGGGGTGATCGCCATCGACGGGCCCACCCTGTTCCTCCAGGGCGGGATCCTGGTCCTGTCGGCGGTGGCGTTGCTGCTGATCGGTGAGCGGGCCATCGAGCGGGGTGGCGCGTTCGTCGCCCAGGCCGCCATCACCGCCGACTCCCCGGACGACCGGCGGCAGATGGAGCGCGCCGGCGGCGCCGGCGAGGTCTATCCCCTGGTCACCTTCGCGGTCGGTGGCATGTTGGTCTTCGTCTCGGCGAACGACCTGCTGACCATGTTCATCGCCCTCGAGGTCTTCTCGCTGCCGCTGTACCTGCTCTGTGCGCTGGCGCGTCGTCGGCGGATCCTGAGCCAGGAAGCCGCGATGAAGTACTTCCTGCTCGGCGCGTACGCCTCGGCCTTCTTCCTGTTCGGTCTGGCCCTGCTCTACGGGTTCACCGCCGGGCTGGGCGACCGCCCGGCCGGGGTCGACTTCGCCACCCTGCACGCGGCGGTGGCCAACTCGACGCAGAGCCCGGTGCTGCTGTTCGCCGGTATGGCCCTGGTGGCGATCGGTCTGCTGTTCAAGGCCGCCGCGGCCCCCTTCCACGTCTGGACCCCGGACGTGTACCAGGGTGCGCCTACCCCGGTGACCGGTTTCATGGCCGCCTGCACGAAGGTGGCCGCCTTCGGTGCCCTGCTGCGGGTGTTCCATGTCGCCTTCGAGGGTGCCCGCTGGGACTTCACCCCGGTGCTCGGTGTGGTGGCGGTGCTCACCATGCTGGTCGGCGCGGTGTTCGCGGTGACCCAGACCGACATCAAGCGGCTGCTGGCGTACTCCTCCATCGCCAACGCCGGGTACCTGCTGGTCGGTGTGCTGGCTCCGGGCGCGGACGGGCTCTCCGGCACGATGTTCTACCTCGTCGCGTACGGCTTCGCGGTGCTGGCGGCCTTCGCGGTGGTGACCCTGGTGCGGGACGCCGACGGCGAGGCCACCCACCTGTCCCGCTGGGCGGGCCTGGGTCGGCGTTCCCCGCTGTACGCGGCCGTGTTCACCTTCATCCTGCTGGCCTTCGCCGGTATCCCGCTGACCAGCGGGTTCACCAGCAAGTTCGCGGTCTTCGGGCCGGCCCTGGAGGGCGGGCAGGTCTGGTTGGTGATCGCGGGTGTGCTGACCAGCATGGTGCTGGCCTTCCCGTACCTGCGGGTCGTGGTGATGATGTGGCTGTCCGAGCCGGGTGAGTCGACCCCCACGGTCACCGTGCCCGGTGGGCTGACCTCGGCGGCCCTGGTGATCGGTGTGCTCGCCACCCTGGTCCTCGGCGTGGCACCGGCACCACTGCTGGACCTGGCCTCCAATGCGGCTGAGTTCGTGCGGTAGCGGTAGACCCTGCTGACGAGGGCCGGCCCACGACTGTGGGCCGGCCCTCCTCGTGTTTTGACCGTTGTGTGGGCAGGGTGGTCTGGCGATGTGGTGTGGGTGTGTTCGTGGTGGTGTGGGGGTGGGGTGTTATTTGCCCTTGTGGATGGCGTTCTTGCGGATGACGGGGTAGCGGGTGCGGCGTTTGCGGCGTTTTCCGGCGGGGCGGCCGGGTCCGGGGTGGCCGGGTTTCGGGTGGCCTGGTGGTTGCCAGGCGTTGCGTAGAGCGGGCGAAACCTGTCGGCGGGTCTGGCCGGGAGTCGGGGTGGTGGTGGCGGGTTCCCAGGGCAGCCGGTGGTGGGTGAGGTGGGTGCGGGTGCAGAACAGGTGTAGGTAGGCGTAGGCGTGTAGGCGGAGCCAGGTGGTCAGGGTGTCGGGTTGGCGGGGGTGGAAGTCCGGGGCGTGGGCGGTGGTCTTCAGGTAGCGGAAGTAGTGCTCGATGTCGTAGCGGGTCAGGTAGGTCATGACGAGGGTGAGCAGGTCGTGGCGGGTGCCGGAGTACCAGAGTGCGAGGTCGCCGGCGCGGCGGCTGGGGCGTAGGTGCTGGACTCGGGCGAGGAGCACGGTGCCTTCGACGATCGGGAGGGTGGTCTGGTCGGTGAAGCCGCGGCTGGTCCGGGTGAGTTTGGGGTGGACGTGGTGCCAGGCCCGGACGGTGACGGTGCCGTAGATGCCGACCGGGCCGCTGACACCGGCGTCCGGGTGTAGGTCGGGTTCGCGCAGGGTCAGCCGGAATCCGTGTCGGCGGGGCCGGCCTCCGAGGGGGTGCGCGGCCCGGCGTTCGGGTCTGGTCCACATGGTCTGCGAGGTCGCGAGCCTGACCAGGACGTCCGCGGGAATCCTGCGTTCGCGGATCAGGTGGGTGATCCGGGCCGCGGGGTAGCCGGAATCGAGGAGGAACAGCGACGGGTCGCCCGGGCGGGCGCCGTCGGCTGCGCAGACCTGTGCGATGTGGCCGACGGTGACCTCGACCAGGTCGTCGTCGGAGGTGATGCGGTCGACCAGGACCGGCACGACCCACGAGTCCGGGGTCAGGGTCAACCGGACGACGTGCTGATACCGCCACCCGGTCTTGATCAGCGCCGCGCCGCGCGGGCCGCCCGGGGTGTACTGCGGTTGCCGGTCCGGGCTGGTCGGCGCGTTCGGCCGGGGCCAGGCGGTGGTGTCGACGGCGTACACCCGCGGCAGGCCGGCACGCTGAGCGATCCGGCACGCCGCCCGCAACGCCCGGCCGGTGTCGATCTCACCGTCGCGTAACGCCCGGTACGCCGCGGCGTGCCCGGTCACGGTGCCCAGCGACAGATGCGCCGGGCAGCCACACCGTCCCTGATCGGCGGCCAACTCGTCGACCAGCGAGAACAACGTCCTCGACCGGGACACGAGGACGCCCTCGTACAACTCCCGCCGCCACGAATCCAACAAGATCCGGCCCAGCCCCCTGTCACCGGTACCGGTAGCCGTTACTCTGCTCATCGAGGACCCTGCCCATTGATGATCTTTGTGTGAGAACTCAGATCATGGACAGGGTCCTCCCCATTCCGCTAGACCTCGACCACCACGAATCCCCCCGATGGTCAAAACACGAGGAGGGCCGGCCCACGACTGTGGGCCGGCCCTCGCCGTGTATCCCCGGTCCGGTGCAGGTAGAGGCCGTGTGGCATGGTGGAGTCGTGGGGATTAGCGGTGGCGAGCGTTCGGATGGCACCGGCTCCGGTGGCCGCCGGAACCGACTTGGCGCAGGTCAGTTCGGCGCGCTCGGCTTTCATCTCGCTGACTCTCGCACGGAGGAGTCCGTGCTGGGTCTGCTGGAGGCGGTCGAGGCGGAACTGCGCGACACGGTCGCCAGTGCCGATCCGTTCGTGACCGAGGCCGCCCGGCACCTGGCGGATGCCGGTGGGAAGCGGTTCCGGCCCCTGCTGGTGGCCCTGGGCGCGCAGTTCGGTGACCCGAGCCGGCCGGAGATCGTGTCGGCCGCCGTGGTGGTGGAGCTGACCCACCTGGCCACGCTGTACCACGACGACGTGATGGACGAGGCCCCGGTGCGTCGGGGCGCCCCGAGCGCCAACTCGCGCTGGACCAACTCGGTGGCCATTCTGGTCGGCGACTACCTCTTCGCGCGGGCTGCGGACGTCGCGGCCGAGTTGGGCCCCGAGGCGGTACGCCTGCAGGCCCGCACCTTCGCCCGGCTGGTGCACGGCCAGATCGCCGAGACCGTCGGGCCGCGGGCCGGTGACGATCCGGTCTCCCACTACCTGCACGTGATCGCGGAGAAGACCGGCTCGTTGATCGCCACCAGTGCGCACTTCGGCGGCCTGTTCGGGGGTGCCTCGCCCGAGCATGTCGCGGCGCTGGCCGGCTACGGCGAGACCATCGGGGCGGCCTTCCAGCTCTCCGACGACCTGCTGGACATCGCCAGCGAGTCCACCGAGTCGGGCAAGACCCCCGGCACCGACCTGCGGGAGGGGGTGCCCACCCTGCCGGTGCTGTACGCCCTGGCCGCGGACGACACCGACGCCGCCTCGGTGCGGCTGCGGGAGATCCTGGCCACCGGGCCGCTGACGGACGACGCCCTGCACGCCGAGGCCCTGGGTCTGCTGCGGGAGTCCGCGGCGCTCAAGCGGGCCCGGGAGACCGTCCGCAGCTACGCTGAGGACGCCCGCGCACAGCTGGCCCCCCTGCCGCAGATCCCGGCCCGGCGGGCCCTGGAATCCCTCTGCGACCACATCGCCGACCGCACCAGCTGACCCTCCCCCCACCCTCTGGTTGATCATGAGGTTGGCGGCAGTAGTTGATCGGCGGGGTCAAGGGGTGAGTGCAATCGTTAGGTAGTGATGAGTTGGGCCAGGCGTTGGGCTGGGGTGTCCCAGCCCAACGTTTCGCGGGGTCGGGTGTTGAGTTCGTGGGCGACGTCGTCCAGGCCGGTCTGGTCGATGGTGCGGAAGTCGTAGCTGTTCTTGGGGAAGTACTGGCGTAGGAGTCCGTTGGTGTTCTCGTTGCTGCCGCGTTGCCAGGGGCTGTGGGGGTCGCAGAAGTAGACCGGGCAGCCGGTGGTGATGGTGAACTGTGGGTGGGTGGCCATCTCGCTGCCCTGGTCCCAGGTCAGGGAGCGGCGTAGGTGGGTGGGCATGCGGGTGGTCAGGGTGGTGAGGACGCCGATGACGGCTTCGCTGTCGCGGCCCTGGGGTAGTGCGCCGAGCATGACGTAGCGGGTGGTGCGTTCGACCAGGGTCACGATCGCCGAGGCGCCGGCCTTGCCGATGACCAGGTCACCTTCCCAGTGTCCGGGCACGGCCCGATCGGTGGCCTCGGCGGGTCGGGCGCTGATGTGCAGGTCCCCGACCCAGGGTCGGCTGCGGGCCGCGCCCGCGGTTCGTGACCGCGCACGCCGTTGGGTACGACCCGAACGCAGCGCGACCTGCCGACCCAACTCCACCCGCAGGTTGCCCCGCGACTGCACGTAGATCGCCTGGTAGATCGTCTCGTGGGACACCTGCAACTCCGGCCGGTCGGCGTACGTGGCCCGTAACCACGCGGCGATCTGCTTCGGAGACCACCTACGCGCCAGTTTCCCCGCCACCATGTCCCGCAGCCGCGTGCCCGACCGAAGCTTCACCACCTTCGGCCGCCGTCGAGCCGCCTCCGCCCGCCGCTGCGCCCACTGCGCCTGATACCCCCACCGATACGGCCGACGAGCCCGCCCGGACGGCAACGACCGCCCGAGCGGATTCTTCGTCCCATGCCGCGCACTGTGATACCGCGCCACCTCACGCGACACCGTGCACACCGGCAACCCCAACAACCCCGCGATCTGCGAGATCGTCCGCCCCGACCCCCACAAGTGCTCCAACACCTGCCGATGTCCGAACGTCACCACACCCGGCCTCGCCACCAACACCTCCAGCACAACCAAGATCAGTTGCACTGAACCCTAGAATCCGCCATCTTCAACCCACCGCTAACCTCATGATCAACGCGATGGGGCGGGTGTGGAGTGGGCGGACAGCAGGCGGGTGGCGGTGAGCATCAGGGCGGCGGCGATGAGCATGGCAGTGGCTGCGGTGAGCCACATCGTCGGATAGCCGGCAGCGGCGGCGAGCGGGCCGAGGGTCAGCGGGCCGAGGGCGGCGCCGGCGTACACCCCGGTCTGGGTGATCGAGGTGGCGGTCCCTGGCGCCTGGGGATGCAGCTGGACCACCGCGAAGTTCATCAGCCCCGGCCAGGACCAGCCCAGGGCGAAGCCGAGCAGTACGCCGACCACCAGGGGGCCTGGGCCGGCCATCGCGAGCAGGGCCAGCCCGAACGCCCCGACGACGAGCATGCCGGCGATGACCGTGACGTGCCCACCCGAGCGGCGGTCGGCCAGCCACCCGAGACCGACCCGGGCCGTGATGCAGGCCGCGCTGCCGAGGGTCAGGGTCAGCCCGGCCAGCGCCGGTTCGAGTCCCCGATCGACGGCCGCGTCCACCACGAATGTGCCGAGCCCTCCCGCAGCCCCGGCGGCGAGCGTCGCGGCGATGCCGACCACCACCAGCGGGAACGTCCCGCGCCCGGCACCCCGCACGGACCGGCGAGCGGACTGCGCCGGCTGTGCGGGTACGGCCGGCAGGGTGGCCAGCACGGCAGCGGCAGCGGCCACGAACGCCCAGCGCCAGCCGACGGTGAGGGCGAAAACGGGCACCGCGGCTCCGGCCAGCAGGGTGGAGACCGGGATGGCGGCCTGTTTGATGCCGAACGACAGGCCTTGCCGCCGTATCGGTACGTGCCGGGCGAGCAGCACGTTGCTGGAGAGTTGGCCGAGCGCGTTCGCGGTGCCGGCCACCGCGAGCAGGCCGAGCAGCACCGGGTACGACCGGGCCAGCACCGCCACGGCGAGCAGGCAGGTGGCGGAGACGAGGATGCCGGCGCGGGCCACCACGGCTCCGCCCCAACGCTCCACCAGAGCCCCGGTGGGCACGGAGGCGAGCGCGCCCACCCCGAAGTAGGCCGCGACGACCAGCCCGAGCCCGGCGGGGGAGAAGGTCAGTTCCTCCCGCATCTGCACGGCCAGACCACCGACCAGGAAGACCGGCAGGACGCAGGCGATGGTCACCACGACGGCCACCGCGCTGGCTCGGACCGGCCTGGTGCCGACGGTCGGATCGGGAGGGGAGGCGGTGTCGGTCATGGTCAGCTCAACCTATGCGAGTACCGGCGCGGCGCCACGAAGTGCAACCGAGATCACTTCATGTACGCCATCCGCCTGCGTCATCCATCCGATCAGGGATTTCGCCTGGGGCCGCTTTTTCATATGGTGTAAGTCCCTGGTGGCGGAGGTGGTTGTGCGCGACCCCCTGGCGGAGCCTTCGGATCTCATCCGGAGTGTGTCCCGCGCACTTCGAGTGCTCGAAGCGGTCGGCCGTGCCCCGCGCGGGCTGACGGTGAAACAGATCGCCCGACGCTGCGAGCTGACCGTGGCCACCACGTACCACCTGGTGCGGACCCTGGCCTATGAGGGATATGTGATCCGTCGGGAGGACGGCACGTACATCGTGGGCCTGGAGGTGGCCGACCGCTATCGCGAGTTGGTCGCCGCCTTCCGGGGGTCGCCTGCGGTCGGGGAGACCCTGCGCCGGGTGGCCGTCGAGACCGGCTGGAGTCACTACCTGGGCCGGTTCGTCGGCGGGCAGGTGGCGATCACCGCGGTGGCGGAGGGTGCCCGTTCGCCCTATCTGGAGGATCTCGTGCCGGGGTTCGACGAGGGGGCCCACGCGACCGCCCTCGGCAAGGCCCTGCTGGCCACCCTGACGGTCGAGCAACGCCACCGCTATCTCCGTGAGTACGGTATGCGCCCGTTCACCAGCGCCACCCTGTGCACCCCGGAGGCCTTCGAGGCCGATCTGGCGGCCGGGGAGCGTCGTGGGATGCAACTGGAACTGGGCCAGTTCCGGCAGGGGGTGGCCTGTGCCGCCGTGCTGATCGGCCCGGACAAGGACATCGAGCGGCGGACCGTACTGGCCTGCGCGCTGCCGGCCAGCGAGATGATGACCTCCGCCCGGGTGGTGCGGACGAAGCTGCTCACCGCCGCCCGGGCGATCGCCGACAGCCTGGCCACGGAGAGCTGAGCCGGCCCCCTTCCTGGCGGGAAGGCGGCGGTGCGCTGGGATCGGCCGCGGCCTTGACACTCCCCGCCCAACCCCAGGTTTGAGCTGCGACTGAACTCTTCGGGGTGACTGCACGTACCAACGGTCGTAACGCCGAGCCCGCTCCCGTCGAGAGCGAGGAGAGGATCATCAGCGACCACGACGCCCATCTGCTGCGCGCCCTGCATGACGAACATGCCGACGCGCTCTACGCGCACGCGTTGCGGCTGGTCAACGGCGATCGACAGCGCGCCGAGGACCTGGTTCAGGAGACGTTGCTGCGGGCCTGGCGCCACCCGGAGTCGCTGGACCCGCGTCGCGGCTCGGTACGGGCCTGGCTGTTCACGACCGCACGCAACCTGGCCATCGACGCCTGGCGACGCCGCTCCACCCGGGTCGGTGAGATCTACACCGACGAGCTTCCCGAACCGCCTGAGGTGGTCGACGAGACCGAACGTGCCGTCGAGGCGTGGACGGTGGCCGAGGCGCTCAACCGGCTCAGTCCCTCCCACCGGGACGTGCTGGTCGAATGCTTCTACCAGGGCCGCTCGATAGCGGAGGCGGCCTCCCGGCTGGGTGTTCCGCCGGGGACGGTGAAGTCTCGCACCCACTACGCCCTACGGTCATTACGGTTGGTGCTTGCCGAGATGGGGGTGACCGGATGAGCCGCTGCGACTTCGCCTACGACGATGGGGCGTACGTCCTGGGTGCCCTGTCTCCCGCGGACCGCGCGGCCTACGAACGCCATCTGGTCGACTGCCCGGCCTGCCAGCAGTCCGTCTCGGAGATCGCCGTGCTGCCCGGTCTGCTCGGCCGGTTGGATCCGACCAGCCTGGAGCAGTTCCTGCCGCTGCCGGAGAACCCCCGGGTGCCGGAGTTGCTCAGCGCCGCGCGGGAGCGGCGGCGCCGGGAGCGGCAGGCCAACCGCCTGCGGTACGCCGTCATCAGCCTGGCCGCTGCCGCCTTCGCCCTGGTCATCGGCTTCGGCACGGCCACCATGCTGCCCGAACCGGCGCCGACCGGGCCGGTGGCCCAGGTGCGGATGGTGCAGATGCGTCCGGTCGCGGGTGCGGTGCCCCTGCACGCCGAGATCGGGCTCACCGGCACCAACTGGGGCACCGAGGTCACCATGACCTGTGGGTACGACGAGCGTTCCGGCTACGGCAAGGCGAACGCCTTCCGGCTGGTGGCCCACGCCGCCGACGGGTCGCAGGAGCAGATCGGCTCCTGGCTGGCCGCACCCGGGGACGACCTGCGGATCAGCGGGGCCACCCGGTTCACCAACGCCGAACTGGTCCGGTTGGAACTGATCCGGGCCGACGGCACCGTGGTGCTGGCGTACGACCTGCCCTGAGTGGGGTCAGGGGGTGCCGGCCGGGACCACCTTGGCGGGGCGCTCGCGACGGGTACGCCGGGCCTGGCGCAACCCGTCCACGGTGAAGACGATCAGGGCCAGCCAGACCAGCGCGAATCCGGCCAGGCGGGCTGGCGGCATCGGCTCGTGGAAGATCAGCACCCCGCAGCCCAGCTGGAGGATCGGGGCCACGTACTGAAGCATCCCCAGGGCGGTCAGCGGGAGCCGGTTGGCGGCCCCGGCGAACAGCAGGAGGGGGATGGCGGTCAGCGCCCCGGCCAGGACCAGCAGCAGGGTGTGCCCGGTCGAGACCTGCCCGAAGGTCGCCTCACCGGTGGCCGCCAGCCAGCCCAGGTAGCCGAGGGCGGGCAACGCCAGCACGGCCGACTCGACGAACAGACCCTCCGCGGCAGGCAGCCCGAGCTGCTTCTTGACCAGGCTGTACCCGCCGAAGGTGAGCGCCAGGATCAACGCCAGGTACGGCAGTCGACCGTAGTCGACCGTGAGTACGGCCACCGCCAGGCCGCCGATGCCCAGCGCCAGCCACTGTCCCGGGCGCAGACGTTCCCGCAGCACCACCACCCCCAGCAACACCACCACCAGGGGGTTGATGAAGTACCCGAGGGCGGTTTCCACCACCCGGTCGGAGTTCACCCCGTAGATGTAGGTGAACCAGTTGAACCCGATCAGGGTGGCGGCCACCCCGATGCCGGCCAGGGCGCGCGGTCGGCGCAGCAGGGCCCGCAGGAATCCGATGTTGCGCATCGCGCCGAGCAGCAGGGCGACGAAGGCCACGGACCAGATCACCCGGTGGGCGAGGATCTCCAACGGGCCGGAGGGACGGAGCAGCTTGAAGTAGAGGGGAAAGAATCCCCACATCAGGTACGCGGCGAGCCCGTAGAGATATCCGAGGCGCAGGGGTGTCACGGCTACACGGTAAGGGTCGATATCCCCGCCTGCTCCTTGCCGGTGAGCGGACTCACTGCTGGTTGCGGCGGTCCAGCTCCATCCAACGCTCGGCCTCGACCAGGGTGAAGCCGAGCTTCTGATAGAGCCCGTGCGCATCCTGGGTGGCCAGCAGCAGCCGGCGTACCCCCAGGGTGGCCAGATGGTCGCGGACCGCGCCCGCCAGCCAGGTGCCCAGGCCGCGACCGCGCTCGGTCCGGTCGACGTACACGTCACAGAGGTAGCCGAAGGTGACCCGATCGGTGATCACCCTCGCCACGGCGACCTGGCGGCCGTCGACCGGCCGGTAGACCCCGAAACCGATCGAGCCGGCGAAGGCCCGGGCCACCGTCTCCTGGTCCCGTCCCAGGGCCCAGTAGGCGTCCGTGCTGAGCCAGTGGTGCACCCGGTCCAGATCCAGCCGGGCCGGATCGGTGCTGATCGTGTAGCCGTCGTCGCGGGTCAGCGTGAACACCCCTGCGACGGTAGTCCGTACCCAGGTGGGCTCCGGTAGGCAGCTCCCGCAATCTGGCCTGCACAGCGGACAGGTACCGCTCGTTTGAGCGGTACCTGTCCGGCTGGTCGGCTCGGCGCTGGCGGCCGAGGTGGGGTGGGGGTCAGTCGCGGTCGAGGATGGCGCCGAGGATCCAGGTGACGACGCCGACGAAGAGGGCACCCAGGACGGCGGCCGGCCAGAAGCCGTCCACATCGAAGGGCAGCCCGACCTGGTCGGCGATCCAACCGGTCAGCAGGAAGAGCAGACCGTTGACCACCAGGGCGATCAGGCCGAGGGTGAGCAGGTAGAAACCGCAGCCCACGGTCTTGATGATCGGCTGGAGGACCCCGTTCACCACGCCGAAGATGACCGCCACCAGGACCAGGGTCAGCACGGTCTCGCTGACCGACTCCGTGTCCAGAGAGATGCCGGGGATGATCAGGGTGGCCAGCCAGAAGGCCACCGCCGTGGCGCCGACCCGGATCAGTAGACCTTTCAGGAAATCCATGGCCGGCATGGTGTCACGACCAGGCCAGGGACGGTACCCGCGAGATCGGCTGTGCCGGTCTCAGGTGCGCGACGGACGACCGATCAGTTGGGCCTCCAAGGGGGTGCCGGCGAGCAGCACCCAGCGCAGGGCCCGCCGGTTCACCACGGCCACCATGTCCGGCCGGATCCGGGTCAGCCAGTCGGCCGCCTCACCGAGCCCCAGGGCAGCCCCGGCGATCGGGGCCTCGGCCGGACTCAACGGTTGCAGCAGGGCCAGGTCGGACCGGCCCAGGGCATCCGCGTCCGCCGGGGTCAACTCGTCGCGTACCAGCAGGGTGGTCTGCCAGGCCGCACCCGGCCGGGGACCGCCGGTGGGCGGCGGGGCGTCCAGGATCACCAGCAGTGGCGACAGCGGGGTACCCGGCTCGGTCTCCACCGGCCTGCCGGGCGGAACCAGCGGGATCGTCTCACCCGGAGTGCCGACCCCGCGTACGAACGGTTGCCAGGCCTGGGGTCGGGTGGTCTGGACGACCACTCGGCAGCCAAGGGCCATCGCCCGCATGGTCAGCAGTTGGGCGGCCCGCACCCCGCCGACGATCATCACCCGGGTGCTCTCCGGCCGGAACAGCCGCACGGTGACCGGATCGCCGTGCCGGTTGGCCCCCACCACCAGGCCGGCTGAGCCGTACGGCAACTCCAACTCGGACCCGTCCCCGAGGGTGGCCGGAACCGGCGGGGCCAGTGGCAGGGTGTCCGTGAAGCCGCAGAGGTGAGCCCCGTCCAGTCGCCGCACCATGCCACCGGCCGTCGTCACCAGCCCGCGCAACGCCCGCGCGGCGGCGGAGAGTTCGGCCGGGGTTGCGGCGCTGATCCGTACGGTCAGGCCCTCGGTCGGACCCGGCTCGGCGTGCAGGGACACCGTGACCGCGGTCGCCGGCAGGGTCAACAGCCGTGGCACCAGTTGGCCTCCACCCTCCGCGGTGGGCCACCGACGCAGTCGGAACGTGGTCTGCAACAGTCCACCGCAGCGCACGGCCTGCCAGGACTCCCGAACGGGTCGCCCGTCATGGTGGGCTAGTTCGGCGAACACCCGCAGCGCCGCCGGCTCGCCCAGCGGTCGGATCGACAACGGGCCGAAACGGCGGATGATCCGGCGGACGGTGCCGGCCAGAGTTCGCCGTAACGCCTCCTCCGACCACCCCTCCGCCCGGATCACCCGTACGGCCAGCACCCCCCTTTCCCAGCCGGCCAGCCGGCCATGGGTCAACTGGCGGTATGAGGTGGCGGACAGGCCGCCGCCGGCACGGATCGCCGGAGCCGCCGAGGCGGACAGCACCAGCTGAATGCGTACCGGCGGAGCCTGGTCGGAGTCGGCCGGTAGCAGGGCGGCGGGCGAGGGCAGGTGCCGCCCGCCGTCGCCGAGCAGGTCGGCCCGGTCGCCGATCTCCAGCAGGGCCACCACCCCACCGGGGTCGTCGAACAGCACCGCGGAGGAGCCCGCCAGATCGGCCGGATGACGCACGGTGTCCGGGGCGACCAGATCGAGCAGGGCCGCCGGTCCCCCCGGCGTGGTGAGCGCGCGTCGCCGGGTCAGATAACCCAGCCCGATGCCCGACCACTCGTACAGCCACCGCTGACGGATCCGGCCCCAGGCGAGCAGCAGCAGGGCTGCGGCCAGCACGGCAGCGGCCGACAGGGCTACCGGGCCCCGGCCCGAGGCGGCGACCACCACGGCCAGCGCCACCTGCGTGGTCACGACCTGTCCGGCCCGAGGCCGAGGCTCTCGCCAGTGGTCCCCGCGCCCGGTGGTCGTGGCGGCAGCTTGGATGCGCTGCTCGGGCGTTCCGTCGGCCAGGGCAGGAGCAACCGTGGTCGGCAGGCTTGTCATCGCCACCGCACCCCTCCTCGGCCGGTCACCCGCCGCAACCCGGCTGCCGCCCATCGTAGTGAGTGGATGGGATCAGCGTTGTCCACAGGGGAACGGGACGGGGTAGCACAACAGCGATGGTGCCGCTACCGTCAGCGACGAGACGTCATTGGTCCGATCCCACGGCCCGCTAGCCCCTTTCGGTGCCGGTGGGTGCGTGATGTTCGCAGGGCCAGCCACGACCCAGCAGACAAGGAGATGTCGGGGTGTCCCAGACCCAGGCGCAGGCCGCGGTGATGCAGCAGACCGCGGCGAAGTTCGAGCAGACGGACCAGTCGTTGCAGTCGATGCTCAGTGGGCTGCTGACCCAACTGGAGGTTCTCCAGCAGGCCTGGCGCGGGGCCGGTGGCCGGTCGTTCGAGCAGGTGAAACAGCAGTGGGCGCAGGACCAGGCCAGTTTGCAGCGGGCGCTGCGCGAGACCGCAGGGGCGATCCGCACCGCCGGCACGCACTACGACGCCTCGGACGCCGAGGCGGCCAGCCGGGTGTCCGCCACCAACCGCGGCGGCATCCAGTTGCCGCTCTAGACCACGATCCAGGGGGATTCGATGGAGCACGGTGTGCTTGTCGTCAACTTCGCCGCGCTGCAGCAGGCCAGCGCGGACATCCAGCGGGCGTTGAACACGCTCGACTCGCAGTTGGGCCAGTTGGAACGGGACGCCGCCCCGTTGGTGGCCACCTGGTCCGGTGAGGCCCAGCAGGCGTACGAGCAGCGGCAGGCCCGCTGGCGCAACGCCTCCCAGGACCTCCAGGCGATGCTGCGTGACATCAAGCTGGCGGTGGACGAGTCGGCGGCCGACTACCTCGACACCGAGAAGAAGAACGTCGGCCTGTTCCGGTGACCACCAGCGGCGACGCCGCCCGTTCGTTCGGGCGGCGTCGCCGCGCGTCAGGCAATGGTCGAGCACGGCACCCGTCCCCGGGCGCAGGCTGTCCCGGCTCCCCGGTTGGCGGGCGGGGTGGTCGTCAGGCGGGGTCGGCGGGGCGCCAGCGGCGTCGGGCACCCCGAGGCACGATCAGGGCGGTCAGCACTATGCCGACCACCACCACGGCGCCCGTGGTGGCCAGCAGGACGGCCCGCTGTCGGGCGGCGGCTCGCCGGTTCTGCTGGGCCACCAGCGCGGGGTCGGGCTCCTCGTCGGGCAGGGCGATGACCGGGGCAGGGCGGGTGACCCGGCCGGTGGTGGTCTCGGTGACCGCCCGATACGGGTTCAGCACTCCGGCGCCGTACCCGATGCCGGGGGCCGGGTCGGCGGTGGCCTTGAGCCGGTCGGCCACCTCCAGGGCGCTCAGCTCGGGGCGGTACTCGCGCAACAGGGCCGCCGTGGCGGCCACGAACGGCGCGGCGTAGCTGGTCCCCTCGGCCCGATGATGGCCCTGCCCGGGAGCGGCCATCAGCACCTCCGAGCCGGGTGCCACCAGATCGACATAGGATCCGACCTGGGAGAAGTCGGCCCGGACACCGTCCGCCCCGACCGCACCGACCCCGAGCACCCCCTCGTACGCGGCCGGATAGGGGCGGGGATCACCGCTGCCGTGCAGGTTGCCGACGGCGGCCACCACGACCACGTCCCGGGCCAGGGCGTAGCCGATCGCCTCGCGTACCGCCGGATGGTCGGCGTACAGGACCACGGACAGGTTGACCACATCGGCGCGGTTGTCCACCGCCCAGCGGATCGCCCGGGCGAAGTCGGCCGGGGCCACCGTACGACCTGCCCCCTGACCGTCCACTATCTGCTGTTCGCTGACTCGTACCGGCAGAATGCGGGCCTTCGGTGCCAGTCCCCGCAGGCCGCTTCCGTCCCTGGGTGCGGCGGCGATGATGCTCGCCACCCCGGTGCCGTGGCCGACGCAGTCACGGGTGCCGTCCCCGCCGGGATCGAGCAGGTCGGTGCCGGTGAGTACCCGGCCGGCCAACTGTGGGTGATGTCGATCCACCCCGGAGTCGACCACCGCCACGGTCACTCCCGATCCGGTAGCCAAGGAGTGCAGCCGCTCGGGTGCGTACCGCTGCTGTGGCCAGGGGACCGCGGACACCGGCCGGGCCGGCGCCAGTGGCGCCGCGCAAACCGGCGCCCTGCCGGTCGTGGCCGAGGCGACAGCCGTCCCGGCCCCGACCGCATCCGCCGCCAGCAACAGGACGGCGGTCAGACCCGCTAAAAGGGGATGCCGAGCGTACCGGGACATCGACCGCCTCCGTATCGTGTCGACACCGGAACGGGATGTTATCGCCTGGGACGAAACGGCGGTGGATCCCAGCCAGCCTTGTCATTGTGATCTTGATGTGACCTTGTAGGTTGTAACCGACACCTATGGCCTGGGCCCGGGAGGAGGGGGTGGCCGTGACCGACTGGGAGCCGGCCACCGAGGCGGAAGCTGCGCTGCGGGACGCACTACGCAGCAATGACCAACAGCTCTACTTCCGCATCCTGTCCAGCATCGAACTGCTCCTGCCGATCTCCGCGCCGACGGGCCCCGGATCGGCGCCTGCGGGCTGGGGCACCTGGACCACCGGTGGGCGTACGCACGTCCTGGCCTTCACCTCCGTCGAGGCGATGCGGGCCTGCCTGGGCGAGTACGGCGGGTCCGCCCGCCGCACCGGCTACGCCGAACTGGCCATCGGTTGGCCGAACCACGAGTGGTGGTTGGCGGTCAACCCCGGGTTGCCGATCGAGGGCTACCTGCCCGCCTGGTACGTCGCTCAGCTCTCCCGGGGTGACGTCCGGCTACCCGGCCGGACGATCGGTGCCCGAGCCAGGCTGGAGCGGGTCGAGGCGATGAGTCGGCTACGCGAATCCGGCCCGACCGCGAACACTCCGCCACCGGCCCAGCTCCGGCCTAGCCGACCGGAAACGCCTCCGCCGGTGATCCCGGCCGCCTTTCAACTCCCCGACGTCGCGGTAACCGCGCCGGGTGCGGGCACCCGAGTGCCCGGTCAACCCCCCGCCGGTCAGGCAGCGGGCTATCCCGGCGCCGGTCACCTCAGACCGAGCGTCGCCGAACCCCGGCCCGGCCTCCCGCGCCCGGACCCTGCCGGTGGCGTGCGTCCGGAGGCCACCGAGAGCCACTGGGGAGACCGCCAGGGCCACCTGACGCCGCGCCGGCCCATGCCCCCGCCCGGGGAGACACCCGGTCGACCGGTCACCCCCGAGCAGGCCGGAGCCCCGGCCAACGGTCAGGCCGCCGACCAGCAGCCCCGACGGTCCTTCTTCGAACCGGCCTCCGGTCGAACGCCCTCCCGAAGCGAGCGGGTCACCGCACCCTCCCGGTTCTCCCGCACCGGGCAGCCCTTCCCCCGCCGTGGCCCCTCCCCGGAGTCGACTACCGACGGCACCACCCGAGCCTTCGACTTCAGCCAGGACACCCAGACCGGCGGTCTGACCCGGCCCGAGGTGAACGGCGAAGCGACCCAGCCGCTGCGGCCCCCGGCCGACCCCGCACCGGAACCCACCCAGCGTTTGTGGTCCACCGCGCCGACCGATCTGACCGGTTCGGTGCCAGGCGACCCGACCGCAGAGACCCAGTCGCTGCCCCGCCGCCAAGCGACCGAGGGCGACGAGCAGACCCTCACGTCGGCGGCGGAGCCGGTCTCCGCCCCGCCCGCGCCCCGGCGCGGGTTCACCCCGATCGTCATAGAGGGCACCATCATCGAGGCCCGGGATCTGACTGCCGCGTCGCCCGCGCAGCAGCACCCGGAGCCCGGTACCCCCCAACGCCAGACCTCCGAAGCAGACCCGACCCTGCCCCCGACCACCGAGGCACCGCAAACCTGGCCCACAGAGGCGGAACCGACGGCACCGATCCCCCCGAGGCCTGCGGAACCGACGACGACCTTCTTCCCGTCCCAGGCGGAGCGGACGACGCTCTTCCCAGCGCAGGCGGAGCGGACGGTGTCGTTGTCCCCGTCCCAGGCGGAGTCGGAGCAGGTGGAGGCGGATTCGACGACGACGTTGTTCCCCGCGCAGGCGGAGCAGACGGTGGCGATGTCCCCGTCGCAGGCGGAGCGGACGACGCTCTTCCCGGCGCAGGCGGAGCAGACCGTGTCGTTGTCCCCGTCGCAGACGGAGCCGGTGGAGGCGGATCCGACTACGACCTTCTTCCCGTCGCAGGCGGAGTCGACGGTGGCGTTGTCCCCGTCGGGGGCGGAGCCGACGGCGCCGATCTCGCCGGTCGAGGCGGAGCCCACGGTGGCGGTTCCGGCGGTGGCGGATGAGGTGACCGCGCCGGTGCCGGCGACCGAGCCCTCACTGTTCGACCCCTCGCCCAAGGTCACCACCGAACCTGAGCCCGAGAACACCGCCGCGACGCCGACTCCGGAGCCGGCCACCGTGTCGCCAGCGGAGGAGCCCGCCCCGGCGCCGGCAGGGTTCGAGCCGGCCAACGAGGTGGAGGAGGAGCTGCTCGCCGCTGCGGGGGCCGCGAAGACCGACACCTTCCTGTCGACACTGCTGCTGGCCCGGGTCCTCCTGCCGATCTCCCCGGACTCCGCTGCGGGCAGCCGTCCCGGTGACCCCGGGTACGTCTGGCCGACGGTGGAACTGGACGACCAGACCTTCGTAGTGGCCTACACCTCGCCGCAGCGACTCGCCGACCATGGCGACCAGACGGCCGAGACGATGACGGTCCGCTTCGTACAGCTGATTCGGTCCTGGCCTCAGTTGTCCTGGTCCTTCGCGGTCAATCCTGGCACCCCGGTCGGGGCGAAGCTGCCCGGCGAGCAGATCGTCGGGCTGGCCAACTGGGCGGCCGAACTCGGGCTCGGTGACGACAACGAGCCGGAACCTGGCGTTGACAAGTCGGCCGCCACCAGCAGCCCGCCGAAGGTGGCCTCCGCAGCCGACCCGACTCGACCGATCGTGATGCAGAAGGCGATCGCGCCCAGCCAACTGGGCTTCTACCTGGAACGCGGCTACGACCGGGTCTCCGGTTTCGTGCACCGGGCCACCGAACTGGCCCACCTGACCACCCCCGCCCAGCTCTACCGCGCCCTCGGTCTGCACCATGCGGAGTCACCCTTCGCGGCGGACGCCGAGGAGATCTACGTGTTGCGGTGGCCGGCGTACCGGCCGAGTCTCTACCGCATCCCCTACGGCGGGCAGAACGAGGCCGCGATGCGGGCCATGGAGGGCTGGGTGATCGAACGCCCGCCGTTCCGTGGCAACGGCTTCGCCCCCGGGGAGAGCAGCGAGGTGCTCGCCGAGTTCAAGGTGGACAGTGTCCGGCTGCCGCACGGCGCGCAACTGCTGCGCCTGGGCGCGGACGGCACTGAGCGGCTGATCGCCGTCTTCGACGCCGACACGGTCGCCTGGCGTGAGGCCGGTGCGCAGTGACCCGCGACGGCTATGTGGCCCGCTGGCGGGGCCGGGAGTACCAGGCCAGCCCGGACGGTGGTGAGGTGCGGCTGTACCAGACGGAGCCGGCTGAGGGCTTCACCGAGGTGCGGCCCGGCCGGTACCTCCGGGTGGTGCCGATGGCCGAGGTCGAAGAGTTGGCGTACGTGCGGACGACCTGCACCTGGAAGGGACAGCCCTTCATCGTGCTCGGTGAGCACGAGGGTTGGCTGCGGGTCGAGTACACCGGTGGCCGCTGGCCGGTGGCGCAGGCGCTGCGGCTGGAGGCCTTCGACTTCGGGGTCTACCAGGGGTGGGCGCCGGCCGGGGAGGTCACCGACCTGCGCGAGCAGCGGGTCTGATCACGACTTGGCCCAGCGCAGGATCTCGCCCAGCACCAGCTCCGAGGCCTCCAGGTGCGGGAAGTGGCCGACCTCGTCCAGCAGCCGCCACTCGTACGGCCCGCTGACGTAGCGACTCGACCCCTGGGCGGTACGGGGTAGGGAGGCCACATCCAGTGCGCCGTGCAGTTGCAGGGTGGGTGCGACGAGCGGCCGTTGCATCAGCTTGACGAACCGGTAGCCGTGCAGCCGCAGCACCGACCGGAACGCCCAGCGGTAGCCCTCCAGCGCGCAGAACGCCGCCTGCGGGATCTGCATGGCCCGCCGGTACTGCCGGGCGTACTCGGCGAAGTCCGGGCCGGCGACCCAGCGGGGGCCACCCCAGCGGCGCAGGATCTCCTCCACCGCCCGCCCGTCATCTTTGGCCAGGACGTGTTCGTACCGGGGTAGCTGGAACTTCAGGGTGGGTGTGGAGGCGGCGAACTGCCCACGCGGATCGGCGAAGATGGCCGCCCGTAGCCGCAACGGATGCGGGGCACCGAGCACCACCAGTCGGCGTACCAGGGTGGGATGGAAGGACGCCACCGTCCAGGCCACCATGCCCCCGGCCCCGGTCCCGACCACGGTCGCCGAGCGTTCCCCGAGTGCCCTGATCGTCCCGGCGACGTCGGCGGCGAGGGTGTATCCGTCGTACCCCCGGGGTGGTTTGTCGCTGGCGCCGTAGCCGCGCAGGTCTACCGCGACCGCGCGGAAACCGGCGTCGGCGACCATGGGGAGCATCCGGTGCCAGGCCCACCAGTGCTCGGGGAAGCCGTGCAGGAAGAGCACCATCGGACCGGTGCCCGCCTCCACGACATGGAACCGGCTGCCGTTCGCGCCGACGAACCGGTGCGTCCACGGCCCTTCGGTGAGGACGCAGGACTCGTCGATGGCTCCGCCACGCTGCTCGGTCATGTCCGACAGCCTAGGACCCCGACGCTGGTAGGCCCCTGCGACGGCGTGCGTGGTGTCCGGCGCGACCCTCGCCGGGTGAAGGGCGATGCCCCGGGCAGGTGAGCTGCCCGGGGCATCGTGTGGTCGTGCGGTCACTCAGGAGAATCGAACCTTGGTGTTCAGGCCCTTCTGCTCCAACACCTTGATCTTGGTGCCGGTGGCCGGCAGCTTAACGCCGTGGTTCGGCAGCTCCGGGAACCAGTACTGCTTGGTGTCGTCGAACAGCGGCTGCGCCGCCTGGCCGCGGATGTACTGCGGCTGGCTGTTGAGGTGCAGCGTGAACGAGTCCGCCTTCTTCAGGCTGAACGGCGCGTCGTAGACCTGGATCCGGGCCCGCCAGGGCTGGCCGGTCAGGTTGTAGATCGGCCGGGGCCGGGAGTCAATGATCAGGTTCCGGCCCTCACCCGGGTGCGCGAACGTGTCGTTGTCCGCCCACCGGGTGTTCCAGTACGAGATCAGCAGACCCTCCTGGTACGCGTAGTGGTCCACGTAGTCCGGCTTGGTGTTGGCGTACCCGAAGAAGTACGGGCCGGTCTTGAGGTACTTGTCGTACGAGATGTACTGCCGGGTGCCCGCGATGTAGTAGTTCGCGAACTTACGGGTGTAGGTCTCCTCGACCACCTCGAAACCACCGGCCAGGGTCCAGCCGGCCCCGCCGTCCTCGGCCCCGTCGGTGAAGACCGTGGCGCCGTCGGCGGTCAGGGTTACGGCGTCACCGAAGAAACCACCCTCGGAGACCGCACCGTCGGTCTGGTACCGCAGCCGGAACCCGACCTGGTTGCCGACCACCCCGTCCAGCGGGATCGTGACGTCCACCCACTCGTCGTCGGAGCTGCCGTCCAGGGCGAAGCGACCGGGGGAGATCTCCTTGAGCGGCTGGCCGTCGGCCGTACCGGGCTGCGGAGTCCAGGTCTGTCCACCGTCGATCGAGGTCTCGAAGAACAGGTAGTCGTACTCCGCCTCGATGCTGTAGCGGCCCTTCATGGACAGGGTCGCGGACGACTTCCCGGTCAGGTCGAAGGTCCGGGTCATGGTGCTGTTCAGGTCGTCCGCGTTGCCGGAGAAGAACTGCTTGGTGCCCTCGAAGGGTGCACCGTTCTCGAAGGTGTACTCCCGCTCGGGCAGCACCACCACGGCGGCCTGGGCCTCCTTGGTGTTGTACTCCTGCGGACCGAGCACCAGGGTGCGCTTCTGGCCGGCCACGATCACCTCGTAGTCGAGCCAGCCGAGCTGGAGCTTGTTCCAGGCACCCAGGTCACCGCCGCGCTCGCCGATGCCGCCGTCGTTCTTGGCACCCAGGCGGCTCTGGGCCATCAGGGTCCAGTGCTCGTTGTTGTTGTCGCCGCCGCTGAGGACGTTGTAGTCGTCCGGCAGACCCAGGTCGTGGGCGTACTCGTGGTAGAAGACGCTGCGACCGCCGTTCTCCGGCTGGATGGTGTAGTCGCCGATCCAGATGCCGGTGTCGCCGATCTGGGTGCCGCCGGCCGGGAAGTTCGGCGGGCCGGTACGACCCTGGTCGGAGGCGTACGCGTACCAGCGGTGGCTCCAGATGGCGTCCTCGCCGTAGATCGGGTCACCGTCGGCCATGTCGCCACCGGCGTGCACGATCTGGAAGTGGTCGATGTAGCCGTCCGGCTCGTTGAAGTCGCCGTCACCGTCGTGGTCGTAGCGGTCCCACTGGTCCATGGCCTGTACGTCGGCGGCGATCTGGGCGTCCGTGCGGCCGGCGGCCTTCTGGTCGGCCACCCACTGGTTGGCGGCGTCGCGCACCAGGGCCCACACGTTGGAGCAGACGATCGAGTCACAGGGGTAGCCGTTGGAGCGGCCGTACCGGGCCTGGTTGTAGTTGACCTTGACCCAGTTGCTGACCACGCCGTCGACGCTGTATCGACCCGAGGACTGCGCCTCGTAGTACTGCTTCACGGACTCGTCGCCCGGAGCGGTGCCGAAGTAGAGCTTGCGGAAGTGATCGGCGTCGTAGTTCGGCTGCCACACCGTGGAGTTGTCGACCCGCCGGTCCGGCTGGGGGATCTGGTTGTGCAGCGGCCCGTCGAACCGGGCGGGGCCGGGAACATCCGGGTCGGTGTCCTGGTCCGGGTAGTTCGGGTGCCGCTCGTCGCCGAACTCGGCCAGGATGACGAAGATCTGGTCGGTCTTCTCCCGGGAAAGCTCGACGTACTGCTTCTCGGTGGGCCCCTTGCCGCCCTTGGGGGTCTTGGCGTTGCGGCCGGCCTTACCACCACGGACGGCCCGGTCACCGACCTTGGCCACCGTGCTGCCGTTGATCCGTTCGGTCTTGACGCGGCCCGAGAGCACCTCGCTCAGGCCCTCCTGACGCAGGGCGCGACGCTTCTCTTCCAGTGGGTTCGGCAGGTCATGTTCGGCATGGGCGGGCTCGGCGATCGACGGCGCGGCCGTCGGTGGCTCCGCGATCGGCGCGGCGGAGGCCGAAGCACCGACCGTCAGCCCTGCCGCCGTCATCGAAAGCCCGAGCAGACCCACTGCGACTTTCCGCACGTGGTACCTCCGAATTGAGGGAACCGGCCCATCAGGGGTGGCAAGCCGGTGAGATCGGCCCCTACGGATGGGGCCACTGGTGAACTTAGGCACTAGTGGGGCCCCTGGGAAGGGGTAGCCATCGATTTTATGGCAGTGAATTGCCGACAGGTCTGCTCACTGTCACAACCTTCGCCGGGGTCCACCCGGCATCCGTGCAGGTCCGGACAGACATCGACGGGTGGCGGTCCGCACCGGACCACCACCCGTCGAGGGGTACGACAGGTCAGTCCTCGTCGGACTTGCTCCCGCCCATGCCGGAGGCGATCAACTCCATCACCGAGGAGTCCTGCAAGGTGGTCACGTCACCGAGGGAACGGTTCTCCGCCACGTCCCGCAGCAACCGCCGCATGATCTTGCCCGATCGGGTCTTCGGCAGCTCCGGCACCAGCATGATCTGCCGGGGTTTGGCGATCGGGCCCAGGGTCTTCGCCACATGGTTGCGCAGATCGGCGATGAGCTGCTCACCCGCCTCGCCGGCGACGTCGGCGGTGCCGCGCGGAATGGCGAAGGCGACGATCGCCTGGCCGGTGGTCGGATCGGTGGCACCCACCACCGCCGCCTCGGCCACCGAGGGGTGCGAGACCAGCGCCGACTCCACCTCCGTGGTGGAGATGTTGTGCCCCGACACCAGCATCACGTCGTCCACCCGGCCGAGCAGCCAGATGTGCCCGTCGTCGTCCTTCTTCGCCCCGTCACCGGCGAAGTAGATCCACTCATCACCGCCGGTGCCGCCGGCACCCGCACCGAACCGGGACCAGTAGGTCTCGATGAACCGGTTGTCGTCACCCCAGATGGTGCGCAGCATCGAGGGCCAGGGCTCCCGCAGCACCAGGTAACCGCCACCCCCGTTGGGTACCGACTGACCCTGGTCGTCGACCACGTCGGCACTGATGCCGGGCAACGGAGTCATCGCCGAACCCGGCTTGGCGGCGGTGACCCCCGGCAGCGGCGAAATCATGATGCTGCCGGTCTCGGTCTGCCACCAGGTGTCCACGATGGGCAGCTCGCCCCGCCCGACATGCTGCCGGTACCACATCCACGCCTCGGGGTTGATCGGCTCACCGACGCTGCCCAGCAGGCGGAGGGTGGACAGGTCGTACCCGGCGGGGATGTCCTCGCCCCACTTCATCATGGTGCGGATCAGGGTCGGGGCGGTGTAGAGGATGGTCACCCCGTACCGGTCGACGATCTCCCAGAACCGGCCCTTGTGCGGGGTGTCCGGGGTGCCCTCGTACATCACCTGGGTCGCGCCGTTGGAGAGCGGGCCGTACACGATGTAGGAATGGCCGGTCACCCAACCGATGTCCGCCGTACACCAGTAGACGTCCGTCTCCGGCTTCAGATCGAAGATCGCATGCGAGGTGTACGAGGTCTGGGTCAGGTAGCCGCCGGTGGTGTGCAGGATGCCCTTCGGGCGGGCCGTGGTGCCGCTGGTGTAGAGGATGAACAGCGGGTGCTCGGCGTCGAAGGCCTCGGCGGTGTGCTCGGTCGAGGCCTGCTCCACGGTCTCGTGCCACCAGTGGTCCCGCGACGACCAGTCGACCTGCTCCCCGGTCCGGCGGACCACCAGCACATGCTCCACCGACGGGCAGTTGGCCACCGCCTCGTCCACGGTCGGCTTGAGCGCGGACGGCTTGCCCCGCCGGTAACCGCCGTCGGCGGTGATCACCACCTTGGCGGAGGCGTCCTGGATCCGGTTGGTCAGCGACTCCGCCGAGAACCCGCCGAACACCACACTGTGAGTGGCGCCGATCCGGGCACAGGCCAGCATCGCGACCGCCGCCTCCGGGACCATCGGCAGATAGATCGCCACCCGGTCACCGGCGACCACCCCCAGGTCGGTCAGCGCGTTCGCCGCCTGGCAGGTCATCCGGTGCAGGTCGGCGTAGGTGATGGTGCGGGTGTCGCCCGGCTCGCCCTCCCAGTGGATGGCCACCTTGTCGCCCCGACCGGCCTCGACATGCCGATCCAGACAGTTGTACGCCACATTCAACTGCCCGCCGACGAACCACTTGGCGAACGGCGGATTCGACCAGTCCAGCACCTGGTCCCACGGCCGCGCCCAGGCCAGCCGCCCCGCCTGGCGCTCCCAGAAGGCCAGCCGGTCCGCCTCGGCCTCGGCGTACGCCTCGGCTTTGACATTGGCCTCGGCGGCCAGTGCCGCCGGCGGCGGGAACTGGCGGGTCTCGTTCAGCAGATTGGCCAACGCCTCGCTCATGCCAGCCCTCCGCTTCGCTGCGTGCTGCCATGAGGCACTTGGGCGCTGCATTGATGATTCGCTCGCTGGCCCTCGCTCATGCGGTGCTCCTCGTCGTCGGGTGACCTGCGCCTCTCCGGGGCAGGTTAGTCGGGGCCGACGACCATGGCGACGCAAGCCACCCGCCTCCGTCGCCCAACGGACCCTCTCGCGCGCCGAGGTGCAAAACGGTCCCGATGAACGCCGCCGACCCCTCCTGGTCGGAGGAACCCCACGGCGTACGGGTGGTGTCCGTCGCCTTGCCGGTGACTGCGGCGCGGGCCGACCGGCGGGCTCGATAGCGTGACGGGGTGACGACCGACCCGCTGGCACCGCTGCTCGCGCTCGCCGACATCACCGAGGCCGTCGAGCAGGCCCGGACCCGCTTCGACACCGCCCTAGGTCACCGGGCGCTGCGCCGCCACGGTGGCCAGGTCGCCGCCGAAGTGAGCCTGCGTTCCGCAGTCGCCAGCGCCGCCCTGGAGGGCCGGGTCCACGAGCGGGAAGCGGTCCGGGCCGGTACGGTGACCGACCCGGTGCTCCAGGGGGCGCTGCGGGTGGCCGGAGCGCTGCCCGGGCTCAGCGACCGCTGGACCAAAGCCCCCCGGCAGGTACTGGCGAAACTGCACGTACTGGCCGGCCGGGAAATGGTCGAGGCCGCCGAACTGGGTCGCCCGGTCGAGGATCCGGTGGTCGCCGCCCGCCTGGACGCCCTAGTCGGGCTGGTCGCCGGAGGCACCAAGGTCCCGCCGCTGGTGCTGGCCGCCGTCGTACACGGGGAACTGCTCAACCTGCGCCCGTTCGCCGGCCCCTCCGGGGTGGTGGCCCGAGGCGCCGCCCGCCTGGTGCTGCTCTCCAGCGGCTTCGACCCGCGGGGCCTGCTGGCGATCGATGTCGGCCACCGCGAGCGCGAACCGGAATACGTCGGCGCCGCCGGAGCCTTCGCCACCGGCACCCCGGACGGGCTCCGGTCCTGGCTGCGCCACTACATGGCGGCCGTCGAGGTGGGCGCCGACCAGCTGACCGAGATCGGCGACGAGGTCCTGGCCGCAAGCTGAACCCGGGCTGCCGGGGTGGCCGGGGTGGGCTGAGGCCAGGTGGCGGCTCAGGCCGGGCTGTCGGGTGGGCTCGGGCCGGGTGGTGGGTCAGGCCGGGGTGGTCGAGGCGCGGGTGCGCCGGTGTCGGCCGTACCAGGCGATGCCGATCGCCACCCCGACACCCACCCCTAGCGCGGCAGCGGCTACCGGCACCCCCGGCCGCTCCCGCAGCCGACGGCCCAACGGAATCGGATGCCGGAACTCCAGCACCGGCCAGGCGTTCTCAACGGCCAGCCGGCGCAACTGCCGGTCCGGGTTGACCACGCTGGGGTGCCCCACGCACTCCAGCAGCGGTCGATCGCTGTACGAGTCGGAGTAGGCGTACGAGTCAGCCAGGTCGTAGCCGCGCTCCGCGGCCAGCTCGTTGACCGCCTCCACCTTGCTGGGCCCGGCCGCGTAGAACTCCACCTCACCGCTGTACCGGCCGTCCACCACCGCCATCCGGGTGGCGATCACATCGGTGACCCCGAGCAGCGCCCCGATCGGACGCACCATCTCCTCACCCGAGGCGGAGACCAGCACCACGTCCCGACCGGCGGCCTGGTGCTCCTCGATGAGGGCGGCGGCCTCGGCGTACACATAGGGGTTGATCAGCTCGTGCAGGGTCTCGGCGACGATCTGCCGGACCTGTTCCACCTGCCAGCCCTTGCAGAGGGCGGCAAGATAATCCCGGGTACGGGCCATGGTCTGCTCGTCGGTGCCGCCCAGCCGGAACATCAGCTGCGCGTACGCCGACTTGACCACATCGCGTCGAGTGATCAGGCCATCCCGGTAGAACGGCCTCCCGAACGCCAAGGCGCTCGACTTGGCGATGACGGTCTTGTCCAGATCGAAGAAAGCGGCACTTCGGCCCACGGCGCGAAAGTCTAGCCCGATGGTCTATGGTCGGCGGGTGCCCGGGGGTCGAACCTCCTCGGACCTGCGGGGCAGCCCTCACCATGCTTGCGGACGGTGACCGCGGTCACACTCTGCGAACAGGATTTCGCGGGGAGTGAGGCTACACCACTCGACGTACCCAGGCTCACTCAGGCAGACTTGTCCACAGAACGAGTATTCATATCGCGTACGACCCGCAGACTCTCGGCGGTTGCACCCCCCGTGACCGCTGAGCAGGTTCGGCTCGACCCCCCCGGAGCCGAACCTCGACGACCCCCGTCTCCCCCCGACGGGGGTCGTCCCTTTGGTAGGTAAGCGCTACCCCGCAGGTCACAGCTCGTCTCCGATCCCGTCAGCGCCCCTATCCGACGGGGTGTGCAGGTCGAACTGTGTCCGCGCGGCCGTAGCTGGTCCCGCACCGCACCCGACAGGTACGTGGTCACCGCGTCTCACCCTTCGGAGCGAACAGCCGCGTGGGTACGAGGACCTGCGTGCGTTCACCCCGTTGGTGGGGCGGAGTGACCTTGGTGCCCTCGACCCAGATCCACTGCTCCCGCTCGGGCCGGTTGAGCACCAGGCGAACCCCGGTGACCCGGAGCATCACCGGCCCGTCGGCGGGGCGGTAGCGGTCGGCCGCCTCGATGCGCAGTACCGCGCCGAGTCGTACCCGTAGGTCAAACACCACGCCTCCTCGTCTGCCGTACCGTTCCCGCCGGGCTGGCGGGTATGGGGTTGATCTGGAGGCCGGCGATCTGCGCGAAGACCTCCCGCCGCGCCATCGCCGCCCCGGTCCGCGGGTTGATGGCGTAGCCGGTGAGCCACACCCAGCCGTCATACGCCGGTCGATCCCCGATCGAGGACACCCGCAGCCACAGCGCTCGGTCCCCGCCGAACTGCACCGACGCCCGACCGTCCAGCAACACCAGGTCACCCGGATTCGGAACACTCGGCGGACGAGGTTGCGGCCTGCGAGGCACCGGGGCGGGCGGGCTCAGTCGGGACCGTCGTTCGGGTCGCGGTCCCATGCCAGCACCCACCCCGGGCCAGCCTCAGCAGGCGACCGAACGACCGGACCCCGCACGGTCCAGGCAGGACCGCCGGGCCATGCGCCGGCCAGCGGGCGATCCGTGCCCGATAGCGCGGACCTCAGCCCGCGCGCGGACGTACTTCCAGGTCCGACCCGCGCAGGACGCACAGGCGCCAACCCGCACCACGCCGGGTGCAACGGGCTGGATGGTGCAGCCGGACGGGATCAAGGATGATCCAGACGTGTTCGGAACTTCCGCAGCGCCAAGCATCACGGTCTCCCACCAACCAGGCATTAGAACTAGCTCTATATGACCGGATGAGGTGCGGCCCTGTCAATAGAGCTAGCTCTAATGTGCGCGTGTCGGGCACACTTGCTGGTTGGAGGCAGCCCTATGCGGGCGCATGGCTAGGAGGAGCGAGTGGGCATCGGGTACCGGGATCTGGCCGCGCTCCTGCGCCAGGCCATCCAACGCGGCGACTATCCCGAGGGCAGCACCCTGCCGAAGCAGGACGAGATCGCCGCCGAGCACGGCGTCAACATCAACACCGTCCGGCAGGCGGTACGCGTCCTCGAAGCCGAAGGGCTGGTCACGCCTGTCCGTCGGCGCGGCACCGTCGTCCGCCCACGCGTGGCGATGAAGCGCCTCGGCACCGACCGCTACGCCAAGAGCAAATGGAAATCCGGGCTCGTCGCCTTCGCCGCCGACCGCGAGGCCACCGGCCGCGCCTGGACGCCAGGCGACCAGACCAACGAGGTACGACTGACCGAAGCTGACGCCGAAGTCGCCGCAGCACTCGAACTCTCGCCCGGTGCACCCGTCTACGAGCGCACCCGCCTGGTCAAAGAGGCCGGCGTACCGACCCACACGCTGACCAGCTACTACCGCCGCGAAGATGTGGAAGGCACATCCCTGGTCGACCCGACACCAGGGCCAGCCGGCCGAGGCGGCGGCTTCGCCATCCTCACTGCCCGAGGCTTGGAGCCGGACACCATCACCGAGACCGTGCACGCCCGCATGCCCACACCCGAGGAAACCGACCTACTCCAGCTCCCCGCCGGAGAACCTGTGATGATCCTGCACCGCACCACGTCCACCCACGAGGGCCGACCAGTCGAGTTCGCCCGCGGAGTGCACGCCGCATCCCGCTTCACCTGGTCGTACACCTTCAAGATCCCCGACTGAGAGTCACACGATGTCCACGACTCCCCCGACCATCCCGGCAGAGCACCGCGCGGATGTCGAGTGCCTGTGGAACTACCACAACATGCACCACGAGATCCGGCCCGTTGACGTCGGCATCGGGCTCGGTAGCCATGACCTCGGAGTCGCCAAGATCGCCACCGATCTCTACCACCAGAGGATGTACCCGCACCTGGTCTTCACCGGCGCCAACGCCCCGACCACCATCGAGACCTTCCCCCGGGGCGAAGCCGTCCACTACCGGGAGTACGCCATGGCTCACGGCGTGCCAGCCGACGCAATCCTCATCGACACGCGGGCCAAGAACACCGGCCTGAACATCGAGTACACCCGCGCACTCCTTGCCGAGCACAAGATCCAAGCCAGGTCGGTGATCCTGATGTCCCGCCCGTACCAACAACGCCGGGCGTACGCCACCTGCAAGAAGCTCTGGCCCGAGGTCGACGTGATCTGCGCATCCCACCCGCTCTCACTCGACGACTACGTGGCCAGCATCGGCAACACCAAGAAGGTCATGGACATGCTCGTCGGCGACACCCAACGCATCGACAGATACGCCGAACTCGGTTACGCCATCCCCCAGCACGTCCCCGACGAGGTCCGCGCCGCCTACACCCGCCTGGTCGACGCCGGCTACACCAGCCAACTCGTGCAGTAAGAGCGGCAGCTACAGTAGCCCGCCGAGAGGCGTACAGGTCGGCGAGGAAGTCGTCCAACTCTTCGTCGGACTCGAACAGGTCCGGCCGGGCAAGGTCGTCAACGGAGGCGAGCGGCCGCACACCCTGACGGCGGGCCAACTCCTCCACCGGCACGTGCTCAGCGGTCGGCCACTCGGGTATCCGCTCGGCGTTGCTCGACATCCCGACCCACCTCCTCGACCACATACCGTCACTCATTGTCGCACGGTCAGCACCGGCACCACGGCCCCTCGGGCGCGCGGAAAGCCGGCGACACGGTAAGCCACCCCGGCCGGCCGAGTCGCCAGCAGGCCCACGGGGACAGCATGGACCCACCGGGGTGAGGCACGATCTGCGTCATGGTGGGCCTGAGATCGGTGATCGTGGTGGCTCCGATCTTCCTGTGCTGGTGGACCGGCTCGGACCCGGCTCGCGGCGGCAACAGACCCTGCCGCTGTACGTGATGGTGGGCTGGCTGTCGACGGTGGCGTGTGCCCTCGTCGTCGTACTCAATCTGCCGGACCCACACGACTGACCGCTGGTGGCCGTTGGGCGTCACCGGCGGTCCTGCTGGGGTGTGACGGTAGGTCGGCTGGAGTCGGCGAGGTCGATGCGCCAGTTGTTGCTGCGCATCAGGGAGCCGCTGCCCGGCGGGTACTCGAAGTCGCAGGGGCCTAGGAGGGTGAAGCCGAGGCGGTGGCAGAGCGCGTTGGAGGGGGCGTTCCCGACTGAGGGGAACGCGTGCAGGCTGTGGGGTGCGTCGGAGTGGCGGGCGATCTCGCGGACGATGGTGATCAGGGCGGCGCCGGCTGCGGTGGCGATGCCTCGGCCCTGGTAGGGCGGTAGGACGTTCCAGCCGGTCTCGTAGATCTGCTCGCCCTGCCAGTCACGCTGGTGGTAGGCGATGCTGCCGACCATGTCGTCGCCGAGCAGTACGGCGTACATGCGGCCGCGTCCGGTTACCGGCATCGCGAGGTATCGGCGGTGCCGGGCGAGTAGCTGTTCCTCCTGCTCGATACCGCCGACATGGTGACGCATCTGCGGGGTGTTGATCCGGCGCAGGAGATCGAGCGCGGATTCCGACCAGGGTTCGAGACGCACGTCCATGCCACGCAGCCTGGCAGCCTCCGGGATCGTCAAGTACCTATTTCGACCGGGCCGTGGTGACCGACTGCGATGCAGGCCTAGCGGACCACGGCGCGGGCAGGGGTGGCGGTGGGCTCGAAGCAGACCAACGCCCTACCTCGGCCACCGGTCACCACCCACGGATGCCCGACATAGGTGTGCTGCCGGTACGAGGCCGACGGTTGCAGTACGGCGTACTGGCGTCGGTGGCCCTGGTAGTCCAGCCAGTGGACGGTCACCGGATGCGACCTGTGGTTGACGAACTCGATGCTGGTCTCCGGGCCACCGCTGACCGACCGCAGACCCCGCTCCCGCTCGGCTGGCAACGGGGTGAGTTCTCGCGGCTCGGCCGGACGAGGGCTCGGCGTCGGTCGTACCGTCCGGCTCGGCGAGGTGCTCGGCCTGGCGCTGGGAGAGGCCGGTCTGGCGCTGGGGGCAGCCGGGCTGGTTCTGGTCGCCGACGGCGAGGGTGAGCGGGTGGGTGAGGACGCCCGACTGGGCGCGGTCGGGCAGGTGGAGGAGACCCCGGCCACGGAGGACGAGGCCTGCGGGGCGGAGGGGGTCAGGGCGCCGGGGGGTGACCAGGGCAGGTCGGGGGCATGGGGCCAGCCGAACCGGCCGGGCGGAGTGGGCGGTTCGGCGGTCGGTGACGACGGGGTGGTCGGCCAGAACGCGGTCAGCAGGAGGCCGAGCACGGCGGTACCCACACCCGCCAGCATCAGCCGGTGGGAACGGCGGTCGGTGGGCTGCGATATCGGATCGACTGCCAGGACGACCGGCTCGGGTACGAGTGGTGGTGGCCGGTCGTCGGCGGAGTCCGGGATGACCGACAGGGCGGTCCTGACCGGGGTGGCGGGAGGTGCTGGCGGCATGGTGTCCGAGTCGGGATCGGGCAGCCAGGGACCGATCCGAAGCCGAGGTTGCCTGCGTACGTCGTCGTGATCTGGCGACTGTGTCATGACCCCGATCCGGCGAGGATTGCCGTCCCGCCGACGGCAGCGGAGACCGATTATGCGTGGTTCGTGTCAGTCCTGACCATGGGCAGAGACCGATGTGGACACTCGGTGAGCGCTCGGCAACACATAGCAGATCAACAGGTCTGGTGGGCGTTGTCCACAGAAGGGTTGGTTATCCACAGGGCGGGCGTTCGGGGCGGCTTCAAAGGCGGCACGGCAGGCATGGTTCGGCACAGCGAACCCGCGCTGACTGTTGGAGGCCGCGATGCCGTCCCGTACCTCCGTTCCGCCGCCTCGGAGACCGCCGTTGGTGGTCACCGCCGACGGTGACCTCCTCGATGACCTGCTTCGACTCGCCGCCGCGGGCGCCGTCGAGGTGGAGGTCGCCGCTGATCCGGCCGCCGCGCGTACCCGATGGCAACCGGCTCCGCTGGTGCTGGTCGGTACCGACCAGGCCCAACCCTGCCTGCGGGCGCGGCTGCCCCGACGGTCCCGGCTGGTGCTCGTCGGTCGCGCCGAGGACCTCGATCCCGGGTGGCAGGTCGCGGACCTGCTCGGCGCGGAACATGTGGCCGTGCTGCCGGCGGCCGAGCCGTGGCTGGTCGACCGGTTCGCCGAATGCGGTACCGATGGTGATGCGCAGGCACGGGTGGTGGCCGTGGTGGGTGGGCGCGGCGGTGGCGGGGCGAGCATCCTGGCGGGTGGGCTGGCGGTCACCGCCGCCCGAGGTCGGTTGCGGACCCTGCTGCTCGACGCCGACCCCCTCGGCGGCGGTCTGGACCTGGTCCTCGGCTGGGAGCAGTTGGAGGGGCTGCGGTGGCCGGCGCTGTCCGGGGCCGACGGTCGGGTAGACCCACCCGCTCTGGTGCGGGCCCTGCCCAGCCGAGGTGACCTGGTGGTGCTCTCCTGGGACCGGGGCGATCCGGTGGCCGTGCCGGCCGAGGCCATGGCCTCCACCCTGGATGCGGCCCGACGGGGCCGGGACTTCGTCGTCGTCGACCTGCCCCGGCATTTCGACGACGCGGCTGTCACCGCCCTGCAGGCCGCCGATCGGGTCTTCGTGGTGGTACCGGCCGAACTCCGGGCCACGGCCGCCGCCGCCCGGGTGGTGTCGGTGGCCGCACCGCACTGCCAGGACCTGTCGGTCATCGTCCGTGGACCGGCCCCCGGGCGACTGCGTGCAGCGGAGGTGGCTAGGGCCCTGGGGTTGCGACTGGCCGGGACCCTGCGCCCCGAGCCGGGCCTGTGTCGTGGGCTTGAGCGAGGCGAGGCCCCGGCGGCCGGTGGGCGCGGCCCACTGGCGGAACTCTGCCAGCGGATCGTCGCCGACCTGACCGGCCGTACCGTCACGGGTGCGGCATGACCGGGCAGCCGCTGGCGGCCCGGGTCCGACAACGGATCGCCGCCGCCACCACCCCGGTCACCCCGGCCACGATCGTCTCGGCGGTACGCGCCGAGGCCGACCCGGCCGTCCTGGGCGACACCGCCCTGCTGCGGATGGCCGACCAGGTACGCGACGACCTGGTCGGGGCGGGTCCGCTCGCTCCGCTGCTGGCGGACCCGGAGGTGACCGACGTACTGGTCAACGGCACCCGGGTGTGGGTGGACCGGGGGCAGGGGCTGTACCAGGTTCCGGTGCCGGTGGGCACGGTGGACGATGTCCGTAGGCTCGCGCAGCGACTGACCGCCGGTGCCGGTCGCCGCCTCGATGACGGCTCACCCTGCGCCGACGCGCGGCTGGCCGACGGCACCCGGTTGCACGCCGTACTGCCGCCGGTGGCGACTGACGGCCCGTACCTGTCGCTGCGGACCTTCCGGCAGCGGCCCTTCACCCTGGACGAGTTGGTGGCGCAGGGCGCCGTGCCCCGCCCGGCCGCGTCACTGCTCGCCGCCGTGGTGGCGGCCCGGCTGGCCTACCTGGTGATCGGCGGGACCGGGTCCGGCAAGACGACCCTGCTGAACACCCTCCTCGGCCTGGTGCCGGCCACCGAACGGATCGTGCTGGTCGAGGACGCCGCGGAACTGCGGCCGTTGCATCCGCATGTCGTCGGGTTGCAGGCGCGTACGGCGAACGTGGAGGGGCGCGGCAGTGTCGGCCTGAGTGAACTGGTCCGGCAGGCGTTGCGGATGCGACCGGATCGTCTGGTGGTCGGCGAATGTCGAGGCGCAGAAGTCGTTGACCTTCTTGCCGCCCTGAACACGGGCCACGACGGTGGTGCCGGGACCCTGCACGCAAACGCCCCGTCGGATGTGCCGGCCCGGTTGGAGGCCCTGGGTCTGCTCGGTGGGCTACCCCGTCCGGCGTTGCACGCCCAACTCGCCGCGGCCCTTCAGGTGGTCGTCCAGATCCGGCGTACGACGCGGGGGCGGGCCTTGGAGTCGGTCTGCCTGCTGCTGCCCGAGGGGCCGGAGCGGCTGGTCAGGGCGGTGCCGGCCTGGGTTCGGAACCAGGGGGTCGGCCCGGCGGGACCGGCGCTGGCCGCCCTGCTCCGCGACCGAGAGGTCCCGGTGCCGCCGATCCTGGACGAACCCCCGCCGAGGTCACTGGGGCACGCCGCCGGAACGACTGCGGTGGCGACGAAGCCCGGAGCAGCGGCATGAGCGACCGGTACTGGTGGTTGCTGGCGCTGCTGGGCCTGCTCGTCGTCGCGGCCCTGCCGGTTCGCAGGTTGGTCGTCCGAGCCGCCCGGTCCAGCCGGGCGGAGGGGGAGGCGTTGGTCGATTGGATCGTCACCCTGCGAGAGGCGGGGGACCGGCCGCTGACCCAGTCCGCCGCGATCCGGCCCGTCGGGCGCGAATGTGCCGTCCGTCAGCCGGCCGTCCTCCGGGCGGCGCCCGCCGGAGCCCCGGCCCCGACCCGCCCGCCACAGTGGCGGGGAAGCCGACGCCCGCCGACCTCAAGCCGTACTTCCTTCGTGCCTGGCGGCTCCGAGGTGGGCCGTACCGATCCGGCGACGGGCGAGTCCCGGCCGGTGTCCAGCCCACCGGTTCGGACCGTCGCCACGGAGACCTCCCGCTGGTCCGGGTTACCACGGCGCTACCTGCTCGTTTTTCTGCTGCTCGGAGCCGGGGTGTCCGGGTTGCTAGCCGGGCCGGTGGCGGCGGTCGCCTGCGGCGGGTACGGCGCGCTGGGCGTGCGGGCGTGGCACCGACACGGTGCGGAGGCCCTCCGGGTCCGGACGCGACATGAGCGGTTGGACCAGTTGTGTGCCCTGGCCGCCGACCTCAGGGCCGGACTGCCGGTGCCGGTCGCCGCCGAGACCTTGGGGCTCGCTCCGGTGCCGACCAGCCCTCGGGTATTGGCGGCCAGCGCGCCCGCCGCCGGGTCGACGGCCGGAAGGCAGCGAGGTTGGCGGACCGGCGACCCGGATGAGTCCGCCGGGCCCGAGGGCCGGTCTTCGGACGGTCACTCCCGGTCGGCGAGCCGGATCGCCGCACCGGACCGGCCAGGGCAGTTGGCCCAGGCGGCGGTGCGGCTAGCCGAGCGTACGGGGGCGCCGCTGGCCGATCTGATCGAGCGGATCGAGGCCGACGCCCGCTCCACCGACCGGGGAATGGCCGCTGCCGCCGCGCAGGCGGCAGGTGCCCGCGCGACTGCCTGGTTGCTGGCGGCCCTGCCGTTGGGTGGCATCGGCCTGGGCTACGGCATCGGGGTGGATCCGCTTGAGGTGCTGCTGCACACTCCGATCGGTGCCGGGTGCGCGGCTGCCGCCATCGCCTTGCAGGTGATCGGGCTGCTCTGGGCGGACCGCCTGGGCACGGTCGCGGACGGGGCAAGCTGATGTCCGCCCTCACCCTGGCAGTGGGTTGCCTGGCCGGGGCCGTGCTGCTCGCCATGGTGGCCGTCGCCCGGCGACGTCCCCGCCGACGACTACGCCGGTTGACCGACTCCCCGACGGTCGACCCCGGCGTCACTCGGGCCCGGTTCGGTCGGGGCCGGGCACCAGGTCGGGGTACCGGCGATGGCGCTGGCCGGGGCTCGGTCGGCCATGCCGCCCGAGAATCCGGCGGCGATGGCACCGGTACGCCCACCAGCTCTCGCAGCGGCCTCAGCCGCCGACTGGACCGCATCCGCCTTGCCGCAGCTCTGGCCGGGGTGGCCGTGGCAGTACTGCTCGAAGGCTGGTTCGGCCTGCTGGTCGGGTCGCTCGTCACGGTGTTGCTGGATCGACTGCTCCGGCGGATCGAGCCTCCTGCCGTCCGGAACCGGCGGCTGCGGGCCGCTGCGGATCTGCCGCTGGCCGCCGACCTGATGGCGGCGGCCCTGCGGGCCGGGGCACCGGTGGAACGGTGCGTCATCGCGGTGGCCGACGCCCTCGGCGGCCCGTTGGCCGACCACCTGCGACGGGTAGGCCGGACCCTGCAACTCGGCGGGTTGCCGCAGGAAGCCTGGGCGCATCTGGCCGCGGTGCCGGGTGGGCAGCGGGTGGCCACCGCCGCCGTCCGCTCGGCCAGCAGCGGGGCCGCCCTGGCCGGGGCCCTGACCCGGCTGGCGGATGACCTGCGCGCCGACCGGGTCACCACGATCGAGGCCGCTGCCCGCCGCTCCGGGGTGCTGATCGTGCTGCCCCTGGGCCTGTGTTTCCTGCCCGCCTTCATTCTCGCCGGTCTGGTGCCGGTGATCGTCGCCGTCCTCGGCGACGTGCTGTGAACCCATAGAGAAGGGACGATCAAGTGCGCACAATGCTCGCCCGCCTGCGCGGGGACGCCGGCATGAACACCGCGGAGTACGCCGTCGGCACACTCGCGGCGGTGGCCTTCGGCGGCATCCTGCTCAAGGTGCTGACCTCCGACAGCGTGCAGTCGGCGTTGGCGGCCGTCATCGACCGGGCGCTGAGTTGACCGGGCGCCGGCTGGCCGGTCGTGACCGAGGCTCCTTCACGGCCGAGATGGCGGCCGGCCTGCCGGCGCTGCTGCTGTTCCTGCTCACCGGCCTGACCGCCGTCAACGCGGTAGGCACCAGATCGGCCTGTCTGGATGCGGCCCGGGAGGCGGCCCTGGCGGCCTCCCGGGGCGGGGACGGCACACCTGCCGGCAGTCGATACGCGCCACCGGGTGCGACGGTCACCGTGGTGATGGAGGGCGACCTGGTCCGTGCGACCGTCCGCGCCCCGGTACGGGTGCTCGGCGGCGACCTGCCGGTGATCACCGTGGTGGGCTCGGTGGTGGCGGTCGCCGAGCCGGGGGTGCCGGAGCCGCAGCCATGAGGGCCGACCGGGATCGTGGTGGGGCCACCATCTGCCTGTTGGCGGCCGGGCTGGTGTTCGTCCTGGCCGGTCTGTTCGGTGCCGGGGTCGGCGCCGCCCGGATGGCTCGTCAACAGGCCCGGGTAGCCGCCGACTTCGGTGCCCTGGCCGGGGCCGCCCGGGCCCTCCAGGACGAGTCGACGGCGTGCGCTCGGGCTGCCGAGATCGTCGCCGTCAACGGTGCCCGGTTGGTGCGGTGTCACCTGGACGGGCTCGACATCCTGGTCACCGCCGAGCTGACCGTGGAGCCGCTGCCCGGCCTACGCCGGGTGGCCACGGTGACCTCCCGAGCCGGGCCGCTGCGCGGTTGACCACCACCGGCCCCGGCCGGCACCGCGGATACCTCGGTCCTGACCCGAGGCAGGGGTCAGCTCAACCGGTTGAGACCGTCGGTGATCGCCGTACGGAGTTGGTTGCCGTACGCGTCCGCCGGCAATGCGGCGACGTGCTCGGCCGCTCGCTCGAAGGCGGCGCGTGCGGCGGCGGGCTCGCCCAACCGTTCGTGCGCCATCGCCACGCTCATGTGCAACGACGGGTACAGGGCGCTGACTCTGGTGTCGCCGACCGCGTCGGCCTGCCGCAGTGCCTCCTGGTTCCAGCGCAGGTTCTCCCGCGGATCGTCCTGTTGGCGGGCCAGGTAATGCGCCGCGACGCAGGCGTCATAGCTGTCGGCCCGCCTGGACCAGGCCTGTTCGTACAACGCCCGCGCGTCGGCCGGTCGGCCTTCCGCCTCCGCCCGCATCCCGTCCTGGCACAGCTTGAGCACCGGATTGTCGAGGTCCATCATCGCTCCTGTTGATCGCCGGTTGGCTGATCCGACGATCCTCAGGGCTCAACCAAGGTGAGGATCAAGCGGCAGCGACGAAGGAGCCGCCCCGGGAACGGTCAGCGGCTCTGGAGGGCGTCCAGCGCGATCGCCATGGCGATCACCAGGCGACGGTCGATCTGCGGGTGCTGGATCTGGACCACGTACCGGTCGCGCAGACCCCACTTCTTGATCACCGTGAAGACCGGCTGGCCACCGGCGACGAAGTCGAAGTGGTAAGGCAGCCAGGACAGCGAGTCGACGAAGCGGCGCAGCAGGGCCACCGGCATGCTGCGTTCCTGGCCGGTGACGGCGGGCAGACCGGCCTGCTCGACATGCCAGGTGGACCGGAGCAACGACTGCGCGAAGTCCTTGCGGAACAGGCCGATCGGATTGCCGGCGTGGTCGGTGACGTCGTACGTGGCGGCCAGGTCGAGGCGCTGGCGGGCCTTGAACCCGAGCAGTGGGTGCTGCTTCGAGTCGTCGGTGTAGATCGTCACCTGCTCCTTGAAGGCGAGCCGCTTCTGCTGGGCGAACGCCAGCAGACCGCCCTCGGTGCCGTCCGGGGCCACGCTGTGGACCTCGTACTGGTTGACCATGAGACGGATCCGTTGGCGGACGTGGAACTGGTGCTGCGACTGAAGGCTGTCGAGCTGCATGAATTCTCCTCAACTCTGATGCGCCGGAGTGTCGCACAGCCCGGCAACGGCGGCGTCGAGCAGGCACGATGCGGACGGCGCTGAGGGGTGAATCAGCGAATCCCGTCAGCGAATGCCGTCGGCGGTCGACCGGTGCGTCACGTTGGTGAGCAACTGCTGGATGGTGCGCAGCCGTTCGTTGATCTGATCCAGCCGTTCGGCCTGCGCCAGGGTGGCGAGCGCCGTGCTCAGGGCGATCTGCTGATCGACACTGAGTTGCTCCTGGTCGATGGTGTAGAGCAGGTCGACGGTCTCGGCGATGGTGTCGGCCACGGCCCCTCCTCACGTACGCGGACGAACAGAAAACAGCAAGCGCAGGCCAACGAGCATCGATGGAAGCGCTCCCACCGTTCTTGCCCGTACGCCCCGGGTTTTATGCCTGGTGTCAGCGCGGCAGGTTGTTCAGCACCACGTCGAGCACCCGGACGGCGCCCGGCTTGGACAGCGGGTTGTTGCCGTTGCCGCACTTGGGCGACTGCACGCAGGAGGGACAGCCGGTCTCGCAGCCGCACTCGTTGATGGCGTCCCGGGTGGCCGTCAGCCAGGCGGCGGCCGTGCCGTACGCCCGCTCCGCGAAACCGGCCCCGCCGGGGTGACCGTCGTAGACGAAGACCGTGGGGGCCTCGGTGTCCGGATGCATCGCGGTGGACAACCCACCGATGTCCCACCGGTCGCAGGTGGCCAACAGCGGCAGCAGCCCGATTCCGGCGTGCTCGGCGGCGTGCAGGGCCCCGGGCACCTCGGCCGGCTCCACCCCGGCGGCGGCCAGCGACTCCGGGGAGAGGGTGAACCAGACCGCGACGGTACGCAGTTCCCGGGCCGGCAGGTCCAGCGGCCGGGTGTCGATCACCTCGCCGGTGGAGAGGCGTCGCCGCTGGTACGACACCACCTGGCTGGTCACGTCCACCTCGCCGAGGAACAGCCCGACCGGCCCGGCGTCGACGTACGAGCGCACCGACACCACCGACAGGGAGGTGACGTCCCGCGCGTGGGTGGACCAGTCCGGCTCCTCGGGATGGACCAGCGCGCAGCCGTCCTCCAGGTCGAGGGTGTCGACCACGTAGGAGACCCCCTGGTGCAGGTAGACCGCGCCGGGGTGCAGCAGGAAGTGGGACGAGCCGCCGTCGACGGTGCCGAGCAGCCGACCGGTCGCCGCCTCCACCACGCAGATCGGGGCACCCCCGTCGCCACGCAGGTCCACCTGGGGCCGTTCCCGGTGCCGCCAGTACCAGCCGGTCGGCCGCTGCCGCAGGGCCCCCGCCTCCACCAGGGCCTCCACGGTCTCCTTTGCGCTGGCGCCGAAGAGTTCCAGATCGGCCACGGTCAGCGGGGCCTCGGCCGCCGCGCAGGCCAACTGGGGCCCGAGCACGTACGGGTTGGCCGGGTCGAGCACGGTGGCCTCCACCGGTGCGCCGAAGACCGCCTCCGGGTGGTGCACCAGGTAGGTGTCCAGCGGATCGTCGCGGGCCACCAGCACCGCCAGGGCCTCCTGCCCGGAGCGTCCGGCCCGTCCGGCCTGCTGCCACAGCGAGGCCCGGGTGCCCGGGTACCCGCAGATCAACACGGCGTCCAACCCGACCAGGTCGACCCCCAACTCCAGGGCGTTCGTCGAGGCCAGGCCGAGCAGGTCGCCATGCAGCAGGGCCCGCTCCAGGGCGCGCCGTTCCTCGTGCAGGTAGCCGCCACGGTAGGCGGCCACCCGCGCGCCGAGCCCGGGCACCGCCTCGTCGAGGCTGCGCCGGGCGTTGGTCGCGACCACCTCGGCGCCCCGCCGGGAACGAACGAAGGCCAACGTACGCACCCCGGCGGCGACACTGTCCGCCAGCAGGTCGGCGGTCTCCCGCAGCGCCGACCGACGGACCTGGGTGAGGTCCAGGACCTCGGGATCGGTGGGTCGGGGGGTATCCGGAGCACGGCGCGGCGCGGGTGCGGCGGCGGAGGGCGACGAGGCGGCGGTCTCGGCCGGTAGCAGCGGAGGTTCCCAGAGGGCGAAGGTCACCCCGGCCCGGGGGGAGGCGTCCTCGGTGACCGCGGTCACCGGCAGGCCGATCAGCCGTCCGGCCGTGGCCGCCGGGTCTCCCGAGGTCGCCGAGGCCAGTACGAAGGTGGGGCCGGCGGAGTTGCCGTACCGGGTGCACTGTCGGCGCAGTCGGCGCAGCACATGGGCGACATGGGAGCCGAACACCCCCCGGTAGACGTGGCACTCGTCGATCACCACGTACCGCAGTCGGCGCAGGAATCCCGACCACTGGGCGTGGCCGGGCAGGATGCCGTGGTGCAGCATGTCCGGGTTGGTCAGCACGAACCGGGAGTGCCGTCGGATCCACTCCCGTTCGGCCCGTGGGGTGTCCCCGTCGTAGCAGGCCGGGCGTACGCCCTCGATCTCCAACCCGGCGACGGCGCGCAACTGGTCGGCGGCCAGCGCCTTGGTCGGTGCCAGGTAGAGCACGGTGGCGCGGGGATCGGCCAGCAGGGTGGCCAGCGCGGGCAACTGGTACGCCAGGGACTTGCCGGAGGCGGTGCCGGTGGCCACGACGACATGCCGCCGGTCGTGGGCCAGTTCGGCCGCCTCGGCCTGGTGCCGCCAGGGTGCCGTCACCCCCCGCCGGGCGTACGCGGTGCGCAGTTCCTCCCCAACCCACTGCGGCCAGGGGGCCGGGGTCCCGGCCCGGGATGGCACCCGTTGCACATGGGTGACCGGATCGACCGGGTGTCGTTGCCGCAGCCGACGTAGCAGGTCCCCGGGCGCGGCGACCGGAACCGGGACGGGGCCCGACTCGGGGCCCCGGCCGGCGGATACGCTGGCTGCCGAGGTCACGTCCTGCACTCTCGCACTGGTGTTCGGAATTGGGAAATTGGCGTGCCGCTACGGTGAAGCCGATCCCGGTGAGTCGTCGGGTGGTCTCAGGGGTAGTGGTTAGATGCCCATGAAGCTTACGGCCGCGTCGAGGGAGGATCGATGGAGCTGTCGCTGGCTACCCGAACCGTGGGGGAGCACACGGTGCTCGAGGTCGGCGGTGAGGTGGATGTCTACACCGCCCCCCGACTCCGCGAGCGGCTGCTCGAGCTGATCGACTCCGGTGCCCGGCATGTGGTGGTCGACCTGGGACGGGTCGACTTCCTCGACTCCACCGGGCTGGGTGTGCTGGTCGGCGCGCTCAAGCGACTGCGTACGGCCGACGGCACCTTCGCCCTGGTCTGCGACAAGGAGCCGCTGCTCAAGATCTTCCGGATCACCGCCTTGGACCAGGTGTTCCCACTGCATCCCACTGTCGAAGCGGCGACCGGCACCGGCGCGTGATGGCGACGGTACGGCTTTCCTTCTCCCCGGCGCCGGTGCATGTGCGTACCGCCCGTCTGGTCGGGGTGGCGGTCGCCCGTCGGGCGGGGATCCGCGAGGAGCTGCTCGACGAGGTACGCCTGGCCATCGGTGAGGCGTGCACCCGGGCGGTGGCCCTGCACCGCCAGTACGGGCTGACCGAGCCGGTGCTGGTGGAGATGTCCGACTCCGGGGCGTACGCGGTGCGGGTGGTGGACCGGGCCCCGATCGAGGCGGGGATCGGCCTGGCCGCTCTGGACGCCGACCAGTTGGCCAACGAGTCCCTCAACGAGGACGACCTCACCACCGGAGTGGGCTTCGCCCTGCTCGCCGGGTTCGTCGAGGATCTCCAGGTGCGCCCGGTTGACGACGGCATCGGCACCGAGGTCCGGATGGTCTGGCCGCTGACCCGTTAGTCAATCGACTCCGCTGACCCGCCGCCGCCTTCCCTGAGCAGGGAATGCGGCGGCTTTGTCATGGATGGGACCCTATATCAGATTTATTCTCATAACACAGCGACGAAGATCATCGACATTGCCGGGCACCTCGCTGTGACCTCGAACACTGCGGAGGGCTAGAGTACGCGGGTTGTCAGCAAGTGATCCCTCGGACAACCAGCGCGGCTGGGCGTGGAGGCGCTGGTTCGCCCTGGGGTGGCTCAGCGCGCACTTGCGAATTCGCATCCAGGCGCAGGTCGGTGCGTCTCCACCGGCCGGCGCGTTGTTCGGCACAGGAGGACACAGATGTCCGACAGCTTGGCCGCCGAGGGCGGCGGCGCGATCTCCCTGACCGGAGCCAATGTCACGTACGTCGTCATAGCCGCGGTGATCGCGCTGGTAGCGCTCGCCTTCGCCGCCGCCTTGACGAAGGCCGTGCTGGCCGCCGGCAAGGGCACCGAGAAAATGCAGGAAATCTCCGGGGCCGTGCAGGAGGGCGCCTCGGCCTACCTGTTCCGGCAGTTCCGGACCTTGGCGATCTTCGTGGTGATCGCCGTAGTGCTGCTCTTCCTGCTGCCGGTGCACCAGACCGACGGCAGCGAGACCGCGGTGAAGATCGGCCGTTCGCTCTTCTTCGTGGTGGGCGCCCTGTTCAGTGCGTTCATCGGTGGGGCCGGCATGTGGCTGGCCACCCGGGCCAACCTGCGGGTGGCCGCCGCCGCCCGGGAGCGGGAAGGCGGCCGGGAAGCGGCCATGAAGATCGCCTTCCGGACCGGTGGGGTGGTCGGCTTCCTCACCGTCGGGCTGGGCCTCTTCGGTGCCGCGCTGGTGGTGCTGATCTTCCGGGGTGACGCGCCGACCGTGCTGGAGGGCTTCGGCTTCGGTGCCGCCCTGCTGGCCATGTTCATGCGGGTCGGCGGCGGCATCTTCACCAAGGCCGCCGACGTCGGCGCCGACCTGGTCGGCAAGGTCGAGCAGGGCATCCCCGAGGACGACCCGCGCAACGCGGCCACCATCGCCGACAACGTCGGCGACAACGTCGGTGACTGCGCCGGCATGGCCGCCGACCTGTTCGAGTCGTACGCGGTCACCCTGGTCGCCGCGCTGATCCTGGGTCGCGCCGCCTTCGGCACGGACGGCCTGGTGCTGCCGCTGATCATCTCCACCATCGGGGTCCTGGTCGCCATCATCGGTGTCTTCATCACCAAGCTGCGCGCCTCCGACCGCAACGGCCTGACCGCCATCAACCGGGCCTTTTACCTCTCCGCGTTGATCTCGGCGGTCCTGGTCGGGGTGGCCACCTTCGTCTACCTCCAGCCCTCCTGGGCCGCGCAGCTCGGCGACGACTGGCGGACCGCCCTCGGTGTGGACGGCGGGGACCCGCCGTTCGGCCCGCGTGGTGTGGTCATCGGCGCGGTCGTCATCGGCATCGTGCTGGCCGCCGCCATCCAGGCCCTGACCGGCTACTTCACCGAGACCAACCGCCGTCCGGTGCAGGACATCGGCAAGAGCTCGCAGACCGGCCCGGCGACGGTCATCCTCGCCGGCATCAGCGTCGGCCTGGAGTCGGCGGTCTACTCGGCGCTGCTCATCGCCGCCGGTGTCTTCGGGGCCTTCCTGCTCGGCGGCGGCTCGATCACCCTGTCGCTGTTCGCCGTGGCGCTGGCCGGTACCGGTCTGCTCACCACGGTCGGCGTGATCGTGGCCATGGACACCTTCGGCCCGATCTCCGACAACGCCCAGGGTGTGGCCGAGATGTCCGGCGACATCGACGAGCACGGCGCCCGTACCCTCACCGAGCTGGACGCGGTGGGCAACACCACCAAGGCGATCACCAAGGGCATCGCGATCGCCACGGCCGTGCTGGCCGCGACCGCGCTGTTCGGCTCGTACACCGACACCCTGCGCATCGCGTACGCCGACGCCGGGGTGACCGACGTCGGTGCCGAGATCCTGGGCGCGCTGAACGTGGCCAACCCGCAGAACCTGGTCGGCCTGATCATCGGTGCGGCGGTGGTGTTCCTCTTCTCCGGTCTGGCCATCAACGCGGTCTCCCGCTCGGCCGGTGCCGTGGTGATGGAGGTCCGCCGGCAGTTCCGTGAGCTGCCCGGGATCATGGACGGCACCCAGCGCCCGGAGTACGGCAAGGTCGTCGACATCTGCACCCGGGACGCGCAGCGCGAGCTGCTGACCCCCGGCCTGCTGGCCATCCTGGCGCCGATCGCGGTCGGCTTCGGCCTCGGACCCGGCGCGCTGGCGTCGTACCTGGCCGGTGCGATCGGGGCGGGCACGCTGATGGCGGTCTTCCTGGCCAACTCCGGTGGCGCCTGGGACAACGCCAAGAAGATGGTCGAGGACGGCGCGTACGGCGGCAAGGGCTCCGACGCGCACGCCGCGACGGTCATCGGCGACACCGTCGGTGACCCCTTCAAGGACACCGCCGGCCCGGCCATCAACCCGCTGCTGAAGGTGATGAACCTGGTCTCGCTGCTGATCGCGCCGGCCGTGGTGGCCTGGAGCATCGGCGACGACCGCAACGTCGGCCTGCGGATCACCATCGCGGTCGTGGCGACGCTGATCGTGGTCGCGGCGGTGGTGTTCAGCAAGCGCAAGAGCATCGCCCTGGAGGGGGACTCCCCCAACGGGCCGGGGACGGCGGACCCGCGTCCGGAGGAGATCAAGGCCTGACCCTCCGTTGAGCGTCACCGGTCCCCGGGCAGCGGCACCACGCCCGGGGACCGGTCGGCGCAGCGGGACCGGCACCGGTGAGGCGGTGCCGAGGGCAACAGGAGGCCGTACCCTGCAACGCATGCGTACGTGCCGGGCGGACGCCGCCAGAGCGGTGACGGTGGTCCTGGCCACGGTGGTCCTGCTGACCGGCTGCGGGTCCGACGGTCCCAGCCCTCGGGCGTGGGCCGCCTCGGTGTGCTCGGCCTTGACCCCCTGGCGAGCCGAGATCAGCAAGCTGACCAGCAGCACCGATCAACAGATGACCGCCCAGACCACCCCCGCGCAGGCCAAGGAGAACCTGGTCCGACTCTTCGGTGGCGCCGAACAGGCCAGCGAGGACGCTCGCCGCAAGGTGGAGCAGGCCGGGGTGCCGGCGGTCGAGAACGGTGCGGAGATCTCCGAGGGATTCCGGGCGTCGTTGGCGTCGATGCGGGACGCCTACGGGCGGGCCCGCAGCACGATCGACGGGCTGGGCACGGGTGAGGCCACCGCCTTCTACGACGGCGTGCAGGCAGCGGTGGAACGGCTGCAAGAGGACTACGACGCCAGCGCCCTCGACACCAGCAGACTGAACTCGGAGGAGTTGAAGCGCGCCTTCGACGAGGTACCCGAATGCCATTGAGCGGTCCCGGTGAGACATCGGCGGCGCAACCGCTGCCGGTGTCCTTCCCGGTGCCTGCTGCGGCGCCACCGACCCCCCGACGGGCCCGGGTGCCGGCGGCCGAGTCCGACCAGGGCACCCCGGCCGGGGACCGGCAACTGGTCTTCTTCGGCGCGGAGACCGCCGAACCTTCGGTGGCCGACCTGGCCGGTCTGCTGACCGGGCCGGGCGAGGTACACCGGATGGGCGGCACGGCCCGGCTGTCGGTGGTGGTCGGGGCGGCCTGGCGGGTCCATGTGCTCATCACCGAACTGGCCCAGCGGGGGGTCCGGGCCACCTGGACCCCGACCGAGGATCAGCGGTACGCCGTGCGGACCGCGTACACCCGGGTGATCGTGCCGCTGGCGGCGGCCTGGCTGCGCGGCCCGACGCAGCAGCCACCCCCCGGCTTCCAACTGGACGGCCGGCGACTGCGGCTCTGGCTGGCCACGGCCGGGGTGATCGACTCGCCGGACACCGTGGTGCTGCACCTCGGGGGTCTGGACCCGGGTCGCTGGGCGGTGGTCGGTGCGGCACTGGTCGCCGCCGGGCTGGTCGGCGAACTGGTCGAGCCGGAGGCCGGCGGCCCCGCGTACCGGATCGCCGGACGGCGGGGGATGCGGCGGCTGGCCGAACTGGTCGGCGAACCCCCACCCGCGGCGCCGCCCGGAGCCTGGCCGACCCGCGACTGATCGCCGCTGTCGGGCGGGCGACGGTTGTCCGATCCAGGACAGCCGGTGAACAGCGCACCTGCGGAGAAACGGCCGGGTGCCACCTCCACCGAGGGGCTGCCATGGTCACAGTGGCACGCCTTCGAGCCTACCCAGGGTGTACGGTGACGCCGTTCGGCGTGACCACGGATCGTCCCGAGCGGATTGCCGCCCGCGAAACCCGAAAGACGGACGGCGCGTTACGTTGGACATCCGGACCGCCGGGTATCGGGGGTCGAGCGTGCCCCGATCCGCCACAGGCGCGGCCACGAGTGGGAATGAGGTCGAAACCGAAGTGCCGAGCAATGCTGGAACCACCCGTCTGGTCATCGTCGAGTCGCCGGCGAAGGCCAAGACGATCTCGGGCTACCTGGGCCCGGGGTACGTCGTGGAGGCCAGCTTTGGGCACGTCCGCGACCTGCCGCGCAACGCCGCCGACGTGCCGGCGAAGTACAAGGGCGAGCCGTGGGCCCGGCTCGGTGTCGACGTGGACAACGGCTTCCACGCCCTCTATGTCGTCTCCGCCGACCGCAAGCAGCAGATCAGCAAGCTGATCAAGCTGGCCAAGGAGGTCGACGAGATCCTCCTGGCCACGGATGAGGACCGTGAGGGCGAGGCGATCGCCTGGCACCTGGTGGAGACCCTCAAGCCCAAGGTGCCGGTCCGGCGGATGGTCTTCCACGAGATCACCAAGCCGGCCATCCAGGCCGCGGTGGCCAACCCCCGGGAGATCGACCGCAGCCTGGTCGACGCCCAGGAGGCCCGCCGCATCCTCGATCGGCTCTACGGCTACGAGGTCTCCCCGGTGCTGTGGAAGAAGGTCATGCCGAAGCTGTCGGCGGGCCGGGTGCAGTCCGTGGCGACCCGGATCGTGGTCGAGCGGGAGCGGCAGCGGATGGCCTTCCGCACCGCGGAGTACTGGGACATCCTGGCCACCCTGGCGGTGGGGAAGGCCGGCGAGGGCCCGCGTACCTTCAACGCCACCCTGGTGGCCCTCAACGGCGACCGGATCGCCACCGGTAAGGACTTCGAGCCCACCACCGGCAAGGTGCGCGCCGGAGCAGGCGTCGTCCACCTGGACTCCAGCGGTGCCCGAGGGCTGGCCGCCCGCCTGGACGGGCGCCCCTTCACGGTCACCCGGGTCGAGGAGAAGCCCTACCGGCGCCGCCCGTACGCACCGTTCATCACCTCCACCCTCCAGCAGGAGGCGGCCCGCAAGCTGCGGTTCTCGTCGCAGCAGACGATGCGCACCGCGCAGCGGCTCTACGAGAACGGCTACATCACCTACATGCGTACCGACTCGGTGAACCTGTCGGAGACCGCCATCGCGGCGGCCCGCCGGCAGATCGTCGAGCTGTACGGCGAGCGCAGCGTGCCACCGGAGCCGCGCCGCTACACCGGCAAGGTGAAGAACGCCCAGGAGGCCCACGAGGCGATCCGCCCGGCGGGGGACAACTTCCGCACCCCGGGCGACGTGGCCAAGGAACTTTCCGGCGAGGAGTACAAGCTCTACGAGCTGATCTGGCGGCGCACCATCGCCTCCCAGATGACCGACGCGGTCGGCTCCAGCGTGTCGGTGCGGATCCGGGCCACCACCACCGCCGGTGAGGAGGCCGACTTCGGCGCCACCGGCAAGACCATCACCGACCCGGGCTTCCTGCGGGCCTACGTCGAGTCCAGCGACGACGAGAACGCCGAGGCAGAGGACGCCGAGCGTCGGCTGCCCAACCTGGTCAAGGACCAGCCGCTGACCGCCGACGAGCTGGCCGCCCAGGGCCACCACACCCAGCCACCCTCCCGCTACACGGAGGCGTCGCTGGTCAAGGCCCTGGAGGAGTTGGGCATCGGGCGTCCCTCCACCTACGCCTCGATCATGCAGACCATCCAGGACCGGGGGTACGTCGTCAAGCGCGGCCAGGCGATGATCCCGTCCTTCCTGGCCTTCGCGGTGATCGGGCTGATGGAGCGGCACTACCCCCGCCTGATCGACTACGACTTCACGGCCAGCATGGAGAACGAGCTGGACGAGATCGCCGGTGGTGACCACGCGGCGGTCGACTTCCTCACCGCCTTCTACTTCGGCACCACCAACGGCGCCGGTGACCAGGACATCGCCCGTTCCGGTGGGCTGAAGAAGCTGGTCACCGAGAACCTCAGCGAGATCGACGCCCGCAGCGTCAACTCGATCCCGCTGTTCACCGACGAGGAAGGCCGCGAGGTCGTGGTGCGGGTTGGCCGGTTCGGGCCGTACCTGCAACGGGCACTGCCCGGCGAGCAGCCCGCGCCGAAGGCGGAGGGCGAGGAGGGCGGCACCCCGGGCGACCGGGCGCCCATCCCCGAGGGCCTGGCCCCGGACGAGTTGACCCCGGAGAAGGTGCACGAGCTGTTCCTCGGCGGCGGGGGCGAGCGCAAGCTCGGCGACGACCCGGCCACCGGGGAGCCGATCCTGCTCAAGTCCGGCCGCTTCGGCCCGTACGTGGCCAGCGGGGAACGCAAGTCCTCCCTGCTGCGCTCGCAGTCGCCGGATTCGCTGACCCTCGACGAGGCCCTCAAGCTGCTCAGCCTGCCCCGCCTGGTCGGGGTGGCACCGGACGGCGCCGAGGTGTTCGCCAACAACGGCCGCTTCGGCCCGTACGTCAAGCGTGGCGACGAGTTCCGTTCGCTGGACTCGGAAGACCAGATGTTCACGGTCACCCTGGACGAGGCGCTGACTCTGCTCAACACCCCGAAGACCCGGCAGCGGCGGGCCGCCGCTCCGCCCCTGCGGGAGATGGGCGCCGACCCGCTGACCGAGAAGCCGCTGGTCATCAAGGACGGCCGGTTCGGCCCGTACGTCACCGACGGGGAGACCAACGCCTCCCTGCGGCGCGGTCAGACTCCGGAGGCACTGACCCTGGAGGAAGCCTCCGAGATGCTCGCCGAGAAGCGAGCAAAGGGCCCTGCCCCCAAGAAGGCCACCAAGAAAACCACCAAGTCCACCGCAGCAAAGGCCACCAAAGCCACAAAGGCCACCAAGACCACTGCGGCCAAGTCCACTGCGGCCAAGACCACCAAGGCCACGGCAGCAAAGGCCACCAAGGCTGCCGCCACCAAGGCCACCAAGGCCGCCCCCAAGAAAGCCGCCCCCAAAAAGGCCACCTCCGCGCGCCCCGAGTAACCGCGCCGGAAATCTTGGTACGAAAGTGCCCCTCGGCGGGCGGTTTCGTACCAAGATTCACGTTGGCTTCAGGCTAGGAGCGCGGCTAGGTAGGGGGTGGTGAAGAGGCGGTGGGGGTCCAGGTGGGTGCGGATGCGGTGGAAGTCCTGCCAGCGGGGGTAGGCCTCGGCCAGGGAGTCGGCCTCGCGCCAGTGGAGTTTGCCCCAGTGCGGACGGCCGCCCAGCTCCGTCGCCACCTGTTCGAAGGCGCGGAAGTACGGCTCGTAGGGCATGCCGAGGTACTGGTGCAGGGCCACGTACGCCGATTCCCGGCCGTACGAGTGGGACAGCCAGATGTCGTCGGCGGCGGTGAAGCGCACCTCGACCGGGAAGAGCACCCGGAACGGCAGCCGGTCGATGATCCGGCGGAGGGCGTGCAGCGCCTCGGGCAGGGCCTCGCGGGGTAGGGCGTACTCCATCTCCACGAAGCGGACCCGGCGGGGGCTGCAGAAGACCGCGTCGGAGCGGCCGGTGTAGATGCGTTCGCTGAGGGCTCGGGCGGAGAGGGCGCTGATCGTCGGGGCCAGGGCCGGCACCGCCCGGCCCAGCCGGCAGGCCCCGGCGAAGACCGTGTTGGCCAGGAAGTCGTCGTCCAGCCAGCCGCGCCAGCGGGGCAGGGGCCGGTCGTCGGCGGGCACCCGGTCGTTGACCTTGAGTTGCACCCGGCGGCTGTACGGGAACCAGAAGAACTCGACGTGGTCGTGGCTGCCGACCAGGTCGGGCAGGTTGGCCAGCACGGTGTCCAGGGCGGCCGGGCGTTCGTGGGCCCGCAGTACGAAGGCCTCCACACAGCGCAGGGTCACCTCGACCAGTACCCCGAGGGCGCCGAGGGAGATCCGGGCCGCGTCGAACACCTCGGGGTGCTCCTCGGCAGAGCAGTGCAGGACCTCACCGGTGCCGGTGACCAGGGTCAGGGCCGCCACGAAGGTGGCCAGTCCGCCGTACCCCGCACCGGTGCCGTGGGTGCCGGTGGAGATCGCCCCGGCCACCGTCTGGGCGTCGATGTCACCGAGATTGGGCAGCGCCAACTGATGGTCGGCGAGTAGCGAGTTGAGCTGCCGCAGGGTCATCCCGGCCGGTACGGTGACGAGGCGCCGATCGATGTCCACACGTACGTCGATGGCGAGTTCGGCCAGGTCCATCCGGCTGCCGTCGCCGACCGCGACGGGGGTGAAGGAGTGACCGCTGCCGACCGGGCGAATCCGGGCACCGGCCTCGGCGGCGGAGCGGACCTGCTCGACAACCTCCGCGATAGTGGTGGGACGCAGGACGGCGGTTGTCGCGCTGTGCTGGTTTCCCGCCCAGTTTGACCAGGTGCTGGCGTCGGCGGCGCTGCTTCGGGGCATCGGCGCTCCTTCAGATGAATATGAATGGCGTTCATATCAGGAACGTTGTTCCTGGTAAACACCGCAATCGAGATTCGCTCGTTGTACCGGTAGTCACGAACTGGTGACGTGTAGATATGTTCATCCGTCGAGAGGGGGTGGCGAGTGTCCACTTCAGCCGCCACGACCGGGCCGCTGCGCCGGGTTCCGGTGCAGGGTCGTAGTGTCGCGCGGGTCCAGCGGATGCTGGACGCTTGCGCCGAACTCGTCGACGAAGTGGGGTACGAGGGGCTGACCACGACCCTGCTCGCCGAGCGGGCAGAGGTGGCGATCGGGTCGGTCTATCAGTTCTTCCCGGACAAGCGGGCGATCGTGCAGGCGCTGACCCTGCGCACGATGGAGGCGTACCTCCAGCGGCTCGACGAGCGTTTCGCCTCGGACGATCTGACCCACTGGTGGGACGGGGTCGACGCCAGCATCGACGAGTACATCACGATGCACCGCACCGTTCCCGGCTTCCGTACCCTGCACTTCGGCGACGTGGTCGACCTGCATCTGCTCGATGAGCAGCGGGACAACAACGGGGTGATCGCCGACCAGTTGGCCCGGGTGCTCACCGAACGCTTCGGCCTCGCCGGCGTGCCCGAGCTGCGTTTCCATCTGGAAATCGCGGTGGAGGTGGCCGACGCGCTGATCAAGCTCGCCTTCCGGCGCAGGTCCGACGGCGACGATCGGGTCCTGGCCGAGGCCAAGGCCCTCATCCGCGACTACCTGCACCGTCAGGTGGACGCCCGGGGCGACACCGGGCACCGGCCGGTCGTGCAGCCCGCGAAGCCGGCCGACGACCAGATCGTCGACTCCACGGAGACGACCGCCCAACCCGTCTGAGCACTCGCCGCCCCGGCCCCGCTTTCGCCGCCCCGGCCCGGCCACACCGGCCCAGCCTGGCGGCAGGTCGGTCCGGAACCAGCCCGGATCACAGGAAGGCGTGGCCCTCGCCCCGGTAGGTCGGCACGGTGGCCACCACCTGGTCCCCCTCCACCAGGTGCAGTTCGTTCACCCTCTCGCACAGCTCACCGGACTTCGCGTGGCGGAACCAGACCCGGTCGCCGAGGCGCAGCCGGTCGGCCGGGTCACCGGCCACCGGGGTCTGCACCTCACCGGCACCCTCGGTGCCGACCAGGGTGAGTCCGGTGGGCAGCCAGGGTCGGGGCAGTCGGCTGCGGCTGGCCGAACCGGAGGCTATCCAGCCGCCGCCGAGCACGGTGGCCAGCCCGGGTGCCGGCCGCCGGACCACCGCGCAGGCGAAGAAGGCCGCCGGGGTGGGACGCCAGGCCCGATAACCGTCGAACAACGTCGGCCCGTACAGCCCCGATCCCGCGGTGACCTCGGTGACCGCGGGATCGGCGCTGGTCGCGGCCACGCTGCCGGTGCCGCCGCCGTTGACGAACTCCAGGTCAGCGTGGTCGTGTACGGCGGCCACCGCCGCAGCCCGGCGGGCCAGCAGCTCGCGGTACGACCCGCGCTGGGCCAGCCGGATCACCGGGCCGAGCGCCGCCTGCCCGGGTGGCGCATCGCCTACCCCGGCGATCTGTGCCTCGTACGACATCAGGCCGACCAGCCGGAAGCCGGGCCGGGCGGCGATCGTGGCGGCCAACCGGCCGGCGGCCTGGGCGCTGTGCACCGGTGAGCGGCGTACCCCGACGTGCACCCGGCCGCCCAGCAGCCGCCAGGAGGCGTCCAGATCCAGGCAGAGCCGCAGCTCAGGCCGGTTACCCGACGACCGCACCGCGTCGTAGAAGTCCAGCTGATCGGGGTCGTCGACCATCAGGGTGACGGCGGCGGCCAGCACCGGATCGGCCGCTAGTTCGGCGAGGGCCCCCCGGTCGACAGTGGGGTACGCCACCAGCGCGTCGTCCGTGATTCCGGTCCGCACCAGCCAGATCGCCTCGGGCAGGGTGAACGCCATCACCCCCTGCCAGCCGGTACGGCCCAGGGCCCGGGCGATCAGTTCCCGGCTGCGCAGGGACTTGCTGGCGATCCGCAGCGGCTTGCCGCCGGCCCGGGCGACCAGGGCGGCGGAGTTCGTGTCGAAGGCGGCCAGGTCGACCACCGCGTACGGGGGATCGAGGTGCCGGGTCGCCCGGTCCAGTCGGTGGCGCAGATTCTCGCTGTCGGTGGCCACGTGTGCACGCTAACTGTGAAACGGTGAATGCGAAACACCCTCGCGTCCTGCCTGCTCAACACCGTTCGGCAACCGCGGCCTAGGCTCGGCAGGCAAGGCGAGGCGTGACGGGGGTGGGTCCCCGCAGGTCTAGAGTGTTCCACCGGGGGTGCCCAGCGATGGGCCGGCACGTGGAGGTACGGCCATCGAAAGCCAGTTCAACGGCGAGTCGTCCGGCGTGTCGCCGTCCGCGGACCAGCCCAGCGGTCAGAGTCGATCCGGCGGCACTACCGGCCAGGCCGACCTGACCGGTTACCCCGCCATCCGCTCCGTACTGCGCATCCGGCCCTTCCGCCGGCTCTGGATCGTGCTCAGCGCGGCCTCCTTCGGTGACTGGCTCGGTCTGCTCGCCACCAGCATCTTCGCCGCCGCCCAGGTGGAGGGGAGCACCGCCAAGGGGGCGGCCTTCGGTGGCGTGATCGCCATTCGACTGCTGCCCGCGTTGCTGCTCGGCCCGATCGCCGGGGTGTTCGCCGACCGGTTCGACCGGCGCTGGACCATGGTCATCTGCGACCTGCTGCGGTTCGTACTGTTCGCCTCCATCCCGCTGTACGCGCTGACCGGCGCCAGCGGTGCCCGGGTGGTCAGTTGGGCGGCCATCGCCACCTTCCTGATCGAGACGGTCACCCTGCTCTGGATCCCGGCCAAGGAAGCGGCCGTACCGAACCTCATCCCGCGCGCCCGGCTGGAGACCGCCAACCAGCTCACCCTGATCACCACGTACGGCCTGACGCCGATCTTCGCCGCGATCGTGCTCGCCTCGCTCGACGGCATAGTCCGGGGCGCCACCGGCGGCGAGATGCCCTCCTGGGCCGAGCCGGCCCAACTCGCGCTCTGGTTCAACGCGCTCTCCCGGCTGGCCACCGCCCTGGTCGTCGCCTTCGGCATCAAGGAGATCAGCCAGGGACAGCGCCAGCGGCAGGAACAGTCCGAGCAGAGCATGCTGCGCCAGTTCAACGAGGGCTGGCGGTACATCGGGAAGACGCCGCTGGTCCGTGGCCTGGTGCTGGGCATCTTCGGTGCCTTCGCCGGCGGCGGCATCGTGATCGGTACCTCCCGGTTCTTCGCCAACTCCCTCGGTGCAGGTGACGCCGCCTTCTCCCTGCTCTTCGGGGCGATCTTCTTCGGCCTGGCGATCGGCATCGGGCTGGGCCCGATGATCGTGCGGGACATGTCCCGGCGTCGCTGGTTCGGCATGAGCATCGTGCTGGCCAGCGCCTCGGTGATGACCCTGGCCTTCGCCATCCACCTGTCCATGGCCCTGGTCGGCGCGGTCCTGGTCGGCGCCGGCGCCGGAATGGCCTTCCTCTCCGGCACCACCCTGCTCGGTGGCGAGGTCGCCGACGAGGTACGCGGCCGGGTCTTCGCCGTGGTGCAGATCGGCACCCGGCTGGTGCTGATCCTGGCCATCGCACTGGGCAGCCTGCTCGCCGGTGTCGGTGGCTCCCGCCAACTGGTGATCGCCGACCTGGGCATCTCGATCTCCGCCACCCGCCTGCTGCTGCTGGCCGCCGGGGCGGCCGGGATCTTCGCCGGGATCAGCGCCTTCGGCCAGATGGACGACAAGAAGGGCGTTCCCGTCCTGGCCGACCTGTGGGGTTCGATCCGGGGCCGTCCGCTGATGCCGGCGGAGCCCTTCGTCGCGGCCGGGCTGTTCGTGGTCTTCGAGGGCGGCGAGGGCGCCGGCAAGTCGACCCAGTTGGCCCACCTGGCCGAGCGGCTGCAGGCCGAGGGCCGGGACGTGGTGGTCACCCGGGAACCGGGCGCCACCGCGGTCGGCACCCGGATCCGCTCCCTGGTGCTGGACAACGGGGTCGACGACGAGGCACCCTCCCCGCGCGCCGAGGCCCTGCTCTACGCCGCCGACCGGGCCCATCACGTGGCCACCGTGGTCCGGCCCGCCCTGTCCCGGGGTGCCGTCGTGATCAGTGACCGGTATGTCGACTCCTCCCTGGCGTACCAGGGTGCCGGGCGTACCCTGCCGGTCGACGAACTCTCCTGGCTCTCCTCCTGGGCCACCGGTGGGCTCAAGCCCGACCTGGTGGTGCTGCTGGACATCGACCCCCGCACCGGGCTGTCCCGGGTGGCCGAGCGCAGCCAGACGGTCGACCGGCTGGAGGCCGAGTCGCTGGCCTTCCACGAGCGGGTCCGGTACGCCTTCCTGGACCTGGCCGCCGCCGACCCCAAGCGCTACCTTGTGCTCGACGCCGGGCACTCGGCCGAGGAGATCTCCGAGCGGGTCGCCGATCGGGTGGCGGAACTGCTCGCCTCCGATGACCTGGACCACCCGGGGCCGGCCAGTGGCCCGGACACCTCGGTGCAGCCCGAGTTATCCCCAACGGAGCTGGTGACCACGGAGCGGACCTGATGCCGGACGCCTTCGCCGACCTGGTCGGGCAGGACGAGGCGGTGGACACCTTACGCCGGGCTGCCGCCGCCGCAGCCGAGGTGCTGCGCGCCCCCCGGGGCGATCAGGAGCCGGAGGTCAGCGGGCCCGATCCCGGCGCCGGCATGACCCACGCCTGGATCTTCACCGGGCCTCCCGGCTCGGGTCGGTCGGTAGCGGCGCGGGCCTTCGCGGCCGCCCTGCAGTGCGAGCAGGGCACCGGGTGCGGGCGGTGCCCCGGGTGCCACACCACCCTGGCCGGCACCCACGCCGACGTGCGACTGGTGGTGCCGGACGGGCTCTCCATCGGGGTCAGCGAGATGCGGGCGCTGGTGCTGCGCGCCTCCAGCACCCCCTCCGGTGGCCGGTGGCAGGTCGTGATCATCGAGGACGCCGACCGGTTGACCGAGGCGGCCGGCAACGCCCTGCTCAAGGCGGTGGAGGAACCGCCGCCCCGGACGGTCTTCCTGCTCTGCACCCCCTCCACCCACCCGGACGACATCTCGGTGACCATCCGGTCCCGCTGTCGGGTCGTACCCCTGGTGCAGCCGGCGGCGGAGGCGGTGGCCGAGGTGCTGGTGCGTCGGGACGGGATCGCGCCCGAGGTGGCCCGGTGGGCGGCGGCGGCCACCCAGGGGCATGTCGGTAGGGCCCGGCGACTGGCCGGCGACCCCCAGGCCCGGGCTCGGCGGGAGGCGGTGCTCGCGGTACCCCGCCGACTGACCAGCGTGGGTGCGGCCTTCGACGCGGCCGCCGCGCTGATCGAGGCGGCCGAGGCCGAAGCCGAGGCTGCGGTCGTGGAGGTCGACGCCGCGGAGCGGGCCGCCCTGGAGACCGCCCTGGGTGCGGGGGGTACCGGCCGGGGTGCGGCCGGCGCGGCCCGGGGTTCCGCCGGTCAGCTCAAGGACCTGGAACGGCGGCAGAAGTCACGGGCCACCCGGGCCCAGCGGGACGCGCTGGACCGGGCGCTGGTCGACCTGGCCGCCTTCTACCGGGACGCCTTGACCATGGCGCTGGGGGCGCCGGTGGCGCCGGTGCACACCGACACGGTCGAGTTGGCCGATGCCGGGGCGCGTACCTGGCAGGCGGAAGGGGCGCTGCGCCGGCTGGAAGCCGTGCTGGCGTGCCGCACCGCGATCGAGGCGAACGTCAAGCCCCGGATCGCCGTCGAGGCCATGATGCTCTCCCTGTGGAAGGGCTGACACCCGGCCAGGTCCTGTCGGCCGGACCGTTATCCACAGGCATCGACACGCGCAATTGAGGTGCGGTACGGTCCGGTGTGCCGTGGTGACGGCGGCGGCACCCAGAGTGAGACAGCCGGGGAGGAGTCCGCTGATGCCGCGGGGCGAGATCGACGAGGCGTGGATCGAGGAGGCGGTACGGCGCTACCGCCGGATCGAGTCCCTCCAGGCCGAGTTCGACCGGGCCGTGGCGACGGTCGAGGTCACCGTCCGGTCCCCGGACGGCCTGGTCGAGGTGGTGGTGACCGCCAGCGGCCGGATCACGGACGTACGCTTCCTCGGCCCCCTGCACCACCGGGCCCCCCGGGATGTGGCCGCTTCGGTGCGGGCGGCGGTCACCGCCGCGGCCGACGCCGCCCAGTGGGCCCGGGAGAAACTGCACAACGAGACCTTCACCGCCTACCGGCCGCTGGCGGGGGCCTGAGATGGACAACCTCCGCGCCCTGGCCGCCCGGCTGGACGAGGCGAGCGCCAGCCTGAGCGCCCTCTCCCGGTCGATCACGGCCGCCGACCCCACGCAGGCGGTCTTCGGCGCCGACGCCCCCGGTCGGCCGGGCGAGATCGGGCGGGCCCTGCACCGGCAGTGGACGGCCGCGACCGGCGACCGGGCCCGGGAGGCCCGGGCCGCCGCCGCGAAGCTGGCCGACACGGCGGACGCCCTGCGCCAGGCCGCCAACCGCTATGCCGAGACCGACTCCCTGGTCGCCCGTCGAGTGGTCCGGGAGGGGTGATGGACGCCCTGGACCGGCTCGCCGAGCCCGGCCTGGACCTGCTGCGCCGGGTGGACACCCTGCTGGCCGCCGGTGCCCCCGAGGGACACCGGCTCTGGCCGCTGCTGCGGCGGATGCAGGTGCTGCCGGGGGAGGCCCTGCGCAGCTTCATGGGCCTTCGGCCCGCCCCGCTGGCCGGTGCCGGGCACGCGGTGCGCCGACACATCCACGGGTACGACAATGCCAGCGCCGCCCTCACCGATCCGTTGCTCTGGTCCGGGTCGGCCGCTGCGGCGTACGGTCAGTCCCGGGCGACGCTGCTGCGCCATCTCGACGAGGGCCCGGAGAGTCTGGTCGGGCGGTTGGAGGCGACCGCCGGCTACGCCGACGCCCTGGCCGACTGGGTGGAGGGCAGCCGTCTCGCGGTCGCCCGCACCCTGGCCGAGGTGATCGGTTCCGCTGAGGCGGTGGCGGTCCTGGCGGCCACCGCACCGGGTCGGGCCCCCTCCCACTCTGGACCCTTGTCCTCGGGGGAGGCCGGTGCCGCCGAGATCGCCGCCCGGGTGCTGGCGGTGCTCTGCGTGGCCTACGACGGTGCGGAGACCCTGCTGCGGCAGTGGGCACCGAGCCTGGCCGAATCACCCTGGCGGCAGGAGAGCTCCCGGTTCCGCCCGGACAACGGACCTGCCCCGGGCACCCGATCGACCCGTATCGGCTGGTGAACAGGGTCGGCGGCCGACCGGCTGGTCGTGCCGACCGCCCGGGTACCGCCTCCCTTGCGGCTGATGCCGACTCGCGTACGCAGCAGGAGCACGCTGTGACGTCGTAGGGTGACAGCATGGGCATGCTCTGTGCGGTCAGCTTCCAGCGCTACGGCCGCCTCTACTACCTCGATCCGGGTGACCTGCGCCCCCAGGTCGGCGACAAGGTGCTGGTGCCCACGGACGACGGTCCCGAGGTCGCGGAGTGTGTCTGGGCCGCGCAGTGGGTCACCGAGGACACTGACGGTTTCCCCAAGCTCGCCGGGCTGGCGCAGGAGGAGGACCTGCGGCGAGACGAGGACCTGCGGCGACGCAAGGCCGAGGCGAAGGTGGCGGCCAAGCGGCTGATCCGTGCCCACGGGCTGCCGATGAAGGTGGTGGCGATCGACCACGTCTTCAGCAAGGGCGACGACCGTGGGGAGCGCAGCACCATCTACTTCACCGCCCCGCACCGGGTGGACTTCCGCTCCCTGGTGCGCGATCTCGGGGCGACCCTGCACTGTCGAGTGGAGCTGCGCCAACTCTCCGCCCGCGACTCGGCCCGGGTGCAGGGCGGCATCGGCTCCTGCGGGCGTGACCTCTGCTGCGCCACCTTCCTCAACGACTTCGAGCCGGTGACCATCCGGATGGCCAAGGACCAGGACCTGCCGCTGAACCCGTTGCGCATCTCCGGTGCCTGCGGGCGTCTGATGTGCTGCCTCAAGTACGAGCACCCCCTGTACGCCACGAGCGGCACCTACCCCACGAGCGGGCAGCGGGTCGAGACCCCCTCCGGTCTGGGCAAGGTCGTGTCCCGGCATCCGCCGAGCGAGACCGTCACCGTCCGGCAGCTCAGCGACGGGGCGGTCAAACGGTGCTCGCTGGCCGAGGTCTGTCGCCCCCGCATCGCGTACGACGAAAGGCCTTCCGCCGCAGAGCCGGGTCTGTCGCCGCAGGGGGAGTGACCGGCCGGAGACCCTCCGAGCTGCTTGCAGGGTGATTTATCGACCTGGATGCCCGACCTGCCCGTACCCTGCGATCTTGGGCTTGTCCGGGTTTCCTACCCTGCCCGCATGGCATATCAGCCGGCCGTGGCGCCGCCGAAGAAGTCCAAGCGGACACTGTTCATCGTGTTGGGTGTGGTGCTCGCCCTCTGTTGCTCTGGTGGCGCGCTCGGCGCCTTCCTGATCTACCGGGTGGCGATGGACGCCACCGGACCGGTCCGCTCCACAGTGAACACCTTCGCCGGTGCGCTGGTGGAACGCGACTATCCGACCGCCTACCAGCAGCTCTGCACCCGGATCCGGGACCAGGTCAGCGAGGCGGACTTCACGCAGCAGCAGGCCACCGAGCCGGACCTGACCGGACACAAGATCGTCGGGCTGAGCGTCTCCAACCAGAACGGTCTGGTCACCGGCACCGCGACCGTCCGCTACACCCCGGCCGAGGGTGGCGCCACCAGCCGGGTCTACCCCCTGGTCAAGGAGGAGGGCAACTGGCGGATCTGCGAGTGAGTCGCCGGGCTGCTCACTCCCGGGTCAGGTCAGGTGGACCGGCGGTTCGGCCAGGCGAGGTTTGAGGTCGGTGGTGGGGGTCAGCCAGGAGGCCTCCGGGGAGTGGTCAGGGTTGACCTGCCACCGGCGGGCCACCCGGTCGACCACGATGGGGTAGAGGGTCAGGGTGCCGTCCGGGTCGATGCGCATCCGGACGAAGCCCTTGGCGTCCTCGATGCCCTGGCCGGCGAACAACTCGTTGACGTTCACCCCGAAAGCGCTGGCGATCAGCAGGTACAACGCCACCAGTTGACTGGCCACCAGACCGATCACCGGCAGGTAGAGCACCGCCGCCGCAGCCGCCGGCAACGGCCAGGACCAGTTGTGGAAGGGCAGGGCCAACCAGACCCAGGTACCCACCGCTCCCAGCCCGACCTGGGCCAGCCCGTGCGCGACACCGAGGACCCAGTGCCGCAGGTTGCGCTCACCGGTGGTGCTGGGCGGCTTGGCGAACAGGGCCGCCGCCAGCACGGTCACCAGCACCATCAGCACCAGGGGCACGCTGAACAGCCGCTGCTCGGAGGCCAGGACCCGGAAATCGGCCACCCCGGCCATGGAGAGCATCAGCAGGGTCTGCAGGACGCCGAGCAGGGTGGCGAAGCCGGGGTTGCGCAGGGGCAACCGACCGAAGATCCCCCAGCCGTAGCGCCGGGAGCGGGCCGCGTCGGGGTAACGGGCGGCCAGGGCGTACGACCGGGAAGGGCTGGACCGCCGGGCCAGGGTGTCGCGCGGCGGCACCTCGATCTGCTCGGGCAGCTTGTGGGTGGGGTAGAGGTAGGCGCCCCCGCTGCCGCAGGTGATCAACTGGCGGTCGTCCGGGCCGGTGTACCGGGCGTAATGGTGCAGGTCACCGGAGATCAACACCCGGACCCGGGCCCCGGTCGGCGCGATGATGGTCCGGATGAAGTAGTCGATCGAGTCGTACGCCGACGGGTTGTCCACCGCCTTGACCCAGGCCGGAGCCGGCACCGCCAGGATCACCTTGCTCTGCGGGCCCAGCTTCGCGGCCACCGCGTCGAAGTAGGTCAGCTGCGGATCATCGACATACGAACCGGACTGGTCGTCCAGGCCGAACAGCCACCAGTCCGCAGGCAGTTCGGCGGCGAAATAGGACCGGGACTGCCCGGTACGCCAGCCACCGAAATGCCGGTCCCGGGTACGGACGAACAGCCGCAGAAAGGCGGTCAGTCCGTCGTACCAGTCATGGTTGCCGGGCACCGCGAAGACCGTCGGCTGCTCCGGCGGGGTGGTCGGCAGCGCGGCCTGGTACGGCCCCTTGCACCGATCCTCGTACGCCTCGTAGGCGGCCGAGGGGTACACCTGGTCCCCGCCCATCACCAGGGTCTGCGCCCGAGGCAGCCGGTGCCCGTCCACCGTCAGCTCCGGCTGGGCTAGCAGGTAGGCGACCGAGTAGGTGGCGTTGAACCCGTCACCCAGGTCGGCGACATAATCCAGCCAGAGCCCGCCGTCCGGCCCCACCTGCTTGGCGATCTCCGAGTCCAGGGCCTTCTGCAACTCCCGTTTGTCCAGGTACGCCCCGAACAACATCGCCAGCAGGGTACGCAGACCGGTGCTGATCAGCAGCAGCGGCGCGAGCCACGGCACCGGCTTGCGGGGGGTGAACCCCAACTCCAGCGGATCGGTGCTGCGCGGCCGCCGCGCCGCCCGCCCACCGGCCGCCTCCTCGGCGTACGGTCCCAGGGGAGCGGCCCGACCGGTGGCTGCCGGCTCGTCCGGGGGTGTTGGGGTGCCCTCCGGCGGGCTGTCGACCGGCTCGTCGCGAGGGGTGTGATCGTCGGCCATCCATCGCAGCGTAGCGGGCGAGGTGTCAGCCCTGCTGCGCCGGAAGGGCCGGGCTGTCCGGTACGCCGACCCGGCCAATCCCGCTCCGCCGGTCGTCGGCGCGTGCCGTACACTAGGCCATCGTTGCCGCCTTAGCTCAGTCGGCTAGAGCGACGCACTCGTAATGCGTAGGTCGACGGTTCGATTCCGTCAGGCGGCTCGGAACGAAGCCCAGGTCACCGACCTGGGCTTCGCCGTTTTCGAGATCAACCACACCGCCACCGGTCCCTAGGATGGTCCGCACCCCGAGACGCGACCGCCTCATCCAGCCGGTTGGACGACCGGGTCCAGGCCCGCCACCGAACAGCCCTCACCTCGGAGAGTCGCCTCAGGGTGTACCAGGTGGGGCGGAGCCAGGACAGGGTCCAGCCCACAGCGGCACGAACCGTCACTGCCCACCCTTCGCAGCGTTGACCATGACGACGGTGCCGCCGCAGTAGGTGCGGCGTGCCCGTCGTCATGTTTGTCCCCAAGTGACCGGGGTACCGCCCACCAACGCGGCGACAGCACGCCGGTCAGTGACCGCAGTGGAGGCCGGAGATGGAAAGCCGACTCAAGGTTCTGGGTCATCCTGTCCATCCCATGCTGGTGATGTTCCCGGCCGCCCTGTTCGTGACGGCGGTGCTGTTCGACATCATCGACACCGCCGGTGGGCCGGACTTCCTCGGCGAGGTGGCGTACTGGAACATCACGGTCGGCCTGATCGGTGGCCTGCTGGCCGCGGCGGCGGGAGCGTTCGACCTGCTGGCCATCCCGACCGGTACGCGGGCCAAGCGGGTGGGACTCACCCACGCCGCCGCCAACGTGGCGGTGGTCCTGCTCTTCGCCGCGGTCTGGGTGGTACGCCTCAACGCCGACTCCCGGGCCGCCGGTGGTGCGCTGATCGCCATCGAGGTGGTGGCGCTCGGCATCCTCGGCATCAGCGCCTGGCTCGGTGGGGAACTGGTCGACCGGCTAGGTGTCGGGGTGGACCGGGACGCCCACCTCGACGCGCCGAGTTCGCTGCGGTCGTCCAAGTAGTCGACGGATGGGAGACGTGCGATGACCGGACCGGGACGGAGTTGGCGGGGTGGGCAGCAGGGCTGGGACCCGCTGGGCGAGTTGCAGTCCCTGCGTACCGAGTTGAGTCGGCTGGTCGGTGGCCGACCGGGGCCGCCTGAGGTGGAGTTGGGGGAGACCCCGGACGGCTGGGAGGTGGTCGTTCGGCTGCCCGGTGTCGCTCCCGAGGAGGTCGCCGTGGAGGTGGACGACCGGGAGTTGTGCGTCCGCGCCCGGACCGAGGCCGAGGTCAACGCCGATCACGGGATCTCCGGTGGCTTCGAGACCCGGGGCTTCGACTATCGGGTGCAGTTGCCGGCCCGGGTGGACCCGGACGCGATCGACGCGGTGATGGATCACGGTCTGCTCCGGGTACGGTTGCCCCGACCCAGCCGCCCCAGCCCTCGTACGATCACGGTCGGCCGCACCGGGCCGCGTTCCGGCAGCCCGTCCAGCGGCATCGACCCGGCCGCCGACCGGGAGCTGCACCACCCGGACGTCGCCAGCGACGAAGCCGACCGGTAGCCCGGACCGTGGTGGCCCCGGCCCTGATCACACCGGCCGCCGGATGGGTCCCCGAGGTGGCCCGGATCGCCGTGCTGCGGGCCAACGCCCTGGGTGACTTCATCTTCGTCCTGCCGGCGTTGACGGCCCTGCGGTCGGCGTACCCGCAGGCGGAGATTGTGCTGCTCGGTGCGCCGTGGCACGCGCAGCTCTGGCGCGACCGGCCCGGCCCGGTGGATCGGGTGCTGGTGGTGCCGCCCGCGCCGGGGATCCGGACGGCGGGCTCCGGCGAGGCCGAGGCCGGCATGGTCGACTTCCTGGCCGCCGCCCGCACCGAGCGTTTCGACCTGGCGCTGCAACTGCACGGCGGGGGCGCCAACTCCAACCCCCTGGTGGCCGCCCTCGGTGCCCGGGTCAGCGCCGGTCTGCGGGCCGAGGACGCCCCACCGCTGGACCGTTGGCTGCGCTACGACTACTACCAGCCCGAGGTGATCCGCTACCTGGAGACGGTGGCGCTGGTCGGCGCCCCGGCGACCACCATCATCCCGTCCCTGGCGGTAACCGAGGCCGACCGGGCCGAGGCCCGGTCGGTGCTCGGGGAGGCGGATCGGCCCCGGGTGGTGTTGCATCCGGGGGCCACGGACACCCGCCGCCGCTGGCCCGCCGAGCGGTTCGCCGAGATCGGCCGGACCCTGCACCAGGACGGGTACGAGGTGCTGGTCACCGGCACCCCGGCCGAGCAGGAGGTGGTCGATCAGGTGGTCGCGGCGGCCCGGGTGCCCCTGCGGCCCCAGGTCGGCACGCTGAGTCTGGGCGGGTTGGCCGGCTGCTACGCCGACTGCGAGCTGGTGATCTCCAACGACACCGGCCCGCTGCACCTGGCCGCCGCCGTGGGCACCCCGACGGTCGGCATCTTCTGGGTAGGCAACCTGATCACCACGGCCATCCCGCTGCGGGCCCGGCACCGGCCGATCACCTCGTGGACGGTGCACTGCCCGGTCTGCGGGGTGGACTGCACCCCGGGCATCTACCCCCACCGTCCGGGCGACGGCGAGTGCCCGCACCGCGACTCCTTCGTCACCGACGTGCCGACGGTCGAAGTCCTGGAAGCCGCCCGGGAACTGCTCTTCGAGTAAGGAAGGGCCCCTTGTTAACGCCTGCGGTAGAGCAGGGGTCCCCGCTTAACACCCCGGCTCCTCGGTCAGGACGACCTCCCAGGCCTCCACGTCGCGGTCGGTGACCGTGGTCGGGGACTCCAGGTGGTAGGCGCCGCTGGGCAGGACCCCGGCGCCGCCGTGGCGCGCCAGCACGGCCAGTTGGGCGGCGACATCCTCGCCCTGGTGACGCGGGGGCACCCGCCGCCAGAAGTCGAAACCGCCGCAGTCGACCAGCTTGGCCCGGTCGTACAGCACACAGCCGCCGATCCAGGAGATCCGGTACGCCCGCCAGCCGCCCGGCGGCAGCGCCAACGCCTCGGTCACATGCAGCAGGTTGGCGGCCGAATGGATCTGGGCCCGGTCCCACTCCGGGGTGTCCGGCCCGATGCGTTCCGGCACCGGTCGGTCGCTCCACTCCTGGTAGTGCCGGTGGGTCTGCGGCCGTACGTCGTGCAGGTAGGACAGTCCGTGCACCCCGTTGCCGACGAACCCGCAGCCCAACTCCTCGATCGCGGTGACCAGGCGGTGCAGGGTGCCCGGTTCCAACCAGACGTCGTCGTCCAGGCAGAGCACGTACCGGGCGGCGGAGGCGGCGAGCAGGAAGGCGCGGTGTTCGGCCAGGCCCCGGCGGGGCAGTCGGCGGGTCAGCAGCACCGGATGGCCCCGGTACCGCAGGGCCCGGACCATGGTGGCCGCCGCCGGATGGGCGTACCCGGGCTGGTCGTCGGACTGGTCGCTGACCACCACCCCGAACCCCGGCACCCCCTGTTGGGCGGCCAGCCCGGAGAGGGTGACGGCCAGTTCGGTGGGCCGGTCCTTCGTCGGGATCAGCACGTCCAGCAGCCGTTCGGCCCGGAAGTCGGCAGGGGCGCCGGGGTCCAACGGTCGGTTCACGGCGCCTTGCCGGTCATCGGCGGCGCGGTAGCACCGGTAGCCGGTGGGTTCTCCTGCCCCACCGGCTCAGGGGCCACCGCCCCCAGGGCCTGCGCCGAAGGCGCGTCGAGGTCGAGCCCCACCTCCGAAGACCCCTCCTGGCCGTACGCCCGGATCCGGTCGATGATCGCGGAGGTGGACCGGTCCGGTACGTAGCCGAGGGTGCGGACCTGCCCGCCCAGCCGCTGCACCAGCGGTGCCTCCGGCACCAGCTCGGGCGGGTAGTCGCCGCCCTTGACGTAGACATCCGGCCGGATCGCCTCGATCAGGGCGGTCGGGGAGTCCTCCTCGAAGACCACCACATGGTCCACACAGGACAGCGCGGCCAGCAGGGCGGTGCGGTCCTCCACCGGGTTCACCGGACGGTCGGGTCCCTTGAGTCGGCGTACGCTGCCGTCGGAGTTGACCGCCACGACCAGCAGGTCACCGAGGGCCTTGGCCTGTTCCAGGTAGCGCACATGTCCCCGGTGCAGCACGTCGAAGCAGCCGTTGGTGAAGACGACCGACCGGCCGGCGCGGCGGTGCTCGGCGACGACGGCGTCCAGTCCTTCGGTGCCGACCAGCACCTGCCGTCCGGTCCCGTCGAGGGCCGGTTGCCCGAGGGCGGTCAGCAGATCCTCGCGGCGACACACGCAGGTGCCGGTGCCGGAGACCGTGCTGGTGGCGGCTAGTTGGGCCAGCTGGGCGGCGGTGGACAGCGGGGCCTCGGCGGCCAACGCCAGGGTCATGGCCGCCAGGTAGGCGTCCCCGGCCCCGACGGTGTGGCTGGCCGGTACGGGTGTGCTGTGGCTGCGGCTGGGCTGCCCGTCGGCGCCCCCGACCACCGCCCCCTCGGTGTCCAGGGTCACCGCGACCACGGCCGCCCCGGTGTGCGCCCGCAGTTCGGCCAGCCGGGACTCGGCCAGTACCGCCCGGTCCACCCCGGCTCCCGCGTCGGTGTTCACGGTTACCCCGGTGCCGGTGACGCTGAGCCCGTCATGGGTCATCGCCACCCGGCCCTCCCCCGGGGTGGGCTCACCGGTCGGCCCCTCGGTGCGCCGTGCGCCCGTCCCGACCGGCGAGGTGCCCACGGTCAGCTCGGAGGGGCCCTCGTTCGAGTCCACCTCCGGATGCTCCAGTTGCAGCTCACCGGCGCCACGGGCGCCCGCCTCGCCACCGGCGCGGGCGAGCAGTCGGGTGGCCTCCGCGAAACTGGGGGTCACCACGGTAGGGGCCAGACCCCGCCAGTCGACCAGGTCGTGCGCGTCGAGGGCGACAGTGGCGTACCGGTCCCGGTGGGCTACCAGCCAGGTGCGTACCCGGGTGGGCAGGGCCCCCAGGCCGTAGTCGCAGACCACCAGGGTGGGGGCCTCGCCACCGGCGGCGGCCTGCAACTCCCGGGTGGCGCAGTCCAGGGCGGTGAGCAGCTGGTGCACCCCCTCCTCGCTGAGGGGGTCGTCGGGGTCACCGGAGTCCTCGCGCAGCAGGATCTGGTCCCCGGCCAGCATCCGGCGCTTGACCGGGGTGTGCCGGCCGGGCTGGCTGACGGTACGGTCCCAGACCCCGGCCCGGTCCAGGCAGTCGTGCAGTTCGTCGCCGGCCACATCGGCGCCGACGGGTGCCACCAGCACGGACCGGCCGCCCAGGGCGGCGATGTTGACCGCGGTGTTGGCCGCCCCGCCCGCCGCGGAGATACGGCGGCGCAGAGTGAGGACGGGCGCCGGAGCTTCTCGGCACAGCCGGTCCGAGTCGGCGAACCGCCATTCGTCGAGCATGGCGTCCCCGAGTACCAGGACCGGGCGCCCGAGCCAGCTCTGCACCACCTCGGCGAGCCGGAGCTGTTCCGCTGCTGCTCGTGCCATGCCGGCGGATCCCCCTGCCCGGCAGGGTCAAACCTGTAGCCCGGAGCAGGTGGGGTGCGGCCGGGACCACCTCGGCGGCGCGTTTCGGTGCGCCCGGGTCGGGAACGGATTCTGCTAACCCCGGAGAGGAGAAGCAACATGGCAGTCACATTGCAGGGCAAGCGAGTCGCCTTCCTGGCCACCGACGGTGTGGAGGAGGTCGAGTACGTCCAGCCGCGCCAGGCCGTCGAGCAGGCCGGTGCCACCGCCGAACTGGTGTCACTCAAGCCCGGGAAGATCACCAGCTTCCAACACCTGGACCCCTCGCAGACGTACGAGGTCGATGTGAGCGCCGCGGACGCGGACCCCGGCCGGTACGACGCGTTGGTGCTGCCCGGCGGGGTGGCCAACCCGGACTTCCTGCGTACCGATCCGGACGCGGTGCGTTTCGTCCGGTCGTTCTTCGAGGCGGGTAAGCCGGTGGGGGTGATCTGCCACGGCCCGTGGACCCTGGTGGAGGCCGACGTGGTGCGAGGTCGTCGGCTGACCAGTTGGCCCAGCCTGCGTACCGACCTGGTGAACGCCGGGGCGGACTGGGTCGACGAGGAGGTCGTCACCGACAACGGGCTGGTCAGCAGCCGTAAGCCCGACGATCTGCCGGCCTTCTGCGCCAAGATCGTCGAGGAGTTCGCCGAAGGCCGGCACTGACCGCCGAGCGAGCACTGACCGCCAGACCGGCAGCGACCGCCAGGTCGGCGTTGACCGGCGGGTCAGTTCTGCGTGACGAAAGCGGTGGTGATCCCCGGTACCTACTTGAGGATCAGGCGGTTGGTCTGCTCGAAGACGTCCAGGTCGGCGAGGGTCTCCTGGACGCTGGCGGACAGGGGTTGCGGCAAGGCCTCGCGGGGGAAGAACCCGGCGTCGGTCGTCTCGTCGGTCATCCGGACCAGTTGGCCGTCCCACTCCTCGACCCGGAAGGCCGTGGTGAAGATCTGGTACGTGTGGCCGTACATGTTGGTGTGGGTGCGGTCCGCGCCGGTGTAGAGGGCGAAGGCGCTGACCCGCAGGGCGCGCAGTCCGGTCTCCTCACGGACTTCCCGTACGGCGCAGTCGGCGATCGACTCGCCCAACTCCATCGCCCCGGCCGGCAGCGCCCACTGCCCGTTGTCCGACCGGCGGATCAGCAGGATCCGCGCCGAGTTGTCGCGCACCACGGCACGGGCGCCGACGAACATCAGGGTCCGGTCGCCGGCCAGGGCGCGCAGTTGCCCGACGTACGAGTCCGCCCAGGAAATGCTCACCCGCACGAATGTACGCAGGGTTGCCCCCGGTGTCCGCGACACCGCCGGGTTACCCACTCGTAGGGGTGATGTGCCGGAACCGGCCACGCCGTAACACATCTGGGCGCATCATCGCCGTTAGGGATAGCGGGCTCGCGTAGACCACTCTCCTGGTGGGCGGCCCCGGCGTTCGCACCGCGCCGGGGCCGCCCGTTTTTGCGAGGGTTACCCGCAAAGCCAGTATTGCGAGAGTTGTTCGCATCTGTCCCGCTGATGGAGAAACCCGCCCGGAAACGCCCCGCTACCCGGTGGTGCTGATCAGCACCTTGCCCACGGTCGCGTCCTCCACCGCCTGATGAGCCGCGGCGGTAGCCGCCAGCGGATAGCGGTGCAGGGGCAGGCCCGCCTCCTCGCCCACCCGGATGCCGCCCTGCGCGGCGGCCGCCGCGACATCCACCACCGCCTGCGCCTTCGCCGCCTTCGGCAGGGTGTAGACCAGCACGAACTGCCAGCGGGCGTTCGGCACCATCAACGGCCTGATCGGCAGGGTCACCTCGTCGCCACCGTCGTCGGCGTACACGCAGACCACCCCGCCGGGATGCAGCACCTGGCGTAGGCGGGCCGGTGGCCGGGCGGAGGCGGTTCAGGCCAGCCGCTCCACGACCTGCGGGGTCAGCTCGTCGATCGAACCCAGCACGACGGCCGCCAACTGCTGCGCGTCCGGGTCCAGCGGGTACGCCCCGTGCGGCACCGCCACCACGGTCATTCCCGCCGCGGCGGCCGACCGCACCCCGTTGGAGGAATCCTCCACGGCCACACAGTCCGCCGGATCCACTCCGAGCAGCCCGGCCACGGCCAGGTAGACGTCCGGTGCCGGTTTGCCGCGCTCGGTCTGCTCGGTCGACAGGGTGGCCCGGAACTCGTCCGTCAGGTCGGTGGCGGCCAGCGCCGCCGCGATCAGCCGGGTCGGTGAGGAACTCGCCAGCCCCAGCGGCCACCGCGCGGCCAGTCGGCGCACCACCTGGTCGGCCCCGTCGATCACCGGTACGCGCTGGGCGTACCGCTGGGCCATCTCCTCGACCACCTCGGCGGCGACCTGCTCGGCGGTACGCCGTACGCCCAGTTCCCCGCTGAGATACCGGGCCCACTCCCCGGTGCTCATCCCCATCAGCCGCCGCTGGGTGTCCGCCTGCCAGGTCCCGTCGTGCGCGGCGACATACCCCCGCCGCACTTCCTCCCAGACCGGCTCGGAATCAACGATCACGCCGTCCAGGTCGAAAACCACCGCACCCACCGTCACACACCCATCCTGCCCCACCCACCCCTCAGGCCTGTCGAGCGGTGAACCCGATCGACTCCACGGGGTGGGTGGGTGGGGTGGTTACTGGGCGGCGAGGACGTCGACCACGAAGCGGAGGGGGCCACCCGGGCGGCCGCCGGCGCCGTCGCCGTACGCCTGCTCGGCCGGGATGTCGAGCTGCACCCGGCTGCCCACGGTCACGCCGACCAGGCCCCGGTCCCAGCCCTCGATGACCTGGCCGACACCGATCGGGAAGGTGGCCGGCTCACCCCGGCTCCAGGAGGAGTCGAACTCCTCACCGGTCTCGTAGAACACCCCGATGTAGTTGACGGTGATCGACTGGCCCGCCTCGACCTTCGGGCCGGTGCCCTCGATCAGCGGGGTGACGGTGAGCTTGTCGAGCTTGCCCTCGCCGGCCTTGGCCTCCGGCTGGGTGCCCAGCGCCGGGTCGGCCCCCTCCGGCAACTGCGGAGTGGGTGGCGCGTCCTGGGGCGCACCCTGTGTCGGCGCGGCCGACGGCTCACCGGCCACCTGATCGGGGGCGTCGTCGCCGCGCTGGCCGATCATCACGAACACGGTGATCAGCACCGCGACCACGGCCACCGCCGCGAACGCACCGGCCCAGGCCTGCCTGCGCCGTTTGGCCTCGGCCGCCTTCTGTTCGGCCAACTGCTCGGCCAACCGCCGCCGTGCCTTGCTCTCGCCCGCGTGCTCGCTCACGTCCTCGACTCCCTGCGCAGAGGTGGATGCGTCCGGCCACGGACGCCGTCGCCGACACACGGTACCTGGTCACCGGCGCGGCTCCGACCGTCGATGGTGACCAGTGGGACGACAGAGGGCCCTTGGGGCGGCTGTGGGACCGCCGGGCCGCACAAATCACCGATCCGTAGCGGGTGGAGTGAGATCAGGCGGTCTTGCGAGTGGCCTTCTTCGGAGCGGCCTTCTTGGCGGCCTTCTTCTCCGCCTTGGGGGCCGCCTTCTTCGTACCCTCGGACTTCTTGGCGGTCTCGGCCTTCTTCGGGGCGGCCTTCTTGGTGGCGGCCTTCTTCTCCGGGGCCTTGGCCGCCGCCTTCTTCTGCTGGGCCGAACGCGCCGAGGTGATCGGGGTCGGCTCGCCGGCACCACCCCCGGCCGGGGGCTCGCCCCGGGCCGCCCGGGCCCGCTCGACCGAGGCCTTCAGGGCGGCCATCAGGTCGACCGCGGCGGCCGGAGCCTCCTCGACCTCCTCCGGCTGCACCACCTCACGGCCTTCCACCTTGGCGTCGATGACCTCCTGCAACGCCGTCCGGTAGTCGTCGGTGAACTCGTCCGGGTGGAAGTCACCGGCCATCGAGTCGATCAGGGAGGTGGCCATCGCCAACTCCGGGGGGCGGATCTTCAGATCCTCGTCGAGGAAGCCGAAGTCCGGCTTCCGGATCTCATCCGGCCAGAGCATGGTGTTCAACAGCAGTACGCCGTCGCGGACCCGCAGGGTGGCCAACTGCTCCCGTTGACGCAGCGCCACCTTCACGATCGCCACCCGCTCCGAGTCGGTCAGGGCGTCGCGCAGCAGCAGGTACGGCTTGGTGGCCGTGCCCTCCGGCTCCAGGAAGTACGCCTTGTTGTAAAGGATCGGATCCACCTGCTCGGCCGGTACGAACTCCAGCACGTCGATCGCGTGCGAGGTGCTCAACGGCAGCTCGGCGAAGTCGGAATCGGTGAGGATGACCATCTCCCCGCCACCGATGTCGTAGCCCTTGGCGATGTCGTCGTAGCTGACCTCCTCGCCGCAGACCTGACAGGTGCGCTTGTACCGGATCCGCCCGCCGTCTTCCCGGTGCACCTGGTGGAACCGGATGTCCTTCTCCTCGGTGGCGGAGTACAGCTTCACCCCGATCGAGACCAGGCCGAACGACACGGCGCCCTTCCAGATGGCCCGCATCCCGTACTCCCTTCGCCGGTATCGACCATGCTCGCACTGAAGCGAACGTGACGCGAGGTGTTCGGCTGGCTACTACAGTCGGATCGTGCCCGGCGCGCCGCTCAAGCCGATGCTCGCGATGACCGGGCAACTCCCGGTCGGTGCCGGCTGGGCGTACGAGTTCAAGTGGGACGGCGTACGCGCCCTGGCGGACATCTCCGCTGGTCGGCAGCATCTCTACGCCCGCTCCGGAGTGGAGATCACCACCGCCTACCCGGAACTGATCACCCTGGCCGAGCAGGTCGACGACGCCCTGCTGGACGGCGAGGTGGTCCTCTTCGACCCGGCCGGACGCCCCTCATTCACCGCACTTGCGGAGAGGATGCATGTGCGGAATCCGGCCAAGGCGGCCCGGCTGGCGGCCACCGTCCCGGTCACGTACATGATCTTCGACCTGCTCCGGTTCCAGGGGGAGGACCTGACCGGCTGGCCGTACGCCCGCCGTCGGGAAGCCCTAGACGACCTGGGGTTGGGGGCGGCGCGGTGGGCGGTCCCACCGGTCTTCTCCGACGGCCCGGCCACCTACTCCGCCGCCGGTGAGCACGGCCTGGAGGGGGTGATGGCCAAGCGGGTCGACTCGACCTACCGGCCCGGGGTGCGCTCGACGGACTGGGTGAAGGTCAAACTGGAGGTGACCGGCGACTTCGTGATCGGCGGCTGGCGGCCCGGGGCTCGCAAGATCGGCGGCCTGCTGGTCGGGGTGCCCGGTGCCGATGGACGCCTCACCTACCGGGGTCGGGTCGGCGGCGGCATCGGCGCGGCGATCGAAAAGCAACTGCTGCGCGAGTTGGAGCCCCTGCGCACCCCCGCCTCACCCTTCGCCGCCGGGGTGCCCCGCGAGGATGCCCGGGGCGCCATCTGGGTAACCCCCCAGGTGGTCGTGGAGGTGAAGTACGGCCAGCGCACCCCGGACGGACGGCTGCGGTTCCCCCGAATCCTGCGGCTGCGGCCGGACAAACCGGCCGAGGAGGTCGACGATGCCAACTGACCGGTTCCGGGTCGAGGTGCAGGGCCGCACCCTGGAGCTGTCCAATCTGGACAAGGTCCTCTACCCCCAGGCCGGCTTCACCAAGGGGGAGGTGATCGACTACTACACCCGGGTCGCCCCGGTGCTGCTGCCGCACCTGGCCGACCGGGCGCTGACCCGGATCCGCTACCCCAACGGGGTCGAGGGCAACTCCTTCTTCGAGAAGAACGCCCCGGCCGCCACCCCCTCCTGGGTACGCACCGAGAACCTGCCCGCCCCCGGATCCAGCAAGGGCCGGGAGACCATCGACTACGTGGTCGCCGACGACCTGCCCACCCTGGTCTGGCTGGCCAACCTGGCCGCCCTGGAACTGCACACTCCCCAGTGGAAGATCGGCGAACACCCCGACCTGATGGTGGTCGACCTGGACCCGGGTGCCCCGGCCGCCCTCAAGCAGTGCTGCCAGGTGGCGCTGCTGCTGCGCGACCGGCTGGCCGCCGACGGGGTGGAGGCCTACCCGAAGACCTCCGGCAAGAAGGGCATGCAACTGAGCTGCCCGATCGCCGGCACCCAGTCCGCCGAGGAGGTCTCGGCCTACGCCCGGCGGATCGCCCAGGACCTGGAACGCGAACACCCGAACCTGATCGTGTCGAAGATGGCGAAGAACCTGCGACCCGGCAAGATCTTCATCGACTGGAGCCAGAACAACGCCGCCAAGACCACGGTCGCGCCGTACTCCCTGCGCGCCCAGCCGGTGCCGTCCGTCTCCACCCCGCTGACCTGGGACGAGGTCGCCGTCGGTGCGGCCGGTAAACGGCCCTCGTCGCGGCCGTACATTGCCGGTGAGGTGCTGAGTCGGCTCGACGAGCACGGCGACCTGCTCGCTCCGCTGCTCGACGTCGGTCCTCCGCTCCCGGAGTAAGGAAGGGCACCTTGTTAACGCCTCGTGTATAGGAAGGGCCCCCTATTAACGCGAGGCAAGGCGGGGCAGCCTGGACAGGTCGGGGCGGTAAGAGTAGGAAGTGCGGTATGTCTGCCACGCTGCCCGTACTGTCCGCCGTCGGTCTCGCCGAGCGGGACCAGCCGCTGATCACCTACCTCGATCACCGGACCGGGCAGCGCCAGCAGGTCACCGCCGCCGAGTTGGGCGACTGGTCGGCGCGGGCCGCCGGGCTGCTGCGGGACGGCTGCGGCCTGGGGCCGGGCAGTCGGGTGGCCGTACTGCTGCCACCGCACTGGCGTACGGCCGCGGTTCTGCTCGGTGCCTGGGCGGTCGGGCTGGAGGTGTCGTTCCGGCCGCGCGCCACCGCCGGGTTGCCGGTGCTTGAGCCCGGCGGCGACCGACCGTACGACGCGGTCCTGGTCAGCCCGGAACGGCTGGACGACTGGCTGGAGGAGGTACCCGACGGGCTGCACCGCTACCTGGTCGGCACCGGCCCGGAACCGCTGACCGAGGTGCCGACCGGCTGGCTCGACTGGTCGACCGAGGTGCTGCGGCACGGCGCCGCCCCGACCGACCGCCCCCTGCTGCACGCCACCGACCCGGTCAGCCCGGACGGCACCACCTACCACCAGTGGGGCGGGCTGGCGCGGGAGCTGGCCGCAACCTGGGACCTGCAGGTAGGTGACCGCCTGCTGGTCGACGTCGCCGAGCACGACCTGCCGCTGAAATGGCTGCTAGCGCCCCTGTCGGCCGGTGCCTCGGTGCTGCTCTGCGCCAACCTGGACCCCGCCGACCGGGACACGGTAGCCGCCGCCGAGCAGGTCACCCGCATCCTCTAGATCCGCCGCCGCGCACACCGAACCGCCCGCACCGGCCGAGCGGAACACGGCGCATCATGCTCCGCCGCCAGCACACACCGCCCGCCTCCGGGCAGCCGCCGGTCACAGAAAACCCAATGGCGTACGCCCTGCTGGTCCTCGGCCGACACGGTCACCCCGCCCGGCTCGACCCGACCGCTTAACCGGGCCAACACCCGAGCGACCGTACGGGCGAACAGCCGCGCCCGCACCAGATCGGGTGCGCTGACCGGCAGATGGATCACCCAACGCCCGCTCATCGTCGGCTGCCTGTCCTCTGTTGATTCATCGGTTGACCGCCTTCCGCTGGTCACGTGAAGTGGAAGGGCGGCCTCCGCCGTGGTACAGCCGGCGGAGGCCGCCCCTGCCCTACCACCGCAGCCTCAATCGGCAGTACGACAGCAGGGCCGTCCTCTGGACTCATGGGTGAGGTGCTGGCACGGCCGGCGGGGGAAGCCAGCCGTGCCAGCGGTGCTGGATGCCCAACCGGGAAGGGCCGGCTTGCCTACCAGGCGATCCGATGCCGGGCGTCCGAAGGCCAACCTACAATGCAAAGCATGCAAAGTGCAAGAACTAACCATGCTAAGCAGACAAAGTCTTGGCCGGCCGCGGATTGGCGTGGGAGGATCTTGGGGCCTACCAGGAGTTGCCATGCCCCGAATCTCAGATCGCCAACGCATCGCCCAGGACATCCGCGACAAGATCGCATCAGGCGTCTATGGCCCCGGCGCGAAGCTGCCCTCGATGCGGGAGATGTCCGCGCACTACGGCGTCTCCGCCGAGCCGGTCCGATCAGCGCTGCTTATCCTGCAAGCCGAGGGACTGGTCGAGGGCCACCAAGGCAAGGGCGTCTACGTCACCGAAAAGTGAATCAACGACCGACTGATAGCCCCCAAGCTCATCAGGTCTACCTACCCTCGCCAGCCGAAGCAACCAACCCTCTTCGGCGCTCCCGAGTAGGTCACCCTGCCCGCCTCCGCGAGCTGTGTCAGCCCAGCTGGCCGACACGCCGAGGACGGAACAGCTGAACTGCCACAGACCGGACCGTCGCCGCCAAGCATCCACAGGTCGCAGGAGGGCTTGGTGATTGGCTGGAGTCATGGTACCGCTGGTAGTACCATCCCAACTGTGCCCTCCATAGACAAGCTCGTTGCGGTGATGCGGAAGAGTCAGCAGAACATCGCCTACAACGATCTCTATAGGGTGTGCGAACACTACTTCGGGAAGCCGCGGCAAGCCGGCACCTCTCATGCGGTGTTCAAGATGCCCTGGGCGGGAGATCCACGCGTCAACATCCAGAACGACAAAGGCAAGGCGAAGGTGTACCAGGTCCGGCAGGTACTCAGGGCGATCGACAAGAAGGAGGCCATGTGATGCAACCCGATGCCCACCCCGAGATCACCCACTACACCTACCGGGTCACCTGGTCCGCCGAGGATCGCGAGTTCGTTGCCACCTGCGCCGAGTTTCCGTCGCTGTCCTGGCTGGCTCCCTCGCAGGTTGAGGCTCTGCAAGGGCTTCAGGAGTTGTTGCGTGACGTGATCGAGGACATGCAGGACCAGGGTGAGCAGGTGCCGCTGCCGTTCGCGGAGCGCAGCTATTCGGGCAAGTTCAACCTGCGCGTCGGGGAGAGTCTGCACCGGGAACTCGCCATCCAGGCCGCAGAGGACGGCCTGAGCCTCAACCAGTACGTCCTACGCAGACTCCGAGCCGCCTGACCGGCCGAGCCGGCCCTTCGCAGGAGCCCACGGCGGGAGGCTGCCGCCATTCCGCCGATGTGGTGGTATCCGAGCCGCCGCGATACCGCCATATCGGCGGAATGGAGTCGATCAAGCGGGGGTCAGTCGAAGGAGGGCAGGGTCGGGCCGAGGACGTCGTCGGCGTCGACGATGGTGTACGCGTACCCCTGCTCGGCTAGGAAGCGCTGGCGGTGGGCGGCGTACTCGGTGTCGATGGTGTCCCGGGAGACGACGGTGTAGAAGTGGGCCTGCCGACCGTCGGCCTTCGGTCGCAGCACCCGGCCCAGTCGTTGCGCCTCCTCCTGCCGGGAGCCGAAGGTGCCGGACACCTGGATGGCCACCGCCGCCTCGGGCAGGTCGATGGAGAAGTTCCCCACCTTGGAGATCACCAAGGTGCGGATTTCACCGGAACGGAAGGCGTCGAACAGCCGCTCGCGTTCCTTGTTGGTGGTGGACCCCTGCACGATCGGCGCGTCCAGGTACTCGCCCAACTGGTGCAGCTGGTCGATGTACGCGCCGATGACCAGGGTCTGCTCCTCCGGATGCCGGTCCACCAGGGCCTTCACCACCGGCAGTTTGGTGCGGGCGGTGGCCGCCATCCGGTAGCGTTCCTCGGTCTCGGCGGTCGCGTACGCCATCCGCTCGGCGTCGGTCAGGGTGACCCTGACCTCGGTGCACTGGGCCGGGGCGATCCAGCCCTGCGACTCGATGTCCTTCCAGGGGGCGTCGTAGCGCTTCGGGCCGATCAGGCTGAACACGTCGCCCTCCCGGCCGTCCTCCCGGACCAGGGTGGCGGTCAGCCCGAGCCGACGGCGGGCCTGGAGGTCGGCGGTGAACCGAAAGATCGGCGCGGGCAGCAGGTGCACCTCGTCGTAGACGACCAGGCCCCAGTCGCGGGCCCCGAACAGATCCAGGTGGGTGAACGTTCCGCCGCGACGCGAGGTCAGCACCTGGTATGTGGCGATGGTGACCGGACGGATCTCCTTGCGCTCGCCGGAGTACTCGCCGATCTCCTCCTCGGTCAGCGAGGTACGGGCGATCAGTTCCCGTTTCCACTGTCGACCGGCGACCGTGTTGGTGACCAGGATCAGGGTGGTCGCCTTGGCCTCGGCCATCGCCGCCGCACCGACCAGGGTCTTGCCGGCGCCGCAGGGCAGCACCACCACCCCGGAGCCGCCGGCCCAGAAGGCCTCCACCGCCTCCCGCTGGTACGACCGCAGGGTGAACGGCTTACCCCCGTCCTTGCCGGCCTCGGCCAGCTCGATCGGGTGCGCCTCCCCGTCGACGTACCCGGCCAGGTCCTCCGCCGGCCAACCCAGCTTGAGCAGGGCCTGCTTTAGTCGGCCACGTTCGGAGGGGTGCACCGCGATGGTGTCGTCGTCGAGTTTGGCGCCGAGCATCCCGGCGAGCTTCTTGCTCTTGGCGACCTCGATCAGCACCACCCGGTCCAGGGCGCGCAGCACCAGGCCGTGCACCGGGTCGTTGGCGAGTTGCAGTCGGCCGTAGCGGTCCATGGTCTCGGCCACGTCGACAAGCAGGGCGTGCGGCACCGGGTAGCGGGAGTATTTGATCAGGGCGTCCACCACCCCCTCGGCGTCGTGGCCGGCGGCGCGGGCGTTCCACAGCCCCAGCGGGGTCAACCGGTAGGTGTGCACGTGCTCGGGGGATCGCTCCAGCTCGGCGAAGGGCGCGATGGCCATCCGGCAGGACTGGGCGTCGGGGTGGTCGATCTCCAGCAGCAGGGTTTTGTCCGACTGTACGATCAGGGGTCCACCGCTCACGCCGAATCTCCTCCTCCGTACGGCCGATGGGGTTGGCACGGTAGGCCGCTGACCTGCCACCGGGCGACCATCCAGTGTTGCACGTCGAAGTCGGTGCCAAGAATGCGTACGCGGGCGGCAACCTTTCCCTTTCCGAGCTGCGTTTAGCAGGTGGGAAGACGGGTCGCATCGGTCCCGGATGCTTCGTCTTCCAGGTCGGCGCGGTGCGTGTGCGTTCGATCCGTGATCAGGCGGGCCAGGAAGCGGGGGCGCTTTCCGCCATCACGGAAGCCAACGGGGGCGAGCGGCGCGCCCGGGCCGACCTTCCGCGTCGGATTCCGCGTACCCGCCGCCGGGTAGAAGCTGCCGGGACCGGTCGGCCGTGCTGCTGGCCGGTTGCCATCTTCAATGACACCCTGGGATGGCATGCCGACCGTACGGGGAGGGCAGATGTCCGTTGATCAGGAATTGATCTTTGCGCGTGACAAGGCCGATTCGGCGGAACCCGTATCCACCGCGACGGTGGTGGCGTACGCGGTCCTCGCGGCGCTGTTGTTCGGCTGGTTCCTGTACGGCTGGCTGGTCCTCCAGCAGGGTTTCATGGATTCGGTCGGGGAAGCCGCCGGCGCCGGTTCCGCGCTGCTGCTGATCGTGGCGATCGTCGGGTCGGTGCGCCGCAGCCGCCGTTGACCCGTTTCACTTCTCCAGCACCGCTGCGGTGATCCGATGCAGGGCGAAGGTGTGCAGCATCTCGGTGCGTTCGTCCTCGGCCCGCAGGTAGCCGGCGCCGAGGGAGACCGGTCGGACCAGCCGCGACGCGGTCGCCCCGTGAGCGTCGACATAGCCGACCCAGACCAGCGCCTTGTCGCGTACCGCCTGCTGGAGGACGGCCAGGGCCTCGGCGTGACCGCGTGCGGGGGCCGGGCCGGTCGAGGTCGCGGCACCCCGTACGGCCGCCGGAGCCCGCCGGGCCGCCCGGGCCGCCGCATCCCCCCGGCGGATCTGCTCGACCACCCCGAGCAGGCGGGGCAGCGGCAGGCGGGGGGTGGCCAGGGGGTCGAGGACCCGGGTACCCACGGAGACCCGGGCCGCCGCCCGGCGGACCTTGGGTCGGGTCAGCACCGCCGAGCCGGTGGCGTCCTCGGCCACCGGGGCGTAACCGGCCTCCCGCAACACCGCCAACATCCGCCCGGTCTGGTACGGGGTGACCAGCACGGTCGGTGCCAGGCGGCGCAGGGTCAGCTCCTCGACCCGCCGGTCGGCCAGCAGTTCGGCTAGCAAGGCCTCGTCGTCGCTGCGCAGGTACGCCCCGGCAGAGCCGACCCGCAGCCCGCCGTGCCGACGGGCCATGTCGTCGATGAGGTAGGTCAATCCCTGGGGTATCGGGGTGCGGGACCGGCGCTGGAACAGGTCATGCAGCTCCTCGGCCGAGTGGCCGGTGTCCAAGGCCCGGCGCACGCTGCCCGGGGTCACCCGGTACACGCTCGCGCCACCGGCCGACTCGGGTTCGGCGACCGCCTCCAGTTCGACGGCGAGGATCGGCTCCGGTGGCCCGGGAACCACCACGGTCAGGTCGGCCTGCACCAGGAAGTGATCGACCGGGGCGGGCAGCAGGGCGTCCAACACCCGCACCGCCGTACCGGCATCCTCGGTCTCGCTGCGCAACCCCAGGGGGTCGCTGCCGTCCCGCTCCTCGGTGTCGGTCACCTCGGTCAGCAGCAGCCGCCCGTACGAGGTGAGCGCCCCCAGCCCGGTCACCCCCAGGGCGGCCGCCTCGGCGAGTACCTCCCGGTGCGCGGCCTCCCGGCCCCGGCTGCGGCGGGGGGCCCGCCAGTCGAGCAGCGCCAGCACCTCCTCGACGGTGGGTGCGGCGGCCGGCTCCAGGTCGGCGAGCACGCCGAGCACCGCCCGTCGGGCGGCCGGCGTACCGGCCCGTTCCGCCTCGGCGGAGAAGACCGTGATGGGTCGGTCCCGGTCGTCGCGTTGGCCGATGAGCCCGACCTGCCGGGTCATGATCAGCCAGGCCCGGGCCACCTGGGCCCAGCGTTCGGCCAGGGAACCGGCCCGCCACAGCTCGTACCCGGCGGTGGGTAGCACCTGCTGGTCCGCCCCGTACCGGCTGGCACTGCCGGGCAGCTCCACCTCGCCGGCCAGCCCGGCCGCGTACGCCGCCTCCAGCAGCAGCGCCGCCGTCGGCTCGTCCAGCCCGGTGGCCCGGGCCAACCGCCGCAGATCACGTACCCCGATCCCGCCGGAGCGCAGCACCGGGGCCGGTTCGGCGGCCAACTGTTCCAGCAGCGCCTCGGTGTGGCGTACCACCTCCATGGTCTGCCCGGCCCCGGCGGAGTCGACCGCCTTCGGCTCGCGGGGGGTGCTGACCACCTGCGGCCCGCTGACGCTCAGCGGACCCAGCGGCCCGGTGTCGCGGCGCAGCAGCAGCCCGATCTCCCGGGGCAGCTCGACCATGCCGCTGGTGCCGCCCTTACCCCCGGCGACCCGCACCAGCAGCCGGTGGTCGACCAGCCAGCGGACCGGGGAGCCGGTGGGCGCCCCGCCGTTGGTTTCGTCCGGGGGCAGGTCGTCGTCGCTGCCGGTGGCCGGTGCCTGCAACGCGCCGGGGGGCACACTGCCGACCGGGGGCCCGGCCGCCAGCCGGTCCAGGATCGCCCGCGCCGACGGGGGCGCGGCCAGCAGGGTCCGGCGCAGTTTCGCCGGGTCCGCGCAGAGGGCGGCCGTGCGCGGGTCCAGCTCCGCCGCCGGTCGGCCCAGCCCCGCCGGGTACGGGGAGATCTCGTCGATGCCGCCGACCAGGTGCAACTGATGGTCCGGGCCGTACACCAGCAGTCGCGCCCGCAGCCGGTCCAGGGCGGCTCGGACGGAGGTGGGTGCGGGTGGGTTGGGGCCGGCGGTGGCCATGGCCAGGACCCCGTCGACCGAGGTGGTGCCCTCGGCCGGGTAACGGGTCAACCGGGCGGCGTCCATGATCTGAAGGGTGAACTGGTCCAGCCCGTCCAGGGCCCGTGACACCGAGACCCGGGACTGGGCCCGGATGGCCAGGGCGTCGACGTCGGCGGGGACCGGCACGACGAGGTCGGGCCGCAGTTGCAGCAGCGCGGCGAGGGAGTCGTCGGGCAGGGCCCGCAGGTGGTCGGCGAGTGAGTTGCTCATCGTCGTTCCACGCTAGCCCGCCGGGGGGTGCTCCCGCCCATCGGACGACCGGGCCGGGTAGAAGGCCGGGTAGCTTTCCAGGATGCCTGCACTGACGGTCGGCTTCGATCTCGACATGACTCTGCTCGACACCCGCCCCGGCATCGCCGCGGCCTACCGCGCGCTGACCGAGCGGACCGGGGTCCGGGTCGATGCCGAGGCGGCGGTGTCCCGGCTCGGCCCGCCGCTGCGCACCGAGATCGCCCGCTGGTTCCCCCCCGAGCAGGTCGACGAGGCGGTCCGGGTCTACCGGGAGCTGTACCCGGCGTATGCGATGACCCCGACGGTGCCGCTGCCCGGCGCGCGGGCGGCCCTGGACGCGGTACGCCGGCGGGGTGGGCGGGTGGTCGTGGTCACCTCCAAGCTCGGCCGGCTGGCCAAGCTGCATCTGAACCACCTTGGCCTGGCCGTGGACGAGCTGGCCGGAGACCTGTTCGCCGAGGAGAAGGCGACGGCGCTGCGGGCGCACGGTGCGACGTACTATGTCGGCGACCACGTGGCGGACATGGTGGCCGCCGAGGCGGCCGGCGTGCCGGGGATCGCAGTGACCACCGGACCTTGTTCCGCCGATGAACTGCGGGCCGCTGGCGCGGCGGTGGTGCTGGCGGATCTCACCGGATTCCCGGCGGCGCTCGACGGCATGATCCGGCTAGCCTTGAAGCAGTAGTCGTCTCAAAACGAAGCAGGGGATCTCAGGTGCCTACGGGTCGAGTGAAGTGGTACGACGCGACCAAGGGATACGGGTTCGTCACCAGTGACGAGGGTGGCGACGTGTTCCTGCCAAAGGCCGCGCTACCGGCAGGTGTCACCGACCTGAAGGGCGGCCAGCGCATCGACTTCAGTGTGGTGGACAGCCGGCGCGGCACCCAGGCGATGGGGGTCAAGCTGCTGGAGGCCCCGCCGTCGGTGGCGGAGCTGCGCCGTCGCCCGGCCGAGGAGCTGCACGGGCTGGTCGAAGACATGATCAAGGTGCTGGAGGCGAAGGTGCAGCCGGACCTGCGCCGGGGTCGCTTCCCGGACCGCAAGACCGCCCAGAAGATCGCTCAGCTGGTCCATGCGGTGGCCCGCGAGCTGGAGGTCTGAGGCACCAGCCCGGCGTCGGCGGCCCGGCCCAGCAGCGCCTCGACGGCAGCGAACCCGGCCTCTCCCAGGTCGGCCGTGAACTCGTTGACGTAGAGGCCGATGTGCCGGTCCACCACGTCGGGCTCCATCTCCTGGGCGTGCTCCAGCACGTACCCCCGGCTGGCCGCCGGGTCGGCCCAGGCCTGCCGGACGGACTCCCGGATCCACCCGGCGGCCTGCTGCGGGTCCACCACCCCGCGTCGGGCCAGGATGGCCCCGAGGGGGATGGGTAGGCCGGTGTCGCCTTCCCACCACTCGCCCAGGTCGACCAGCGCGGTCAGCCCGTGTCGCGGGTAGGTGAAGCGGGCCTCGTGGATCACCAGCCCGGCGTCGTACCGCCCTGCGGCGACGCCGGGCATGATCTCGTGGAACGGCACCACCTCGATGCGCCGGGGGGTTTTCCCAGCCGACCAGAGCCGGAAGAGCAGGTACGCCGTGGTCCGGTCACCGGGCACCGCCACGGTGGCGTCGCGCAGGTCGGTCCGGTCCGGGCCGCCCTCGCGATCCGCCCGGGTCAGCACCAGGGGCCCACAGCCGCGTCCCAGCGCGCCGCCGCAGGGCAGCAGGTGGTAGTCGTCCAGCAGCCAGGGCAACGCCGCGTAGCTAACCTTGACCAGGTCGAAGGCGCCCCGCTCGGCGGCGGTGTTGGTCACGTCCACGTCGGCGTAGGTCACCTCGACCGGGGGTGCCCCGGGCACCTGCCCGTGCACCAAGGCGTGGAAGACGAAGGTGTCGTTGGGGCAGGGCGAGATCGCCATCGAGAGCGCCACGCCCCCACCGTATCCCCGCCCGGTCCGCCGCCACCGGGCGGTCGGCGCCGCGCCCTGCCCGGTCACACCCCACCGCCGCAACAACCCGACCCTGAGCCCTCCGGGTCCGCCGAGCCTGCGGCCGGCGTCCAGACGTGGCGTACGCGGTGGGGATTGAAGGGCATGTCGCGGCGGACCATGTCAGATACGGCCCCTGTCGAGCTGAGAGCAACAACGGATCACCCATCCCGATGCCCGTCCTGGCAACCCCTGCGCCAGGAATGCCGACGATGCGCCAGGAATGCCGACGATGGGTCAGGGATGTCGACGATGCGTCAGGGATGTCGATGATCACCGTCGGGATGGTTTCGCTGCGCCGGTGTCGAGGGTCGTCGTTGAGGGTCTGCTGGATCAGTCTGCGGCGATAGCGCAGACGGTTCAGCTCGACAGGGGGCCTGGGGGACACCCTCGGTCCTGCCGACGCACGCTGCTGGAGACCGGTGCGCGCTGCTGGGTGCAGGCGTTCCCCAACGGCCTCCGGGTTATCCACAGGGTTGTCCACAGGTGGACGATCGGGGTTGAGTGGTCTGGGGCGGAGCGGAAGCATCGATGGCATGGGGGACGAGTCGGGTGCTGACGGTCTGGCTGATCTGGGTTCGATACTGCGGTCGCTGCGTCGGCAGGCCGACCTGAGCCAGCGCGAGTTGGCCGGGTTGTCTGGCGTGCCGCAGTCAACCGTGGCGCGGATCGAGTCCGGGCAGTGCACCGATCCTCGGTTCCAGACCGTGCACCGGCTCATCCGGGCAGCAGGCGGGAGGTTGCGACTTGCCGGCGCCGGTGATCCCGCTGCTGGTGATCCCGCTGCTGGTGATCCCGCCGCTTCCTGCGGATGCGATGACGCAGGCCGCGAGGTGATCCAGGATGACACCCGGCGCGACGAAGCGGGGCGGCGATATCCGGCACACCTGGACGTGCGGAAGGTCCGTACGTTGAAGGACTGGTCGGGGGCTTGGTGGGCGTACTCGTACACGCTTGCGCCCGACCGGTGGCCGTTGCGGGTACCCGAGGTCACGTACGACCTGGATCGTGGTCGTCGGGACGAGCGGCGCCTGCGGGAGCGGATTCGTGACTCGGTGGTGATCCGACGGGTCACCGAGGGTGTGCCGGACGGGTGCTGGCGTCTGCTGGCCGAGCTGCCCGACGGGGATGTCGTCGGCGAGCTACGCGCTCATCTGCGCAGCCTGAGCCTGCTGTATGGGGAGGATTGGGGCAACGGGCGTGAGGTCGTGCTGGACGGGGTGTTGGTGGCGCCGGGGCTACGGCTACTCGGCATCGGTCGCCGGCTGGTGACCCGACTGGCCGAGGAGACCCGTCTCGCGGGCGTGCCGGCAGTGTGTGCCACTGCGGAGTTCGGTGGCATCGACTTCCTGCGGGCCTGTGGATATCAACTCGATGGGAGTCGGCCGGCCACGCTTCGTCTGCCGCGCCCCTGGTCGGCCCGGTCAGGGTAGAGCGACGGCGGCAACCGCGGCGGCGGCGGTGGTCAGGGCGGCCAGGGCGTCGGACAGGCGCCAGGCCTCCCGGTCGCGGGGGCCGATCGGGTTCGAGATGGTACGCAGTTCGGCGAAGGGGACCCCGGCCTGACTGGCGGCGACGGCCACCCCGTACCCCTCCATGGCCTCGGCAACCGCGTCCGGGTACCGCTGCCGCAAGGCCTGGGTGCTGGCCGCGGTGCCGGTCACCGTGTTGACCGTCAGCACCGCGCCGACCATGACCGAGGGCAACGCCGTACGCAAGGTGGTCAGCAGCTCCGGGTCGGCGGACACGGCGGGGCCGCCGCCGAGCAGGGCGGGCGGCATCCCCAGCTCGTCGATCGGGAGGAAACCGTCCGGCGACTCCGCGCCCAGGTCGGCGGCGACGGCCCGGGTGCCGAGGACCACCCCGCCGACCCGCACCCGGTCGGCGAAGCCGCCGGCCACCCCCGCGCTGATCACTGCCCGGTACGGCCTACCGGCGGCCTCGGCGAAGGCCAGCAGTCGGCCGGTGGCCGCTGCGGCGACCGCCGCTCCCACCCCGACCGGGACCACCGCGATCGTCGGGTCGTCCAGGCCGGCCTGGATCGCCTCGGCCTCGGCGGGTACGGCGGTGACCACGAGCAGGTCGGTCACGAGACCGACCCGGGTGAGTTGCTGCGCGTCTCGTCCTCGCCGCCGGTGACCGCCGAGGAGGGCCGGTAGATGTGGAAGCCCGGGGGTGCCAGGTCCGGCTCCTCGGGGGCGGTACCTCCCTGGGTGGGAGCGGGGGAGGTGGGGGCGTTGTCCTCGGCGGCCTTGCGGTCCCGGTCGGCCTGCTCCTTGGCGGCCCGCTCGTCGGCCTCCCGCTCGGTGGCCTTCAGCTCCTCGTCGGTCAGCGGGCGGCCACGGAGCCGTTCGGCGCGCAGCCGGTGGGCCATCACCAGCCCGCGTACGGCGGCGAGCACCCCGACCCCGGCGGCGACCGCGATGCCGACCCGGCCGTGGAAGGGTACGAGTCCCAGCCCGCCGCCGGCCACGAAGGCGAGCATCAGCACGGTCTCGGAGTGGGCGAAGGAGCTGGCTCGCAGCCGTTCCGGGATGCGTTCCTGGATCGAGGCGTCCACGGCCAGTTTCGCGATGCCGCTCATCATGGCCGCGACCACACAGAGCAGGGTGACCATCGGCAGAGTGAAGGACAGGGTGGCGAGTACGCCCACCCCGGCCACGATGACCATGCCGCTGGACTGGAGGGCGGTCGGCCGGTGGATGCGCAGCCGGGTGCCGAGGGCGGTGGCCAGGAAGGTCCCGACCGCCAGCGCCCCGCCGACCAGGCCCAGCGCTCCCTTGTCGCCCAGGTCGCGGCCGAACAGCACCGTGGTCAGGTCACCGGCCTTGATGGTGAAGGCCAGGAAGAGCAGCAGGAAGCCGTAGATGGCACGGAGTACGGCCGCGCCGACCAGGTTGGAGATCACCAGACGGCCGGCGGGGCGGCCCCGTCCCAGCGGGCGGTCGCCGGTGGCTCGCCGGAGGGCCCGCAGTGGTCGGGGTACCCGCTCCGGCGGTTCGGAGTCGGCCTTGGGCGGTAGCCGCAGGGCGATCACCATGCCGACCAGGAAGATGATCGAGGCTACCCGTAACGGCCACTGCGCCCCGAACCAGAAGGCGGCCAGCCCGATCGGCGCGACCAGGGCACCGGCGACCGTGCCGTACACGCTGGCCCGTGCGCCGACCTGGGACAGGCCCAGCCCTTCGGGCAGCAGCCGGGGGACGGCGGCGGAGCGGGCCACCCCGTACGCCCGGGACAGCGCCAGCACCCCGAAGGCCGCCGGATACAGCCCGAAGCCGTGGATGTAGTCCGAGATCATCCAGGCCAGGAAGGCGCGGCCCAGCATGGTCGTCGCCAGGGCATACCGGCGGCCGTGCCGGAAGTGATCGAGCAGCGGACCGACCACCGGGGCGAGCATGGCGAACGGCACCATGGTCACCAGCAGGTAGAGGGCGACCTTGCTGCGGGCCTCGCCGAGCGGCACGTTGAAGAAGATCGTGCCGGCCAGGCCGATCGCGATCAGGGTGTCCCCGGCGCAGGAGACCGCGTGCAGATCGAACATGCGGACCATGCCGGTCTCCCCGCCGGCCCCCCGGGCCCGCGCCCGGGCGGCGCTGCGGGTCACCCACCGGCCCCCGCTGAGGGAGCCGCGGAGCAGCAGTCGAACGGCACGGATGCCGGTGCCGACGGTCCGCCCCAGGAGGGACCGCTCGGAGTGGGAGGACAGCGGCATGGCACCCATCCTGACCTATCCGCTGCCCGGATGCCGCACCACCTTCGGAGAACACCTCTGGGGAGTGCCTCACGGTCCGACCCACCCATGGGGAACAATGGTTGGGTGACCAGGCCTGTCTCCGCCCGCGCCGCTCGTCTCGACCAGGTCTGCGCCGCCGCCGTCGAGGTGGCGCGTGCCGGCATCACCGAGGTGGACGCCACCGAAGTCGGTGAACATCTCCAGGCTGTCGCCGAGGGCGATCGGCTCGTCACCCACTACTTCGAATGCCTGCTGGCCGGGTATCGCGGCTGGCGGTGGGCGGTCACGGTCACCCGGGTGCCGCGCAGCCGTACGGTGACCATCTGCGAGACCGTGCTGCTGCCCGGTCCGGATGCGCTGCTGGCACCGGGCTGGTTGCCCTGGCAGGAGCGGCTCAAGCCGGGTGATCTCGGCCCCGGTGATCTGCTGCCCACCCCGGCCGACGACGAGCGACTCGCGCCCGGCTACCTGCTCTCCGACGACCCGGCGGTCGAGGAGACCGCCTGGGAGTTGGGCCTGGGCCGACCCCGGGTGCTGTCCCGGGAGGGGCGGGCCGAGGCGGCCCAGCGCTGGTACGACGGCGACCACGGCCCCTCGGCGCCGATCTCGGTCTCCGCTCCGGCCGCCGCCCGCTGCGGCACCTGCGGTTTCTACCTTCCGCTCGCCGGGCAGTTGCGCCAGTGCTTCGGGGTCTGCGGCAACTTCTACGCCCCGGACGACGGTCGGGTGGTCAGCACCGACCACGGCTGCGGCGCCCACTCGGAGACCCTGGTCGAGGCCGAGACGGCGGTGGAGGAGGTCCCCGCCATCTACGACGACAGCGAGGTGGAGCCGATGTCGGTGTCCCGGGCACCCGGGTCGGTCGAGTCGAGCGAGCCCCCGGAGCCGTACGGCCACCCCTGATCAGGCGGGCCGGTTCGGTCGACCGCGCTCAGGCGGTGGCGCGGCGGCGGCGTCGGTGGGCGTCATGCCGCATCATCACGGCCAAACCGGGGAAACCCCACAGGAAACCGGCCAGGCAGATCCAGAGCCAGTCCTCGTGACCGCTCGCGGCCAGCCGGTCTCGGAACAACAGCAGCACCAGACCGGCCACCGCCCACGCCGCCATGCCGGCCAACGCGAACGGAACCATCGGCGGGTCTAGTGGTTCGGGTCTGGGCTGCTGCTTCGGCACCTGGTCAGGGTACGCGACCGACCTTTGCGGGTGGCCGATCATCTGGGACGATGCGCGCGACGACCTGATCATTCGCTGTGAGGTTTCTGATGGCAGTAGCCCCGCTCGACAACAGCACACCCCCCGACCCGAGTCGGCCACGCAACGGCTTCGACCGGTACTTCGAGGTCACCGCCCGCGGCTCGACGATGAGCCGCGAGGTACGGGGTGGACTGGCCACCTTCTTCACGATGGCGTACATCGTGGTGCTCAACCCGCTGATCATCGGTGGCGCCGTCGACGGTGACGGCAAAGCCCTGGCCATTCCGGCGATCGCCGCGGCGACCGCGCTGGTCGCCGGTCTGATGACCATCCTGATGGGCGTGGTCGGCCGGTTCCCGCTGGCCGTCGCCGCCGGTCTGGGGGTCAACGCCCTGGTGGCGTACGAGATCGCGCCGGAGATGACCTGGGCCGACGCCATGGGCCTGGTGGTCATCGAGGGTGTGATCATCGCGGTGCTGGTGTTGACCGGCCTGCGTACCGCGGTGTTCCGCTCGGTGCCGACCCAGATGAAGACCGCGATCGGGGTCGGTATCGGTCTGTTCCTGACGATCATCGGTCTGGTCAACGCCGGTTTCGTCCGGCGGATCCCGGACGCGGCGAACAGCACCGTGCCGCTCGGTCTGGGCATCGGCGGCAAGCTGGCCACCTGGCCGACCCTGGTGTTCGTGCTGGGTCTGCTGCTGACCCTGGTGCTGGTGGTACGCCGGGTCAGGGGTGCGATCCTGATCGGCATCTTCGCCTCCACCGTGCTGGCCATGATCGTGGAGGCGGTCGGCAACATCGGCCCGTCCTTCGTCAACGGGCAGCCGAACCCGAATGGCTGGTCGCTGAACGTCCCGACCCTGCCCAGCAACCCCATCGACCTGCCGGACCTGTCGCTGCTCGGTCAGTTCAACGTGCTCGGCTCCTGGGAGCGGGCCGGTTGGCTGGTCGTGGTGATGTTCATCTTCACCCTGCTCGTCACGGATTTCTTCGACACGATGGGCACGATGGTCGCGGTCGGGCAGGAAGGCAGCATGCTCGACGAGCAGGGCACTCCGCCGCGGACCAAGGAGATCCTGCTGGTCGACTCGATCGGTGCGGCGGCCGGCGGCGCGGCCAGCGTCTCCAGCAACACGGCGTACATCGAGAGTGCCGCCGGTGTCGCGGAGGGCGCCCGGACCGGGGTGGCCAACCTGGTCACCGGGGCGCTGTTCCTGCTGGCCATGTTCCTGGCCCCGCTGGTCGTGGTCGTGCCGTTCGAGGCGGCCTCCGTAGCCCTGGTGGTGGTCGGCTTCCTGATGATGACCGCGGTCCGGACCATCGACTGGTCCGACTACGAGATCGCCATTCCGGCGTTCCTCACCATCGTGCTGATGCCGTTCACCTACTCGATCTCCAACGGCATCGGCGGCGGCTTGATCGCCTACGTGGTGATCAAGGTGGCCAAGGGCAAGGCCCGTGAGGTCCACCCGTTGCTGTACGGGGTGGCGGCACTGTTCGTGGTGTACTTCCTGCGCGGTCCGGTCGAGGCGCTGGTGTTCTGACATCCCAGGTCCGGGCCGGGTGTGGGTTCGCCGCACCTGGCCCGGTGGGGTGAGGGTGGTCATATTCCCTGCGGTCCGGGCAGCTCATTAGTTAGGCTAACTATCGTGACGGAGCGGACGGTGACGGCGCAGAGCATGCCACCGGCGCAGCTGGCCCATCAGCTGCGTGATGCGATCACCCGGCTCAACCGGCGGGTCCGCCAGGCCCGGCCGGTAGGTGACCTCACGGTCACCCAGTTGTCCGCGCTCACCAGCATCCGGCTGGGTGGAGCGCTCACGCCGCGGGAACTCGCCGACGTCGAACGGGTGCAGCCACCGACGATGACCAAGATCGTCGCGAAGCTGGAGGAGCGCGGCCTCGTGCAGCGCACCCCGCACCCGACCGACGGGCGGCAGGTGATCCTCGCGGTGACCGCGGGGGGCCAGGACGTGCTCGACCAGTTCGAGCGGGTCCGAGACGAATGGCTGGCCCGCCGGCTGACCGAGCTGAGCGATACCGATCGGGAGACTCTGCAACACGCCGCGGAGATCCTCCAGCGACTCTCTCGCGCCTGACGCCGCACACCGGTTGTGCGTAGCGCCGCGCCGTCCGGCGACGACGACGCGTACCACCGCGAGGAGGCGCACCGAGAGTGCAGGCACGGTTTAGCACGATGTTCCAGTCCCTACAGGTCCGCAACTACCGGCTATTCGCATCCGGGCAACTGATCAAACTGATCGGCGTCTGGATGATGTTCATCGCCCAGGACTGGCTGGTCCTCGAGCTTTCCGACGATTCGGCCACCGCCCTCGGCGTGGTGGTCGCGCTCCAGTTCACCCCCGTACTGCTGCTCACGCTGATCTCCGGCCGGTTGGCCGACCGGTACGACAAGCGGATGCTGCTCTTCATCGCCAACGCCTTCTGGACCGTGCTGTCCCTGGCGATGAGCCTGCTGGTCGTCACCGGCCTGGTGCAGCTCTGGCACGTCTTCGTCTTCGCCGCCCTGCTCGGTACGGCCAACGCGGTGGAAACCCCGGTCCGGCAGGCCTTCGTCTCCGAACTGGTCGGCACCCGACTGCTTCCCAACGCGCTCTCCCTCAACGCGGCCGTGTTCAACTCGGCCCGCATCGTCGGACCGGCCGTCGCCGGCCTGGCCATCGCCGCCTTCGACGTCGGGCCGGTCTTCATGGTCACCGCGCTCAGCTCGATCGCACCCCTGGTCACGGTGGTGCAGATGCGCAGCTCCGAGCTGCACCGCGCACCCCTGCCGCCGCGTGAGGAGCGGGCCGCCGCCACCGTGATGGACGGACTGCGGTACGTCGGTCGTCGCGCCGACCTGCTGCTGCCGATGGTGGTGATGTCGGTGATCGGGATGTCGCTGTTCAACTTCCAGCTCACCCTGGCGGCGCTGGCGAAGACCGTGTTCAACACCGGCGCGGCCTCCTTCGGCCTGCTCAGCACGACCCTGGCGGTCGGTGCCCTGATCGGCGCGCTGGCCGGTACCGGTCGGCGCAGTCGCCCCTCGGTCTGGCTGGTGCTCGGTTCCGCCATCGCCTGCGCGATCTTCGGCACCCTCGTCGGGCTGGCACCTACGTACTGGATGGTCGTGGCGCTGCTGCCGCCGACCGGCTTCTTCATGGTCTACTTCGCCCAGGCCGCCAACCAGCGGGTCCAACTCGGCACCGACGCGGCCTTTCGGGGCCGGGTCATGGCGCTGTGGGTGCTGGTGTTCCTCGGCACCAACCCGGTAGGTGCGCCGCTGATCGGCTGGGTCGCGGAGACCTTCGGTGCCGGTGTCAGCATCTGGGCCGGCGGCCTGGTCTCCCTGGTCACCGCCCTGCTCGCGCTGGCCTGGCAGCTCCGGCGTGACGGTGCCCGAGTGCGGTTCCGGATCCTGCCGATGCCGCGCTTCTACGTCACCGAGGTCTGAGCGGCCGGGCGGTCGGATACTGGAAAACCAGTGACGTCACTCTCCGAAGCGGCATAACTTCGTTGGGTGGAGGTCCTGCGCTTACTGCTGCTGTCCCTGGCCCTGGTCGCCGCGGTCTTCGTACCGGTGCTGATCGCGCTCGTGGTCTGCACGGACGAGGCCCTCGCCCGCTTCACCTGCGGCTTCGACCAGCGGCGCACCCGGCGACGGGAGCGGCGCCTGATCCGACAGCTCGATCAGGCGGTGACGGCCGGCGGGGAGACCCTCGCCGCCCTCGACAGCCCCGACCGGCGCCCCTTGGAGCAGCTCGCCGCGGATCTGCGGTGCCTGCGCCGGGACCGGCTGGGCGGCGCGGCCGTGGTGTGGCACAGCAGCGTGCTCGACGCGTACGACGACCGGCTCCGGTGGGCCTGTCAGGCGCTGGGCATCACCGAACACCTGGTAGAGCTGACCGGTATCGACCGGCAGCTCGAACGGGTCCGGATCGAGGGCGAACTGGACGCCGCCGGCCTCCGCCTGCCGGCCGCCCGCCCCGGCCAACACCAGCGCCACCACTAGCCCGGGTACGCCCGGCGCCGGGCCTGCGGCCTGACATCCTGCCTCGATGCGACTCTTCATCGCGGTCTACCCGCCCGCCGAGGCGATCGGACACCTGTTTCGTACGGTCACCGGGCTGCGGCTCAGCGCGGCGGCAGCCACCGGGGCGAAGGTACGACTGGTCGACCCCGACCGCGCCCACCTCACCCTCGCCTTCCTCGGCGAGGTAGACCCCACCCGGCTGCCCGCCGTGCGGCAGGCGCTGCGGCTAGCCGTCGCCACGGTCCGCAGTGATCCACCCCTGCTCCGGCCACCGGTGCTCCGGCCGCCTGTGCTCCGGCTGGGTGGCGGCGGTCGGTTCGGCCAGGGCCGCAGCACCGTGATCTGGGTCGACGTCCGAGGCGAGGTCGACGGCCTGATCACCTTGGCCGGTGCCGTCCGCGCCGAACTGGCCGCGATCGGGGTGCCCAGCGACGACAAGCCGCTGCGGCCCCACCTGACCATCGCCCGCCCCGGCGACCAACTGCCCCCCACCGACCTGGACGCCGACCTCGCCACCCTGGACGACTACCGTGGCCCACCCTGGCCCGTAACCGAACTGGTCCTGGTGCAGACCCGCCCCGGCCCTCCCCCCACTTACCACCCCCTAACCACCCACCCCCTCTAGCCCACCCCCGCCCGCCGCCACCGCCCTCGACTGCTCGCCGATCTTGCACTTTTGGTCGGTGATTCGCCCCGGTATGCGCGTTTTGCGGGGACAGAAAGTGCAAGATCGGCGCGGCGGGGCTCGACGGGTGGGTGAGGGAGCGCGGGGTGAGGGAGCGCGGGCGTTTCACGCCTGGCGGCAGGATCGTCCGCTCGCCCGGCGGTGCAGGTGATGCCCGGGTGGGGTTAGGAGGATTCGCGGGCGGCGGGGCCGGTGCCGAACAGGACGTCGTCCCAGCTGGGCAGGCGCTTGCGGGGCTTGCCGCCGGCCTCGGTCGACTCGGCGGCGGCCGCAGACGGGGTGTTGGTACGACGGGGGCGCAGCACCGCCAGCGAGGGTACGGCCGGCACCTCCTTCGGCGCGTCCGCGTCGTCGTCGAAGGCCGATCCCTGACCACCACCGAGCAACGCCGCAGCGCCACCGGAGACGGCCCGCTGCCGGGGGGAATCCGGGGCGCCGGCCAGCGCGGCCGGGGTGCGGGGTTCGAGACCCCGACCCGAGGTAGAGCCGAGTGGCCGATCGAGGGAGGCGAGCAGGGCGTCCCGACCGGCGCGGATCGGGTCACGGCCAGCACGGCCCGACTCGGCCGGTGACGGCAGCCCGTGGCCACCCCGGGTGGGCTCGCCACGCGAGGGACCGGGCAGCCCGTGACCGCCCCGCTCAGGTGCCGGCTCCTGCCCGAGGATCGGGGTGGGGCGTTCGGCGCAGAGGTACTGCGCCATGTCGTCGTGCGGCGCGACCGACTGGCGGGTCTTGTCCAGATCCCAGACCGCCTGGGCGGTGGCCTTGCCGGAGGGCCAGGTGGCGACGATCCGCCAGGTGCCGTCGTCGCGACGCCAGGCGTCCCAGGAGATCTTCTCGGTGTCGATGCCGTGCTGGGCGAGTCGCCCGTTCACCACCTCGGCCAGCGGGGTCGGCTTGTCGGCACCCTTGAGTCGGGTACGCCGGGCATGCTGGGCGAGCATGGCCCGCTCCTGAAGCACCGGACCGGCGTAGCGGAGCACCCGGTCGACCGGAACCCCGGCGATGCGGGCCACGTCCTCGGCGGACTCGCCGGAACGGATCCGGGCCTGGATGTCCCTAGGGGACAGGGAGGGAACCGGATCGGCCGTGGTCGGTGCCACCGCCAGGGTCGGTGCACCCGGCTCGGCGTGCAGCACTCCGGCGACACGCTCGTCGATGGGCAGGGCGAGCAGCCGCCCGACCTCGTCGGCGAGCACCAGGGCCTGGCCGTCCTCGGAGAGGGCGACGAAGCGTACTGGGCGCATCGCGTTGCCTCCGTCCCGCTTCGCTGGCCGTACGCCACGAGCCGGCCACCCGGGGCGTTGAGGACCACGGTACGCCCATCCGGGTCCAGGTGGGAGACGCCACGCCCGGGCAACTCGTGCTGAGCAGCCTTGTCCGGTGCTGGTGAGGGCTGTGCGGCCGGTCAGTCGCCAGGGGCCGAAAGGGCGATTCGACCCCGACGGTACGAAGGTCGCACGGCCGGTCCGTTCAGCGTAGCGGGCCCGGCCGACCGCGCAGGGTAGACCGGGCCCGGTGTCTCAGCGGCGGGTCAGAGCCGCTCGACCACGTAGTCGATGGAGGCGGTCAGGGCCTCCACATCGGCCGGCTCGACGGCCGGGAAGAGCGCGATGCGCAGCTGGTTGCGGCCCAGCTTGCGGTACGGCTCGGTGTCCACGATGCCGTTGGCGCGTAGCGCCTTGGCGATCGCGGTGGCGTCCACCCCGTCGGCGAAGTCGATGGTGGCGACCACGTTGGACCGCAGCGCCGGGTCGGTGACGAACGGGGTGGCCACGGTGGAGCGCTCGGCCCAGCCGTACACGATTCCGGCGCTCTCGGCCGTGCGCTTGGCCGCCCAGGCCAGCCCACCCTGGGAGTTCATCCAGTCGGTCTGCTCGGCGGCCAGGAAGACGGTGGCCAGCGCCGGGGTGTTGTAGGTCTGCTCCAGCCGCGAGTTGTCGATCGCGGTGACCAGGTCCAGGAAGGCGGGGATGTACCGACCGGAGGCCTTGATCTCGGTGGCCCGCTCAAGGGCGGCCGGGGACATCAGGGCCAGCCACAGGCCACCGTCGGAGCCGAAGCACTTCTGCGGGGCGAAGTAGTAGACGTCGGTCTCGCCGACGTTGACCTCCAGGCCACCGGCGCCGGAGGTGGCGTCGACCAGCAGCAGCGAGCCCGGGTCGGCGTCGGCCACCCGGTTGATCGGTACGGCGACACCGGTCGAGGTCTCGTTGTGCGGGGTGGCGTAGACGTCCACCCCGGCCTCGGCGACCAGGGTCGGGGCGCTGCCCGCGTCCGCCTTGCGGATGGTGGGCTCGCCCAGGAAGGGGGCGTCCTTGACGGACTTGGCGAACTTGGCCCCGAACTCGCCGAAGCTGGCGAACTGGGCCCGGTCGCGGATCAGGCCGAAGGTCGCCACCTCCCAGAAGGCGGTGGCGCCACCGTTGCCGATGATGACCTCGTAGCCCTCGGGCAGGGAGAAGAACTCGGCGATGCCGGAGCGCAGCCGGGCCACCTGGTCACGGACGGTCTTCTGCCGGTGCGAGGTGCCCAGGTAGCTGGTGGCCACCTCGGCGAGCGCGGAGACCGCCGCCGGACGGACCTTGGACGGCCCGCAGCCGAATCGGCCGTCGGCGGGCTTGATCTCGTCGGGAATCCGGATGGTCGGTGCGTCAGCCACGGTTTTCAAGATCCTTCCGCATGGGTCGGGGCCCGGTTGAGCAGGTGGGAGTGGACCGATCGACGTGCGCGTGTGGGTGCGTGATCGCACCCTCCGGCGGCACTGCCGCCTTCATCCTCGCACCCGCCGGTATCCCTCCGGGCGCTCGTCTCACCCCGAACCGTGAGTCGTCCGCCACAGCCCGTGGCCTGGCCCACATCGGTGTCGGCCACGGGGCATACGCCGACGATCCGCCCGCCCACGACCCGGACGGCCTCTGCGGTGCCACAAGCCGGGAACGGGGTGTTAAGAGGGGGCCCCTCCTCTACCGGAAACGTTAAGAAGGGGCCCTTCCTTACACCTCAGACGCCGTGCGGGACGGCGTCCCAGCCGTCGACCTCGTGCGGCTTGCGGGGGCTCGGACCGACGTAGCGGGCGGAGGGCCGCACCAGGCGCTGGAGCTTCTTCTGCTCCAGGATGTGGGCGCTCCAACCACCCATCCGGGCGCAGGTGAACATGGAGGTGAACATGTGCGCCGGAACCTCGGCGAAGTCGAGGACGACCGCCGACCAGAACTCGACATTGGTGGCCAGCACCCGGTCCGGCCGGCGGGCCTGCAACTCGGTCAGCGCCGCCTTCTCCAGCGCCTCGGCGACCTCGAACCGGGGTGCCCCCAGCTCCTTGGCGGTACGCCGCAGCACCCGGGCCCGGGGGTCCTCGGCCCGGTACACCCGGTGGCCGAAGCCCATCAGCCGCTCACCCCGGTCCAGGACGCCCTTGACGTAGCTCTCCGCGTCCCCGCTGCGCTCGACGGCTTCCAGCATGCTGAGCACCCGCGAGGGCGCTCCGCCGTGCAGCGGGCCGGAGAGGGCCCCGATGCCCGAGGAGATGCAGGCGGCGGCGTCCGCCCCGGTGGAGGCGACGATCCGGGCGGTGAAGGTGGAGGCGTTCAGGCCGTGCTCGGCGGCCGAGATGAAGTACGCGTCGACCGCCTTGACGTGCCGGGGGTCGGGCTCCCCGCGCCACCGCTTCATGAAGCGCTCGACCACCGTAGAGGCCTTGTCGATCTCCTTCTGCGGCACGGCCGGCAGGCCGAGGCCCCGGGCGGACTGGGCGACGAAGGACAGCGCGGTGACCGAGACCCGGGCCAGATCCTCGCGGGCCTGCTCGTCGGAGATGTCGAGCATCTGCTGCAGCCCCCAGTACGGGGCCAGCATCGCCACGGCGGACTGCACATCGACCCGGATGTCACCGGAGTGCACCGGCACCGGGAACGGCTCGGCCGGCGGCAGACCAGGCCCGAACCGACCGTCGACCAGCAGGGCCCAGACGTTGCCGAAGGAGACCTGGCCGATCAGATCCTCGATGTCGACCCCGCGATAGCGCAGCGCACCGCCCTCGCGGTCGGGTTCGGCGATAGCGGTTTCGAACGCTACGACGCCTTCGAGTCCGGGTTTGAAATCGGCCATCTCACTACTCCTGGTGTGTGGTCGGTGCGCCCGCCCGGGCTCGATGACCCGGCCCCGGCCGGGTGAGCGCCTTAGGCGACCCTCAGGGATGTGTTCGTGACATCTTGCCTGCTGGTAATCGGGTACGCGACCCACTGTCGATGTGCTGCACACGACATCCCCGGGTGCGGCGGCCGTGGCTGATTGGGTGAGACTTGACCGTACGGGCTGGTCGGGGGCGGATCAGCCGGATGGACAGGGGAGGACACGTGACGGGGGACACACCGCCGCCGGTCGACATGCGTAACGAGTACACGGCCGGATCGGGGCTGGTCGAAGCCGACCTGGCCGAGGACTGGCACACCCAGTTCGATCGTTGGTTCGCCGAGGCGGTCGCCGCCGGGCTGCCGGAGCCGAACGCCATGGTGGTGGGCACGGCCGACGCCAGCGGTCGGCCCAGTGGGCGGACGGTGCTGCTCAAGGGGTACGACCCGGAGGGGTTTGTCTTCTTCACCAACTATCACTCCCGCAAGGGCACCGAGGTGGCCGCCAACGCGTACGCCAGCCTGGTGTTTCCCTGGTTTCCCATCCAACGGCAGGTGATCGTGGCCGGGTCGGTGGAACGGATCGACCGGGCGGCGACGGAGGCCTACTTCGCCAGCCGACCCCGCGGTTCCCAGCTCGGGGCCTGGGCCAGCACCCAGTCGTCCGTACTGCCGGACCGAGCCACCCTGGACGACTCCTACCGGGCGGCGGCGCAGCGGTTCGCCGAGGTGGAGCCGATCCCCGCCCCGGAGCACTGGGGCGGGCTGCGGGTACGCCCCGACTCGGTGGAGTTCTGGCAGGGGCGGGCCAGCCGGTTGCACGACCGGCTGCGGTTCCGCCGTACCGACACCGGCTGGGTAGTGGAGCGGCTGGCCCCGTGACCAGGACCGACACCTCCCGGGGGCGCGAGCGGCGCCGCTGGGCGATCGACCTGCGCCCACTGCGGGTGCCGGCGTACCGGCGGCTGTGGAGCGGCAACGCCATCGCGATGTTCGGGTACCAGCTGACCGCGGTAGCCGTACCGGTGGAGATGTACGCGCTGACCCGGGACTCGCTGTGGGTGGGGCTGCTCGGGGTGGCTGCCTTCGTACCGTTGCTGGTCTTCGGGTTGTGGGGTGGCGCGGTCGCCGACGCCCTCGACCGGCGTCGGGTGTTGCTCGGTGGGTCCGTGCTGCTCTGGTTGTCCGTACTGGGACTGCTGGCGCAGGCCGTGCTGGATGTCGGCAGCCCGGTGCTGCTGCTGGCCCTGGTGGCGCTGAGTTCGGTGTCGTTCGCGATCGCCAGCCCGGCCCGCGCCGCCCTGGTCGGCCGGCTGGTCCCGACCGAGCTGGTGCCCGCGGCCACCACCCTGAACTTCACCACGGCGATGGCCACCTCCGTGCTCGGGCCGTTGACCGCCGGTCTGATCCTCGCCACCTTCGAACTCGGGATCGCCCTGCCGGTGGCCTACGGCCTGGATGCCGTGCTGTTCGTCGCGCTGATCTGGGCCGCCCTGCGGCTGCCCGCGATGCCGCCCGAGCCGGATCCCGACGGTGCTCCCCGGCAGGTCGGGCTGCGCAGCATCGTCGACGGAGTCCGCTACCTGGCCGGTGCCCCGGTGCTGCTGCTCTCCTTCGCGGTGGACCTGATCGCGATGGTGTTCGCCTTCCCCCGGGCCCTCTTTCCCGAGGTCGCGACCGAGCGGTTCGGTGGCGGCGCGGCGGTGGGCTGGCTCTACAGCTCCATCGCGATCGGCTCCCTGCTCGCCGGGCTGCTGTCCGGCTGGATCGGCCGGGTCCGTCGGCAGGGACTGGTGCTGGTCCTGGCCGTCGTCGGCTGGGGGATCGCGGTGGCCCTGGCCGGGCTGGCCCGTCAGCTCTGGCTGATGGTCGCCTTGCTGGTGCTGGCGGGGGCGGCCGACCTGGTCAGCGCGGTGGTGCGGCAGTCGATGCTGATCGTGTACGCCCCGGACCGGATGCGCGGACGACTCCAGGGGGTCAACACCGTCGTGGTGGCCGGCGGGCCCCGCCTGGGTGACCTGCGGGCCGGGGCCACGGCGGCCGGTTTCGGCAGCGGGGTGGCCTGGGTGGGCGGTGGTCTGGCCGCGGCGGTGCTGGCGGTGCTGCTGGCGGTGGCCTTCCCGGCGCTGACCCGGTACCGGGCCTCCGGGGGAGCGCGATGATCGTCGACCGTGGTGAGCGGGCGACGTACCCGGAAGCTAGGGTCTGGCGACATGGATAACCACGAGCCGCGTCCCCTCTCCGGAGCACAGTGGACCATCTCCGCCGCCGGACACGAGGCGGTCATCGTCGAGGTGGGCGGCGGGCTGCGCGCCTACCGGCAGGACGGCGTCGAGCACCTGGACGGGTACGGCACCGACGAGGTGTGCCCCGGATCCGCCGGTCAGGTGCTCGCCCCCTGGCCCAACCGGATCCGGGACGGGGTCTACACCTTCGACGGGCAGTCCTTGCAGCTCAACATCACTGAGCCGGAGCGCAATACCGCCCTCCACGGCCTGGTCAACTGGTCCGCCTGGCACCTGATCGAGCAGCGGCCGGACGAGATCACGATCGGGTTCGACCTGCCGCCCCAGCCGGGTTATCCGTGGCCGCTGCGGCTGCGTACCCGATGGAGTGTGGGGCCGGACGGGCTGCGGGCCGAGCACGAGGTGACCAACATCGGCGGGCAGCCGGCACCCTTCGGCTTCTCCGTGCATCCCTACCTGCAACTGCCCGGGGTACCGGTGGAGGAGATCGTGTTGCAGGTGCCCGCGCAGACCCGGATGGTGGTGGACGCCCGGTTGCTGCCGGTCGGGGTGACCCCGGTCAGCGGCACGGAGTACGACTACACCCAGCCGCGACGCATCGGCGACGCCGTACTGGATCTGGCCTTCGGGCAGGTGGACCGGGACGACGACGGCGGTTCTGCGGTCACCCTGAGCGGGTCGGAGGCGACCGGCGGGTTGCGGATCTGGGCGGACCCCCAGTTCGGCTGGTGGCAGGTCTACACCGGTGACACCCTGACCGGTGAGCGGTTCCGGCGTTCGGTGGCGGTCGAGCCGATGACCTGCCCGCCGGATGCCTTCCGCTCCGGCCGGGATCTGATCGTCCTGGCACCCGGCGACACCTGGCGGGGGACCTGGGGCATCCAGCCCATCAGCTGAGGGACCGCCGCCCGGACCAGCGTGGAGGAGAGTGCAGGTGGAGTTCGCGGAGGTGGTCCGGCGTCGCCGGATGGTGCGCAACTACGACCCGGACCGGCCGGTTCCCCCGGCCGTGGTGGACCGGTTGCTGGACCATGCCGTACGGGCCCCATCGGCGGGATTCTCCCAGGGCTGGGGGTTCCTGGTGCTGGAGGAACCGGCGGACCGGGAGCGTTTCTGGGCGGCCAGCACCCCGGCCGGGGGCGGCCGGGAACGCTGGCTGACCGGGATGCGCCGGGCCCCGCTGATCGTGGTGCCGCACGCCAACCGCTCGGTCTACCTGGAGCGGTACGCCGAGGCGGACAAGGGTTGGGCGGACCGCTCGACGGACCGCTGGCCGGTGCCCTACTGGTACATCGACACCGGCTTCGCCGCCCTGCTGATGATGCTGACCGCGGTCGACGAGGGACTGGGGGCGTGCTTCTTCGGCATCCCGCCCCAGCGGTGGGAGGCCTACCGGGAGGCCTTCGGGGTGCCGGAGGAGTACCACCCGATCGGCGCTATCACTGTCGGTTACCGGGCCCCCGACCATCGGTCACCCTCATTGCGCCGAGGGTGGCGTCCGGTGGAGCAGGTGGTCCGCCGAGGGCGGTGGAGCTGACCCGTACGGGTGGTTTCGTCCGGTTGAGAACCGGACTCCCGGTGGCGAAACTGGCGCCGGGGAGCAGAACGCGGGGTGCGGGGTGCCGCTACGCTGGCACGGACATCGGTGCTGCGGGTCGCGGTACCGTGCCGCGACCCGCGTCGGCGTCGTGGTACGAACCGGGTAGGGGAGGGGAGCGTGCCGTCGTGATCTTCAGAGCGGTCCGGGACGGGCGTCCCTACCCGGAACACAACCTGACTCTCAAGCAGTGGGCGGAGATCCCGCCCCGCCCGCTGCGGCTGGACCAGCTCATCACCACCAAGCGTGAGCTGGCCCTGGACAAGCTCCTGGCGGAGGACTCGACCTTCTACGGTGACCTGTTCCCGCACGTGGTGCAGTGGAACGGGGGCCTCTACCTGGAGGACGGCCTGCACCGGGCCCTGCGCGCCGCACTGCAACAGCGCAACCAGATCCACGCCCGGGTGCTCGTGCTCGCCGAAGCGGTCGAGTGACGGTGCCGGTCCCCGCCGGGTCCTGACCCGTCCTGAGCTGCGGAAACACGCGATCGGGTGACTCGGTGAGCGGGTGTCGTACGGGGGGCTTACCGTCATCACAGACAACGCGTCTGAACAAGGACGGTGAGGGCGATGGCACGCGACGGCGACATCAACGAGCCCACCAGCAGTTTTTCCGACACTGACCTGCGAGCGGACGACCGGTCCGAGGCCCCACCCGCGCCCCCGTCCAGTGGCGGCGCCGCCCGCGCCCTGCTCTGGGTGCTCGGCGCGGCGGCACTGGCCGTGGTGATCCTGCTAGGTGTGCAGACCACCGGGCTCCTGCCCGAGTTCCGCAACCCCTTCAGCAAGGAGCAGACCGACCGCAGTCAGCCGGCGCTGCTGGAGTCGATGCGGGACCTCAGCCGGTACGTGGCCGCCGAGGGCAACTTCCAGGTCGTCGTCGACCTGCAGAACGACCGTCGCAACGTGCCGGACTGGCTGCTCAACCAGCGCACCCTGTTCGTCGGGTCGGGCAGCGTCGAGGCGTACGTGGACTTCGGGGCCCTCACCGAGGGGGCGATCACGCAGTCGGCCGACGGCAAGTCCGTAGAGGTCAGGTTGCCGGCGCCGCAGCTCGGCAAGACCAATCTCGACCTGGACAAGAGCTACGTCTTCGCGGAGGAGCGGGGCCTGCTCAACCGGGTGGGTGACCTGATCGGCAATGACCCCAACCGGCAGCAGCAGGTCTACCAGTTGGCCGAGGACCGGATCACCGCTGCGGCACGGGACAGCGGGCTGGCCGCCCGGGCCGAGGAGAACACCCGCAAGATGCTCATCGGTCTGCTCGCCTCCCTGGGCTTCGAGCAGGTCACCGTCACCTACGTGGCCCCCTGACCCGCCGGGCGGCTCAGTCAATCCGTTAGCTGGGGCGACTTCGGGGATCGCCGCCTCCGACAGGTCGGTCGGCGGGCAGCATCCCCGAAGTCGGCTGCGCTGCTTGCCGTGAAGCTGGTTGCCTGCAGTCGGCTGCTTGAAGTTGGGCTGCTTGAAGTTGGCTGCGCCGGGCTCGGGTGGAAGCCCGGCGTGGGGGGATCAGCGACCGGCCATCACGTAGCGGTCCTCGTTGGGCATGATGATCCACAGGGCCAGGTAGATGATCACCTGGGTGCCGGGCAGTAGCAGCGACAGCAGGAACAGCAGCCGGACGAACCCGGCCGACATGCCGAAACGCTGGGCCAGGCCGGCGCAGACACCGGCGAACATGCGCCCCTGCCGGGGCCGAACAAGCTTGCGACTCATCGTGGTGGTTCCCCTCTGCGGCGATCCGCCGCTCCGGTTGTCAACGCTAGGGACTCGATCCGCCCTCGCCCTCCGTCCCGAGAACGAACCTCACCCCGCCCACCCGTAGGTACTTACCCCCACCCCCCACCCCCCACCCCTGCCCGCCCGCGCCCTCCCCCCACCCCCGCCCACCCCGTCGATCATGGAGTTTTGGTCGGGGCGTAACGGGCTTAGCGGGTCAAAACGGCGACCATAAGTGCATGATCGACGGGGGTGGCGGGGGTGCTGGCTGCTAACCTGGCGTCCGTTCGGTAGGCGGGAGAACGACGGTGACCTCTGGCGTGGGGGCGTTGTGGTCGCACCGCAACTCGCTGCGCATCCTGGTCAGGCGCGATCTGGCGGTCAAGTATCAGCAGTCGGTGCTGGGCTACTTCTGGTCCCTGATCGAGCCCCTGGGGATGGGGGCCATCTACTGGTTCGTCTTCGGGGTGCTCTACTCCCGGGACACCAACCGACACCTGGGCGAGGCAGCCGGGTCGTACCCCCTGTTTCTGATCACCGGGATCTTCGCCTGGATGTGGACCAGTTCGGCGTTGAGCGAGGCGACGAACGCCCTGACCGGACAGTCCCGGTTGATCACCACGATGAACGTACCCCGGCAGGTGTTTCCGATCGGTCGGGTGGCCGGCCGGTTCGCCGAGTACGCCGCCGGCCTGCCGATCCTGGCCGGCATCGCGATCTGGTACGCCGCCCAGGGCCGGGTCGAGCCGGGCTGGTCGCTGCTGGCCCTGCCTCTGGCCGTGCTGGTGCAGGCCACCCTGTTGATCGGGGTGGCCCTGCTGCTGTCCGCCTGGAACGTGCTGATGCGCGACGTGGAGCGGTTCATGCGACTGGTCATCCGGGTGCTGTTCTACGCCACCCCGATCATCTATCCGCTGAGTCTGGTCCGGGACTCCGGCCTGCCAAGCTGGCTGAAGGTGGGCTACGAACTCAACCCGCTGGTCGGCATCTTCCAACTGCACCACTCGGTGTGGTACCCGCAGGAGTTCCCGTCAGCCCGGATGCTGGCCACCACCGTCGGGATCAGTCTGCTGCTGCTCGTGGTCGGCTGGTGGTCCTTCCGTCGGCTCGAACCCGCCGTGCTCAAGGAACTCTGATGAGCGAATCGATCATCGAGGCGGAGGGTATCGGCATCCGGTTCGTCCGCAACCGCCGGCGGCAGTTGCGGCTGCGGGAACTGCTCATCCATCGGGGGCGGCGCAGCGCGGCCGACGGCCAGTTCTGGCCGCTGCGCGACCTGACCTTCTCGATCGCCCCCGGGGAGACCGTCGGGGTGGTCGGCCGCAACGGCACCGGCAAGAGCACCCTGTTGCGGCTGATCGCCGGGGTGCTGATCCCCGACGAGGGGTCGATCAGGGTTTCCGGGGAGGTGGCGCCGCTGCTGGAACTCTCCGCCGGGTTCTCCAACGACCTGACCGGGCGGGAGAACCTGTACCTGGTGGGTGGCCTGCACGGGCTGTCGTCGGGCTACCTGAAGCGGCACTTCGAGGAGATCGTCTCGTTCGCCGGGGAACAGGTGGAGCGGGCCATCGACACCTCGGTGCGACACTACTCGTCCGGTATGAAGGTGCGGCTGGGCTTCGCCATCATCTCCCACCTGCCGCACCCCATCCTGCTGATGGACGAGGTGACGGCGGTCGGGGACGCGGAGTTCCGCGCGAAGTGCTACACGACCATCGATCGTCTGCTCGGGGAGGGGCGCACTCTGGTGCTGGTGTCACACAACGAAAAGGACCTGACCCGGTTCTGCCGTCGAGGATTGTTCCTCGACGCGGGCCGGCTGAGCGTCGACGGCACGATCGCCGAGGCGCTGGCCGCGTACCACGACGCGGTTCCCCGGTGACCCTCGCGATCGTGCTCGCCGCCGGTTCCCCGGCCGCGGGCCTGCCGACGGGCGACGGTACGGCCCTGACCGACCGACTGGCCGCGCAGTGGCGGGCGGCCGGGGTCAGCGAGGTACGGTTCGCGGCCGACCTCGACGAGCTGGCCGACCTGGCCGGGACCTCCGTGGGCCCGGTGGTGGTCAGCGGTGCCGACCTGGTCGCGCACACCGCCGTACTGCGGCATCTGTTGACCAGCCCGGTCGGGCCGACGGTGGCCTTGGTGCTCACCGACCCGCCGACCGGTGGCCGCACCACGGTCCGTGAGGAACGCGGCCAGGTGGTCGGCGCGGGGCCCGCCCACCGACTGGACGGCGAGGCCACCGGGGTCTTCGGTGGCGCGGTGCGGGTCGGCCGGGACGACCTCCCGGCGCTGGTGGCCGCCGCCCGGGCCGCCGCCACCGGTCGGCTGGCCGATGTGGCCGCCGGGCACTCCGACGGCGGCGGTGCGCCGGTGGAGCCTTCGGGACCCGCGGTGGACCAGGTCTTCGCCGGGCTAGCCGCCCAGGGGGTGCTGGTCTTCGCCCAGCGGGTACGCCTGCTGGTGGCGCACCGGGTGGACGAGGTGAGCGATCTGCACGCGGCCCAGGCCGCGATCGCCGCGGTGGACGAGGACCGGGCCGAGTTGCGGCTGTCGGTGAAGGAGCGGGACGACTTCTTCACGACCTACTTCGTCAGCACCTGGTCCCCGTACGTCACGAAGGCGGCGGCCCGGTTGGGCCTGAGCCCGACCGGGGTGACCATGCTGTCGGTGGGGTTCGCGGTGGCCGCGGCGGCGTTGTTCGCCACCGGCGGGCGGGTAGCCCTGGTCACCGGTGGGGTGCTGCTCTACCTCGGGTTCGTGCTGGACTGCGTGGACGGCCAACTGGCCCGGTACACCCGCAACTTCAGCGCCTGGGGCGGCTGGCTGGACACCATGGCCGACCGGGCCAAGGAGTACCTGGTCTACGCCGGTCTGGGGTGGGGGGCCACGGCGGCCGGGGTCCGGTACGGGTGGGCCCTGGCCATCGCCGCGATGACCCTGCAGACCGTCCGGCACATGACCGATGCCTGGTACGGCGTCCTGCACGACGAGGCGGCCCGACGGCCGAAGACGGTCGGCACCGGGGGCGGCGGCATCGGGGACCGGCTGAACGCCGCCTCCACGAAGGTGCAGGCCGACACCGGCTCGGTGTCGTACTGGCTCAAGCGCACCGTGGTCTTCCCGATCGGGGAGCGGTGGGCCCTGATCGCGCTGGCCGCCGCCCTGTTCAACCAGCGGATCGCGCTGCTGGCCGTACTGACCTGGGGGGTGCTGGCGTTCGCGTACACCGGGGCGCTGCGTACCCTGCGGGCCCGGTGGATGCGGGTGCCGGTGCTGGACACCCTGGATGCCCTCCTGCACCGCGACGACGGCCTGCTCTCAGCCCGGCTGCTGCCGGTGCTGCGTCGCCCGGGGCCGCTGGTGCTCGCGGTGTTCGCCGCCCTGGGTGCGGGGGTCCTGCTGCTCGCGGCGTTGCTGACCGGCGACGATGCGGACGGGTTGCGCTGGGCGGTACCAGTGGTGCTGCTGGTGTTGCTGGTGGGTGCGGCCGGGGCCCGGGCGGCCCACAACGGCCCGCTGGACTGGCTGGTGCCGGCGGCCCTGCGGGCCGCAGAGTACCTGTTCGCCATCGCGGTAGGGGTGATCGGCGGGGCTCCGGCCTGGCTGATCTTCGGGTACGTCTTCGTGCTGACCCTGCACCACTACGACCTGGTGGCCCGGCTGGAGAAGCGGCAACCGGCACCACCGTTGCACCCGGCGACCCTCGGCTGGGAGGGACGGTCGGTGGTGCTGGGGCTGACGGCGATTGCCGGAATCGTCGGTATTGGTCTCGCTACACTCGGTATCTACCTGTTGGTGCTTTTCGCGGCGAGTGTGGTGCTGGCCTGGTTCGTCCGGCCGGCCCGGGTGCCGACAGGTGCCGGGGGGAACGCGACAACCTGACGGGGGCCGGGACGATGACGCTGATCAGCTTCGTCGTCCCGGCCTACCGGGTCCAGGGCTACCTGCGGGAATGCCTGGACTCGATCCTCGCCCAGCCGGTCGTCGACATCGAGGTGATCGGGGTCGACGACTGCTCACCCGATGCCAGCGGGGAGATCCTCGACGAGTACGCGGCCCGCGACGAGCGGGTACGCCCCCTCCGGCTGGACCGCAACCTCGGGCTGGGTCCGGCCCGCAACGCCGGGCTGGACCGGGCGGTCGGGGAGTACGTCTGGTTCGTCGACGGCGACGACTGGCTGGTGCCGGACTGCCTGATCGAGGTGGCCGAGCGGCTGCGCAGCACCCGCCCGGACGTGCTGCTGGTCGACCACGTCCGGGCCCACTGGAACGACACGGTCACTCCCAGCGCCATGGCGGAGGTGTTCCCGCAGCCGCCCGGGCCGGTCACCTTCCGGCTGCGGGAGCGACCGGAGACCCTGAACCTGCTGCACACCGTCTGGAACCGGCTGGTCCGTCGACAGTTCCTGGCCGAGACCGGGCTGCGGTTCGCCCCCGGCTGGTACGAGGACGTCTCCTTCAGCTATCCGGTGCTGCTGGCCGCCGACCGGATCGGGGTCCTCGACACGGTCTGTGTCAACTATCGGCAGCGGCGGGCGGGTGCGATCACCAAGACCCGGGGCGAGCGGCACTTCGAGCTGTTCGAGCAGTGGCACCGGGTGTTCCGGTACGCGGATCAGCTCGGTGCCCAGGAGCTGCGGGCGGCGCTGTTCGAGCGGATGATGTGGCACTACCTGACCGTGCTCGGCAACCCCGATCGGCTCCCCGCCCACCTGCGGCCCACCTTCTTCGCCCGGATGTCGATCGAGTACGCCCGGTACCGGCCGCCGGGCGGCTACCGGGTCCCGCCCGGGGTGGAAGGGCTCAAGCATCGGCTGGTGGCGGCCGGGCGGTGGCGGGCCTACTCGGCGTTGCGGGCCACCAGCCGGAAGGGGGAGTTTGCTCGCCGGGCCGTCCGGCAGGTCAGACGTCGGGCGGTGCCACCGGTGCGGGCCACCGTGCGGGCGGCCAGGGATGCCGCGCTGCACGGGTACCACCGGGCCGAACTGCACCGACCCCTGGACGAGAACCTGGCCGTCTACGCGGCCTACTGGTACCGCGGCTACGCCTGCAACCCGGCGGCGATCTACGAGGCGGCCCGGCGGCTGGCACCCCAGATCCGGGGGGTGTGGATCGTACGCAGGGACCGGGTGCACACCCTGCCGGCAGGGGTCGAGTACGTGGTGGCCGGCAGCCCCGCGTATCACCGGGTGCTGGCCCGGGCCAAGTGGCTGATCAACAACGTGAACTTCCCGGACTCGGTGCGCAAACGGCCCGGTTCGGTGCATGTGCAGACCCACCACGGCACCCCGGTCAAGGTGATGGGGCTGGACCAGCAGCGTTATCCACTGGGGGCGGTCGGAATGGATTTCGCCGGGCTGCTGCGTCGGGTGGACCGCTGGGACTACAGCATCTCCGCCAACAGCTTCTCCACCCAGATGTGGGAGCGGGCCTATCCGGCCGCGTACACCACTCTGGAGGTGGGTTATCCGCGCAACGACCGGCTGGTCACCGCGACCCCCGAGGAGGTGCTGCGGCTGCGGGCCCAGTTCGGTGCCGGCCTCGGTGAGCAGGTGGTGCTGTACGCGCCGACCCACCGGGAGCACCTGCCCGGCTACCGGCCGCCCTTCGACCCGGAGCGGGTGCTCGACGCCCTGGGCCCCTCCGGGCTGCTGCTGATCCGTAGCCACTACTTCCATGACCGCAACCGGAGAGGGTGGCCCCCGGCGGGCCGGGACCGGATCATCGACGTCAGCTCTCATCCCCAGGTCGAGGACCTTTACCTGGCGGCGGACCTGCTGGTCACGGACTATTCCTCCGCGATGTTCGACTACGCCGTGCTGGACCGGCCGATCGTCATCTACGCGCCGGACTGGGACGCCTACCGGTTGACCCGGGGGGTCTACTTCGACCTCTTGGCCGAGCCGCCCGGACCGGTGGCCCAGACCTTCGCCGAGTTGCTGGAGGTGTTGCGGGACCGGCGATTCGACGCCCTGGCGGCCGACCGGACACGGGCGCGGTTCCGGGAGCGCTTCTGCTCCCTGGAGGACGGTCAGGCCGCACAGCGGGTGGTTCGGCAGGTGTTTTCGGCCGACATCTCCGGCGGAGATGGAAAATTCAGTCGATAGTCGCTACTCGATGGAACGTATTAAGTCTGTCACGACTTGAACATGACACGTTTACCCGATGTGCGGCTGACATGATCCTGGCCACAGTCATTGCCGGGTTCGGCAGACGAGGGGTCGGGGGAGGAGACGGGTGAGCACCGTCGCGCTCAAGGATGTCACGAAGGTCTTCCGGGACGGCACGGTCGCGGTGGACAGCATCAATCTCGAGGTCAACGACGGCGAGTTCATGGTGCTGCTCGGGCCATCCGGCTGCGGCAAGTCGACGGTGTTGCGCATGGTCGCCGGGTTGGAGGAGCCGACTGCGGGCTCGGTGATGCTCGACGGTGAGGTCGCCAACGACCTCCCGCCCCGGGAGCGCGGCATCGCCATGGTCTTCCAGGACTTCGCGCTCTACCCCCACATGAGTGTCGGCGACAACATCGCCTTCCCCCTCAAGCTGGCCGGGATCGAGCCGGCCCCGCGCGGCGAACGGGTCACCGATGTGGCCAGCGCCCTCGGCATCGGCGACGTACTGGCCCGACGACCCAGCCAGCTCTCCGGCGGGCAGCGGCAGCGGGTGGCGATGGGCCGGGCCATCGTGCGCCGCCCGAAGCTGTTCCTGATGGACGAGCCCCTGTCCAACCTGGACAGCGGGCTGCGGGCGGAGTTACGGGCGGAGATCTCCGCCCTGACCCGCGAGCTGGGGGTCACCACCATCTACGTGACGCACGACCAGGCCGAGGCGCTGACCATGGCCGACCGGGTGGCCATCATGCGCAAGGGGGTCCTCCAGGACGTGGGCACCCCGACCCAGGTGTACGGCCGTCCGGCCACCCTCTACGTGGCCGCCTTCCTGGGCAGCCCTCGGATGAACCTGCTGGAGGCCTCGGTCTACGTCCACCTCGACCGGTACGTCACCCTCACCCTCGGGGATCAGGCCCTCTACCTGCCCTGGGACGACATCCGCAGTCGGGCGGTGGCGCACTACCACGGGGAGCGGATCGTGGTGGGCATGCGGGCCGAGGCCCTCACCCCGGTGGCCCCGGACTCACCGGGTGACGTCCTGCAGGGCCGGATCCGCTACCTGGAACATCACGGGCACGAGTCGCTGGCCTTCCTGGACATCGGCGCCACCGCGATCGTGGTGGACGAGGTCGGCGCGGCCCCGGACAGTGACACTCCACTGGGCCAGCGCGGCCTGCGCCGCTTCGGTCAGGTGATGCAGCGGTTCACCAACCGTGCCCCGGTGCCCCAGGCCAACCCGAACAGCGGTCAGGCCAGCGTCCTGCCCGACCCCGGCCGGCACCACCGCCGCCCGGCCGAACTGGCCGTCCGGCTAGCGCCGTACCCCGCGGTCTCCGCCGGTCACCCACTGGCCATCAAGGTACGCATGGACGCCCTGCACTTCTTCGACGAGCGCGGCGACCGGATCGACGTCGGCTGGCGCTGAGGGCACCTGCGGCGCGCCGGGTTGAGCGAAGTACGTTTGCCGGCCGGTGACCGTGGATAGATTGGGGCGATGCTCGGCCTGCCGGATCACGTGACCGCGTGTCTCTTCGACCTGGACGGTGTGCTCACCCAGACCGCCCGGGTCCACAACGCCGCCTGGACCGAGACCTTCGACGACTTCCTGCGCCGGCACGCCGAGGCGACCGGTGCCGAGGTGGCTGATGCGGCGTACCGGCCGTTCGATCCGGGGCCGGACTACCACCGCTACGTCGACGGGCGGCCCCGACTCGACGGGGTCCGCACCTTCCTGGCCTCCCGGGGCATCACCCTGCCCGAAGGGACCCCGGAGGATCCGCCCGGTACCCAGACCGTGCACGGCCTGGGCAACCAGAAGAACGCACTGGTCCTGGAGCGGATCCGCAGCATCGGGGTGGACGTCTACCCCGGCTCGGTCACCTATCTCAAGGCGGTGGCCGAGGCCGGGCTGCGTCGGGCGGTCGTCACGGCCAGCGCCAACGGCCGGGAGGTCCTGGCCGCCGCCGGGCTCGAACCCTTGCTGGAGGAACGGGTGGACGGACTGAGCGCACGGGCCGAGGGGTTGCGGGGCAAACCGTACCCGGACACCTTTCTCGCCGGGGCGAAGCTGCTCGGCGTACAGCCGGAACAGGCGGCCGTCTTCGAAGACGCCCTAGCCGGAGTCGAGGCCGGACGGGCCGGGGGCTTCGGGTACGTCGTCGGGGTCGACCGCGCCGACCAGGCCGACGAGTTGCTGGCCCACGGCGCCGACGTGGTGGTCACCGACCTGGCCGAACTGCTCGACGCCGGACGGCCGGCGTGATCCGGGAGCGGGCCTATCCGGTCGAGCCCTGGCACGTCCGGGAGACCCGACTCGACATGGACGTGCTCGCCCAGTCCGAGTCGGTCTTCGCCCTCTCCAACGGGCACATCGGGTTGCGCGGCAACCTGGACGAGGGGGAGCCGCACGGGCTGCCCGGCACGTACCTCAACTCGTTCTACGAACTGCGTCCCCTGCCGTACGCGGAGGCGGGTTACGGGTTTCCCGAGTCCGGTCAGACCGTCGTCAACGTGACCAACGGCAAGCTGATCCGGCTGCTGGTCGATGACGAGCCCCTCGATGTGCGCTACGGCGACCTGCTCGCCCACGAACGGATCCTGGACCTGCGGGCCGGCACCCTCCATCGGACCCTGCACTGGCGCTCCCCGGCCGGGCGGGAGGTCCGGGTGCACAGCACCCGACTGGTCTCCTTCCGGCAGCGCTCGGTGGCCGCCATCCGCTTCGAGGTGGAGGTCGCCGACGACGCGCCACTGCGGTTGATCGTCCAGTCGGAGCTGGTGGCCAACGAGAACCTGCCGCCACAGAGCCGCGATCCCCGGGTCGCCGCCGTACTGGAGTCGCCGTTGCAGGCGGAGGAGGAGCTGACCACCGCCGACGGGGGGCTGCTGATCCACCGGACCAAGGTCTCCGGGCTGCGGGTCGCCGCGGCGATGGAGCACGAGATCGACTCACCGTCGCGCACCACGATCGAGTCCGAGGGGTACGAGGACTGGGTGCGTACCACCATCGGGTGCGTGCTGGAGCCGGGCCAGCGGCTGCGGGTGGTGAAGTACCTGACCTACGGCTGGTCCAGCCGGCGCTCCCTGCCCGCCCTGCGCGACCAGGTCGGCGCCGCCCTGGCCGCCGCCCGGCTGGACGGCTGGGACGGCCTGGTCCGTGAGCAACGGGAATACCTGGACGAGTTCTGGGACGCCGCCGACGTGCAGATCGACGGGGATCCGGAGGTGCAGCAGGCCGTCCGGTTCGGGCTTTACCACGTCCTCCAGGCCGGGGCCCGCGCGGAACGTCGGCCCATCGCCGCCAAGGGCCTGACCGGTCCCGGGTACGACGGGCACGCCTTCTGGGACACCGAGATGTTCGTGCTGCCGGTGCTGACGTACACCCATCCGGCCGCCGTGCGCGACGCGCTGTACTGGCGGTACTCCACCCTGGAGCAGGCCTACGAGCGGGCCCGGACCCTCAACCTGTCCGGGGCGACCTTCCCCTGGCGGACCATCGAAGGCCCGGAGTCCTCGGGCTACTGGCCGGCCGGCACGGCCGCCTTCCACGTCGCGGCCGACATCGCGGACGCGTTACGACGCTACGTGCTGGTCAGTGGCGACATTGAGCTGGAACGCGAGATCGGACTGACCCTGCTGGTGGAGACGGCCCGGCTGTGGCGCTCGCTGGGGCACCACGACCGCGACGGCCAGTTCCACATCGACGGGGTGACCGGCCCGGACGAGTACACCGCCGTCAAGAACGACAACATCTACACCAACCTGATGGCGCAGCGGAACCTGCGGGTCGCCGCCGAGGTGGCGATGCGCCACCGGGACGACGCCTTCCACCTGGGGGTCACCGACGAGGAGGCCGCCGCATGGCGGGACGCCGCCGCGGCCATGCACATCCCGTACGACCAGGAGATCGACGTACACCAGCAGGTCGAGGGCTTCACCCGGCTGGAGGAGTGGGACTTCTCGCACACCCCGCAGGACAAGTACCCGCTGCTGCTGCACTACCCGTACTTCGACCTGTACCGCAAGCAGGTGGTCAAGCAGGCCGACCTGGTGCTGGCCATGCACTGGCGGGGTGACGCCTTCACCCCCGAGGAGAAGCTGCGCAACTTCCTGTACTACGAGCGGCGTACGGTGCGGGATTCCTCGCTGTCGGCCTGCACCCAGTCGGTGCTGGCGGCCGAGGTGGGTTACCTGGAGTTGGCGCACAGCTATCTGCGCGAGGCGGCGCTGATGGATCTGCACGACCTGAACGAGAACACTCGCGACGGTGTGCACATGGCGTCCCTGGCCGGCTCATGGATCGCGCTGATCGCGGGGTTCGGTGGGCTGCGGGACGACGAGGACGTGCCCACGTTCGCCCCCCGCCTGCCCAGCCGGATCGGCCGGCTGGAGTTCTCCCTGCAATGGCGCGGCACTCGACTGCGGGTCACCGTACGCCCCGAGGAGGCGACGTACGCCCTGCACCATGCCGCGCCGGACGCGGTGATGGACCTCCGCCACCACGGCGAGTCGGTGCGGGTCACCTGCACCGAGCCGGTGACCCTACCGATCCCGCCCGCGCCGGAGAACCTGCCCCCGGTGGAGCAGCCTCCCGGCCGGGCCCCGCTGCTCCGCCTGCCGGAGCGGGTGTCCTGAGCAGAGGCGCTCGACCCGATCCGGTCTAGATCGGCTCGCCCTGTGAGGGACGGCCGGTGGTGTCGTGGGGTGTCCGGGCCCGAGGGTCGTCCGCCGACCGGGCCTGGGCTGCCTTGTCCGCCCAGTCCCCTCCCTGAGGGTTCTGTTCCCGCCGCTCGCGTTCGGCGGCCTGGTCGACGGGCTCACGGTGGTGATGGGGCATGACGGTCCTCGCGATCTGATCGCCGGCACCGAGCGGCCGGTCCGTCTGCTGGTTCCGCGACGGCTACCCGACCCGACCGCCGACAAACCCGGACGGCGCGCGGGCAGGGGCCGGCGTGACCCCCTCCCGACGGGGTATGCCGGGCGGGGGTCACGGCGGGTCTACCAATTCGACCGGTGCGGCGTGGCCCGGCCCGTGATCTGGCCGGCCCGTGATCTGGCCCGGCCGTGTCTGGAGGATGAGGATGGACGTGCGGGACGAGGCGGTGACGATCCCGGCCGGCGGGGCCGACCTACCGGCGGATCTGCTGGTGCCGACCGAGCCGGTGGGGGCGGTGCTGTTCGCCCACGGCAGCGGCAGCTCACGGCACAGTCCGCGTAACGTCGCCGTGGCGAGGTCCCTCAGCGCGGGCGGGCTGGGCACCGTCCTGGTAGACCTGCTCACCCCGGAGGAGGCCGAGGCGGACGCCGTCACCGCGGAACTGCGCTTCGACATCGACCTGCTGGCCGCCCGGCTGGCCGGGATCGTGGACTGGCTGGCCTCGGCGCGCCCCTTCGGCGGGGCCCGGATCGGCATCTTCGGGGCCAGTACGGGTGCCGCCGCCGCCCTGGTCGCGGCGGCTCGACGGCCGGAGCAGGTGCACGCCGTGGTGTCCCGAGGGGGTCGCCCCGACTTGGCCGGTGCCGCCCTGGGCCAGGTACGCGCCCCCACCCTGCTGCTCGTCGGTGGCCTGGACGAGCAGGTGCTCGCGCTCAACCGGCAGGCGCGCAGCCAACTGACCGCCCTCGCTGACCTGCGGGTGATCCCCGGTGCGACACACCTCTTCGAGGAGCCCGGCACCCTGGAACAGGTGGCCGAGGCGGCGGCCGACTGGTTCCGCGAGCACCTGCACCCCCAACCCGCCCCGGCCTGACCCGGCCGGCCAGGAGCGCGGCGGCGCGGCGGGCGGGGTCAGGGCACCTCAGCCGGGTACGGGATGGGGTGGGGCCGGGGGGTCCTCCGGTGCCGGAGGTGCCGGACGGGCTGTGGCTGCGGCGGCCTGTCGTTGGCGCTGCACGCTGTCGATGACCCGCCAGGCCACGGCCGTTATCGGCACCGCGACGAAGGCGCCGGCGATGCCGGCGATGAGGGTGCCGGCGGTGACCGCCAACAGGATCACCACCGGGTGCAGCCGTACCTGGCGCTTCATCACCAGCGGCTCCAGCAGGTTCCCCTCGATCTGCTGCACGGCGATCACCGCGGCCAGGGTGAGCAGCGCCGTCGTGGGACCGTTGGCGGCCAGGGCCACCAGCACCGCGACCGCACCGGCCACGGTCGCCCCGATGATCGGTACGAACCCACCGATGAATGTGATCAAGGCCAGGGGGAAGGCCAGCGGCACCCCGAGCAGTACCAGCGCCAAGCCGATGCCGACCGCGTCGATGCCCGCGATCAGCATGGTGCCCCGGCTGTACGAGCCCAGGGTGCGCCAACCGACCCGGCCGGCCTCGGCGGCGATCTCCCGGTTCGGCCCGGCCGTGCGGCGCAACGTCCAGTGCCACATCGCCCGGCCGTCCTTGAGGAGGAAGAACAGCAACACCAGGGCCAGCAGGGCGGAGCCGAACACCTCGGTGACCGTGCGGGCGCTGGCGACCGGGTCGACCTTCTGGCTGGTGGCCGCCTCGCGCAACTGGGCGAGCAGACCGTCGAGCTGCTGGTCGGTCACCGGCAGGGTCGAGGTGATCAGATCGCGGGTTCGCCCGATCCCCTGCCGCAGTTCGTCACCCAGCTCGCTGAACTGGCTGGCGGTCAGGTTCCAGACCAGCACCCCCAGACCGCCCAGGATGCCGAGCAGCAGCAGGACGGTGAGCAGGGCGGCCAGCGAGGCGGGTAGCCGTAGCCGACGCAGCGCGAGTTGCACCGGGTCGAGCAGCGCGGAGAGGAAGAAGGTGGCGGCCAGGGCGATGGCCAGCGGCGTGACCAGGATGATGATCCGGGCCAGCAGGTAGAGCCCGGCGGCGATCACCACCAGGCAGGCGCTCCACAGCACGGCGGTACGTACCAGCCAGGGCAGGCTCGCCCACGCCTGTCGTGGTCCGGCTCCCCGGTCCGCTGCCTCCTCGGTCCCGCGCCCGGCACCCGCTGCGACCACGTCGCCCTCCTCGCGTCCGCGAGGAGGTACCCATCCACCCCCCATCCGACACCGCCCACCCGCTCCCAGCCTGGGTGATCAGAGGTTTCTCGGTCGGGATTCAGGCCGATCCGGACCAAAACTTCTTGATCAACACCCCGAGCGGCGGGGGTGGGGGTGGGGTGGTTAGTAGGCGGTGGCGGGGGTTCGGGGGGTGGAGACGGGGACGGCGGGGAGGTCGCGGGTCTGGTCGGTGTCGGGTTCGGCGAAGGGGAGCAGGGAATCCTGGGGTTCGGCTGCCGGCAGGAGGGCGGAGACGGTCTCCGCTCGCAGGCTGCGGGCGGCTGCGGCGGCCGCCTCGGCGGCGTGCCAGGCTTCCTGCTCCAGGTCGCGGGCGATGCGCTGCTGGGCCAGCCGGTGGTCGCGGATCGCCCGGTGCAGCACCAACTCCTGCTCGACCGGGTGCAGGCGGGGATCCCAGCCACGGTGCGCGAAGACGTCACTGAGCTGCTCCACCGACAGATCCCGCCGCCAGTACGCCTCCAGGGCCGCCCGGTGCAACCAGCGCTCCCGGTCGGCGTACTCGGCCGGGGTGCGGGGGGTCTGCGGCAGCGGCATGCTCGCGGCGTCGGCCAACCGACGAACGTCCGCCTCCGCCGCCTGGTACGCCTGCCACGCCTGCTCGGCCGCGTCCTGCGCGGCCACCCACTCCTCGCGTCGGCGGCGAGCGGTCGCCTCGGCCCGCTCGGCGGCCACCATGACCTCCTGAGCCCACCGGTCCTCCTCGTGGGGCTCCGGCGGACTCGGCAGGGCGGCCTCGCGGATGCGGGCACCCACGTCGAACCGGAGCCGCCGGGGACGCAGCAGCAGAGCGGAGACGGCGAGCGTGACGATGCCCAACAGGCTCAGCCAGATCGCGGCGGCCCGGGGCACGTCGGGAAGGACGGCGGAGAGAGTGGTCTGCATCATCAGCACCTCGTGGCGGATAGGTTTCGTCGTCTGTGCTGCCAGGGCGGGAACGAGGCCGGGAGGCGGTGGCACGGGTTCTGGACTGCGGCCCTGACCGGGGGCGGGACGGGCCGGTATCGGCGGTGGTCAGCCCCCGGTCGGCCGATGGTTCTCAGCCCGACCCGGTCGGGCGGCGCTCCTCGGCTCGCTCCGGTCAGGCGGTGGGTGGGCCGCGCCGGGTCGGTTCACCGGCACCGGTCGCGAGGTGTACGACGGCGGGCCGGGGCGCGACGGCGATGGCCGGCGCGGCAGCGGCCTCGGAGGGCTCAGGGTGCGACACCACGGTTACGGCGAGCGCCCGGACGGGCTGGGTTGGCGCGTGACCGATGGCGGACGCAACGGAGACCACAGACCCGGTGGCGGGCGCAGCGGTGACCGCAGGCCCGGTGGAGGTCGACACCTCTCGTCCCGGCCACTTGGTCAGAGGGCCATCCACGGCTCGGCTGGCGAGTCCGGTGGTGGCCGGCGCCGCCGGGAGATCGGTGGTGTCGGGGCGACCTGCGGTGACCCCGCCGAGACCGACCGCGAGGATGAGTGCCACCAGCGCCAGGCGGGTCAGATCCGCCAGCGCGCAGCGCCCGGCCGGCCACAGTGGACGGGCGAACGCGAAAGTCGGCACGCGGTCAAACCTATCGCCCCTGCCGCAGGATCGCAGCGGTCCGTTCGGCCCGGGATGGTGAAGCCGACCACGCCGTCACTGCCGCAGCGGACGGGCCGCCGGGGCCGCACAGCTGTCAGGGGGTGGGGCCGGCCACCGGCTCCTTGGTGAACAACGCCAGCAGGTCGCCGACCTGCCGATCGGCCTCGGCGGGGTGACGGAACCGGCCGGCCGGGTTGAGGGTGTACTCGTTGCGTCGCCCGACCCGGGTGCGGTGCAGGTAACCCCCGGCCTCCAGGTCGGCGACGATGGCCTGGGCGGCCCGCTCGGTCACCCCCACCTCGTCGGCGACGTCCCGTAACCGGGCGGTGGGGTTGCGGGCGATGGCGAGCAGCACATGAGCATGATTGGTGAGAAAAGTCCAGTTACGGGCGTTCTCCCGCTCGCCGGTGGTTGCCATGCCGCCCATCGTATGGGCCTTTCGGCTTCTCCGGGCCACGCCGTCCGGCCCGAGCACCCTGACCTGCGCGAAGGCAAGTGTTCGGCGATACCTGAAATGCATATCACGCATTGCTTGACGCGGCTTGCAGTGCGTGTGACGGTTGGAGCAGCCCGCGACCAGCGTCGGCCGGGGTGACCAGGCATCCCATGAGCAGCGAGGAGACGCCGGATGAGTCGACCCGGAGCGATCGGAACACACCCAGGGCTGGAGCGTGAACTGCTCACTGCGGATCTTCCGGGTGCCCCGCAGCGGGCGCTGGCCGAGCTGATCGCCGGCAACCGGCGGTTCGTCACCGACACCCCGTGGCATCCGAATCAGAACGCCGGGCGGCGGGCCGCCGTGGCGGCCGAGCAGCATCCCTTCGCGGTGATCGTGGGCTGCTCGGACTCCCGACTGGCCGCCGAGATCATCTTTGATCGTGGGCTGGGGGACCTCTTCGTGGTCCGTACCGCCGGGCACACCATCGGCCCCGAGGTGCTGGGCAGTGTCGAGTACGCGGTGGCCGTCCTGCGTACGCCGTTGGTGGTGGTGCTCGGGCACGACTCGTGCGGTGCCGTGCAGGCGGCCCGGGCGGCCCTGGCCACCGGCAGCACCCCCGCCGGGCACCTGGGCGCGGTGGTGGACGCCGTGGTGCCCAGCCTGCGCCGGGCGGAGGCCGCCGGGGTGGAGGACCTGAACCAGATCGTCGACATCCACATCGCGCAGACCGTGACGGCGATGCTGGAGGCCTCCACCACCCTGGCCGCCGAGGTGTCCGCCGGGCGCTGCGCGGTGGTCGGCATGTCGTACCGGCTGGCCGCCGGGGAGGCCCGGGCGGTGGCCGCGGAGCCCGCCGACCTGGTTGCCACCGCCGCCCTCGCCGCCTGACGACGAGGGCCGTCCTGCCAGCCGGCGGGACGGCCCTCGAAGCGGTGCCGGAGACGCTAGAGCATCGAGACGTGTACGTGGTCGGTGTGGTTCGACGGGCCGCTGTAGGAACTCCATCCGGTCGCCGGGAACCAGATCTGCCGGTTCCAGATCACGTAGTAGACACCCAGCCGGTCGGCGTTACGGACCAGGAAGGCGGCCAGGTTGTTGCCGTAGATCCGGGTGTCGTTGTTGTACCAGGGGCGGAAACCGCTGTTCTGCAACGACCAGTCACAGGCCCGGCCCTTGGGGTGCTCCCACTTGTCACCCGGGCGGTAGCAGCCGACGAACCGGTTGAACCCAGCCCGCTTGACCTCCTTGTACATGTGCAGGGTGCGCGCGGTGATGCAGCCCGAGGTGGTCGGGTCGTCCTGGTTGCACGACTCGGGCTTCCAGCCGCCGTCGGAGGACCGGTTGGGGCCGGGGCGGGCCACCGGGGAGGTAGCGGCCACCAGGCCACCGGTGAGGCCGACCCCACCGACCAGCCGGAGGGACTTCTCCGCGTCGCTCTTCTTGCGGGCCATGTCGTTGGTCAGCTTCTGCTGCTCGCGTACCTCGGCGTCGAGCGCCAGCTTGGCCGTCTCGGCGCGGCGCTTGACCGCGTTGACCTCGGCCAGCTTCTTGCTGTTGACCAGGTTCAGCTCGTCCAGGGCGGAGGCCCGGTGGATGAAGGAGTCCGGCGCGTTGGTCTGCAACAGCATGGCGATCGCGCCGACCCGCCCGGTCCGGTACGACTGGGTGGCGATCTCGGCGACCTGTGGGGCAAGGGCGTCCAGGTCGGCCTCGGCGCGGCGGAGTTCGACGGCCAGCTTGAGCTGCTTCTTCTTGGACTTCTCCAGCTTCGACTTGGCCTTGGTGTAGTCCCGGTTGGTCGCCTCGATCAACTCGTTGAGCATCGGCGGATCGTCGTCGTGACCGGCTGGTTTGGGGGCGTTCGGCGCAGCCGTCGCCGGCAGGGGGCCGGCGAAGACGGCGAACGCGGCGAACACGGCCACCACGGGCGTCAACCAGCGGCGTAGGGGTGCCGTCACTGTCTTCCCTTCCATCGACCGCCGACCGGGTTAGCTGACGGGTTCGGGACGGAAGTGGCCCCTACCGCTTTCGCGGATTCACCCCAGGTACCTGGGTCCCCGGCTCGCCTGGCGGCGATTGGGCGGTGGCACCGCAGGCGCCGGTGCGCGCCTTCGGCGGTGACCGGCAGTGAGGTTACCCGAGAGTCCGTCTGGGCTTCTACGTACCGAACCCGGCGAGATACGTCATTTCGTAATCGCAATGGGTGACGAGCGCCACGCATAGCGACCGATGTGGTCGGCGTGCTCACGTTGAGCAGTGTCACCATGGGGTGTCGGTGCTCCTGTCCGGTTCGGGCCACTCCGAACGGGTGGCGGGGGGTGTGTGACGGGTACGCGGATCGCTGAGAGCCTGCAGGGCCTCGGCCCGGTCCGTAGCCGGCCGGGGGACCCGGGGGCGGCCTTCGCCGACGGCGGCCACCTCGTCGGGGGCGGGGGCCGCGAGGTCCGTCCCGGCGCGCTGCCGACCGGCGGTGGTCACCACCGTGGCCAGGGCGGTGGTCAGGGGTACGGCGGCGATCAGCCCCAGGGTGGCCACCACACTGCGGACGATCTCCTGGGCCAGGAACTCGCTGGTGAGGATCTGCCCCAGGGCGCGGGAGTCGGCCGTCAGCAGGAGCAGCAGGGGCAGCGAGGCACCGGCGTACGCCAGGACGATGGTGTTCACCACCGAGGCGATGTGGGCCCGGCCCACCCGGGTGGCCGAGCGGTACAGCTGGCGGCGGGACAGGTTGGGGTTGGCGTGGGCCAACTCGGTGACCGCCGCGGCCTGGGTGACGGTGACGTCGTCGAGGACCCCCAGCGAACCGATGATGATGCCGGCCAGCAGCAGGCCGTGCAGGTCGACATCGCCCCGGAACATCGACAGGGTGGTGGCGTCCTCGCTGCCGAACCCCGTCAGGTGGGTGGCGTTCGTGGCGGCCAGACCGAGCAGCCCGGTGAGCACCAGGGCGCCGAGGGTGCCGAGTACGGCCACCGAGGTCTGCGCGGACACCCCGTGGGTCAGGTACAGCACCACGAACATGATCAACGCGGCGCCGACGATGGCCACCACCAGGGGCGGCTGGCCGGCGCTGATGCCCGGCAGTACGAAGGTGAGCAGGATGGCGAAGCTGGCCCCCAGCCCGGCCAGGGCCGCCAGCCCGCGCAGCCGCCCGAAGGCCACGATGGCGGCGGCGAAGAGCACCCCCAGCCAGATCAGGGGCATCCCCCGCTGGTGCTCGGCGATGTTGTAGTTGCTGATCGAGGGGTCCTCCGGGTCGATCAGCGAGACCAGGATGACCTCGTCGCCGACGTCCACCGAGGGGGCGCCCGGCCCGGCCGGGATGGGGGTGTCGACCTGCTGACCGGCGTCCGGGCCGTCCTGGACCTGCACCGTGACGGTGCCGCAGGGACCCCCGCCGGTGGTCGGGGTGCCCTCCGGCACGGTGGGGTTGGGCGGGCAGGGTTCGGTGACCACCCGGGTGACCGTGCCCTGGTAGCGGGGCAGGTCGTCGGCGGCCTCCGGGCGGGGGGCGTCGCGGGGCCAGAGCACCAGGGCGGCGATCAACGTGACGAGGAAGAGGGGGACGACCGTCACGATGAGGATCCGCCGCACCCCGGGCGGGGTGGGCGGAGCGGTCCGGCTGTGATCGGCGCCCATTCGCTAGTCTCCCAACGATCTCTTCAGCGGAGTACGTGTCGGCGGGCGAGTCGGTTCAGCCCGGTCGTACGACTGTCGCGGTGGGCGGCCGAGGTGGCCGGAATGTGGCGGACCCGCTGCGTACGGTGATTGCCGGGGTGGGCTCTGACCGGCCGCCGGACAGTGGCGGCGGATGCGGGTGCGCCGCCGGTGGCGGACGCAGGCCGGTGGGCCCGGATGTCGGCAGACCATCGTCTGGGAATCGTAGCCAGCCCGGGATCGGATCGCAGGCCGCGCCCGTTCCTCGGCGGTTCGCGGCCGGCGACCTGGGTGTCGTGGTGGCGTTCAGCCCCGCTTCATCAGGCGGCCCACGGCGGCCATCATCTCGGTGGCCATCTCGTCGGCGCGGCCCTCGACTGCGCCGGTGTGCATGCAGTGCCGGGCGTGCCCGTCGAGCAGGCCCAGGGCGACCTTGTCCAGTGCCGCCTGGATGGCGGAGATCTGGGTCAGCACGTCGATGCAGTAGCGATCCTCGTCGACCATCTTCTCGACGCCGCGTACCTGACCCTCGACCCGGCGAAGCCGGGCTAGCAGTTGGTCCTTGCTGGCGGTGTAGCCACGGATCGGCGCGGGTGTGGTCATGACAACGAGGATAACCTACCCCCGGGGGGTATGTTAGGGTCGGCGTTGGAGATACCCCCCGTGGGTATTCTTCAAGACGCCGGCCGCCTCTCGGCCGGGTCAGGCGGAGGAGGAGAGTTCCATGGTCACCACGACGTACCAGGTGCAGGGCATGACCTGCGGACACTGCGTCGGCGCGGTCAGCGCCGAGGTCACCGCGCTGCCCGGGGTCACCGAGGTAGCGGTTGACCTGGCCACCGGCCAGGTCAAGGTCACCAGCGAACAGCCGCTGGACGACGAGGCGGTCCGCGCGGCCGTCGACGAGGCCGGATACGAACTGGTCGGCGCCTGAGGCGACCGACGGCGGAAACCCGAGGTGCGACCATGAACACAGCGACGAAGCTGACCGGCTTCGCGCTAGGTCTGGTGGCGGTGTTCGGCGCGGCCTACGGGGTAGGTCAGCTGACCGACCCGCCCGCCCCGATCGTCGCCGAGGGCCACCAGGCGGGCGACGGCTCGCACGACACGACCGCACCCGGCCACGACACCCCGGATCCCGGTGGGCACCTGCCGGGCGGGCTGCTCGTCTCCGACCGGGGCTACACCCTGGTGCCGGTCGCCGCCCCCGAGGGCGAGTTCGCCTTCCGGGTCACCGGCCCTGACGGGAAGCCGGTGACCCGGTACGAGGTGAACCACGACAAGCCGATGCACCTGATCGTCGCCCGGCGGGATCTCGGCGGCTTCCAGCACGTGCACCCGGAGATGGCCGCCGACGGCACCTGGCGGGTCGCCTCGCCGTTGAGTTCCCCCGGGGTGTGGCGGGCCTTCGCCGACTTCACCCCGATCGGCGGCGAGGCCCTGACCCTCGGGGTGGACCTGACCGTGCCGGGGGAGTTGACCGAGCAGCCCCTGCCCGCCCCGGCCGGCAGCACCCGGGTCCACGACTACACCGTCGACTTCCACGGCACCCCCCAGCCGGGCGGCAACACCACCCTGACCTTCACCGTCAGCCGGGACGGGGTGCCGGTCCGGAATCTCGAACCGCATCTGGGAGCCTTCGGCCACCTGGTCGCACTGCGCCAGGGGGACCTGGCCTACCTGCACGTGCACCCCGAGGGTCAGCCGGGAGACGGACGGACGGCACCCGGGCCCCAGGTGCGCTTCGGCGCCGAGTTCCCCTCGGCCGGGGCGTACCGGCTCTACCTCGACTTCCGCCACGACGGGGTGGTACGCACCGCCGAGTTCACCGTGCACGTCGGTGACCCGGGCGCCATCCCCAGCCCGGGGGGCCTCATCGCCGACGAGCACGGCACCCCCGGACACGAGCACAACTGACGGGACCAGCGATGACCACCAGCAGCCCGCTGCCCACCGCGACCAACCAGATCGAGCTGTCGATCGGTGGGATGACCTGCGCCGCGTGCGCCGCCCGCATCGAGAAGAAGCTGAACCGGCTGGAGGGGGTGCAGGCCAGCGTCAACTACGCCACCGAGAAGGCCAGCGTCTCCTACCCGGAGTCGCTGACCCCGCAGGACCTGATCGCCACGGTGGAGAAGACCGGCTACCAGGCCAGGCTGCCCGAGCCGCCCGCCGCGGAAGCCACCGGCGAGGAGCCGGTGGACGAGCTGCGGAGTCTGCGTACCCGACTGTGGGTCTCGGTGGCGCTGGCCGTGCCGGTGATCGTGCTGGCCATGGTGCCGGCCTGGCAGTTCACCTACTGGCAGTGGCTGTCCCTGGTGCTGGCCGCCCCGGTCGTGGTCTACGGCGGGCTGCCGTTCCACCGGGCCGCCCTGGTCAACCTGCGACACGGCGCCGCGACCATGGACACCCTGGTCTCGGTGGGCACCCTGGCCGCCTTCGGCTGGTCGGTGTGGGCCTTGTTCCTCGGCACCGCCGGCACCCCCGGAATGACCCACCCCTTCAGCTTCGACATCAGCCGTACCGACGGTGCCGGCAACATCTACCTGGAGGCGGCGGCCGGGGTGACCGCCTTCATCCTCGCCGGGCGGTACTTCGAGGCCCGGTCCAAGCGCACCGCCGGGGCGGCCCTGCGGGCCCTGCTGGAACTCGGCGCCAAGGACGTCTCCGTGCTGCGCGGCGGGGTGGAGCAGCGGATCCCGGTCGAACAGCTCGCGGTGGGGGACCGGTTCGTGGTGCGGCCCGGCGAGAAGATCGCCACCGACGGCAAGGTGGCGGAGGGCTCCTCGGCGGTCGACACCAGCCTGGTCACCGGGGAGTCCGTGCCGGTCGAGGTCGGGGTGGGCGACCCCGTGGTCGGGGGCTGCGTCAATGCAGGCGGACGACTGGTGGTCACCGCCACCCGGGTCGGCGGCGACACCCAACTGGCCCAGATGGCCCGGCTGGTCGAGCGGGCGCAGTCCGGCAAGGCCGCCGCCCAACGGCTGGCGGACCGCATCTCCGGGATCTTCGTACCGGTCGTCCTGCTGCTGGCGGCCGGGACCCTGGGCTGGTGGCTGGGCTCCGGGGCCGGACCGACCGCGGCCTTCACCGCCGCGGTGGCGGTACTGATCATCGCCTGCCCCTGCGCCCTGGGCCTGGCCACCCCGACCGCCCTGCTGGTCGGCACGGGACGCGGAGCCCAACTGGGTGTGCTGATCAAGGGGCCGGAGATGCTGGAGTCCACCAAGCGGGTGGACACGGTAGTGCTGGACAAGACCGGCACGGTCACCACCGGACGGATGACCCTGCTGGAGGTGACCCCGGGCGCGGGCGAGCAGCGGGACGAGGTGCTTCGGCTGGCCGCCGCCCTGGAGGCCGGCTCGGAGCATCCGGTGGCCCGGGCCGTGGTCGCCGGGGCCGCCGAGGTCGGCGAGTTGCCGCCGGTCACCGGCTTCGCGAACGTCGCCGGGCTGGGGGTCACCGGCGCAGTGGAGGGCCGGGAGCTGCTGCTGGGTCGATCCCGGCTGCTGCGGGAGCGGGGTCTGGTCGTACCGGAGGATCTGGCGCGGGCGGCGACCGATGCGGAGGCGGCCGGGCGTACGGCGGTGGTGGTCGGTTGGGAGAACCGGGCCCGGGCCGTGCTGGCGGTGGCCGACCAGGTCAAGCCGACCAGCGGGGAGGCGGTACGCCGGCTGCGGGCTCTCGGCCTGACCCCGGTGCTGCTGACCGGTGACAACTCCACCGTCGCGGCGGCGGTGGCCGCCGAGGTGGGCATCGACGAGGTGATCGCGGAGGTGCTGCCGGCGGAGAAGGTCGAGGTCGTCTCCCGGCTTCAGGCCGAGGGCCGGGTGGTGGCGATGGTCGGTGACGGGGTCAACGACGCCGCCGCCCTGGCCCAGGCCGACCTCGGCCTGGCCATGGGCACCGGCACGGACGCGGCGATCGAGGCCTCCGACCTGACCCTGGTCCGGGACGACCTGCTGGCCGCGGTGGACGCCATCCGGCTGGCCCGGCGCACCCTGGGCACCATCAAGGGCAACCTGTTCTGGGCCTTCGCGTACAACGTGGCGGCCCTGCCCCTGGCCGCCGCCGGGCTGCTCAACCCGATGATCGCCGGGGCGGCGATGGCCTTCTCCTCGGTGTTCGTGGTGGCCAACAGTCTGCGGCTGCGTCGGTTCCGTCCGGTCGTCGGCTGATTCAGGTGATTCGCCGGGGCTCGGCTGGGTACCTGATGGAGGTAGCCAACGAACGAACCCGGGAGGCTGACATGGGTGTCGAGGACAAGTTCAACAACAGCACCGAGAACACCACCGGCAAGGTCAAGGAGGGTGTCGGCCGGGTCACCGACAACGAGCAGTTGGAGGCCGAGGGCCGCGCCGATCAGACCCGCGCCAACATCAAGCAGGCCGGTGAGAAGATCAAGGACGCGTTCCGGAGCTGACCTGCTGATCCACCGAACCGCCGGGTCGACTGTCGTCGCCCGGCGGTTCGCTGTGTACGGCCGCACCCGGCATCGGGGGTTGACCGGCGGTGAGCCGGAGGGTGAAGCCCTCGGCGTCCCGGTAGTGGGTGACGTGGTTGCACGACTGGTAGGTGATCCACAGGCCCAGCCCGCCCGGCTTGCCGCCGGTCGGCGGCAGCAGACCGGCGTAGGGGTCCTCCGGCCCACTGCCGGTGTCGCTGACGGTGGCCACGATGCGGTCCGGGGCCGTCCACAGGCGCAGCCGCACGGGTGGAGACCCGTGCCGCAGCCCGTTGGTCACGGTCTCGCTGACCGCGATCACGAAGTCGTCGAAGTCCTCCGCCGGCAGGAGCCCCGGACCGGCGCGGTGCACCGCCGAGCGGGCCTGGGCGGCGGTCGGGTCGGTCAGTTCGAGCACCGGCGGGTAGGCCTGGATCGGGTCGGGGGGCACCGGCCGGTTGCGCCGCAGGAAGGTCTCCGGGGGCAGATAGTCGGGGCTGGGCAGGTGCCCCCGGTCGGCGGTGGCGAAGTGAGGGTGGGTGGCGGCGACATCGGCCAGCACCTCGGCCGGGGTGATCCGGGTGTCGTACGCGCACATGCTCCACAACGGCCAGTCGTCGTACGCCCGGTTGATCGCCGCCTCGTACCGGGCCCACCAGTCCCAGGTCGACCCGAGCGAGGGCGGCGGCACCTCGCCGATGATCCGGATCTGTTCCGCACCGTCGGCCACCAGGTCGGCCAGGAGCTTGCGGTACATCCGGATCGCGGCGGTGGGCCGGGCGTACACCCCGGCACCGGTGAGGAACTGCACCCCGCTGTCGGTCGGCAACGCCGAGCGGACCAGGCCGCCGGTGCGCTCGCCGAGGGCCACGAAGGTCGGCTCGCCGGCCGCCACCCCGTCGAGCAGGAAGGGCACCGCGACGGCCAGCAACTCCTCGTCCAGGGCGTAGCACAGGGCCTCGTGGAAGTAGCCGGACCGTCCAGCGGCCGGACCCGTTCTCACCGGGCCACCTCCACACACAGACCGGGCAGATCCAACAACGCGACCAGGCGGGCGGTGCCGGCCGGAGAGCCGCGCAGCACCAGTCTCGCCTCCCACTGCCGGGCGTACTCACTCAGATGAACCAGCGTACGGTGATCGAGGAAACGTAGCCCACGCGCGTCCAGTGTCAACTCGCCGTCGACCGGTCGCAATTCGGTGCGCTCCAAGGCTTCGCGGAACAGGTCGTGGTTGGCCGGGTCGAGTTCCCCGGCGAGCACTGCGTGACCCTGGTGGGTCGTCGGGGCGTACAACCGGAACAGCAGGTCGGCCAGGTTGTGCTCCGGATGCAGACAGGCCAGCTCGGCTGTCGCCCGATCCCCCAACGTGGGCCGGTGATATCCGCACATGGCGTGGAAGGCCGCCCCGGGCATCATCCGGTTGACCCGCTGCTCGTAGCGGGCGAAGGCCTCCCGCTGGGCCGGGGTACGGACCAGACCGGTGCAGTCCGCAGCGACCCGCAGGCCGCGGTAGCCGTCGTCGAGGGCCGCCTGGATGGCCGACTGGTACGCCGCCACCTGACCGGCCGGGTCGACCACCGCCGGGCCGGAGTAGGTCGCGTCCAGGGTGAGCACCTCGGCGGCACCGGCGGGCAGCGCGTCGGCGAACAGGTCCAGCTCGCGCCACCGGTCGCGGACGGGAACAGGTGAGTCGGGGACGACGTACCAGACCCGCTCGCCGGCGGCCAGGCCGGCCCGGAGGAAGTCCTCCGCCCGGGTGGTGAACTCGGCGGGATCGTCGTAGGCCCAGCACAGATGCCCGTACCCTCGGGCCTGCTCGATCACCTCACACGCCTCATCGTCGCAGTCTACGGCCCATCCCGGCGGACCGCGCGATTCGAGTGAGTCGATCGGCGCACCAGGTAGGCCGGGTCGGGTCGGTCAGGCGGCACGGCGAGAGGCCTGCCCCGAGACATGGTGGGCCTGAGCCGAGTACGGGGGCAGCAGCCGCAGGGTGGCGGGCTCCTCGGTCTCGTCGAGGCGCAGCCGCCAACGGGACCGTTCCGGGCGCTGCCGATCGCTCGGGTCACCCGGCTGCCGCATGCTGCGCGCCAGTAGCAGGGTGATCAGATAACCGACCACCAGGAAGCCGTGACTGACCAGGCGTTCCACCGCTACCTGGGAGGCGACGAGATCGTTGACCGACAGCAGCACGAGGGTGGCCACGAAGGCACTGAGCATCGGCAGCAGCCCGGAGGGGCGGGTGCGGCGCAGCGCCACGAAGAGGAAACCGGCCCCGACCGCCACGTTCCAGGCGGCGGACTCGTGCCACAGGTGTTGGCCGCTGGCGTGCAGGTGCTGGGCGACCTCGGCCCGCCCGACCTGCGCCAGCCCGAGGACCAACTGCACCGCCCCGAGCAGCCCCAGGGCGGTCCGCAGGGTGGTCACCCGGGTGACCCGACCGGCTAGCGGGGCGAACCGGCGTCGCCGCGGGAGGGGGGTACGCCCACCCTGCGGCGGCACCGCGCTGAGGATGGCCCCGGTCAGGTCCGGCAGCTGCGACACCACCTGGGTACGCGCCCGTCGGGTCACCGTGGTGACCTGCTCCAACCAGCCCTGGCAGGGCACACAGGTGTCGAGATGCCGGTCGGCCGCACGCTCCTCATCCGGCGTGGCCTCGCCGTCCAACCGCGCCGACAGAATCTCCCGCCACTGCTCGCACCCCATGTACCGATAGTCGCTCATCAGGTCGGCATGGTTCCCCACCGGGCCACTTCGTAGCTGGTCAGGGGGCACCTCGGGCCGCCCGCCCGATCGACTGACCCGCCGCCGGGTGCGTCCGTCCCCGGATCAACCTGCGCCGCAGTTCGTCGGCCCCCCACACGACGACGGGGAAGACCAGTAGCAGCGCCAGGGCCGGTGGCGGTGGTGGCCGGGTACCGAAGACCTCCGGCAACGGCGGCAGGGCCACGATGACGGCGGCGACGGCGAGTTCGAAGGCGATGCCCCACAGCAGCAGGCGGTTGGAGAACACACCGACGGCCCGCAACGGAGCGCGTTCGGTACGGGCCGCGAACGCGGTGCCGATCTGACAGGCCACGATGCCGAGGAAGGTCATCGTGGTGGCCTGGAGGTAGGTCTCGTGCAGCGCGGTGCCCGGCCCGGTCGGCGCGCCCGGCGTCCAGCCGCCGGCGAGCAGGACGGCGAAGAAGCCCGCCATCACCAGTACGGCGGAGACCAGCCCGAGGAACGCCCAGGCCCGCAGCAGCATCCGCCGGTCGATGACCCGTTCGGTACGCCGTCGGGGTGGGCGGTTCATCAATCCCGGCTCGGCCGGCTCCCGACCCAGCGCCAGGGCGGGCAGCGTCTCCGTGCCCAGGTCGATGGCGAGGATCTGGAGCACGGTCAACGGCAGCGGCACCGCCCCGGCGGAGAGCGCGAAGATCAGGAACGGGACGACCTCGGGCGTGGTGTGGGCGAGGATGTACAGGATGAACTTGCGGACGTTGGCGTAGACCCGGCGACCGGCCCCGACGGCGGCCACGATGGTGGCGAAGTTGTCGTCGGTGAGCACCATCGTCGCGGCTTCCCGGGTCACGTCCGTTCCGGAACGTCCCATCGCCACACCGATGTCGGCCCGGCGCAGGGCCGGCGCGTCGTTGACCCCGTCGCCGGTCATCGCCACGATCTGGCCGTCGGCGCGCAGTGCCTCGGCGATGTGCAGCTTGGCCTCGGGCGACACCCGGGCGAAGATCACTTCGCGTTGCTCGGCGAGCAGGTCCCGCAGCGCCTGGGGAGTCATCCGGTCGAGATCCGCGCCGGTCAGCACGGTCGGATCGCCCCGGGTGATCCCGACCTGCCGGGCCACGGCGGTCGCGGTCAACCCGTGGTCGCCGGTGACCATGATGATCCGGATTCCCGCGGTGTGGCACTTGGCCACCGCGTCCGGCACCGCTGCCCGGGGTGGATCCACCATGGCGACGAAGCCGAGGAAGGTCAGCTCCCGCTCGGTCGTGTCCCGATCCCCGGGCGGCCCGGTCAACCGGCGTCGTGCCAGGGCGAGGACGCGGCGGCCCTGCCGAGCCTGCCCGGTCACCGCTTCGGCCAGCTCGGCCCGCGCCTGCTCGGTCAGTGACCGGTCGTCGCCGTCGGCACCGATGACCCGGGTGCAGCGGCGCAGCACCTCCTCCGGCGCACCCTTGGTGTGCAGCCAGAGATCCGCACCGACGGCGTCGACGGTGGACATCAGCCGCAGTCTCGGGTCGAAGTGGAACTGGCTCTGCCGCCGGCTGCCGGCCGGCTGCCGGATCATCGCGGCGAAGTGCAGCAGCGCGGTCTCGGTCGGGTCGCCGACGTCGGCGTCCGGGCGCAGTTCGGCGTTGTTGCAGGCGGCCGCCGTGGCGGCCAGAGCGGACAGCGCGGGACCGGGCGACGGCACCGGGTCGGGCAGCGGATCCAGCAACTCGTCGGCGGCGCGTACAGCGGTCACCCGCATCCGGTTCTCGGTGATGGTGCCGGTCTTGTCGGTGCAGATGACGGTGGTGGAGCCGAGGGTCTCCACGGCGCTTAGCCGCTTGATCACCGCACCCAGCCGGGCGAGTCCGCGTACGCCGACGGCCAGCGCCAACGTGATGGTGGGCAGCAGTCCCTCAGGCACGTTCGCGACCAGCAACCCGATCGCGAAGGTGAACGCGTCGGAGATCGGCATACCGGCGGCGAACACCCCGATCGGGAAGAAGACCACACCGGCACCGATCGCCACTGCCGCGATCAGCCAGGCCACCCGACGTACCTGCCGTTCGAGCGGGCTCTCCTCCCGACCGACCCGCTGGGACAGGGCGGCGATCCGGCCCAGCTCGGTTCGCATCCCGGTCGCGTAGATCATCCCGCGGGCCTCGTCCGACAGGCAGGACGTACCGCTGAACACCAGGTTGCCGGCCTCGGTGAGGCTCTCGGCGGGACCGGTCGCGTCGGCGCTGCGGTAGGCGGGCTGCGACTCACCGGTCAGGGCGGACAGGTCGACCTCGACACCGCCGTCGAGCAGCCGGGCGTCGGCGCTGATCCGATCACCCTCGCCGATGGCGATCACGTCACCCGGAACCAGTTCCCCGACCGCAACCTCCTGCCAGTTGCCGTCTCGCAAGGCGCGTGCCTGCTGGGGGAGGTACCGGGTCAGTGCCTCGACCGCCCGCTCGGCCTGCCGCTCCTGCACCGAGGCGAACACCGCGTTGACCGCGATGACCGCCAGGATCGCCGCGCCCAGCACGGCGGTACCGGCCACCCAGGCGAGGATCGCGGCCACCCACAACAGCAGGGCGAGGGGATGGATCAGCTGCCGCCCGAGCTCCCGCCACCAGCTTCGTCTGCGGGTTCGGCGCAACTCGTTGCGGCCGTACTCGGCGAGCCGTTGGCGGGCCTGGTCGGTGGTCAGCCCGTGTTCGCTCGCGTCGAGTCGGTGCAGCAGGTCGGGCAGCGGCGACTGCGGGTCCACGGCCTGCTCACCCCGCACCGGAGCCTCCTCGCCCAGCTCAGCGGGCCGCCGTCTACCCGCCTGCGGCCAGGGCAAACCAGGCGCTCAGGCCCAGATCGCCTCGGCCAGGGTGACGCCGCCGAACGCGGCACCGAGCGCGGCGGTCACACTGACCACGGCGTTGGCCAGGGCGTACCGGCGGGCACCAGTCTCGACGAGGCGGATCGTCTCGTAACCGAAGGTCGAGTAGGTGGTCAGCGCCCCGCACAGCCCGCTGCCGAGCAGGGCGACCAGGGAACCGGGCACCGCGCCTGCCCCCGCGCCACCGATCAGCACCCCGAAAATCAAGGAGCCCAGCACGTTGACGGTGAGGGTGCCCCACGGGAACGCCGAGCCGTGCCGGGCCTGCACCGCCCGATCGAGCAGGTAGCGCAGCGGTGCGCCGACGGCCGCGCCGAGCGCCACGAGCAGGACCGTCATCCGCTGCTCCGCAGGCGTCGCGCGCCGGTCGCCAGCCGGGTGAGCGTGAGGCCGACCCGGACGGCGAGAAGCGCGGCGACCAGGGTGCCGGCCAGGTACAGCAGCGCGGTCCGTGCCGCACCGGCCGCCACCGCCTGCTGCACCTGCACCGCGTACGTGGAGAAGGTGGTGTATCCGCCGAGCACCCCGACGCCGAGGAAGGGCCGGACCAGTCGAGGCGCGGTCCACACCTCGGTGATCAACACCATCAGGACGCCGATGAGCAGGCAGCCGGAGACGTTCACCGCGAAGGTGGCCCACGGAAAGCCGGTGGGGGAATGTGGGAACGCCACCGCCAAGCCGTGCCGCAGGACGGCACCGATCATGCCGCCGAGGGCGATCGCCGCCAGCAGGCTGGGGGTGCCGCCGCGCAACTCGGCACGCTGGCGCGGGACGCGGAGGTCGACGTCCGGATCGACGGGTGGCTGCTCGGGCGGCACGGTCACCACCTCCTCAACGCCGACCGAGAGTAGTCCCCGGGCATCTGGTTGCCTGCGGTGACGCGCAGTAGGGTGCGGCAGGTGACCGTGCTGCGTTCCGTCGTGCTGTTCGTGCTGGCCGCTGTCGCCGAGATCGGTGGGGCCTGGCTGGTGTGGCAGGGCTGGCGGGAGCACCGAGGGCTGTGGTTCGTCGCCGCCGGGGTGCTGGCCCTGGGCGCGTACGGGTTCGTCGCCACCTTCCAGCCGGATCCCAACTTCGGGCGCATCCTGGCCGCGTACGGCGGGGTCTTCGTCGCCGGTTCCCTGGCCTGGGGAATGATCTTCGACGGCTTCCGCCCGGACCGCTGGGATCTGACCGGAGCGGCGCTCTGCCTGCTCGGGGTGGCCGTCATCATGTACGCCCCACGCGGCGCCTGACCCACAGCTGCCGGCGGACGCGGCGAACTGCCGGCCCGACCTGACCCGACCCGGCTGGTCAGGTCGGTGTGCTCACGCCGCGCTGTCACCGGAGCGGCGGCGGCGCAGCAGGACGACCACCGCGCCGATCGCCAGGGCAGCCAGTACGGCGGCACCGGTCAACAGCGCGGCCGTACCCGCACCCCCACCGGAGGAGTCGCCGGCGGCGGGGCTGGCGGGCGCGACGGAGGTCTGCTCGGCGGTCGGGCTGGGGCTCTCCGTCGGCTCGGTCGGCTCCGGGCTGGGGCTGGGGCTGGGGCTGGGCTCGGCGGTGGCGCTCGGGTCGGCCACGGTGAACTTGTACGAGCCCTGCACCGGGTGCCCGTCGCTGGAGACCACCCGGTACGCCACCGTGTAGACGCCGTTGGGCAGGGTCGAGTCGATCGTGACGGTGCCCTTGGTGCCCTCGACCTCCGGCTCGCCGGTGGCCACCGGCTGCTTGTCGGCATCGCTGAGGGTGATCGTGGTGAACGCCGGGTTCAGCTTCTGGAGGAAGTCCAGCGTGATCTTCTTGGGCGCCTTGGTCAGCTCGGCGTCCTGGGCCGGGGTGGCCTTGCGCAGCACGTTGTGCGCGTAGGCCGGGGTGACCGGCGCGACCAGCAGGGCGGTGGCGGCCAGCAGGGCGGCTACCAGGCCCAGGGCGGACAGGTGGCGGAGTCGGGTGCGCATATGACGATTCTCCTCCTCAGCCGAGCAGCTGCTGGCCGACCCAGCCGCCCTCGGGACAACCGGGCGCAATGGCGAAGACGGCGGAGCCGATCGGGGTGGTCCATTCGTTGAGCAGGTCCCGCTCGGCGAGCCGCTGCTGGATGGGCAGGAACTGTCGGGTGATGTCGGCCTGGTACGAGGCGAAGATCAGCCCGCTGTCGGCGGTACCGTCGGCGCCCGGCACCCCGTCGTAGTTGTAGGGGCGGCGCAGAATCCGGAACCGGTCGTCGCTCACGTGGGCCCGGGTCAGGTGGGAGAAGTCCGGAATCACCGTCAGCCCATCCGGACCGAGAGCGGCGAAGTCCGGCTCGTCGTGTTCGTCGGTGCCGGTCAGCGGGGCGCCGGTGTCCAGCCGTCGGCCGACACTGAACTCCCGGTCGGAGCGGCCCAGCAGGTCCCAGGTCTCCAGGTCCATGCTGATCCGCCGAAGCACCAGGGTGGTGCCGTGGCGCAGCCATTCCGGCCCGTCCGGGATCCACACCGCCGTCTCCAACGGCTGGCCCGGCTTGGGATTGGCGGTGCCGTCGAGCTGGCCGAAGAGGTTGCGCTGGGTACGGCCCGGTTCGGCCCCGGCGGCCCGCCGGAAGCCCTGCTGCACCCAGCGGACGGTGGCGAAGGGGCGGCTGTCCTTGATCAGGACCCGCTGGGCGTGGGCGACCGTGATCGGGTCGTCCGCGCAGATCTGCACCAGCAGGTCCCCACCGGACCAGCGCGGTTGCAGCCGGTCGATCGGGAACGGCGGCAGGTCGGCCACTGAGGGAGGCCGCCGGTCGTCCAGTCCGGCCGCGGTGAACAGGCCGGGACCGAAGCCGAAGGTGACCGTCAGCCGGGCCGGCAGCAGCCCCAGCTCCGGCTCGGTGTCGGCGAGCGCGGGTCTGCCCTGGGTCAGGCGGGCGGCGTCGTCGGAGAGCAGGCGCATCATCCGGCCCAGGGCGGCCCGGTCGGTGCCGGGACGCAGGGTGAAGGCGACGAAGGCCGCGTGCGCCTGGGGCTCGGTCGCGACGCCGGACTGGTGTACGCCGTGGAACGGCTCGACCGCCTCGCCGAGGGTAGCCACCGGCACCTGGGCCGGGGTGCCGGTGCTGTCCGCCTCGCGGGTGGCGGCGACCGCGGCGGCGCCGACCAGGGTGCCGCCAGCAGCCAACGCGCCCCCGGTGAGCAGGCCGCGTCGGCTCACCGGCCGTTTCGTCGAGGTCATGGTGCCGGGCTGTGGCTGGCCGACGGGGCGTGTGAGGGCTCACCGTGACCGGGGGCGTAGCTCTCCTGGGCGCCGGTGAACGGCTTGGCCACGGCGGTGAAGGTCTGGGTCCGACCGTCGGCGAAGGTCAGGGTGAAGCTGACCTCGTCACCGGCCCGTACCGGCTGGGCCAGGTTCATCAGCATCAGGTGGTCGCCGCCGGGCTCCAGGCGGTACTCGCTGCGCGCCTTGACCACCACACCGCCCTCCTTGGCCTGCATGACCATCTGCCCGTCGCGCATGGTCATCTCGTGCACCTCCATCGGCGAGACGGAGGAGGTAGCCCCGGTGATGGTGACATCGGTGTCGGTGTTGTTGACCAGGGTGACGAAGGCCCCGGTCATCCCCGAGTCGGCCGCCTTGATCCAGGGGTCCTGGACGGCCAGCACACCCTCGGCCGCCGCCTGGGTGGCGGAGGGGGAGGCGGTGGCGGACGGGCCGGTGGCCGCCGTCGAGTCGTCGTCGGACGAGCCGCAGCCGGCGATCAGGCCGGCGAGGAGAACCCCGGTGAGCAGTACGGCCGGGCGCGCGAACCGACCGAAGGTGGCGCTGGACATAGGCTTCCTCTCAACGGGCGACGTCGTGAAGTTGGTCGCTCGTGATCACCTACTAGTTCCAGCGACTCCGCAACTCTTGGGGCAGGTGGACGCGGACCACACCGCGCTCGCCAAGGTCGCCCGGTCACGAGTCCGCAAGGACACCACGACGGGACCGAGGATCATGAGCTGATCCGTACCGACACCTTGGGCGATCTCGACCGCCTCTGGGACACGGGGGCGGTCTGTCGTTGGATGACCAACCCCGCCGGCTGAACGAAGATCGACCGTCGAGCCACCGCATCGCCCTTCGCGTTGAGCTGGTAGCCGTCCAGCCAGATCCACCCGTCATAGGTAACCCAGTCCAGCACGCGGATGACCCGGAACAGGATCGGCTTGTGGAACTGCACGCTGGCAGATCGGGTCACCTGCAACAGGTCACCGGCTCGGAGCGTGATCACCGCAGATGCCTGACCCTGAGCCAGGCCAAGACCCAGGCACGCGAGACCGCGACGCGAGGGCACCAGCCGTCCGGGTAGCACCGGTGGCAGCGTTCGATGAAGCTCGGGATGCCGAAGATGCAGGAGACACCCAGCGCACCGATGATCCCGATGACCATGCTGGCAACCGCCTTGCCGCTGGTCCGGCGGGCGACGTGCACGACGCTCGGACCGTTCACGGATCCGGGATCATCGATCCGGTACGGCGATTGCAGGTTCACTGGTCGTCCTCCGGCGACTCGGACAGGTCGGGCATCCGACCCGTCGAAAGGAACTGCGCGATCTCCTCGTCGGACAGTCCTCGCTGAGCTTGGACCAGATTCGTGAACAGCGGTGCATTCGCGCCCGGCAGCTGGTCGCACCAAGTGGTGTGCCGGGCGAGCCGCAGCAGTCCGGTTATCCCGCGAGACAGGTTGCCCGCCTGCCGGATCGACAGCGGGAACGCCCCGGCCGGCTGCCTGGCCTCCGGGTCGGTGTCATAGGTCTCCAGCATCACCAGCAGCGGCGCACCCATCGGTGTGTGCGCCATGCTCAGCACCAGCCGGAGGTTGATGACCTCCTGGCCGTCGGCGGAGATCATGATCGGACGCGAGACGTGCGATCGTGCCGGATGGTCTGCGTTGACCTGACACCCTGGCGCGCACCACCTCGGATGCAACATACGGTTGCTCATGGGTCCACTCCTTCGCAGTGGATCTAGGTCCGGGACCGGAGGGCTCATCTCCAGTCCCGGACCGCCATCGCTTGATCAGTTGTCGGCTTCGGTGGCCTGCTCGTGCTGCTCGACCGGCGCGGCCTGCTCGGCCTCGGTGGTCGTGGTGTCGGCGTCGTTCCTCGGCTTCGGGCGACCGTCCTCGCACCGCCAGATGGCGGCCGAGGTGTAGCCGGTCAGCTCGGCCAGCGCGGTCCGACTGACCAGGGGGCCTCCCGCCGCTGGCGGACGCCCAGGTTGCTGCGGGTTTCGGTGGGGGCCTCGGCCTGCGCCGGGGCCTCGACGGCCTGCGTCTCGGTCATCGGTCATCACTCCATCGCTCGATCGCCGGACCGTTCGAACGGATAGATCGACCGAATCCCATCGAGGATGTGATGCAAATAGCTCAAGTGAGACGAACTCACACATCCTGTGATCAACCTTCCGGCGCCCGGTGACCTCATCAGCATCACTTACCACTTCGGCACCGTCAAGTAGGCAAGTGTCGAAGTGGCAACCCCCGGCCTGCCTACGGTCGCGTCGTGAGACTTGCCGCGCTGGCCGATATTGCCGAGATGCTCGGTGGTGTCTCGCGCACGCGGACAACGGAGATCGTCAAGCGTCCCGGCTTCCCCGAGCCGGTCGACGTGGTCGGCAACGGCCGGATGCGGATCTGGGACCGGGACGCGGTCGAGAAATGGATCAAGCAGAACCGCCCGCACCAGCACGCCGACTAGCCCTGGGGTGTATGTCGACACCCCTGACCGGAGCGCTCTACCTGGAGCGGCCCGGCGAGGTTGCCGCGTACGCTGCGGCCCACGAGCAACTGCAAGCCCTTGCGCTGGCACCCAAGCCCACGCGAGATACGCTGCGTGCGATTGCGGCAGACCTCACCTAGGAGGGCACGGGATGGACCTGACTCGCGTCACTTGGCGCAAGAGCAGCAGGTCCGGCTCAAGCGGCAACTGCGTCGAGGTCGCCATACCGCCCCAGGCCGTCATGGTCCGCGACAGCAAGGACCGACAGGGGTCGATGCTGTCCTTCAACGCCGACCAGTGGGCCGGCTTCGTGCAGGGCATCAAGGCGGGCAACTTCGACGCCTGAGCAACGGCCAGAACACAGAGCGCCCCGCCGCGACCCGAGAGGCGCTGCTCGGACCAACCCGATGGCATCACGAAGGGTTGCACGAAGGCAACCCCCAAGGGGGTTGCCTGATGCAGTTCCCTCAAGAGCAAGCCCCAGGGGTCATAGCGTCAGGTCGTGGATCTGCTCGGACTGGATGAGATCCGTGATCTGCTTGGCGGGATCAGCAAGCAGCGCGCCACGATCATTGTGGGCCGCAAGGGATTCCCTGACCCGGTCGTCACGTTGAAGATGGGCCGCGTCTGGGATGGCAAGGCCGTGCGGGCCTGGATCGCCGAGAACCGCCCCACCCCAACCGACGAGGACTGACCTGCAGGTACTCACGCTCCGCGTTGACCCTTGACGCCCCTGGAGATGGCTCCCGAGGACGGGTGGGGCGGGTAGCCCTCGGAGAGGGCCCGTCAAGATAGCTAGGTGACCGCGCTCGTGGACTGGCTCGCCCGCCGACCAACCCTTCGGCTCGCGGCCAGCGCGACCGTCGTCAGCACCGCAAAGACCTGCATCCGGCTGCGTACCACTCTGGCCGCCGTCGGGGTGCTCGCCGTACTGCTCGTGACCGGCTGCGCCGACGACCGAGCCGAACCACCGGTGGCCGGCGACGGGACCGGCGGCGAGTTGACCGTGTTCGCGGCCGCCTCGCTGACGGAGTCGTTCACCCGCATCGGCCAGGACTTCGAGGCCGCCCGAGGGGTGAAGGTGATTTTCAGCTTCGCCGGTAGCTCCGGCCTTGCCGCCCAGATCAACCAGGGTGCCCCGGCCGATGTCTTCGCCGCCGCCGCGCCGGCCCCCATGGCCACCGTCGTCGAGGCCGGCAACGCCGCCGATGAGCCGGTCACCTTCGTACGCAATCAGCTTGTCATCGCCGTACCGAAGGGGAACCCGGACGGGGTGACCAGCCTGCGCGATCTCACCGGGCCGGACCGGAAGGTGGCCCTCTGTGCCGAGCAGGTGCCCTGCGGGGCGGCGGCCCGCGCGGCGCTGGCGGCCGCCGGGGTGGCCCTGACCCCGGTCACCCTGACCCAGGACGTCAAGGCGGCCCTGGCCCAGGTACGGCTGGGTGAGGTCGACGCCGCCCTGGTCTACCGCACGGACGCCCGAGCCGCCGCCGAGGTCGAGGGGGTCGAGTTCCCGGAGTCGGCCGGGGCGATCAACGACTACCCGGTCGTGGTGTTGACCGACGCCGCCAACCCGGCCGCCGCCCGCGCCTTCGTCGAACATCTTCGCTCCGAGGCGGGTCGCGCGGTGCTCGTCGCCGCCGGATTCCAGGTGCCGTAGCCGGTGCGTCGATCCCACACCCGCCGGGTTCCGGTCGCCCTGCTGGTACCGGCCACGATCGGCCTGCTGTTCCTCCTGCTGCCCCTGGTCGGGCTGCTGGTCCGTACCCCCTGGGGCACCCTGCCGCAGCGGCTCACCGAACCGGGGGTGCTCACCGCGCTGCGGCTGTCGGTGCAGACCGCCACCCTGGCCACCCTGCTCTGCCTGGTCCTCGGGGTGCCCCTGGCCTGGCTGCTGGCCCGGGTGCCGTTCCCCGGTCGCCGGCTGGTACGCGCCCTGGTCACCGTTCCGCTGGTGCTGCCACCGGTGGTCGGCGGGGTGGCGTTGCTGCTGGTCTTCGGCCGTCGCGGACTCCTCGGCTCCTGGCTGGACGAGACCTTCGGGGTCACCCTGCCGTTCACCACCACCGCGGTCGTCATGGCGCAGGCCTTCGTCGCCATGCCCTTCCTGATCATCGCGGTGGAGGGGGCGCTGCGGGGCGCCGACACCCGGTACGAGGAGGCCGCCGCCACCCTGGGGGCCGGGCGGTGGACCACCTTCACCCAGGTCACCCTGCCGATGATCGCACCGGGGGTGGCCGCCGGGGCGGTGTTGGGCTGGGCCCGCGCGCTCGGCGAGTTCGGGGCCACCATCACCTTCGCGGGCAACTATCCCGGGCGTACCCAGACCATGCCGGTGGCCGTCTACCTGGCCCTGGAGACCGACCTGGAGGCGGCCATCGTGCTCAGCCTCATCCTGCTCACCGTCTCCGTGGTGATCCTGGCCAGCCTGCGGGATCGGTGGGTGGGCACGCCATGACCCGGCTTCTGGACGCGCATCTGGTGGTCGACCGGGGCGGCTTCCGCCTGGACCTGCCGCTGACCATCGCCGCCGGGGAGGTGGTGGCCCTGCTCGGGCCCAACGGCGCCGGCAAGACCACCGCCCTGCGGGCCCTGGCCGGTCTGCATCCCCTCTCCGCCGGGCACCTGACCCTCGCCGGTCGGGACCTGGACCGTCCCGGGTGCCGGGCCTGGGTTCCCACCGAGCGGCGGCCGATCGGGGTGGTCTTCCAGAACTACCTGCTCTTTCCTCACCTCAGCGCGCTGGACAATGTGGCCTTCGGCCCCCGCCGGCACGGCCTGGACCGGCGGCAGGCCCGGCAGCGGGCGGCCGGTTGGCTGGCCCGGATGGGCCTGACCGAGCAGGCCCGACGTAAGCCCCGCCAGCTCTCCGGTGGTCAGGCCCAGCGGGTCGCGTTGGCCCGTGCCCTGGCCGTCGAGCCGGCGCTGCTGCTGCTCGACGAGCCGTTGGCCGCCCTGGACGCCCGCACCCGACTCGACACCCGAGCCCAGTTGCACCAGCATCTGGCCGCCCACCCCGGAGCCACCCTGCTGGTCACCCACGATCCGCTGGACGCCCTGGTGCTCGCCGACCGGCTGGTGATCATCGAGGACGGCCGGGTGGTCCAGCAGGGGGATGCCGCCACCATCACGGCCGAACCCCGTACCGACTACGTGGCCCGCCTGGTGGGGCTGAACCTCTACCGGGGACACGCCACCGGCCGTCAGGTCCGGCTAGCCGAGGGGCAGGTCCTGACCACCGGCGACCCGTACGACGGGGAGGTCTTCGTGGCCTTCGCCCCGGCGGCGGTCGCGCTGTACCCGCACCGGCCGGACGGCAGCCCGCGCAACACCTGGCCGGCGACCATCACCGGCATCCAGCGGCACGGCGACAACCTGCGGATCCAACTGACCGGCCCGATCGAGGTGGCCGCCGACGTCACCCCGGCCGCCGCCGCCCACCTGAAACCGGCCCCGGGCCAACCGGTCTGGGCTGCGGTGCAGGCCGCCGAGACCCGGGCCTACCCCGTCAAAGGCTGACCTACTGTGGGCGTAGCCGGACCCGGCGCAGCAACTGGGCGTTGAGGGCCACCACGATCGTCGAGGCCGACATCAACACCGCCGCGACCGCCGGGCTCAGCGCCACCCCGGCCCAGGCCAGCACCCCGGCGGCCAGTGGCAACGCGACCACGTTGTAACCCGCCGCCCAGGCCAGATTCTGGATCATCTTCCGGTACGCGGCCTGCGACAGCCGGATCACCCCGGTCACCCCGCGCGGGTCGGAGGAGGCCAGCACCACCCCAGCGGACTCGATCGCCACATCGGTGCCGGCCCCGATCGCGATGCCGACGTTCGCGCGGGCCAGCGCCGGAGCGTCGTTGACGCCGTCACCCACCATCGCCACCCGCAGGCCCCGGCGTTGCAGGTCGGCCACCGTGTCGTCCTTGTCCGCCGGCAGCACCTCCGCGAACACCTCGTCCTCACCGGCCCGGAACCCCAGGTCGGCGGCGACCGCCTCGGCCACCGGACGGGCGTCCCCGGTGATCATGACGATCTTCCGGATCCCCTGCCCGCGCAGGTCGGCGATGGCCTGCCGGGCCTCCGGCCGCACCTCGTCCTCCAGGGCCAGGGCACCGAGCACCTGCGCCCGATGGTCGTCCAGCCGCAGCAGGTACAGGACGGCGGCGCCCCGTCGGGACCACTGCTCCTGCCGCCCGGTCAGCGCCTCGGGGAGGGTCACCTCGAACTCCCGCAACAGGGCTGGCCCGCCTACGGCGTACCCGACCCCCTCGACCTCGGCGCGTACGCCCCGGCCGGTCAGCGACCGGAAGCCGGTGGCCGTACGCCGGAGCCCCTGGGCCTGGGCGGCGGAGACGATCGCCCGGGCCAGCGGATGCTCGCTGTCGGCCTCCACGGCCGCCGCGAGGGCCAGCACCTCCCGCTGCCCGGGGGTCTCCTGCCCGGTGTCGTCCTGGCTCGGTGGGTCGGCGGTGGCGGCTACACCGGTGAGGGTGTGGGCGCCCCGGGTCAGGGTGCCGGTCTTGTCGAACAGCACCGTGTCGATGGTGCGCATCCGCTCCAGGGCCAGTCGGTCCTTGACCAGGATGCCGCCCTTGGCGGCCACCGCCGTGGACAGGGCGATCACCAGGGGAATGGCCAGGCCGAGGGCGTGCGGGCAGGCGATGACCAGCACGGTGACCGTACGCACCACCGCCTCGCTGGGGTCGCCGAGCAGGGTCCACACCAGCAGGGTGACCAGGGCGGTGGCGGTGGCCAGGTAGAACAGCCAGGCGGCGAAGCGGTCGGCCAGCACCTGTGCCCGGCCACTGGACTGCTGGGCCTGCGCCACCAGCCGCTGGATGCCGGCGAGTGCGGTGTCGTCGCCGACCGCCTCGACGCGTACCCGCAGGGCCGCGTCCGTGGCGACCGTGCCGGCCACCACCCGGTCACCGGGGGCCCGGGCCACCGGCCGGGACTCGCCGGTGATCATCGACTCGTCCATCTCGGCCCGACCCTCGACGACCTGACCGTCCGCCGGCACCCGGCCACCCGGCCGTACCAGCAGGAGGTCCCCGACCCGCAGGTCGGCCACCGACACCGGCTGGGCCCGACCCTCCGGGTCGAGCCGTTCCGCCTCGTCGGGCAACAACGCGGCCAGCGCGGACAGGGCACCCCGGGCCTGGCCGATCGCCTTCATCTCCTGCCAGTGCCCGAGCAGCATGATGGTGACCAGGGCGGCCAGTTCCCACCAGAAGTCCAGGTCGAACGCGCCGACCGCGGTGGCCAGGGAGGCCAGGTAGGCGACCGAGATCGCCATCGCGATCAACAGCATCATGCCGGGGGCCCGGTCCCGGATCTCCCGCACCGCCCCCTGGAGGAAGGGCCATCCGCCGTACCCGAACACCACCGTGCCCAGCACCGGCCCCACCAGGCCGATCCCGGGAAAGTCCAGTTCGTAGCCGAACCAGTCCATCACCATGTGGCTGGTGACCACGATCGGTACGGTCAGGACCAGGCTCAGCCAGAACTTGCGCCGGAACGCCTCCGGATCGTGGCCGGCGTGCTTGTCGTGTCCACCGTGCTGGTCGCTGCCGGGACGGTGTGCGTCATGCGCCATCTCATCCCTCCTCCCCGCCACCATATACCCGGTGGGGGTATATGGTGGCGGATCTTGAGGGGTGTCGCCTCACTCCAGGTGGAACCGATCGTCGACGGCCAGGGCCGCCAGTTCCGCCTCGGAGAACGGCAACTCGATGCCGCCCTGCTGGTTGCTGCCACGGTTCATGGCCTGGGCGACGAAGACCACCACACCGTCCGGGTGGCGGTAGGCGGCCCACTGGTCGAACCGGTCATCCCCACCGGGGCCGACCACCACCCCCACGTGTGCGCCGGCGACCGTCATCGGTTCGCAGTTGCCCTGCATGCCCCAGAACTGGCGGGCCAGGGCGCACGGATCGGTAGCCAGTTGATTGCCGGCGGTGTGCACCTCGACCAGTACGGTGCCCGTCCACTCGCCCTTGGCCAGGGGAAGGGAGGAGGTGTAACTCCACACGTCCACTCCCTTGACGGTCTGTTCGTACTGCGCCTGGTGGGACGGGGCCTCCGGGGCCTGCGGCACGGTGTAGCCGGCCGGCACGACGGCGCGGAGCTGGTCGAGCAGTTCGGCGCCCCGGTCGTACCGGGTGCCGGCCTTCGCGGTGCGATCCTCCTGCGGCAGGCCGTCCGGCCCGGTAGGCCAGGGGGAGGCGGTGTCGTCGTCGGAGGAGGGGCCTCCGAACAGGGGCGCCGCAGGGCTCCACCCGCCGCCCACACCCGGGCTGGCGAAGGTGCCGAAGAAGGCGACGGCCACGACCGCCGCCGCCGACCCCACACAAGCCTGCAAGGTACGGCGACGGGTACGGGCCCGGCGGGCGGTGCCCAGCATGGCCTGCGTGTCCAGCGGCGGTGGCGAGGTCAGAGTGGTCATCTCGTCCCGCAACGCCTCACGCAACTGCTGTCCGTCCATCATCGACCTTTCTCGGTGCCGCTGTACGTGGGTGACAGGAGGCCGCGCAGGGTGTCCAGGCCGCGGGCGGCCTGACTCTTGACCGTCCCGGGCGAGCAGCGCAGCAGGGTGGCGACCTCGTCGACCGGCAGGTCCTCCCAGTAGCGCAGGACCAGCACGGCCCGCTGGCGAGGCGGTACGGCGGCCAGGGCCTGGAGCAGCACCAGTCGGTTCTCCGGCGCCTCGGTGGGCGCCGGCCGCTCAGGATGAGCACCGTCCACCTGCTCCCGCCGCCACCAGCCCCGTCTTCGCTCGTCCAGGAAGGCACGCACGATGATCTGACGCAGGTAGGCGTCGAGAACCTCATGCCGGGACACCCGGTGCCAGGCCAGGTACAGCCTGGTGAAAGCGGTCTGGACCAGGTCCTCCGCCCGGTGCCAGTCCCCGCAGAGCAGGTACGCGGTGCTGCGCATAGCGTTGGACCTGGCCGCGAAGTACTCCGCGAACGCCGTGTCGCGATCGCCCATCCATGCCTCCGATCCCCGATTCGAGTTAGTCACGCCAGGTGCCGCCTGCGGGGTTGCATGACCTGACGAGGGGTGGCGAATTCGGCCTGGGCCGATCGTCATCCGGGTGTAGACGCCTACGGCGGCACAACGGTGGCGAAGGAGAACACGATGCGTTACGCGCTGATGATTCATTACCCCGAGCCGGGGGAGGGGGAGCTTTCCGACGAGGTCGTCGCGGAGGCGAAGATGGCCTTCGACGCGTACGGTCGGGCGCTGCGCGCGGCCGGGGTGCTGCTGTCGGCCGACATCCTGCAACCCGCCGCGGCGACGACCACCATCACCCGCAAGGACGGAGACCTGCGGGTGCAGGACGGGCCCTTCGCCGAGACCAGGGAGGCGCTGGCCGGGGTGTTCCTGCTCGAGGTACCCGACCTGGATGCCGCGATCGGCTGGGCGGAGAAGTGCCCGGCCGCGCAGTGGGGGACGATCGAGGTACGCCCCACCGCGACGGCCTTCGTCGACGGAGCCTGGACGAGTTGACCACCGGGGAGGCGGGGCGGGCAGCCGCGGCCGTCGCGGCCCGCGACAGCTACGGACGGCTGCTGGCCCTGCTGTCCACCTCGACCAACGACATCGTCTGGGCCGAGGACGCCCTGGCCGACGCCTTCGAGCGGGCCCTGCGGACCTGGCCCGAACGAGGCGTACCCGACAACCCCGACGGGTGGCTGCTGACAGTCGCACGTAACCGGCTGCGGGACCGGTGGAAGTCGGCGCAGTGGCGGCGCAACGTCCCGCTCGACATCGAGCGGGACGCCCCCGTACACCTCGACGACCTCGACCCCGAGGCGATCCCCGACCGGCGGCTGGAACTGATGCTCGTCTGTGCCCACCCGGCGATCGGACGCGCCGCGCACACCCCCCTGATGCTCAACACCGTGCTGGGCTTCACGGCCGACCAGATCGGTAGGGCCTTCTCGATACCCCCCTCGACGATGGCCACCCGCCTGGTCCGAGCCAAGCGGCGGATCAAGGCCGCCCGCATCCCCTTCCGCATCCCGGACCGCACCGACCTGCCCGGCCGGATGGCCGCCGTCCTCGAAGCGATCTACGGGGCGTACGTCATCGACTGGGCGACCACCAGCCCCCAGGCCCGCCCGGTACCCACCGAGGCCCTGCACCTGGCCGAGGTGCTCACCACGGTGGCGCCCGAGGACCCCGAGACCCACGGGCTGGCCGCCCTGGTCCAACTCTCCGCCGCCCGCCTCCCCGCCCGCCTGGATGCCCACGGGCGGTTCGTGCCACTGGCCGAGCAGGACCCGGCGCGCTGGAACGATCACCTGATCCACCGGGCCCACGAGCACCTGCGCACCGCCCACGCCCGTGGACAACTCGGACGCTTCCAACTCGAAGCCGCAGTCCAGGCCGTGCACTGCGCCCGGCGGCACACCGGCACCACCGACTGGCCGGCCCTGCTGGACCTGCACCGGGCACTCCACACGGTCGCACCCTCGCTCGGTGGTGATGTCGCCTACGCCGTAGCCACCGCCGAGGTGCAGGGCCCGGCGGCCGGGCTGACCCGGCTGGACGAACTGACGAACCCGACCGACGACCGGGCCCGACGATTCCAGCCCGCCAAGGCCGTCCGGGCCCACCTGCTGGAACGGCTCGGCCGCCACCCGGAGGCGGTGGCGGCGTACGACAGCGCCATCGACCTCACCCACGACCCCGCCGAACGCGAATACCTTGCCCACCGCCGAGCGCGGCTGACCCGGGCACCCTGACCGGCCGGGTGCCCGGGACCCTCGGCGCAGGCCGTCACGTCACGCCGACCCAGCACGGGCCAGCGACACCCCGACCGCCAGCAGGCAGTACCAGGACCGGGGCGGCCCAGGCCCGCTCGGTCGCCTGGGCCCGGCTCGTCCACCGGCGCGGTTTCCACGTACACCGCGATCAGGCGTCTGGTGACCCCGGGCGACAGCAGGGCCTCACCGGCGGCCACCACCCGGACCGCCCGGACCAGGGCTCGGAAACCGGCCCGAACCAGCACCTGGTCATCGGCGAGAACGACCCGGATCACCCGGACCCCTCCGCGCACGGCTCGGACCGTTCCTGGGCCGCCGTACACCCGCTCGGCCACTGGGCGGTGACCCGGAACCACCCGCCGCAGTCGGCCCGGCCACCAGGGAGCCGCCGGTGGCCACCGCCCGTTCCCGCATACCGCAGATGCCGACACCACCCCCCGGCACCGGCCGGGGCGAATCCGATCCGGTGTACTCGACCACGACCCGCAACCCGGCCTCCTCCGCGTAGCTGACCGCGACCCGGGCGCTGGCCCCGCTCGCGTGTCGGGCCACGTTCGTCAGTGACACCTGCACGATGCGGTTCTTCGGTCTCGGTAGCATCCCGGTGACCACGAGGGGGCGCCGAGTGAGTGACATCATCCCAACCCTGCCCGAGCTGGGGCTGACGTTCCTTCCTTTGAACGCGGACGATCCGGTGGTGGTGGGCGACATCCAGTTGCTCAGCCGGATAGGCGAGGGTGGCATGGGATCCGTCTATCTCGGAGTGACCCAGGCCGGCCGGGCGGTGGCGGTAAAGGTCGTCAAGGACCCGTACTCGACCGATCCCGCCTTCCGGGCCCGCTTCGCGCGTGAGGCGGCCATCGCCAGGCGGGTCGGCGGCATCTTCACCGCCCCCGTGCTCAGCCACGACTCCGACGCCGTCCGGCCCTGGCTGGCGACTGCCTTCGTGCCGGGCCCGAATCTGGCCGTCGCCGTCGCGCGCCACGGAACGCTGCCGTTGCCCGGCGTGTGGCGATTCGCCGCCGGGGTGTGCGAAGCGCTCAAAGCCATCCATGCCGCTGGCATCGTCCACCGGGACCTCAAGCCCGGCAACGTGCTGCTCGCTGCCGATGGCCCCCGCGTCATCGACTTCGGCATCTCGCGGGCCGACGGCGAGGTCGACCTCACCCAGACCGGCGTGCTGATGGGAACGCCGTCCTACATGTCACCGGAACAGCTGCGTGGGGAGCGGTCCACCCCGGCCACGGATGTCTTCGCGCTCGGTTCGGTTGTCGCCTTCGCCGCCACCGGGACGGCCCCGTTCCGGGCCGGCAGCAACGCAGAACTCGTCTACCGCATCACGCAGGGCGAACCCCACCTCGACGGGATCGCCGATCCGGGCCTCCGCGAGCTGATCAGCCGGTGCCTGGACAAAGAGCCGGAGCTGCGCCCCACTCCGCAGGAGGTCATCGCCGCCTACGTCGAACGCAGCGCGGCAACCGCCGGGCAAGGCTGGCTGCCCGCAAGCCTTGAGGAGACTCTTTCCCAGGTCGGTGCCGCGTTGACCGTCCCTGTCAGAGTGCCCGGCATCGCACCGACGCTGACTGCCACCGCGTTGATTGGCCCAGACGGGTTCACTGCCGTCGACCCCGGCCAAGACACCACCCCGGAGTCGGTCGGCGCGAAGTTGACGAAGCTGCCGGACCTGACGACCCACGTCATGTCGCCGGCCGACACCCGTCGCCGGAAATGGCTTCTACCGGCTGTCGGCACGGTGGCCGGTGTACTGGTGGCGGTGTCGCTGGGGACCTATCTCGCCAATGGTGGGGCGGCATCCCGTGAGCCTTCGGCCGGCGACCCACCGGCCAATCTTGCCGCCGTGGGCACCTCCTCCCCGGCCGCTGGCGGGAGCGCCCGTCCTGCCGATTCCCCCGATGCCACCAATTCCCCCGATGCCACCAATTCCCCTAATGCCCCCAATGCGCCCGGCCCGACTGGTCCGACGGGTGCAGCCGACGGCGGCCCGGGTGCGGCTACCAGCCCTTCGGCCGGGGAGCCTCCGGCCAAGAACGATTCGGGCGCCCCGTCGCCGACCAAAACTACGCCTCGCACCACGGGCCTACCCTCGGGGCCGTTCAACCGCGACAGCATGGTGATCGTGAGTTTTGACGGCACCGTTCTCAGCACCACCGGCACGGACCACGGATCAAAGGTGGTGACCGCCGCCTGGCGGAACCAGCCCGGCCAGCGATGGGAATTCGAGTCGGACGACATCATGGTCGTGAAGTCTTTCCCGTCCATGCAGTTCACCATCCGCTACGACGGGATCGGCATGCTGTCGCCGGCCAACTTCGGAAATCTGAACGGGTGGGTCTACGACTCCGGCAAACGTCAGCTCCACAGGGCGAACAAGAGCGGGTGCCTGGCCTCCCACGGCCCCGGTGAGCCGGTCAGCTTCGACACGTGTGACGGCAGCGCGAGCCAGCGTTGGCGGATAGTTTCGTGATCGCTCCGCCCGGCGCCGCCCGTTGCTGGTGCCCGCCCGCGAGTAGCGACCGCAGGTGACGGTCACGAGGGCGAAGGGTGACGGCAGCGGCGGATGACGCCCAGGCGTACCGCTGGAGAGATCGCACAGCGTTACCGTCCGAGCCGCACGACCCCCACCCCATCGGTCCCTTTGCTCTGCATTCGTCGACGCAACAGTCACGCTGGGTTCCGGCTGGCTGCGGAGGCAACTACGGAGGCGGGCGGGAAAAGCGAGCCCAGGAAGCTGGTGCGTCCATGGCTGCAGAGCCAGGGCCTGTGGGCGGATCCGTCAACCCGCAGGCACCGTCACCCTGCGCGACCCAACGGATCGCCGCGCATAGCGACGTCCGCGGCACCAGCCGCGTTGACGGAGGGCGGGCGCGGCGGGTTGCGGCTCGGCGCGGGTCGAGCGGCTCACCTGAGGTGGACTCTCATGCCGCGATCCAGGCGCGTTCGGCATCCGCGCGATGAGGCAACGCGAGGATGCCCTGGCCGCTGAGCCGGGGCATCCTCGATCGTCTACTCCAACGCGAAACCGGCTTCCGCGATCAGTGACTGACCGGTCGCGTCTCGCGTTTGCAGTTCTGTGACGTGCCCCCGGCAGGATTCGAACCTGCGACACACGGTTTAGGAAACCGATGCTCTATCCCCTGAGCTACGGGGGCGCGAGGGCCTAGTCTAGCGACCTGGGGGTTCACCTGGGGTGGCAGGGAGTGGCCCACGTTCACCCGCGTTCCCCGGACCGCCGTTGTCGCAGCCCAGGAGCACACCCCGAGCACACGAACCCCGGTTTGCGACCGGCGGTCGGCCGCGGTGACCCGCGTTGGTACCGGTTCACCCCGATTGGCATCCGCTGGAGAGCACACACCGCGCACATCATCGAAGATCATGTGGGGCTAGCCGCTCCCCCGGCTGGGCACCGCCGCCCACGGGAGATGCCGGAAAGGTCGCGACCAGCCGCGCGGCGGCCGGGTCGTCGTTGTCGCGAGTCAGGTCCGCCGGGTCGAGGAAGACGACGTCGATGTCGCCCACGGACGACGGGTCGAAGCCGCGTCGTCCGTCATGCGGGTCACCCGCGCTCGGCTGGCTCATTGGGTGATGATGGGTCGTCTATGCCGTAGTGGCTCCACCAGGTATGCCGGTGTCTGCGGAGTTCACTCGCGGTGCGGGTCAGCAGGAGCCAGTTTCCGTTCTGGACCAGCGCCGCGTCCTCTTTCCGGGCGGCCAACACCCGGGCCACGGTCTGCATCATGTTCGGGATGCCCTTGTCGACCAGGTCGTCTGCCCGCATGGAGAAGTCGATGTCGACGTACGTCTCCGGCTCCCACTCCCAGCGGGCACCGTCGTCGGCCTCGGCATCGAAGTAGCCCTGGCTGCCTGAGGAGATGGTCAGCGCGTACCCGCGGGTGTCGTAGAGGCGGGCACTGAACAGCCGCGGGTTGGTGCCGCTCGGCCTGGGCTTCTCGGCGGGTTCGGCTGCCACGAGATCAGCCACGTGGTCCAGGGGCAGGTCACCGGCGAGGGTCAACCTGAACTCGACAGCCATCTCTGCGCCTCTCCTCAGTCTCGATGGACGATCTGCACGATCGCGCCGCTCGGGGTTACCGCGACGAGTTCTTTCAGCCTCTCGACGGGCCAGGTGTCGAACTGTGTCCGCAGGGCCGCGAGGTCTCCGTGCCAGTCGTGCAGGTTCAGCACCACGCGTTGGGTCTGCTCCTTGTCGACCTTGGCGCGGACCTCACTCCAGACGCCCCGTACCGGCTTGCCGAGCGTGGGCGAATAGCAGTCGAACACGTGGCCCTCGATCAGGTAGTCCGGGTCTTTGTTCGGGTTGCCGGAGTCGCCGGTGCGGAGCCGGGCGTCGGCGATCTCCTGCCTGGTGGGGTTCTGGTGGACCCGGTAGCTCTTGCTGGCGACTATATCGGCGCATTCGTTCTCGAGCTCCAACGGACGCCGCCCGTCGTCGTCCAACCTGGGTGGAATTCTGGTTCGCGGACCGGTCGGCGTCCCGCCCGGGACACCGGTCGGCTGTCTGGTCCAGGGCGTGCCTTGGTCATGGTCAGCTGATGGGGTGTCGCCGGCGGCATGAGGTGTCGACGGTGGGTCACCGTGCTGGGAAGGGGTGGGGCTGGCCGGTGGGTAACCGCCAGCCCCTGTCAGTTTCCCGACGAGCCCAACTGCCGGGCCTGCGCGATCGCCGCTTCGACGGCCTGCCGGGCCCCGCCGGTGCGCTGCACGACCAGCACCAGGACTTGCTTGATGGCCTCCAGGGCCTGCAGCAGCGGCCCGGGCTGCCCGCCCTGCAGGACCATGGCGACGAGTTGCTGCGCCTCACCGACTCCGGTGATGGCCCCGGTCGCCGCGTCACGAGCGGCGTCCACGGCGCTCTGCACGGGCGCCAGCGCGGCGATCGTCTCCTGCGGGGTGGCCTCGTTCGGCACCGCCGCGGTGGCCTTCGTCGCCTCACCGATCGCACCGGCGAGACTTCCCAGGCCACCCTGGATGCCCGCGATCGCGGTGCGCACCCGCGCCACACCCGCCGCCACGGCGACGAAGCCCGCGCCCGCGGCCCGCAACGCCACCTCCTGCGCCTGGCTGTCGGCGGCGGCTGCCAACCCCTGCGCGCGTTCGACCCCGGCCATCAACGCGCGGAGCTCACCGGTGATCTTCTCGATCTGCGACACGTGGCCGGCGCCCCAATCGACGTTAATGAAAGTGCTTGATGCCTGAACCTACCGGGCTACTCGCGAGGCCACCAGACACCGGCGAGGCGGTCGGCATCGCCGACGGCCACCGCGATGCAAGCAGCCGCATGAGCAGCTTCCGGTCCAGATTCCAACTCTTCGGGTGGGGTCTGCAGCTGTCGTGTCCGGCCGCCGACATGTCAGCATCGATGGGACGGCGGTGCTGGTGTTCGCGTCGGGAGGCTCGGTGGGTAATCGCAAGCGCAGTGGCCGCCGGCAGCGGCGGGAGCCGATCCGCCGGATGATCCCGCCCGCCCGTGTGCCCGGCAGCCAGCGCCCTCACCGCCCGGACGAGACGGCGATGATGCCGCTGTTTGAGCACAGCCCGATGTTCGGACGGCTCGTCGACGCGCCGGTGGAATTGGTGCCGCTGCTCGCCGTCCTAGCCGTTCTGCACCAAGCGCAGAGCGGCATGCCAGTGGGCACCTGTGTCCCGACGAGTCATCAGGTCAGTGGGGCGCTGCGGCACCTTGGCTTCGAGGCCGAGGCGGTCGCCGCGTGCGCCACGCTGTACCGGGTGACCGACACGTTCACCGAGGTGTCCGAGGTCGGCGTGTGGAAACGACCGCCGGTCGTCCACCCCGATGGCACCACGAATGGCCACATGGTCGTTTGGACGCCGTCGTTCGCGCAGCTCGTGGACGCCACCCTGGTGCAGGACCCGCTTCTGCTGGCCGCCGCCCAAGCTGACCCGGTCTACTCGACGCCAGTGTTCGTCGAGGTTCCCACCGACCGGAGGGAGTTCCTCGCGGCTCAGCCCGTCGCCTGGCTCGACGATCACCTGTACGCGTCGTGGGTCCTGCTGCCGGATTGGACCCGACGGATGGACCCGGTGCTGGAAGGGGAGGCCGGCGTGGTCGTGGAACTCGGCGCACTCGGTCTGGCCACCGACGCGCTCCGCCTTATCGCAGCGGTCGGAGAAGATCGGGATCTGGACGCTCTGCCGGTCCGGTGTCCTCGGCTCGGGGCGCTTCTCCAAGGTAAGGAACAGCTACCGAAGTTGCCAGCCGAGCCATCCTCGCATCTTGACCCTGGCGTGGGCGCAGCTCCGATGAACATATCGCGAGAGTCTCGATGAGCTCGCCGGCGGCGGGTGTTCAGTAGTGATCGCCATCCTGCGCGGACCGCTGGGGTGTCGTGGAGTTCGGATAGACAACCGGCGCGTTAGGGTGCCAGGGCCCCCTCGCCCGCTTCTGACCAATGTTGCGAGGTCAGGACTCTGGTGGACTCCCCGGGGAGAGGTGATTGTGACTGCGAAGCCGATCATTGCCGCGCTGGCGGTGGTCCCCACCGCGTCGGGTGAGGTGGTGTTCGTACGGCAGCAGCGTGGCCCGTACGCGGGGTGGCTGCTGTTGCCGGGCGGCAAGGTGGAGTTCGGGGAGTCGGCGCACGATGCGGCCCGCCGGGAGACGGTGGAGGAATCCGGTTTCGAGGTCAGCGAGCTGACGCCGACGGGGGTGTACGAGATTCGCGCCGAGGACGGGTCGTACCACTTCGTGATGTTCGCGTTCCGTGCCGGGACTGCGACGCGGGTAACCGTCGGCGGGCATCATGTGGGCGGGGTGTTGCAGGCCTCGGTGGATGAGGTGCAGCCGCACCCGACGGTGATGCGGATTCTCAACGACGCCGGCGCCGCCAGCTACCCGGCCCAGGACATCGAACAAGGCCTGCGTCGGAACGGGATTCTGATGGGTGGGCATCTGATAGCAACCGCGGCTGCTCTGGCCTGAGGGGTCGACTGGCAGTCTTCCGCCGAGCGGAATCCCAATGGACTCCATCGTCCCTCCTTGCTCAACCGATGTACGGCGTCGCCCGCTCCTTGAGGGCGTGGTCGATACGCAGCCGCATCGAGGGGTGGATGTCCAAGTGGTTGAGCTGGGCGGGGTTCACCCAGCGGACCTGACGCGACTCGCTGGAGGTCGTCAGTTTCCCGCCGACGGGTCGGGCTGTGAAGCAGATCGAGAACTGCTGGCGTACTTCGCCGTCGTCGTAGGCCATCACGTGGTGGGGGTTGCTGTAGATCCCGACCAGGCCGGTGACCTCCACTTCGATGCCGGTCTCCTCGCGTACCTCCCGCACCACCGTGTCGGAGATCGACTCGCCGATGTCGTGGCCACCGCCGGGTAGTGCCCACAGGTTGTTGTCGGTGCGGTGGATCATCAGCAGCTCACCGCGTTGGTTGCGCACTGCCGCCACAACCGACGGCACCACGCTGTTGGCAGCTGGCGCATTGGGGTCGTTGAAATAGTCACGGCGCGCCATCCGTCATCTCCCGTCGAATGCGGCTACCAGCGCATCGATACTGCCATGAGCTCCGCCTAGCTCAGCTGCATCCTGAGTAGGGTCAGCTTCATGAATGAGGTCCTGTATGTCTACACCGCTGCGGGCAGTCTGGAGGTCGCGCGGCGGTTGGTGCAGGGCGCAGTGCAGGAGCGGTTGGCGGCTGGTGGCCAGGTCGTGGGGCCGGCCGAGTCAGCCTTCTGGCATGAGGGATCCTTCGGCACCGGCCAGGAGTGGCAGGTGGTGCTCAGATCCAGTGCCGGAGCGTATCCCGAGTTGGAGAGCTACCTGAGGAAGCATCACGAGTGGTCCAACCCGGAGATCGTCGCGCTGCCAGTGGTCGCTGGCTCACGGCCGTACCTTCAGTGGGTGCGCGGTGTCACCGAAACCGCCGGTGAGGGTGGATGACGCGGCTGCCCTTCAACGTAACGCCCACCGGTAGACCTTGTCTCGACGCTCGATTGACGGTGAATGGCAGCGGCTGAGCAGCCGCTCTTCAGCGAGGGTCTCCGCAAGGGGAGTTGGTGTGTCGGATGTGAGCGCCGCTGTGCCCGACGGTGTGGGAGCCGGCATGCACAGCGGTGGTGATGGCGTCGGGTAGCGGGGTGTGGCGGGCGAGGTCCAAGGCAAGAGAGCCGAGGAAGGCGTCGCCAGCTCCGGTGGTGTCGACGACCGGGACGGCAGGTGCCGGCACGGTGCCGGATCCGTGGGGATCGGTGAAGGCTGCGCCGTTGGGGCCTGCGGTGACGACGACGGTACGAGGGCCGAGGCGTTGCAGCGCGGCGGCGGCGTCGAGCGGGTTGCCAGCGGTGGTGCGCAGGATCGCGGCGGCTTCGTGCTGGTTGACCACGAGGACGTCGAGTTCCGCGAGCAGCCGGGGGTCAAGGTCGGGGTTAGGGGCGAGATTGCCAACGACGATCGGTGCGCGGCGGTGGCTCAGCAGTGTGGTCACGGGTTCGGGTGGTAGGTCGAGCTGCACGATCACGGCTTCTGCGGCGAGGCCGGCGGTGGCGCGGTTGATATCGTCGGTGGTGAGTTCAGTGGCGGGTGAGAGTGCGAGGGTGATGTAGCTTTCGCCGTCTGGGGTCACCTCGATGATGGCCGCTCCGGTGGTGGCGTCGGGGACGAGCCGGACGCGGCGCGTGTCGACCCTGGCGTCGGTCAGTGCTGTGGTGATCTGGTGGCCCCAGGTGTCTGCGCCGACATTGGCGATCAGGGCGGCGCGCCCGCCACGGCGGGCGGCAGCGATGGCCTGGTTGAGGCTTTTGCCGCCAGCATTGACGGGCAAAGCCGAGCCGATGGCGGTGCGGCCGGGTCGGGCACGGTGGGGTACATGGATGGTCAGGTCGATGTTGGCCCGGCCGACGAAGGCGGCATCGACCCTGCCGCCGACCCCGCTGCTGTCGGTCACGAGGTCGCTGCAGAAGCGACCAGGGCGGCACGCAACTGCTGCACTCCGGGCTCGGTGGGAAACGCCGCGAGCTGACGGCCTGCGATCGCGACCTCGCGTTGGATTCGTACCGAGCGGGTGAGGTTGGCCAGGTTGAGCGCGGCGAGGGCAGCGGCAGCGGCCAGCCCGGGTTCATCGGCGGCAGCATGGGCGACGGCGGTGCGCGCCAGATAGCGGCCCCGTTCACGTCGGTACGTTTCCGGCCACGCGTCGAGAGCCTGGCCGAAACACCGGACGGCGGCGCCGGGGCGGCCCAGCCGAAGCCAGCCCTCGCCCTCCTGCGCACTGATGTAAGCCGTGGTGCAGAACGCACCGAGCCCACCGCCGTCTGATCCGGCGGCGACAGCGAGGTGGTGGGCCTCGTCGATGGCGGCCCGGAACGAGCCAGTGTCACCTTCGACCGTGTGCCCGAGGGCGCGCTGCACCGCCGCGAACGCGCGCACCTGCTCTCGGATGCTGCCAGCGCGCTCGGCGGCACGGGCCAGCCCGAGTACGCGGTCCTGGTCGGCGGCGTCGATGGCCCGCTGGGCCATGCGAGCGAAGACGTAAGCGGTGAACTCCATGTCGCCAGCTTCTTGAGACATGGTCAACGCTTGGGCGAGCCACCATTCGCCGGCGTCCCGATCGCCCATATCGTCGCTGAGCCAGCCGGCGAATTCTGCCCACCGGGCCTCGGTACTCAACAGCGCGTCGCGCAGGCTGCCCTGTGCGGCTCGGCGGTAGCCAGCGATGTGACCGAGCTGCTGTCGGGCCGTTGGGAGGATCGCCGCGGCGCCGACCCGGTTGTCAGATTCCACAAGCACCGACCGCAGTGCCGCAAAGTGCTCCACGACGGCCGGATCAACTTGAGCCGCCCGTGTCGCTGCGGGCAGCGGTTCCGCACTCGCCAGGGACGCCACCACGCTGCCGGGGACCGCCTGCAGAAGAGCCCGGCGGCTGACCTGAACGTGCCGTCCTCGCCCGTCTGCCACAGTCACCAAGATATCCGCCTCCCCTGCGGGCTGCCCGTTCGTGTCGGTCACCAGGGTGGTGCCGGCCGCGGTCAGAGCAGTGGCGAATGCTGCTGCTCCCCTGGCCCGGCGGTACTTCTGTTCAATGGCCGCGACCCGGTCGTATCCGGCGGTGAGGGCGCCGTCGGTGTCGAGGACCTCGTCGCAGCGTTTCCAGAAGGCCCGGTCCGGGTGCTGGCGTCCCACTTCGGTATTCGCGATCGTGCTGCGGCCGGTAAGGATCCTGGGTGCCAGTGAGTGCTGGGTGTGACCGGCCGCCTTGCGGTACGCGGCCAACTGCTGGCCAAGCGCGCGCCACGCTTCGCTCACGTCGTGCGGATCTGCCACCGTCGCCTCCCCGCGGCGATCGCACCTCGGCTGGCTGGGTGAAATGACCGGGTGCCAGTCAGAGGCGGCCTTCGATGTGAATCGCTACCCTACCGTGCGGTCGCGCCTGCGCAGGTCCGTCAACCCGCCGTTGCTGGCAGCGGCTTTCGTCGCGAGCGGTGGCCCACCACGGCCGGGCGGGGCATCAGCGGTGTGTCGATCCGCGCCAGAGTGCGCAGGCCGCCACTGCGCCTGATGCCTTCGACCGTCACGGCGGTCGGTGGGCGCCAGGCGGTCACGGTCGTTCTACCGGCTGAGGGTAATTGAGACGCAGGTGTTGGGCGAGGTAATCGCCCAACGATGTCGCGTGCGGAAGGTCTGGGTCGCTGGTGGGGCCGGCGGGGACATAGCGGGTGTGGCGTAGCTCGTCGACGAATACGGCTGTGGGTGTTCCGCCGCGCAGACCGGTAGTGATCGCCGTGGACAGGGCGTCGGTTAGTCCGGCCAGGGTGGAGCCGTGCTTGCCCATCCTCAGGTCGACGTGGGTGAGGGCGCCGCTGGCTGCTGCGGCTGTCATCAGGCGTCCGGGGACGCCGTCGATCATGAACTGGCGGGTGACGCCGGCTGCGCGTTGAGGCATGAACGTTTCGCTCATCGTGGTCGTGGTCCTCTCTTGTGAAGGCCGCCTTAACGCGCCGTCGGGCGGCTCGTCCGTGTCGGGGCTTCGGGGCGACGTGTGCGGGCGCGCTTGGTCAGCTGGTCGTCGCAGCGGCCGGAGAAGTGTCGGCCTTGCGGGCGCAGTGCCGGCAGCGTCGTGGGCAGGGCGTTTGTGGTGTGGCGCTGGTGAGGCCGCTGGAATGCAGGATCGTGGTGACCGTCTGCTCGAGGGTGTGGGGTTCGGGGATGATGGTTTCGCCGGGAACGTTGAGTAGGTCTCGGTGCGTGTACCAGCGGCGCATCTCGTCTGCGGTGACGGGGATCGGTTCGTCTCGGTGGAGGTGGCGGCGGATGGTCTCGTCGATGGACACGTCCAGGTAGAACACGGCGGTCGGACCGGGGTGGTTGTCGATGAGCTGGTGCAGCACGGCGGCGTAGCGTTCGGTGTGCAGGATGCCTTCCAGGATGACGTGGTAACCCAGGTCGAGGGCGGTGCGGGCGGTCGCGGTGATGAACATCGGGGCTACCGGGTCGATGTGGGCGCTGTCGTGTTCGCGGAGCAGGGTTCGGCGGAGGTAGTCCTGTTCCAGCAGCGCGGCCCCGCGTCCGTAGCGGCGCCGGACCTCGCGGGCAGCCGTGGTTTTCCCGCTGCCGGAGTTGCCGCGAATGATCACCAACGTGGGCGCGGGATCGGTGGTGTGCGGTTTGTCCATCTGGTGGTCCTTCAGGCGGAGGCGGGTTGGCGGGGCAGTGTCGTGGCGTGCGCGGTGGTGGTGTCGTAGCCGGCGGCTTGGAGGGTGAACAGCTCGGCGTACCGCCCGTCAGCACTCATGAGCTGGTCGTGGGTGCCGGTCTCGACGAGGCGGCCGTGGTGCAGGACGTGGATGCGGTCGGCGTGCCGGACGTTGGCCAGCCGGTGGGTGATCAGGATGGTGATGGCGGTGCCCTGCCGGTCGCGGATGGCCTGGAAGAGGGCGTCCTCGGCGCGGGGGTCGAGGGCGGAGGACGGCTCGTCCATGATGAGCACGTCGGCGTCGCGGAGGAACCCGCGGGCGGCGGTGATGCGTTGCCACTGGCCGCCGGAGAGGTCCTGGCCGCCGGCGAAGGTCCGGTCGAGCAGTGTCTCGTACCCGTGGGGCAGCTCAGAGATCATGTCGTGGGCGACCGCGCGGGCGGCGGCGGCCTCGATCCGGTCCTGCTCCGTCCTGGTGGTGATGTCGCCGATGGCGATGTTGGTGGCGGCGGTGAAGGGCCACTTGTGGTACTCCTGCGTGACGACGCCGATCCGGGCCCGCAGCGCGTCGACACCCCAGTCGTCGCCGGGCCGTCCGTTGTAGTGGATGGTGCCGCTGGTGGGGGTGCGGAGGGTGGCGATCATGGTGGCGAGGGTGGACTTGCCGGAGCCGTTCTCCCCGACGAACGCCACGGTCTGCCCGGCGGAGATGGTGAGGGTGACCCGGTCGACGGCCGGGGTGTCGCGGTCGGGGTAGCGCAGGCTCACCGCGTCGACGGCGATCTCCCGCAGCCGCTCGGTTGCCGGCGCGCCGGCGGCCCGGTCGGTGGGCGGCGGCAGGTAGTCGGCGGCGCGGGTCATGAAGCCGGTGTAGTCGCGGAAGTGTTGCCCCTCGGTGTAGACGCGGTCCACCTGGAAGGTCACCACGGCCAGCGAGCGTTGCGCGGACTGCACGGCGATCACGCAGGTCGCGGCGGCGGCGAGGGGGATCTGCCCGTCGATGAGCAGCAGACCGAGCAGGACGTAGACCACGGCGGTGGCGATTCCGCCGAGCATCGCGCCGACGGTGGTGGTCGTGGTGACCCGGCGGGCCAGTGCGAGTTGGATCCTCGTCTCGACGCTCATGACCCGGTCGTACTGGTCGAGCAGGAAGTCGCGCAGCCCGTAGGAGCGCAGTTCGGGGGCGGAGTCGCGTTCGGCCATCAACCTGTGCAGCAGCCACAACCGGCGGCGGCGCACCGACCCGGCGGCGTAGGTCTGGTAGCGCAGGTGCCCGGCCCGAAGCGACGCCCACCCGTTCGGCACGGTCGCCACGAGCAGGGCGAGCAGCAGCAGCGGGTGGACCAGTACGACGGCGACGGCGACGGCGACGACTCCGGCCAGGCCGGCGAGGAGGTTCATCGACGCCTGGACCAGGGCGGTGGTGGAGTTCGCGCCGCGGGAGGCGCGTTCCATGTCGTCGGCGAACGCGTCGGCGTCGAAGGCCTCCAGGCGTACGGCGGTGGTCACCTCGAACAGGCCCCGTTCGACCTCCCGGTCGACCTTCGGGGTGAGGCCGTTCTGCGCGTACCCCATGGTGGTGGCCATGCCGGCGCGCAGCGCGGTGGCCGCCGCGAGCGCGGCCAGGGCGGGCAGCGCGGCGGTCACCTTGTCGGCGGTCGGTCCACCGGCGAACAGCTCCACCAGTACCCGCTGTGCGGCGAGGAGCCCGAACGCGGACATCACTCCCGCGATCACCGTCGTCGCTGCTACTACCAGTGTCCGTGTCCGGTCGGCGCGCCAACTCACCGCCAGCGCGGCCCAGACCAGGCGGGGCAGTTCGGAGAAGACGGCGAACAGGCCGGCCTGCGCTCGCGCCCGAACGCCGGTCTCCCACCACACCTCCCGCAGCTCCGGCAGCACCGGATCCCGCTGCGGTGGTGCGGTACGGGCAGGCGGGCGGTCGGGGTAGTCGGCTTTCGGCATGGCGGTACCTCCCGAAGGTGAGCACGGTGGGCAGTGGTGGTGTCTCGACGCAATCGGCGGCAGCGGAGGTGTCCCGTCGGCGTTCCCGGCTGGCGCAGCCGACGCTTCACCCTCCCGGGAGGCGCCCGGTAGGTCTTCGGTCAGGTGACCCGAACGCCGTCTTCGAGGTAGTAGCTGCGCCCGTCAGCACGGGCGTTGAGCGCCTCGGTGATCCGGCGGGTCAGCAACGGCGGTAGCCGCTGGGCGGCCTCTGGCGGGTCGGAGAAGGCCCAGCCCTTTAACTCGCCGGGCGGCACCACGATCCGTTCGTGCACGTGGGGCTCGAGGGTGCCGCCGTCGTAGACGGCCATGATGCCCTCGGTGCGCCCGGCACGCGCCGGCACCCAGTCCACGACGAGTAACCGACCGGGTGCCAGGTCAAGGCCGAGTTCCTCCCGGCACTCCCGGATCGCGGCCTGGTACGGCGACTCGTCAGCCTCGACACAACCGCCGGGAATCTCCCAGCCGGCCTTGTAGGCCGGCTCGACCAGCAGAACCCGGTCGTCTGGGTCGGTGATCAGCAGCCCGGCGGCCATCCGCTTACGGGGCAGGCCAGCGGTGACGTCGCGGGGTTCGGAGGGCATGCAGGGACCGTAGGACGCCGGCCGGTCGACACGCCCGCAGCGCCGTGCGCCGACATTGTCGGCAGATGCCGACACAACTCCGACACCATCCCGACCATGTCCGCGTCGCAGCCCAGCCTCGTTGATGCCAGCACCGTGACCTGGGTTTTCATGACCCGGCGGTAGCCGCAGCGGGAAGTTCGCAGGGGCCAGGAAGTGTCACCGGGAGCAGCTACGGTGTCGGCTCATCGTGACTACGGCGACCGGGGGTGCAGCGATGGTCGACCACGACGAGATCACCGCAGCTCGTCGCGCGCTCGGCCGCCATCTGGCCCGCCTGCGGAAGGACGCCCGCCACACCCAGCACGGGTTGGCCCGGCTCGTGCAGTACGGACGCAGTTCGGTGGCGAACACCGAAACCGGACGGCAGCATCCCGAACGATCCTTCTGGCACCGCTGCGACACGGTGCTGCGCACTGGTGGCGTACTGACCGCGGAATTCGACCGCATCGCCGATCTGGACCACCAACACCGCCACCGTCCGGCGCCCCCACCCGCTGACCCCGGCCCTGCTGTCGACGCGGCAGCCGTGTGGTGGGAGCACGAGCGGCGCATCACCGCCCGCCGGTCCGCGCTGACCGTGCCGGCCGATGACGACGCACGGCTGGCGCACCTGGAGCGCGAAGTGCAGCAGGCGATCGGTGACAACGAGCGGCTCCCGCCGGCCACGCTCGTGGCCCGGCTGCGTCCCCTGCGGGTCAGCGTCGACCAGCTGATGGCCGCCCGGCAGCACCCACCGCAACGCGCCCGGCTCTACACCGCCGCCGCCCACCTGTCCGGGCTCCTCGCCGCCCTCGCCCTGGACCTGCGCGCCTTCCCGGTCGCCCACGCCTACGCCGCCGAAGCCTTCGACCTCGCCCACGCCGCCCAGCAACCCGACACGCAGGCCTGGGCCCGCGCCACCCAAAGCCTGGTCGCCCACTACACCGGCAAGCACCGCGACGCACTCGCCTACGCCGAAGACGGCCTACGCCACGCCGGCGCCGGCCCGCACCGCATTCGCCTCACGATCAACGGGCAAGCACGAGCGCTCGCCCACCTCGGCGACCGCCGGGGCGTCCACCAAGCCGTGGACCATGCGTTCGCCCTGCTACCCGAACACACGACGGACGGGCAGGTCAGCACCAGCCTCACCCTCGGCCCGTACTGCCCGACCCGGGCCGCCGCCAACGCGGCGACGGCCTACCTGGTTCTCGGCGACTCCACCGGCGTCCTCGACCAGCTCACCGCCGCTGTCGCGGCGTTCGACGCGGCGCAGCTGCGCGGTCCGCAGGCGCTCAGCCGCCTCGATCTGGCCACGGCCCACGCGCAGGCGGGCGACCTCGACCACGCCGCCGGGCTGGCGCTGGAAGCACTCAGCCTCACCGCCGAGTACCGCTTCGAATCGGTCTACCAACGCGCTCGTCAATTCCTCGCCGCCGCCCGCCCCTTCGGCCCGTCACTCGCGACTACAGGATGTCGCGGACCTGTTCACCGAATTGACGCATCCCGGCAGCCCGCCACCACCGGGCCTACGATCGCCGACATGAGCAGCCGGGAATTGGCCAGCTTGCGGCAGCGGTGGACCGCCTACCGGGACCTGGCCGCACTCACCGAGCACTGGTACTGGCGTCCCGGCTGGCGCGCTGGCCGCCACTTTTACACCTGGCACCTCACCTTCCAGGAACAGCCCGACCTCCACCGCCTCGTCACCGACCTTCAACACCAGCTCCAGTTCCCCGGACTGGACCTGGTGCCGATCGACGGCCTGCACCTGACTATGCAGGGCCTCGGCTTCACCGACGAGGTGTCCGACGGCGACATCGAAGCGATCGTCACCGAAGCCCGGCAACGGTGCGCCGGCCTGCCGCCGCTGGACCTGTCCCTCGGCCCAGTCGACCCCGACGCCGAAGGAATCGGTCTGCTCGTCCGACCCTGGAGCTCCGTCGAACGGGTTCGCGCCGCGATCCGGGCCGCGATCGCCGCCGTGTGGCCGACCGTCCCCGAACCAGCTGACGGGTTCCGGCCCCACGTCACGATCGCCTACAGCGGTGCGCCCGCAACCACCGCCCCCATCCGCGCTCGGCTGGCCGAGCTGCGTGACCTGGCGGCAGTGACAGCGACGATCAGCGAGGTGTCACTGATCGCCGTGCACCGGGAACACCGCACCTACCGATGGTCGACGCAGGCAACAGCACCCCTGAACGGACGAGGCCCCCGACACGCTGAAGCGCAGGCTGCTCGTGGCGATCAGTGACTTGGACATCTCAAGGGAGCTTTTGGCCTACCTCGAGTACTATCCGGACGACGCCGTGGCGCTGTCCGAGCCGGTAAAGCTGCTGACTGAGGGCGAGGGTTTCGCTTCCCGGCGAAACTTCTCGATGCATGTAACTGTCGGTGCTCTCCTGGTCCGCAGCGGCACCGAAGTGCTGCTTATCGATCACCGTGTTGACCGGACTAAGGAAGTCTTAGCCTGGCACTCTGACAGCTCTTCGATCTTGGAGGAGCTGGAGAATGCACGAACTCGTGCTGCGCGATCTGGACCTGATACGGCCTGCCAGGTGGGGCCGCGTCCGTGCTCTCGCGGGCGTAGTTGCATGGCAGGTGGAAGGCGAGGAAGGTGGCCCGGTCGAGCCGGTATCGGTCTACCTGCACGAGATCACCGCGCGGGGTATGGCCGGGGGGACCGTCCGTAGCTACGCGTACGCCTTGCTGCGGTGGTGGCGGTTTCTGCGGGCCGTCGATGTGCGGTGGGACAGTGCAACGCCTGCGGAGGGGCGTGACTTCGTCCTGTGGATTCAGCAGGCCCGCAAGGATGTCGCCGACCGCAGAAAGGTATCTGCCGCCACCGCGGGCACGATCAATCCGGTCACCCGCAAGCCGTATCCCGGCGACGACTTCAAGGCTGCCACGATCCGGCACAGCAACGCGGTGGTGCGCAGCTTCTACGAGTTCTGGATAGAACAGGGCTTGGGTCCGCTGATCAACCCGATGCCGAGGGACCGCCCCGGCCGGCCCAACGCGCATCGGACGCCTATGCAGCCGTTTCGCCCGGAGGGCAAGCTGCGGTACAACCCGGCGAAGCCGCAGCGGCATCCTCGGGCGATGCCGGACGAGCTGTGGCTCAAGCTGTTCGGGGCGATGCCCAGCAACCGCGATCGGGCGATCCTCGCGTTGGACATCAGCAACGGTGCCAGGGCTTCAGAACTGCTGGGCCTACGCGGCTCGGACGTCGACTGGGGCAACCAACTCGTTCAGGTTGTTCGTAAGGGCACCAGGGCGAGCCAGTGGCTACCGGCGAGCCCGGACGCCTTCGTGTGGCTGCGTCTGTACTTCAACGATGTCGGTACTCCAGGCCCCGCCGATCCGGTGTGGCGCACGCTTCGACGCCGCCGTCGCGGCGACACGGAGCTGGCGCGTCAGGCCCTGTCGTACGACGCGTGGCGGGCCGTGCTGCGGCGGGTCAACGGCAAGCTTGGCACGAACTGGGCGATGCACGACTTGAGGCATACCTGCGCCATCCGGATGATCCGCGATCGTCGTCTTTCCATCACGGACGTGCAGCACATTCTGGGTCACAAATCTCTGACGACCACGCAGCTGTACCTCATCGAAGACGACCTGGAGGTAGTTGCCCGGGTCCGGGAGCACTACGCCGGCATCGAGGAGGGCGCCTCCCGGCAGCCTGCGCCAGTGGCCACCGGATACGACAGCGCCGATCTGGCTGTGTTGTTCGGCGGCGGTGTGCGGTGACGTCGACAAGGCAGACAACTGAACGCCGCGGCCTGCGCGGCACCGGCCGGAGCCAGATCACTTACCACGCCGTGGACCGGGTCAGTCCCATCGATGTGCTCAGCATGCAGGAAGTCCTCGCTCTGCTGCCGCAGCAGCCGATCTGGCTCAAGGCTGGCAACGGCGACCGGCAAGCGTGCCTACGCGGCGCAACAAGGATCATGGAGTGGCTGCAGACCTTCCCCGGCGCCGGCTGGCAGCAGCGGTGGGAGAATTCCGGCGCCGACCAGGGCGCCCAATGGATCGCCGTACTGACCGCCAACGATCCGCGGAGCGCCGATCTGAGTCGACAAGAGATCCGCTTCGCTCTTCCTCGCCTGTTCGCGGCGCGCCTCGTGCTGCCCTCCTTCGACTTCCTGACCGACTACGGGGCATTGAACCTGTATGTCAACGTGCGAAAGGTACTCAGCCCCGGCCTGTTCGAGCAGGCCGAGAAGGCCGGCACGGCTCTCGGCATGCGCCGCAATCACGTCATGTCAGGACTCAATGTTCTGACCAAGGTGGTGCTCAACAGCGGCAAGAACCTTGAGGAGCTCACGGAGCAGGACCTGCTGCGCCTGCGCGCCTGGCATCTGCAGGAGAACCCCAGCCGGGGCACCCCCTCGGTCAACGGCGCGTGGGACATGCTGGCCGCCACCGGTGTGCTGCCCGAGAACAGCTCGATGCGCGAGACGGTACGGGCCGGGCAGAAGACCACGACTCAGCTCATCGACCGCTACGACATCAAGAGCCAGACTGTGCGTAACCTGCTTATCCGCTACTTCGACGAGCGCCGTCCAGGCATCGACTTCGCCACGCTGCGCGGACTGATCTCTTACCTCGCGGGCACCTTCTGGTGCGACATCGAAGAGCACCATCCCGGAATCGACTCCATCAACCTTCCCACGGACGTCGCCCGGAAGTGGAAGGAGCGGGTCCGCATCGTCACCATGCCGGACGGCAGCCAACGCCCGCGCATCGCCTACCTCGACCTCATGGTGACCGTCAGGTCCTTCTACGAGGACCTGGTGCGATGGTCAATGGAAGACCCGTCCTGGGCGGCGTTCGCGGTGCCCAACCCAATCAAAGCCGGCGACACCGTCGGCCTGGCCAAGGCCCGCCGAGCCGCCACCAGCCGGATGCACCAACGCACGCGGGAACGAATCCCCCACCTCCAGGTACTGGTCGACACGACAACCAGCCACCTCAAGGGCGCGAGGGACCTCCTGAGGGCGGCCGGCACCGTCGAAGTCGGACAACGCTTCGACGTCGCGGGGCGCACGTACCTGCGCACCACGCGCAAGAGCTACCTCACCCACCCGGGCCTTGCCCTCGACGTCGTGCTCGTTCAGGACGTGGCCACCGGTGAAGTCCTCGACCTCACACGCGTCGAAGACGACGCGTTCTGGGCATGGGCGGCGATCGAGACGCTGCGCTACACCGGTTTGCGCATTGAAGAACTGCTTGAACTGACGCACCTGGCCGTGGTGTCCTACCGTCTTCCCGACACCGGCGAGGTCGTCCCCCTGCTCCAGGTCGTGCCCTCCAAGACCAACCAGGAGCGCCTCCTCCTGGTCGTGCCGGAACTCGCCAGCGTCCTGGCCAGCATCATCTCCAGAATTAGCGACGATGACGGGCGCGTCCCTATGGTCGCCCGCTACGACCCCCATGAACGCCTGACCGGTCCACGGCTTCCGCACCTGTTCCAGCGCAAGTACAGCTGGCAGCCGGTTGTGATCGGCAACTCCGCCATCGTCGACCTCATCGACGCGACGCTAGCGCGCACCGGCCTGACCGACCCGACCGGAGCTCCCCTGAGCTACCGGCCGCACGACTTCCGCCGAATGTTCACCACGGAAGTGGTCAGCGGCGGCCTGCCTATCCATATTGCCGCACGCATCCTGGGCCACGACAACATCAACACCACCCAGGCCTACCACGCTGTCTTCCCCGAAGAGCTGATCCGCGCCTACCGAGCTTTCACCGACCGGCGCCGCGCCCTTCGCCCCGCCGCTGAGTACCGAGAACCCACCGCTGCCGAGTGGACCGAGTTCCAGCACCACTTCGCGCTGAGGAAGGTCGAGCTTGGCGAGTGTGGACGGCCTTACGGATCGCCCTGCAACCACGAACACGCCTGCATCAGATGCCCGATGCTGCGCCCGGACCCGACACAACGCGCACGGCTCGTCGAGATCATCGACAACCTCGCCGAGCGCAAGGCCGAAGCAGTCGCACGAGGGTGGCTCGGCGAGATCGACGGCCTGGACTCCAGTCTCACGTCCGCGGGAGAGAAACTCGCAGCCCTCGACAAACGTGCCGAAATGACGGATTCGCGTGCCGTACTACTCGGCATTCCCGTCATCCGCGAGGACGCGTAGGTGACCTGCCGGTCCCAGCGAAGGACGCTAGGAACTGAGGCATTGATCTCGTCCGGATGGACCCGTACCGTCCTGGCCCGCCGCGCCCGAACGTTGTACCTGGGCTCAACTGAACCCTGAGCCGGCCGCGTCGAGCAGCGCGGCGACGAACAGCAGTTTCGCCCACCACCGCATCGTGGCAGCCGGGCCGGCGTCGAGGCGCAGGCTGGTGTCACCAGTGGGGCGCCACGCGACAGATACGCGCGGCGCGACCTTGGCGAACTTCGCTTTGTTCGACCTGGTCGGTAAGCAGCTGTCCCCGCGGATCCGCGACCTCGGCGATTCACCCTGTACCGCACGGGCGGCAAGGCCGACTTGGAGGACCGCTCCCTGCTGGTCGGACCGCTGCTGACCCGCCGGCTTAACACCGAGCTGATCACGGGCATGTGGGAGGACCTGCTCCGGGTGGCCGCGTCGGTGAAGGGCGGGCATGTGGGCGCTCACGTAATTGGCCCAGGGTCGGCTCACGTTATTGATCCGGCCCTGGGCGAGGCTCGGGCTGAGGTGTCTGGCTTGGTCGTGTTGCCCCCTGCGGGAACCGATGGGGCTTGTGGTGCTGGGTCAGGCACCGTATCGGCGATGGCGGGCGGCGTAGGACCGTAGGGCGCGGAGAAAGTCGATTTTCCGGAAGCCGGGCCAGTAGACGTCGGTGAAGTGCAGCTCGGAGTATGCGGCTTGCCAGAGGAGGAACCCCGACATGCGGCGTTCCCCGCTGGTCCGGATGACCAGGTCGGGGTCGGGTTGTCCGCTGGTGTAGAGGTGGGTCGCGATCTGGCTGGCGGTCAGCCCTTGGGCGATGTCGTCGATGCTGTGACCGGCTCGCCCTTGCTCTTCGAGCAGCGATCGGATGGCGTTGAGGATCTCTTCGCGGCCGTCGTAGCCGATGGCGATGTTGAGATGGAAGGCCGTGTTGTTGTCTCGGGTGGCTTCTTCGGCCAGCTTGAGGGCGTGCCTGGTGGAATCCGGTAGGACGTCGAGCCTGCCGGCCGTGTGGATCTTCCAGATGCTGGACGGCCGGGTCAGGCGTTCAGCGACGACGTCCTCGATCATGCGCAGGAGGTTGTCGACTTCGTCGGAGTCTCGCTTCTGCAGGTTGTCAACGGAGGCGACGAACGCGGTCACGTGTTGGATGCCGATTGCTGCGCACCACTGAAGGACCTCGTCGAGGTGCTCTGCCCCGTAGCGGTGGCCGATTTTGGCGTCGGTGAACCCGGCCTGTCGCGCCCATCGGCGGTTGCCGTCCATGACGATCGCGACGTGCCGGGGCAGGCTCGCGCCGGCCAGTTGCGCGTTGAGGCGCCGCGCGTAGAGCGCGTAGGCAGCGTTCTTCACTATCGTCCACATTCGCGACATCTAATCATAGCGGAGCTGACAGTCCCGACTTTCGCTCGTTCCTTCACACGACTCTCACAACTGCGCGCCGACCAGGGCTCGGATGAAGGTGTAGCTGAGCACGTAGATCCCCAGAGCGGCGGCGGCCTTCAACGCGGCTCGCCGGTCTCGCCCGTGCCGCAGCAACCGTCGGCACAGGCAGCGGTCGCAGTGGACCCGGACGGCGGGGCGTTGGCCGAGACGGTGTGCAGGGCGGCGTTCGGGGCGCAGCAGCTGTCACCCTTCCACGCTTCGCGGCCTTCCTTGACCGCGACGGCCGCGATGACCAGCGCGGCGATCGGGTCGGCCCACGACCAGCCGAACAGGCTGTTGACTGCTAGGCCCACCAGCAGGACCGCAGACAGGTAGGTGCACAGCAGGGTCTGCTTCGAGTCGGCCACGGCCGTGCGGGAGCCGAGTTCGCGTCCGGTGTGGCGCTGCGCGTACGACAGCCCAGGCATCACGGCGAGCGACACCGCGGCCAAGACCAGCCCGACGCTGGAGTGTTCGGCCTCGGCGCCGCCGATCAGCGCGCGCACCGATTCGACGCTGACGTAGGCGGCGAGGGCGAAGAACGAGATCGCGATGATGTGCAGCGCCTTCTTCTCCCGCGCTTCGGGGTCACGGCCGGCGAACTGCCACGCCACCGCCGCCGCCGACGACACCTCGATGATCGAGTCGAGGCCGAAGCCGATCAGCGCGGTCGACGACGCGATCGTCCCCGCGGTGATCGCCACGACCGCCTCGATGACGTTGTAGGTGATGGTGGCAACGACCAGCAGCTGCACCCGCTTGGTGAGCACGGCCCGCCGGAGCGGACTGGGGCCGGACGGTGTCAGCTGGATCAGCGGCAGGCTCATCAGCAGCAGCCTTTCTCGGCCGAGGCCGGGCACGCGGCCGGGTCGACCGCGAGGACCAAGCCGAGTAGGTCACCCAGGGCGTGCGCCATCCGGGCGTCGGCCAGCTCGTAACGGGTCCGCCGGCCCTGCGGGACCGCCACGACCAGGCCGCACCCGCGCAGGCACGCCAGGTGGTTGGACAGGTTCTGCCGGGTGGTGCCCAGCAACTCCGCCAGCTCAGCCGGGTACCCCGGCTGCTCGCGCAGGGCCAGCAACAGCCGTGCCCGGGTCGGATCCGACAGGGCATGACCGAAGCGGGCCAGGACCTGCCCGTGCGTCAACGTCTCCACCCCACAACAGTACACCCGCTGCTGTACAGTGTACTGGGATCACCGTGCTGGTTGCCGTCTCCGCCGTCGCAGCTCTCGGTTTGACGATCGTGCCGTGGCTCCCCAATAAACATGGAGCCACGAAGAGGCATAATCACAGGACCACACCCAAGCTGTCCGCGTGCCGCTGCTCTCCGTTAGTCCGGGAAAACCTGGCCTACGGGATTCTCTTGCAGCCCGGAGGACACCTTGAGCCGACCGACTCCACGTTGATCAGCGCGGCGGTGCGTGAGCTGGTAGAGGAAACCGGTGTTGATCCCAGCGGACTCGTCCCAGCATCGCCGATGCCGGTCTACGTCGAGTACGGCAGAGTTCCGGCGCGGCCGGCGAAGGACGAGCCGGAACACTTCCATCTCGACTTCGGCTACTCGTTCTTGACGACGCAGGCGGACGTGGGGCGTATCCAAGAATCGGAGGTGGGAGGTGCGATGTGGTATTCCCTCTCCGTGGCTGAACGGCTTGTCGGCCCTCGCATCGCGCGGGCGATGACCGCATTGACATGAAGCGGATGACGGCCCAGCGGCCGTCACGTTTACTCATCGCCGCTCATGCTGAGGCCGGCGGTTGCCCGACCGCGACAGGCAGACCGCCGGCAGAGTCGTAATCCGTCAACTTTGCCAATAGGCGAGGACAATCAGGTCTGGGAGCGCGGGGGGATGGCGGGCGCGGTCATGGTCAGGTATCGGTAGCCGATTTCGGTGAGCCTGTCGGCGTCGAGGCAGTGTCGCCCGTCGAGGACGAGCGGTGAGCGCATGGTGGGGGCGAACTTGGCCCAGTCGAGGTCGCGGTAGTGCGACCACTCGGTGGCGACCACGATGGCGTCGGCGTCGTCGAACACGTCTTCGACGCGGTCGGCGAGGTGCTCGGCCAGGGTGGGCTGTTCGCGACGGAAGCGATCAGCGGCGACGGGGTCGTGCAGGGTGATCCGGGCACCGCGTTCGAGGAGCAGATTTGCGATGTCGATAGCGGGTGAGTCACGCAGGTCGTCGGTGTCCGGCTTGAACGCGAGGCCGAGGATGCCGATCTTGCGGCCCTTGATGATGTGGAGTTCGTCGAGGAGCCGGTCGACGACCTTGGTGCGCTGGCGGTGGTTGACGTCGCGGGCGGCGGTGACGATCGGCATGGCGAGGTGGTACTCGCTGGCGGTAGCGATGAGCGCTGCGGTGTCCTTGCCGAAGCAGGATCCGCCCCAGCCGATGCCGGGGTTCAGGAAGCGGGGGCCGATGCGGGCGTCGAGGCCGGTGCCGCGGGCGACTTCGCGGACATCGGCGCCGACCTTGCCGGCGATCGCGGCGATCTCGTTGATGTAGCTGATCTTGAGGGCGAGGAAGGCGTTCGCCGCGTACTTGATCAGCTCGGCCGAGGCCAGGTCGGTGGAGACCAGCGGCACGGCGCTCATGCCGGCAGGGCGGGGCAGCACGGTGGGCGGGGTGAAGGACTGGTTGAGAATGGGTCGGTAGAGCTGGTTGAGGAGATCCAGGCTCTTCTGGTTGTCGGAGCCGATGACGATGCGGTCCGGGTAGAGGGTGTCGGCGAGCGCGGTGCCCTCGCGGAGGAACTCGGGGTTCGAGGCGACGGCGAATCGACCGTCGGGGCGGTGGCCATGGTGGCGTTCGTACGCTTCGCGCAGGATCGCGTCGACCCAGTTGCCGGAGCCGATCGGGACGGTGCTCTTGTTGACCACGACGGTGAAGTCGCCACTCAGGTGTTGGGCGACGCTCTCGGCAGCGGATCGCAGGTACTGCAGGTCGGGGTTGCCGTTGTCGAGTTGCGGGGTCTGCACGGCGATGAACACGACGTCGGCGTCGGGTACGCCGACGGCGTATTCGGTGGTGAAGGTCAGGTGGGAGGACGCCTGCTCGAGGAGCGCTTCCAGATGTGGCTCGTAGATCGGGCAGTGGCCACCGCGAAGGGTGTCGATCTTCTGCTTGTCGAGGTCGATGCAGGTGGTGTCGTGGCCCAGGAAGGCCAGGCTGACGCTGGTGGTGAGACCGACGTATCCGGTGCCGACAACACAGACCTTCATTGAGCGTTTCCTCTCGCCATGAACGATACCGACGCGTGGTGATCCGGATTGAGACGTCAGCAGTGCCGCTGACCAGCGACTTCGGCGCGCCACCATTCTGCTGCGGTGGTCGGCCGGCCTGAAGGCCGTGGCCCGCCTGCTGCCCGCCGGAATGATACCGACCGAAGGCGGGCGGCGGGTCGTGTCGGACTGGACATTCGGGTCAAGAAGCGGAAGCGGCTCCGCTGCTGTTCAGATGTCCGAGCAGGGCGTCCTTCTGCCCGAGATAGTCCCGGTTATCGGGGGTGACGAAACCGGAGAGTGGGACACGGTCGACGGTGATTCCTGCGGTACGGAGGGCGTCGATCTTGTGAGGATTGTTGGTGGCGAGTCGGGCTGAAGTGACGCCGAGCCAGGCCAGGACGCTAGCGGCGGGTCGGTAGTCGCGGGCATCGGTGGGTGCGCCAACGGCGGCGTTTGCGGCAACGGTGTCGTAGCCCTGGTCCATGAAGGTGTAAGCGCGGATCTTGGTAGCAAGCCCGATGCCGCGGCCTTCGTGGCACAGCATGTAGAGCAGGATCCCGTAGTCGGATGCCCCGATCATGCGTAGGGATGTGGCCAGCTGGGGGCCGCAGTCACATTTGAGTGATCCGAGCAGGTCACCCGTGGCGCAGGCGCTGTGAATGCGTACCAGCGGAGTCTGTTGGGCGGCGGGCTGAGGGCGGTAGACGGCGGCGAGGACCTCCTCAGGGCCGGTCTCGGGGCCGAAGGCATGCAGTTGGAAGTGTCCGTACGCGGTGGGGAGGTCACAGCCGGCGAGCCGAACGGTGGTGGTCATCTCGTCTCCTTCGCAGCGGCGCTGTCGGGTGTGGGCTTGTGGGCGATGAGCAGGACGTGTTCGGACATGCCCAGGAGGGAGGGTTCTGCCTCGACCCGACGGATCGCCCGCAGGAGGAGGTCGCGGCGGTGTGGGTCGCGGAGGCGGTCGGCGAGGTCGGGCAGCAGTTTGGCGGCGCCTTCGACCGCGAGCAGGGCGTGTGGGAGTAGGCCCGCGGTGGTGGCTTCTGCCGCGAGGTCATTCGGGTTGTGGAAGTAGCCGGTGGTGAACAGCCGTCGATCACCGGTCGGGTTGCGGTGTTGGCCATCGCGAAGATGCCGAGCCAGGATCGCCTCCACCGCCGGGTCGTCGTAGAGGTTCTTGGCGAGGTACTCCCAGGTGGTGTAGTAGCGGGACGTCGCTGCGGCGGCGACCACACCGCCTGGGACGAGTACGCGGTACGCCTCGCCCCAGGCACGGCCACGGTCAGCGGCGTTGGTGAGGTGATACAGCGGGCCGAGCAGAAGAACGGCGTCGCAGCTGGCGGAGTCGAGCGGCACCTGGCGCGCGTCCCCGCGCGAGATCGAGGCCAGCGGCGGCTCGGCGCGGGCGGACGTGGTGGCGGCTTGCTCCAGGTGCAGCGGGACAGGGTCCACGAGGTGGACGCGGTAGCCGTCCCCGGCCAGCTGAAACGCGTACGCGCCGGGTCCTCCGCCGACGTCGGCAACCGTTCCGGCTGGGGGAAGGTGGCGGGCCAGGATGTCGCGGGTGCGCAGGTACTCGATGTGGCGGCGCGGGTCGTTCAGGCGTCCCTGCTCGGCCCCGTGGGCGTAGAAGGCGAGGACCTCCGGAGTGATGCTGGGCGCTACGGTCACGTCGGGAGGGTGGAGATTCACGCTGCTGCCTCCGGTGCGCCATGCTCCAGGTCCGCGAGGAAGCCGTCCTGGAACTGTCGACGCAGGCGGGTCTGCTGTGCCGACATGATCGGGCCGCGGAAGCGGTCGAGAATCGAGGCGACGCTGCCGCCGATCGCCGGGCTGCTGCCGATGGCGCTGAGCAGCTTGAACTGCATCACGAGGTAGACCGGCGGACATTCACCCGAGCTGCCGAGCCGCGCTGGGGACCAGAATCCGAGGTGGTAGTCCAAGCCTGCCAAGGTCAGGCACCGGTTCGCAAGATCCATCTTGGTTCGCAACAGGGCCATCTCGTGGGCGGTGATGTCCCGGAGTAACGCCCTCAGCCTGAGGAGACCTTGCCGGCCGGGTTCGGATAGCCAGGTGAGGTTGTTCAGGTTCGCCGCAACCTGGCCGGGCGGCAGCAGTCCCGGCCGAGTCCACGGAGGCGACGCCGCCGGGCTGCCGGTGAAGCACTCCCGTAGCTGTGCGTAAGCGCCGGCGGCCACCTGATGAAGTTGGACGAGGAGGCGCGCGCAGGCGGTATCGAGGAGGAAGTCCCAGTCCGGAAGAGCGATCTTGAATCCGACTGGGCCACCAGCAGCGGACAGATCTGCGTCACCCGCCAGATGGCAGCCGGCGGGCAGCGGCTGCATACGGGGTGCGTCACGCATGAGCTGGGCGGCCAGGTGCGCGATGGGGTCCACCAGCGCCCGTCGTCGGTTGAGGTCGTCTACCTCGCCCAGCGGCACGATCGAGGCGTCGCGGTAGGCGGCGGCGGGCCAGCAGTTGAGGTGCCAGTGCATCCGCTTGTCCCACCACTGCCCGTTGTCGCGGTCGACCGTGTACGGGTCGTGGTTCGTGCCGATCATGAGCTGCGCCCCGTCGAGGTCGAACCGGCGCCGAGTCGAGGAGGCGTCGACGTAGCCGACGAACTGCCTACAGAACTTGAGCAGCGCCATCAGCATGGCCTCGGGGACATCGCTGACCGACGACGCGATTACTCTGTCGTCGCCGACTATGGCAAGCAGCATCATGTCGTAGACGCTGTGCGGGAATGCCTTGTCGATGACCGCGAGCCGGTCCCCGGATCGTCCGGCGGGATATTCGCGCAGGATGTTGGCGCCGTAATGGTCGCGGTAATGCGGGCTGAGGTTGCGCACGTCCGGTGGCGGCGCGGCGAATCTCGGCATGGGAAGGCTGGGAATGACCGGCAACGTCATCGCCGACTCCGGGTAGAGCGGCCCGAACCGGTCCGCGACCGGGCGACGAGTCGTGACGGCGGTCATGCCGGCATACCGGACGCGATGGCGTCGCCGGCAGCAACGCCCATCATGGCAGCCTGCACGATGCCCTGGGCGATCCCTGCGGCGTCGCCGACCACGTAGATCGGCAGGCCCCGCACCTTGCAGTCCTCGTCGACCGGGACCCGGTCCCACAAGAACTCGACCTCAGGCCCGATCACGAGAACATCGTCGACAAGGTCATCCACGGACAAGCCTGTGTCGGCGTGGTCCAGGATCGAGCCCATGACCCGGCGGAGGCTCTCGATAAGGCTGACGTACTCGGCGCCGGTGAACAAGCTGTCGAGCCGGGCGGTAGTCACGTCCTTGACGGACGGCTCGAACGTCACTGCCGCAGCCAACTCCGGCCAACTACGCGGCTCGGTCGTCTTGTTCATGAACGCGCGCAGACTCTGCGCCACCGGCCGGCCTCCGCTGAGCCGCCAGTAATCGGACAGGATCTCGTCCCGGACTTTGGTGCTGGTACCGGGTCTGGCGAGCTGGCACAACAGGCCGAAGTTAGCTGCCAGTGGACGTCCCCCCGGAAGACGTTCAGTGGTTTCGTGCCCGTCGAGAGTGATCACCTCTCGCCCGAAGGAGCGCTGGTAGTTGGTGAACTTAATCCGACCACCGTTCGGGCCGCCGCAGAAACAGAACGTCTTCGTCTTACGGTCCACCCGCTCTAACTGGGTGATCTTCAGATCGGGATGCTCAACGCCGATCGCGGCCAGCACCTCGGCCCTCGTCTCGAGACGCACGCCGAGCGACATGTCCGGCGCGATCGTCTGCACCCCGAACGCCGTCAGGAGGTTGTGAGTGCTGGTCACCCCGTGCCGGCCCGTGGCCAGCACCAGACGTGCCGTCTCGACGGTGACGAGGCCACCGTGGGTCGCTACCGCCAGCGTCAGGCGGTCCCCCTTCAGGGCGACGGTGACAAGTTCCGACTTCTCCCAGACGGCCAGAGCGTCGTTGCGGAAGCCGTGCAGCGCCGTGAGCATGTCCCGGACCTGCGTCTCCCCCAAGACCGCGACCGGGTACTCCCGGATGGCCAGGCCGTTCCCGGCAAACGCCTTGATGACTGGCGCGCCAAGCCTCGTGCCACTCAGAATGGGTGGCTCTAGCAGTGGAGCGGTCAGGAACTGGAAAGCGCGCTCGCACAGTTCGTCGGCGCGGTCCTCACCGAAGTGATCGATCAGGCGGCGGCCGGATGGCAGCAAGCTCAACTTCACCCCGTCTCCGTAGTGCACACAGCCGCCAAAGCCACTGATCACATTGCAGATCCCGGCGCACCCCGTGCAACGCAGACCTCGGTCGACCGGGCACGGCCGATTCCGCATCCCCCGCCCGGCCTCCAACAGCAGCACCCGTAGGTCCTGGGCCTGGCGCACGACCTCGTGGGCACAAGCCAGACCACCCGGGCCGGCGCCGACGACGACGACATCGAAGAACATGGCAGACATTCCTTCCAACAGTCGCAGGGGATCGGAAGCGAACAGCCACCCCCGCGACCGGACGCGCTGCGTGTCCACGGCGGCCCAGCAAATCGACAGCAGCTGCGGCCAGCGCGATGATCACCATGTAGGGCAGCAGAGGTGCCGTCCGGACAGCTATCTCCCAAGACTGCGAGGACGATCCGCCCCGGCCTTTCGGGGAAGGCTCACTTACAGTCGCCGACGTCGGGTGTTGTCGGACAGGCATGTCATCGGACTATGACAATCCACCGACACCCGCTGCCGCGACCGCGTCCGCGCCCGGCCGTCTCTGTCCGGCCGCGACCCCGGCGATGCTCGACAGGGTTAGCTGCCCGTACGCGTGCGACGATGCTTCTATGAACCGCAGCAGCGCCGGCTTGGTCATCTGGGACGTTGACGGGACGCTTATCCCTGCGGACTTGCGCTGGCTGACGCGCGCGATCTCTCGTGCGTACGGCATCGCGCAGTCCGAGGTTGTCTTCCCTGACAAGAAGGTGCATGGGTATACGGACGAGTCGATCGCCATCGACACGGCGATCGCTTCGGGCGTGGACCCGTCATCTGCGGAGGCGGGCATACCCGCCTTCCGCCAGGCCATCGCCGCGGTCATGCGAGAGGGCCGGCAGGAGCTGGCTGAGGTCCAGCCGCCGTATCCAGGTGCGGCGGCGAGCATCGCGAAGCTGCACGAACATGGCTTCATCCAGACCGTGCTGACCGGCAACCTGCGTTCGGCCGCCGAGGTGAAGCTGGACGTGGCGGGCTTGGACGATTTTCTTGATCTTCGCATCGGCGGGTTCGGGTCGGACGCGCGAGATCGCTTCCAGCTTCCGGCAGTCGTAGCTCAGCGCTACTCCGCGATCTACGGTGATCCGCTCGATTCCGCTCGAGCGATCGTCATCGGGGATGCGCCCAACGATATCGCTTGCGCACGTCACGCCGACTTTCGCGTCGCTGTCGTCGCTCACCGGCTTCGGCGTCGAGAGCTGGCATCCTACGAACCTGACGTGGTACTCGACAGTCTCGACCCGACGACGGTGGTGGCAGCCGTCAGTTCGCTGTTGAGTGCGGGCGGGACGCCGGCTGCTCGTTAGGCGGCCATCTGCTCCTCGAGTTCGAGGACAAGCGGCTCGTCGCGCCATCGGTCCAACCGTTGTCGAGCTCGTTGGGCTCGAGCGATGCCTCGATGGTTGCCACCTGCTTTCAGCTGGTCGTAGGTGGCGCCAAGCAGGGTGCAGGATCGTTCGAGTTCGCCGACGTCGGCGTAGGCGCTGGCGAGGTCTACGGCTGCCGCCAACGCGACGTTGGCGTTGGCGTGGTCGTGTTGCAGCATCTGTACCGCACTTTCCAGCACGGTCACCGCCTGGTGGGGCTGACCGAGCAGGAGATGGCACGTGCCCGCGTAGACGTGGAGGCGAGCGCTACTCCAGTCGCTGTAGAGGCCGACACAGTCAACGGGCGACAAGTCGTTGACCGCTTCTTCTGCCCGCTTCAGGGCCGCCGTGGCCTCGCGGGGAAGTCGCAGGGCCGCGAAGGCTTGGGCCTGCTCGGCAGCTACTCGCGCCCGTGCGGGTGGACTGAGATCGGTGGACGCGCGGGCGGCCTCATCGAGTAGCCGCAGGCCGATCATGATGTCACCGTCTGCGTCGATCAGTGTGGCGGCTTCGGAGTGGAGGTTGCTCTCGAAGATGCGTGCCGTTGCGCTGATCCTGCGGCTGCCGAGCCTGTCGCCGAGCTGGCGGGCATAGGCGCAGTGAGCGAGTGCGAGGGCACGGTTGCCCTGTGCGCTCCACAGCCGGCTGGCGACGATCGAGGCTTCGGCGAGCATCGCTCCGATATCAGCGCGGATGGGAGCACGACCCGCTTTGCGATACAGCGTCGACAGGCAGTCACGGTGGGCCTCGATCAGGCCCAGTAGCGCGTCGGGGGACACGGCCTGGCGCTGCTGGGCCAGCATGCTGGTGAGTGTGGAAAAGCTGTTCCACTCGCCCATCAGGTAGTCCGTTCCCGGCATGCGGGCGAGCGCCTCCGCAGCGGTGGAGGACGAGGGCTCAGCAGCCACGTGGCACGCCGTAGGGGCGGCCGTGCCGCTCAGCACGCGCCGGTTGCTGGCGAGCCGGATGCGATCGTATTCCCGGACCAGTCTGCCGCCGGTGCCCAACACCTCGTCGCTTCGGGCCCAGAAATCGCGGCCCACGCGCTGCCGGCCGGTCTCCACGTTCGCGATCGTGCTCCGCCCATAGCTCACCCGCGGGGCGTACGCCTCCTGCGTGTAACCAGCGGCTTTGCGGCTGCGGGCCAACATTTGACCAAGAGCGATCCATGCCTTGGCCACGTCTTGTGGTGGCACGCTCGACATCAGCAGCTCCCGATGGGTACGAACGCTCGCGCGAGGCGAGGCAGGTTGGCGTGGGAGCACTGTAGTGCAGGTCTGTGATGCGTTAGCTACTCAGCGGCTTCATCCAACACTCTTCCGACAAAGTTCCGACATTGGCCTCGCGGTCGTCCGAACTCGCGTGACCTCCGATGCTCGTATGCTCCCTGCTCGTGACCCACGAGCCGGCCAACAATGATCACGAGATTGAAGCCAAATACCGCGTCGACGACCTGCAGGGGTTGATCACGGCGCTCGCCCGGAGGCAGGTCGTGTTGACGGAGCCGTCGCTCCAGGACGACCAGGCGTACGCACCAGCCGGCTGGTCGTACGGAATGTCGAAGGTCGGTGTGCCGTTCGCGCGTCTTCGCACGCAGGAGGGGCGCCATTTGTTCACCGTGAAGAAGCCGATCGCCAATGAGATGGCGTGCGTGGAGCACGAATGCGTGATTCTCGACCGTCACGCGATGCACGCTGCTCTGGCGACGATGGGTTGGGCGCCAACCGTACGTATCGTCAAGCACCGCCGAACTGGCGATTGGGACGGCGCGACGGTCTGCGTGGACGTCGTCGACGGGCTCGGCGCGTTCGTCGAGGTGGAACGGGTGGTCAGCTCCCAGCACTCAGGTGAACAGGTGCAGCACGGACTCGACGCGATGATTCGCTCACTCGATGTGCCAGTACGGCGGGTTGTGGACACCTACGACACGTTGATCTGGAATCTGACGAGCGCGGCCGTGAGGACGTCGGCCCTGTTCTGAGGTGGGTCGAGTCCACGGATGTTGCCGCCCCGGCTGTGACGGCTGGAGACCTGGGCCGCCGCGCTCGACTGGCTTCAGGGGAACTGCAGGAGTGGCACGTCGTAGAGGTCGGCTTGGCGAACACGCGTCATCGTTGGCTCGAGGATCTCAACAATGATCATTTCGGTGAGGAACTGGACGGTCGCGGCGAGCAGGTGGCTGGTGTGGGCGGTGGCGCTGTGCGCTTTCAAGCCCACGGTGAGGTGGATGTGCGGCTGGATGGTGTCGGTGTCGGGGTCGTAGGCGAGGGTGCCGCCACCGAGGGCTTCGATGTTGGTCAGATGGACTTTGGACCAGACCGGGGCGTCGGGGTTGTCGAGGCGTTCGCAGGTGCCGACGATGTCCGCGGTGGCGAGGCCGGCGATGAAGGTGGGGATGTAGCCCTGGCGGATGTCGTGGGCGCGGCAGGTGCGGTCGAGGGCGTCGTAGAAGTCTTCCCCGTGGTCGAATACCGCGACGATGGTGCGGCCGGTGACGACTTCGCGGCTGCGCAATAGGGGCTCCTTCGAATTCGGTCGGCGTGCGGTGAGAGCTGGGTGCCACCGGGAGGATCGTGTCGCGTGGCGCCGGTGCCGGCCTATTGGCGAGTGAGGATGGTAAGGGTGTCCTCGAAAGTGCGGGCAAGGCTGGCGAGCACGGCCTGTCCCTTGGCTTCGGTGGCCAGTGATGGTTGCCCGACTACTCCGGTGCTCGTGTAGGCGGTCATGCCGAGCGTCAGGAGGTGTGGCCGTTCCGTGAGGTGGTCGGCGGTTCCGAAGCCCGGACCGACGGTGTGCGGTGCGGCGTGGAGCAGGATAGACGTTTCGATCTCTCCGGCGTGCATGTCGTCGTGGGTGGTGCTGTGCAAACCGGCGTCGTGGCGTGCTTGGTCCCAGTCCTGGCGTCCCGGGAACAGTGCGAGGCGTGGCCGGTCGGTGTTGGCCTCTTGGACGATGTTGGACAACACGTAGTTGCCGCCGTGCCCGTTGACGAGCACGAGACGATCGATGCCTTGCTCGTGGAGGGACGCCACGACGTCGTTGATGATGGCGGTGAGGGTGGTCGAGCTGAGACTGACAGTTCCTCGCCACGCGGCGTGCTCGTGGGAGCAGGACAGAGTGATTGGCGGAAGTAGGAACAGGTCGTAACGTTCCGCGAGCGCGGTGGCGATGGCGCTGGCCACGATGGTGTCGGTGGCGAGCGGTAGATGCGAGCCGTGTTGTTCGAAGCTGCCGATGGGGAGGACGGCGACCGACGCTTGGCGGCGCGCTTCGTCGGCTGCCGTGGCGATCGTCCAGAGGGTCACGCGCCTATTCTGCCGCTCGTCTAGGGGGACGTGAGATCCAGCAAGCCACGATGTTGCCCGTGCCGGCACCCCGACCACCGGCGGCCGGTGCGTCGATGTCGGCGCTATGCGCCAAGTGGTCGGTGAGACCTTCGAGGCGAGGTTGGTTCAGGTAGGCGGCGGCTGCCAGGTGAGGCAGTAGCCCAGGGCCGGCATGGAGGTAGTCGAAGCGATATCCGTTTCCGGCACGGCCGATCCAGCTATGTGTCTGCACGTCGGGGTGCAGAGTCCGGTGGACGTCGCAGAGCCCGAGTGTGGCGAGGGCGTCGAGGAAGTCGTACTCGAAGGGTCGGAAGCCGGGGTAGCGGGGTTGGTGGTCGCGGCTGATGACGTTGTAGTCGCCACCGACCACCAGATGTGCGCGGTCGGTGGTGGGTAGGCGGGCCAGGGTCTCGGTGACGGTGGTGAGGAAGGTCCGCTTCTTGGCGAGCTTGGCCGGTGCCCGGTCGCTGGAGGGGACGTAGAGGCCGAGGATCGTGACGGCGGGGTCGGTGTCGAGGATGACGGCGGGGGCCCGGCCAGGCAGGCTGATGCCCGCGGTGAGGTGCGGGGCTGGGCGGGTGGGGATGCGGCTGGCGATGGCGCAGCCGCGGTCCCCGTCCGTCGAGGGCTGGTGGGCGATGGACATCCCGGCTGCCCGCAGGCCGGTGAGCAGGTGCCGGGTGCCGGGTCCGTTGCTGGTTTCGGTCAGGATGATCACGTGGTCGTCGCGTTGTAGCAACCAGGTCAGGAGCTTCTGCGCGCGGGCGAGCGCGGCGGCCTGCACGTTGATCGTCAGAATGGACAGCACGGTGAGCCTCGCTGGTCAGGGGCCGTCAGCGGGTAGCAGGGCGAGAATAGTGTCCACGACCTGTTCGGGGTTGAGGCCGTGGCAGGCGACGACGTGTTGGCGCCACTGCTGCCGGTGCAGGTGGGTGGCGGCGTCGCGGTAGAGGGCGAGTTCTTTCTCGGGCGAGCCGGCCAGTTCCAGCCTGGTCAATTGTGGTCTAGCTGTCAGTCGGGTGCGGATGACCTCCGGGTGGTCTTCGAGGTAGATGACGGTGGCGGGCAGGACGTAGCGGTTGTAGGACCAGATCTCGCCGAGGTCGAGGCCGTCGATGCGTTGCAGCACCAGCGAGGAGGCGACGTACCGGTCGGTGACGACGTGCAGTCCGTCGTCGAGCCGGGGGATGATCTCCGTTTCGATGTGCGCGGCGCGATCGGCGGCCAGAGCGAGGGCCAGTGCCTTGCCGTGCAGGAAGGATTCCTGGCGGCGCAGGAGCTGGCCCAGGGGCGTGCGGGTGGGCTCGCCGGTCAGGTGGACCCCTGCCGGTCCCAGTTCGGCGAGGCGGTCGGCCAGGCGACGGGCGACGGTGCTCTTGCCGACTCCGTTGGGGCCCTCCACGGCGATGAACAGGCTGCTCACCCCTTGGCCAGGGACAGCGGGAGCAGTCGACGGCCGGATGGGTCGGTGACGGGGCACTGCTCGGTATCGACATCGCCGATGCGGCCACCGGTGGCGATGACCGCCGCAGGGCAGCCCTTGCCGCACTGTCCGGCCAGCGCGCAGGAGCCGCAGGTCGGGTTGGCGCCGAGCCGGTAGCGGCCGTGGAAGTCGTAGGCGTCGAGGCCGGTGACAACCTCACTATCGAGGATGTTGCCGGTGAGGAACTCGGCATCGCGGTGCGCGGAGGCGGGCGTGCGAGCGGCGAAGACCAGGTAGGGGCACACGGCGACCTGCCCGTCGACGAAGACGTAGATCAGTTTTCCCGCGTCGCATCCGCCCAGCGGCAGGTCCTCGTTGGGGAACCGGATGCGCACGAGGTCGACCTGGCCGGCGAAGCGGTCGGTCACGGCCGTGATGGCGTCCATCGCGGCCGTGGTGGCGGCGAGCTTACTGCGGCTCTTCACCCCCCGTCCGAAGGAGGACAGCGGGTTCATCAGCACGTACTCGGCGCCGATGTCGACGGCGAAGGCGCACAGGTCAGCGAACTCCTGCGGCACGGTCAGCGCGTTGGGCGTGGACAGCAGGCCCTTGAGGAGGCCGGCCTCGGCGAACTTGCGGGTGGTGGCGACGGTGGTGGCGAACGACGACCGGTCGCCACGGAACTTGCCGTGGCTGTCGGGCCGGAACCCGTCAAAGGACACGTTGACGTGAACGTTGCCCAAGGCGGCCAAGGCGGCTATATCGGCGTCGCGGGTCAGCGTCGCGTTGGTGCAGATGCCCACCGGCAGTCCCTGATCGGCCACCACCTGGCACATGGCGATCAGGTCGGGGTGGACGAAGGGCTCGCCCCCGGTGAGCGTGAGGCGTTCGACTCGGGCGTCGAGCAGCCGGGGCAACACTCGGGTGGTGAAGTCGCCCAGGGACAGGTCAGACCCGACTGCGGTCGAGGAGACGAAGCAGTGGGCGCAGTGCAGGTTGCACCGTTCGGTGATCTGCACCAACGCCTTGCGTCCATCCCCGCCGACGGAGGTGCGGAAGTAGCAGGACGAGGCGTGGGTGTCCACGATGAGGCGCTTCATAAGGATCTTCCCGCGGTAGTGAGATGAACTCCGGACGCGCCAAACGGGGCGGCGTCGAGCAGTTGCGCGGCAGCGTGCAGTTGGCGGTGCACGACCTGGGCGTGAGAGCCATCGGTGTGGGGCCGGTGGTGGCCTGCGGCGGCCGTGGTCAGAAACCACCAGGCTGCCCACACGCGGTGCCATCCCAGCGCCCACTGAGCCGCCGGCAGGCCACCGCGGTCTGAGTGAGCGTCGGTGCTGCCGCCAGCCTCGACGTAGGCGCGGATCAGGCGGGTGAGTTGGGCGGGGTCTGCGGCGTTGCGGGTGCCGAACCAGGTGGCGAGGTCGAGCAGGCCTGGTCCGGTGAATGCTTTCGCCCAGTCGACGAGACGGCATCCCGCGCGGCTGACGTGCAGCGAGCTGCGGTGGAACTCGCCGTGGCACAGCCCGAAGGGTTCTCGCTCGGCGCCGTCGGCGCGTCTGCCCGCCACGGCTACAAGCCGCCGTAGCAGTTCCTCGGCCGCGCCGGAGTCGACGAAGCGGCCCTGGCGGTGCAGCTCGTCGAGTGCGGCGAGCGCCTGCTCGGGCAGGCGCGCCAGGGTCCGCTGGTCGAACACGGGCAGCGTCGGCACCGGCGGGATGGCGTGGATTGCGCTGGCGGCGGCTGCGGCCTCGGCGATAGTTGCTGAACGGAGGGGGTCCCCCAGGTCGCCCATCAGCATGCCCAGTGCGTGCGGCCGTAGCGTGTAGCCGTGCAGATGGGGCACGGCGGCACCGTGTTCGTTGAGGTGCCGCAGCACGGCGGCTTCGCCGGTGAACGGCGATGTGGCGAGCTTGCAGATCACACTGCTGCCGTCGCTCAGGTACAGCCGCTGCACCGTCGACAGTTCCCACTCCTGGATGACCTGCCCACCGGTCTGTTGATGGCCAGCGGCGGTGAGCAGGTCGCGGCGTAGCTGGTCCGCCAACGCGGCACCAATGGCGATCATGGTTTGCTCGCCGCCTGAATACCGGTGGCGGCTCTCTCAAGCAGCGCCAGCGCGGTGTCGAGGCGTGCCGACATTCCGGCCGGTACCCGGGGGTGGGCTGCCTGGTGAAAGGCCCGGAAGTGCGGCAGCAGCGTGAGTAGCGCCGGGCGCTTGCGGAGGAAGTCGGTGACGTCGCCGCTGGTATGCGCCCGTCGCAGCAGCGATGTCAGCGCGACGATCTTGTCGGCGGTCGAAGCGAGCAGTACCGGCAGGTCGTCGACGCGGATGGGCGGGTCCGGCATGTCGAGGCCCTGATGCTCGGCCTGCAGGGCGGCGATGATCCGCGGTACCTGCGGGCCGTAGGCGACGGCGAGGACCTGGTAGATGTCCGGCGTGCGGGGCGCGAAGTCGGGGATGTCGTGCAGCAGCGCTGCCGCTATCAGATCAGGGTCCGGGTGTAGTACATGTTCGCCGATGGTCACGGCGACCCGGACCGCGTGGGCCAAGGCGGGGCGGTCGTCGATGGTGTGTCCGGTGCACCATCGCTGGGCGTCGCGTAGGGCGCGGTCGACGGTGGCGGGCCGGGGAGGGGATAAGACGGTCATGGCCTGATACCTCCTGGTTGCCGTAGCATCGGCGCCATGTCCGGGCCGCTACCGCAGTGGTGTGAGCAGACGTGCGTGGTGTGTCCCGCCCAGCAGCTCGGGCCGGGCCAATTCGACGTGGTCGACCGGCCCGGACCCGAGTTCGCCTACAACCCGGACATCGGATGGCGAGTTACCGCCGAGGGCATCGCGGTGTGTGTGCACCCGTACCGGGTCGGACTGCCACCGGGCAGATACGCCTCACGCGGTGAGCCTGTCCCCGACCAGGCGTCACGACCGGCGCCGACGCCTGCCTCCCTGGTGCTTCCTGCCGACCTGGTGGATCTGGAAGGCTGGCTCGTCGCCGTGCTGCGCGACGCCCCGTCGGAGCAGATCTTCGGTGCCGTCGCCCGCGCCGAGCGCCTCGCCGGCGAGAGATTCGACCCGAAGCAGGTGGTGGCGGCCATGCGGCGAGTGTTGTCGGTGGAGCTGGCTAACCGCTGACCCCGACGGGCGCGGTCGCCGGGTCCGGCTGGTCGAAGTCGAAGTCGTGGCTGCGTCCGTCACGTCCCAGGCCCGCGGCCTGGTAGTGGGCGTTGAGCTGGTTCAGGCGGCGGGTCACCTCGGCGGAGTCCAGCCAGTACCGCAGCGGCTGCGGTCCCCAGCCGGCGGCGGCGTAGTACGCGTCGGTCAGGCAGCCGCGGGTGTAGGTGAACTCCTCCAACTCCGTGGCGTGCGGAAACATCAGCCCGAGGTCGCGTTGCATCCGGGACATCAGGGTGAACTGGGCCAGCACGGCGTGGATCATCTCGTCGACCGGCGCCGGCACCAGCAGCTCCGCGGCCTCCTCGTCGCCGCCGGACAGCTCGAACACCGCGGCCTTGAGCGCGAGGACCCGCATCGCTTCGGTCAGCAGCGGGCCGGCGTCCCGTTCCAGGGACCACCGGCTGATCGCCGGGTACCCAGTGAACGTCGCCCAGCAGCTGGAGTACTTCATCGACGAGCTGCGGAGCCGGTCGGACGACGAGTGGCGTGTGATCAGGTCGAGGATCTCGGCGGCTCGGCGACCGACCTCAGCCGGTTCGGGCATGGTTCGTGGGGCCATGGCACATCCCTCCTACGGGAGCGTTGGGCACAGGTAGGCGAACCAGCCGGCGGCCGGCTCGCCCGTCACCGATGTCCGCGCCGCTGGCGCTCACGGTGATGCCCCATTAACGGCCGCGTGCGCGGATGTCGATAACCCGATGCCCTGACCTCTGACAAAGCTCCGACATTGACCGGCCCGGACATTGGGCGGCCTCGACGGGTCAAGCCGCGGTGCAGCGCGTCGGTAGGCGATGTTCGCCGGCCATCCCAGGCGCGCTGGCCGCCATCGAGTAAGGGCGGATTGTCGGCGAATTGTCAGACGTGCACGGCGAGCCTTACCGACATCGACGGTCTTCGCCTTTAGTCACTCTCGTCGCCGACGATGCCTGGGTTATGCCCCGGCCCGTTGCAGAGCAAGACCGTAGCGCGGAGGACCGCGCCAATTCGCCGGACCGTGGGAAGGACTGCTGTGCCTGTCGCTCGGAGGCTTGCGCTCCTGCTGCTGATCCCGTTGGCGGCGACTCTGGTCTTCGCCTCGTGGGGTGTGGCATCGACGAGCCGTCAGGCGCGCAGCGCCGACCGCCTGCAGTCGCTGGTGGCGGTGTCGGCCGCGGTGGGTGAGGTGCTGCACGAACTCGACCGGGAGCGGCAGGTCGCCGGCGGGCTGGTCGGTGATCCGGCGGGTGGCCTCAACGGTTATCTCGAGCAGGTCGCGGCATCCGACCGGGCGGTGGACGCCTACCGGCAGCGCCGCGGCGAGCTCGATGCTTCGGATTCGGTCAGTCGGCTGGTGGGGCCGTTCGACGAGCAGCTGCGGTTGCTTCCGGTGTTTCGGGAGCAGGTCAAGGCGCGGTCGGCGTCGCTGACGGCGGTGCTGGTGCGGTATCGGGCGGTGCTCGCGCAGGGGCTGGCGGTGCGGGAGACCGTGGGTCAGGTCGGCGGTGCGGACGGTGCGGTGGCCGACCAGTTGCGGGTGGCGGCGGCGTTGTCGCAGGCCGGGCAGTACGCGGGTATCCAACAGGCAGCGGTAGTCGCGAACAAGGGTGCCGTGGTGTCGCAAGCGGTGCAGCGGGAGCTGGCCGCGACCCGTGCCGGGTATGACGAGGCGTTGCTGGCGGTGTCGCAGCGGTCGCTGGCGCGGTGGCGGTCGTGGCTGGACCAGGCGCTGTCCGGCCCGCAGGTCCTCGCGGCGCAGCGTCTCGACGACGAGGTCGCCCGTACTGAGGTGGGTCAGCGGTTGCGGGTGAACGCGTCCCGGTGGGCTGCGGCCAGTAATGAGCGGCGCGACCGACTGCACGAGGTGCAGACCCGCGTCGACGCGGACATCGCCGCCGAGGTGGGGCGGCAACGCCGACAGCAGTGGATGACCACGGGTGTGCTGTCGGCGGTCGCCGTGGCGCTGACCGTGGCCACCGCCGTGCTGGCGTGGCGGCAGGGTCGGGCGTTGGCGCGGCGGCTGCGGCGGGTCCGTGACGCGGTGACCCGTGTCGCGGAGCGGGACCTGCCGGACCTGGTCCGCCGGGTCGACGCGGCGGATCCTGCCGACCCGGCGTCGGTTCCGCCGCCGCCTAATGCGCTGGCACCCGGATCGGCGCGGGACGAGGTGGACGAGGTGGCCGCCGCGTTCGACACGCTGGCGTTGAACACGTACCGGATCTCGACGGATCTGGCGCGGCAGCGGCGGGTGGCCGCCGGTGCGGTGGAGGCGGTGGGGCGGCGGTGTCAGGGGATGACACATCGGCTGCTGCGCGAGTTGGACGTGGCCGAGCGTGATGAGAAGGACGCCGCGACCCTGGCGACGTTCTTCGCGGTGGACAGTCTCGCCGCACAGTTGCTGCACGCCACGCAGAGCCTGTTGGTGCTGTCGGGACGGTCGTTGGGGGCGGTGCACCCGCAGCCGGCGGAGCTGGTGACGGTGGCGCAGGCGGCGCAGGGCCGGATCCAGGAGTACCGGCGGGTGCGGCTCGGGGTGATCGACGAGCGGGTGCTGGTGCCGCCACCCATGATTGACGACCTGGTCCATCTGTTGGCGTCGCTGCTGGACAACGCGACCCGCTACAGCCCCGGCGACGCGGTGGTCACCGGGCATCTGCTGGGCAACCGGGTGATCATCCAGGTCACCGACACCGGGCCCGGCATCAAGCCGGACCTGCTGGTCCGGCTCAACGCCGAGCTGGCCGAACCCGCGCCGATGATCGAGGTGGAGCACATCCGGCGCCAAGGCCTGGCCACCGTCGCGCTGCTGGCCGCGGCGCACGGGCTACGCGTGCGGCTGCTGCCGGGACAGCCGCACGGCACGGTAGCGGAAGTCGAGATCCCCGCCGACAAACTCCTGATCAGCGTTCCTGAGCCGGCCGCGCTGCCCACCGGCCCGATCGCCGGCCGGCGTGCTCCCGGCGGCACGCCCGCGTCCACCCTTACCCTGCCCGCGCCCACGGCGGCACCGGCCGGGCGCGGCGGCTCGGCCGCGCTGCCCACCCGGCGCCGGTCGTCCACCCCGAGCGCGGCAGACGGCCCTACTCAGGCGCTGCCGGTGATTCCGGTGCCCCGCCGGGCGCCTGAGTCGGAGTCGACGCCGGCCTACGACGAGACAGCCCGACACCTGCCGGCTCCGGCGTGGTTCGTCGAGGGAGCCACGGTGCACATGCCCTCCACCCCTGCGCGCGGGCTGCCCGGACAGGACGCCACCACGGCCAACGGCCTGCCGAAGCGGCAGCCCATGTCCGCGTTCACACCCCCGCCCCTGCCCGCTGCCGACGCGCCGGTCCGCTCAATGGGTGGCCTGGCCCGTGCGGCGGGGGCCTACCAGCGCGGCCTCGACCGCCGCTTTCCCCAGTCGAAGGGCCAGTCATGAGCGATCTGAGTTACCTGCTGAACACCAACCTCGTCGCCCGCGTGCCCGGGATCAGCCAGGCCGTGGCCGTGTCGGCCGACGGGCTGCTGCTGGCCTGGACCGACGGGCTCAACCGGGACGCCGCCGAGCGCCTCGCCGCAGTGGCGGCCGGAATGAACAGCCTGCTCAACGGCGCCGCCCGCGACCTGTCCGCGGGCGCGGTGCGGGGCAACCTGACCGAGCTGGCGCACGGGTTCCTGATTCTGGTGGCGGTGAGCACCGGCGCGTCGCTGCTGACCCTGGCCACCCGCGACGCCGACCTCGCGTTCGTCACCGAGGAACTCGGCCGTTTCGCCGAGCAGGTCGGCGACCAGCTCACCCCCGCCTTCGCCGGCACACTCACCACCGCGGCGGCCGGCCGGCGATGACCGCACCCGCCCTCACCGTCCGGCGACCCGCCGGCGGGCCGCCGAGCCTGAAGATCGTGCTCACCGGGCCGTTCGGCGTCGGGAAGACCACCCTCGTCGGCGCGGTCTCCGACATCGCACCGGTCACCACCGAGGTCCGCATGTCCGCCGGCAACGCCGACGACGACACGACCCTCATGCCGGCCAAGACCACCACCACGGTGGCGATGGACTTCGGCCGCCTCGACGTCGACGGCGTCACCGTCTACGTCTACGGCACCCCAGGCCAGCACCGCTTCTGGTTCATGTGGGACGCCATCGTCCGGGGCGCCGCCGGCTCCGTGGTCCTGGTCGACACCCGCCGCCTGCAGGACTCGTTCCGGCACCTCGACTACGTCGACCACGTCCGGCTGCCCTACGTCGTCGCGGTCAACCAGTTCCCCGGTGCCCGCTCCTACCCCGCATCGGCCATCCGTGAAGCCCTCGCCCTGGCCGCGGACGTGCCGATCGTCGACATCGACGCCCGCGACCGCGACAGCGTCCGCCGGCTGCTCATCGCCCTCATCGAGCACGTCATCACCCAGACCACGCCCCGATCGGCGGTCGCTCAGCCCTGAGCGCCCGCAGAACCCGCCCCTCACCCCTGACGAAGGAGCATCTTCGATGTCTGATCCCCGACCACGCCCGCGACGTGGGCTCGCCGCCCTGACCGCTGTGGGTCTCCTGCTGACCGGCGCCGCGTGCAGCAGCACCGCCACCGACTCCGGCACGGTCCGTGTGGGGCTGCTGGTCTCACTGTCGGGCACCTACGCCGCCGTCGGCGAGGACATGCAGCGCGGTTTCCGCCTCTACCTCGACACCCACGACGGCAAACTCGGCGGCCGGAAGATCGACCTGGTCGTGGCCGACGAGGGCGACGGCCCCGCCACGGCCGTCCCCGCCGCGCAGAAGCTCCTCGAACGCGACCAGGTGGTCGCCCTGACCGGCCTGGTCGGCGGCGCGACGGTCGACAAGGTGCAGACCCTCACCACGCAGCGGAAGATACCCCTGCTCGGCGCGAACGCCCGGCCAGCGTTCGCACCCGTCGGCGGCAAGCCCCGCGACCTGGCCTACACCTGGCACACCTCCTACAACTCAGACGAGCCGGGCATCGCCATCGCCGAGTACGTCAAGGCGCAGGTCGGCGACGGTCAGGTGTACGCGATCGGCCCGGACTACCAGGGCGGCTACGACGAACTGCGGGGCTTCACCGACACCTTCACCCGCCTCGGCGGGAAACTCGCCAACCCCGACGGGAAGACCCTGTTCACGCCGTTCCCGGCGACGGAGAACTTCCTGCCGTACCTGAACAAGGCCGCCGAGACCAAACCGAAGGCCGTCTACACCTTCTACGCCGGGGCCGCGGCGGTGGCGTTCGTCAAGCAGTACGCCCAGTCCGACCTTGCCGACGTCCCGCTCTACGCCGCCGGCTTCCTGACCGAAGGGTCCGTGCTCACCGCGCAGGGACCGGCGGCCACCGGCATCCGCAACGTCCTCAACTACAGCCCCACCCTCGCCAACCAGGCCAACCAGGACTTCGTCGCCGCCTGGTCCGCCGCCGGCCATCCGGGCCAGCCGACGACCTTCGCGATGGCCTCCTACGACGCCGCCGCCGTCCTCGACCGGGCGCTGACCGCCGTGAACGGCGAGGTGAACGGGGAGAAGCTCAACGACGCGATCGGGAAGGTCGGGCGGGTCGTCTCCCCGCGCGGGGACTGGCAGTTCGAGCCCACCGAGCACCGCCCGGTGCAGCGCTGGTACCTGCGCGAGGTCCGCAACGACGGCCCGGTGCTGTCCAACGTCCTGGTGCAGGACCTCACCACCCTGCCCGCCAGCTGACCCAGGACAAGCCACCACAAGAAAGGGGGTGCGGTGCGCGTGGACGCCTACCTGATACCCGCCGTCGACGGCGTCGCCTACGGGCTGCTCCTGGCCATCGCCGCTGCGGGGTTGACCGTCGCGTTCGGCGCCGGGGGTGTGCTCAACCTCGCGCACGGCACCCTGATCGCCGCCGGAGGCTACGTCGCCGCCGCCACCAGCTCGGGTACCTGGCCAAGCCTCGCCGCCGCGGTCGCACTGGCGGCCGGTGTGGGAGCCGCCGGCGGCGTGGTGCTCGCCGCCGCGACCGCCGCACTGCAGGGTCGGGGGCACCTCGACCAGGCGCTGCTCACCTTCGGTGTCGCGCTTATCGGCGCCGACCTGCTCACCACCGCCTACGGCTCCGACACCCTGCGGCCTCGCCTGCCCGAGGTGTTGGAGGCGACCATCCGGGTAGCCGGGCACCGGTATCCGGTCGACCGGCTCGCCGTGCTGGGCGTCGCTGTCGCGGTCGTCGCGGTCGGCTACGTGGTGCTGCACCGCACCCGCGCCGGGCGGCTGATCCGCTCCACGGTCGACGACCGGGCCATGGTTGCCGGCATCGGTGTGAACCCCCGCCTGGTGGACGTGGTCGTCCTGGTCGCCGCTGGGGCACTCGCCGGCCTGGCGGGGGCGTTGACGACGCCGATCCTCGGCGTCGGCCCTCACACCGCCGACACCGCGCTGCTGCTGTCGCTGATCATCGTGGTCTGCGGTGGCCTCGGCTCCGTGCCCGGCGCGCTCGCCGCCGCCCTCGCGGTGGGCGTCGTGCAGACCGTCGGCGTGACGTCGTTCCCGGCGGTCGCCCCGTACTTGCTGATCGGCGCCATGGCCGTGGTGCTGCTGGCCCACCGAACCAGCCTCCCCGCCGGGGCGTCGGCGTGAGTGGTCCACGGCACGACATATCGACGACGGTAGTGCGCGCGCTGGCACGACGCGCGCAACCGTGGTCGGCACTTGGGCTGGCAGCGGCGGTGGTGGGCGCTGTGGCGTTGTCACCGGATCCGTACCTGCACGCCACCGCCGCGCGGATGCTGCCTCTGGCGGTGTTGGCGGTCAGCGTCGCGGTGGTCACCGGCCACGCGGGGCTGCACACGCTCGGCCAGGTCCTCCCGTACGCGGCCGGCGCCTACACGACCGCCCGGCTCGCCCTCGCCGGCACCGACCTCGCCCCGCTGCACCTGCTGGCGGCGGCCGGGGCGGGAGCACTGACCGCCGGGGCACTCGGCGCGGTGCTGGTCCGCTACCGCGCCACGGTGTTTCTCATGCTCAGCCTCGCCGTCGCGGAACTGACCGCGATCACCGCCGCCCAGTGGCGCGCGGTCAGCGGCGGCACCGACGGGCTCGCCGGGATCCCCGCCCCCCGCCTGCTGCCCGGCCTGCCGCCGCTGCTGGCCGACCGCACGGTGTTGCTCTACACCGCCGCCGTGGCGATTGCCGCGACCGCCGCCGCCATGGCACTGCTCGGCGGCGACCAGCGGACCCTGCTGGCGGCCGTGCGCGCCAACGAGGCCCGCGCGAGCGCCAGCGGCCACCAGGTCACCGCCTACCTGTGGACGGCGCACACCGGCGCGGGCGCGCTCGCCGGGATCGGCGGGGCCCTGCTCATCCACACCCATCGGTGGATCACTCCGGCCGATGTCGGCTTCACCACCGCCGCCCTCGCGCTGCTCGCCGTGGTCATCGGCGGCGCCACGTCGTTGCCCGGCGCCGCCGCCGCCACGATCGCGGTCCTCGCCGTGCGCGACGTCGCAGGTGCGTGGCTGCCCGGTCACGCGCCCCTGCTCCTCGGCGTCCTGTTCGTCACTGCGGTGTACCTGCTGCCCGGCGGCCTGACCGCCCTTCCCGCGCGACTGGACAGCCTGCCCCTTCCTCGTCACCGTCGGCACCGTCTCGCTCTTCACACGCCCGACGGCCCGGCCCAACCTGTCACCAGGAGCACCCCGTGAGGACCGTCGACCGCATCGACCCCGACGGCGTACCGTCGCAGCGCGAACGGGGTGACATCGACCGCGCCCACGGCAGCGGCCTCGTCGTGACCAGCCTGCGCCACGCCTACGGACAACTGACCGTCCTCGACCTGGACACGTTCACCATCGCCCCCGGCGACCGCCACGCCGTCATCGGCCCCAACGGCGCCGGCAAGTCCACCCTGCTGAACGTCCTCGCCGGCACCACCCGCACGCAGGCTGGCACCATCACCTACAACGGACTAGCCATCACCCGCCGCGGCCCGGCCTGGCGGGCCCGCGCCGGCATCGGCCGCACCTTCCAACACCCTCGCGTCTACCCGAACCTGACCGTGCTGGACTGCATGCGCATGGGCGGCTGGCACCACCGCCACCAACCCGAACGCACACCCCTGGAAGCCCTCGACCTTGTCGGCCTGCTCGGGTACGCCGACTACCCGGCCGCCGCGCTGTCGCACGGGCACCGCCGCATGCTCGACCTGGCCGTCGCCCTGGCCGGACAACCCCGCGTGCTGCTGCTCGACGAGCCCGCCGCCGGCCTCACCGACACCGACACCACCCGCCTGCTCGACATCCTCGGCCGTCTGCCCGGCTGGATGGCGGTCGTGCTCGTCGAGCACCACGTGGATGTCGTCGCCGCCCTCGCCGACTGGACCACCGTCCTGCACCACGGCCGCCGCCACACCGACGGCCCCACCGACACCGTGCGCGCCGACCCTGCCGTCATCGCCCTCTACCTAGGCACCGGGGGTGACGATGCTGCGCATCGGTGACCTCGCCGCTGGCTACCGCCCCGACACTCCCGTCCTGCACCACATCACCGTCGATCTGGCGGCCGTCGCCGTACACACCGTGGTCGGGCCCAACGGCGCCGGCAAGACCACCCTGCTGCACACCCTCGCCGGGCACCTGCGACCCACCACCGGGTGGGTCCTGCTCGACGGCCGCGACGTAACCGGCTGGACACCTGTCCGCGCCGCCCGCGCCGGGATCGCACTCGCCCCGCAGGGACGGCGCCTGTGGCCGTCGCTGACCGTCGCCGAACACCTCGCCGTCACCCGGCCGCCCGCTCGCCGCCCGGACAGCCGGGCCTGGGCAGTGGACGAACTGCTGGAGATGTTCCCAGTCCTCGCGGCCCGGCTGCGCCACCGCGGCCACCAACTCTCCGGCGGGGAGCAGCAGATGCTCACCATCGCCCGCGCCCTGCGCACCGCGCCCCGGCTGCTGCTGTGCGACGAACCCACCGAAGGACTCGCCCCCACCATGGCCACGCACGTCACTCATGCGCTGCGGGACCTGCCGCGCCACGGCGTGACCGTCCTCGCGGCTGTTCCACACGCCCGCGCCGCCGCCACCCTCAGTGACACCGTCCACGTCCTCGCCGGTGGACGCCTCACCGGACCCATCACTACCAGCGGCGGACATGCCGAGCAGGCGCTGCGTGACCACCTCGCCCTGGTCTCACCCGCCCTGCCCAACCCTGGGCAGGCACACCGATGACCCCCACCGCCGCGGCAATGGCGTCCTTGGTGGTGCTCGCCGCCACCGCCGTACCCGCCGCGACGATGCCAGCACCGATGCCCGCCCAACCCAGGGCCACGCACTGTCCCACCTCAGCGGCCCCGCAGCCTCGGCTTACAGCGACAGATCACACCACCGGCCACCAGGGCACTCGGGTGGCGTACCCGCAGCCGGCGCGCACCCCGCTGCTGGCGCTGGCGGCACGCCTACGAACCAGCGCGTGCGACACCGCCACTGGCCGATATGACCTCGTGCACTACCGACAGTGGAACAAGCCCGCCCGCCACGGGGCAGCGGTACGGGAGGTGGTCCGCTGGCGCGGCGACGACCGCTCCGGCGGCCAACTCGCCACCCAGCACCCCACCGGCGTGGTCCCGGTCACCCACGACTGGTGGCGGCCCGGCGACCTTTACAACGTCGGACCGATCACCCCCTTCACCCGCACCGACATGCTGCGGGTAGACCTCGGCATCAACAAGCCCTCACCAGCCGACCCCACCGAGGTGCTGGCGAACCTGGCGTACCTGGCGACCTGGTACAGCCCTCGTCGTGACGGCCGCGCCGCCGCCTTCACGGTGCTGGCCGGCCTGAGCCCGCTCACCTACTACCCGGGCGTGGTCGACCGTTCCGGTCGCCCAGGCATCGCCGTCGCCGCCACCAGCGGCGGCCGGCGCGCACTGCTCGTCCTGCGCCCAGACACCGGAGAAGTCCTCGCCTACGAGTCCGCCCGCTTGGGTCCCATCGGCTGGCGAGCGCAGACCTACCTCCTCTACCTCGCCCACAGCCACGCCACCCGCCGCTGGTGGCAACCCGCCGCCCGTCCCCGGTCAGCCACGCCGTCTCCACCGCTTGTACCCGCGGCCGCAACGGCACTGGCTGCTGACAACGCCCACGCCCTGTCTCACCATGACGACCCAAGGAGTCACTCCATGACGGCCACCGCACCCACGCAGCGCTACCAGTTCCGCAACAGCCCCCACCAGCTCCACCCCCTGCAGGAGATGCTCGACCCGGTCACCCTCGACGACCTGACCCGCCTGGGAGTCAACCCCGGACACACCGCCCTCGACGTTGGCGCCGGTGCCGGCTCCATCGCCCAGCACCTGTGCGAACTGGTCGGCCGCTCCGGGAAGGTCATCGCCGTCGACATCGACACCAGCATGCTCAACCCCACCGAGGTGCTCGACGTCTACCAACGCGACCTGCGCACCCAGCCGCTGCCAGTCGAACCCGGCACCATCGACATCGCCACCGCCCGCTGCGTCCTGGAACACCTACCGAACCGGCACCTGCTGCTCCACCAGATGATCAACGCGCTGCGCCCCGGCGGGCACCTCGTCCTCGGAGAGATCGTCTACGCGCCCGTATCCGCGCACGCCCCCGTCGACAGCGACAACGAACTCATCACCCGCGTCGTGCACACCATCCTCGACGTCCTCGCCGGCCGCGGGGTCGACCTGCACTGGGGCGACAAGGTTCCATCAGTCCTGCTCGCCAACGGCTTCGAGCAGGTCCACACCCACTGGGTCGCCGAGACCTGGGCCGGGGGCAGTGCCGGCTGCCGCCTGTACGCCGACAACGTCACCCAGCTACGCGACCGGCTCCTCGCCGAGGATCTGTCCCACGACGAGCTGGACCGGTTCGCCGAGCTGATGGCCGACCCGGCGGTGCTGGTGCGCGGCTACCAGTTCGCCTCCACCACTGCCCGCAAGCCCCACTGAACCTGCCATGCGCGGGGGCGGCCAAAGCTGGTCGTCCCCGGCTGGGCCGGGAGGTGATCGGGCTGTGTGCGTGGCCCTAGCCGGGGAGTACCTGGCGAAGCCGCACCTCGGTCCTTCATCCAGCCCGAGAGCATGTCCTGAGCGCCGTCCGCCAGAACCTCGCACCAGCGTTCGGGCCTCAGGCACAAGGCCCCGATAGACAGGCAAGAAGCACCGCCAGGACGATCTTGGCCCACTGCGGATGCCCGCCGGTGCTCGGTCTCATCCCGCGAGGCGGGTACTGCGGCGCTTCCGGTTGATCTTCTTGGCGACGGCATCGGCGGCGTCCTGGTGCATCCGCTTGGTGACGCTCTGGTAGGTGTCGCGGGTCAGGGTTGTGGTGGAGTGGCCGAGTTGCTCGGAGACGACCTTGATGTCGATGCCGGCGTCGAGGGCGATGGTGGCGGCGCTGTGGCGCAGGTCGTGCAGCCGGATCGGGGGCAGCCCGGCTTTGCGGACGAGTTTGCGGAACCGTTGGGTGACGGCGTTGGGGTGCCAGGGGTGCCCGTCGGGGCGGACGAAGAACAGTCCGGTGTCGGGCCATGTGTCGCCGGCGGCGAGTTGCCAGGCGGCGCGGCGGGCCTTGTAGGCGGTGAGGACCTTGGTCGTGTCGGTGTCGAGGGCGACGTCGCGGTTTCCGGCTCTGCTCTTTGGCGGTTTTTGCACGGCGGTGTAGCCGTGGGTGGCGATCTGGTTGTTGATGGTGGTCTCGCGGCGGTGCAGACGCACCTCGCTGTCGCGTAGGCCGCACGCCTCGCCGCGGCGGGGCCCGCGGTAGGCCATGTAGTGCCACATTGGGTGCAGGTCGGGGGCGTGTGCGGCGGCGTAGTCGAGGAACTGCACGACCTGGGAGTCGGTCCAGACCATCACCGGTCCGGGGACCTCGCCGGTGGTCTTCCACCGTTGCACGCGTTCGTCCTCCCACACGATCGGTAGGGGCCGGTCGGCGGGGACCTTGACCAGGGCGGCGGGGTTGGCGCCGACGATGAGTTCGTCGGCGAGGGCGTCGTTGATCGCCTTGCGTAGGCAGGCGCGGATGCGCTGGCGTGTGGTGGCGCCGGTGGGTCGCACGCCGGTGACGGACGCGCGGATGGCTGGGTCGGTGCTCGCTTTCGCGTCGGCGATCTCGTCGTTGCGGCGCTCGATGGCGGCGAACATGGCGCGGATGTGGGTGGTGCGCAGCTTGTCCAGCGGGATGTCACCCAGGTGTGGGATCAGGTGGACCCGGGCGATCGATTCGTAGCCGCGCTGCGTGTTCGCGTCGATCGTGAGGTGGGTCAACCAGCCCGTGAGGTACTCGGCGACGGTGGGCATGTCGGCCAGCGTGCCGTCGCCGCGCAGCCGCTGGCGGATGCGGTCGATCTCGGGCAGGGGACGTTTGGCGCGTACGGCGGTTTGCAGCAGGTCGGCGATCTCGGTACGGCGGCGCCGGTCACCGTTGGCAAGGGCGAGCAGGTCGCGGGCGTGGTCGAGTTCGGCGGCGGCGGCGCGGCGGGTGGGAAAGCTGGAGCGGCGTAGCTGCCGGCGCCCGCCATCGGTGGTGGGAGGTAGTTCGAGCTGGTAGGCCCAGTGGCCGTGGTCGGAGCTCCAGGCGCGGTTCGCGCGGCGTAGTTTCGGGCAGTCGTTTCCCAGTGGCTTGCCGGTGTCGGGGTGGCGGCAGCCGCAGCGCTTGAAGATGCTTCCGTCTGGCATCGGTGGTGGTGCTCCCGTTCGTGTGGGGTGGTGGGGCATCGGTTTGGTCGATCGACATCCACGCGTGACCGGCGGGCACGATCAAGTCGCCCCGGCTCCAGGTCCGGCGGTTGGTCCTCGCGCTGGGGGGCTGTGACCGGCGAAAGTCAGATGCGCACTGCTGGGGAGTCTGGGATTCTGTCCGGTTCGCGTGAGATCGGGCATGGAGGACGACCAATGGTGGCGGCAGATGACGTGGCGAGGGGCCCGGCGCGACGCCCGGAGCTGCATGCAGCAATGGCGCAGTTGATGGCAGCGGTGCTCAGCGACTTGGCCGCTCGCGACGGCGCCCCGGTGTTCGCGACCGTTTCCGACTTCGGCGAGTGGCACCGCCACGGGCAGGAATCGTTCGTCGCGATCCGCCGCGACGTATGGAAGATGTCGGGCCGAGTCAGCGACTACCGGTTCCTGGACACCTTCGCCGAGATGGGGGCGGTGCGGGCCGTCGTAGCCGCCGATCAGGTGCTACGCGAGCGGGTGGATTGCCTCGTCGGGGTGGAGTTCGCCCTCAGCCTCCGGCAACTGGGGTGGACGCTGGTAAAGCACGTCCTGGAACCCATGGTTGCCGCCAGCCGGAGCTACCGATTCGACCAGGACGCCTTCGACGCCGAGTACAGCAGGTTGGAGGACGGTCTGCTTGCCACGTGGGCGCGGCTGGTCGAGGTGGTCCCGCTCAACGCCTTCACCCCCACCGCGGGCATCGAGGCGGTCACGTTGCCGGACGGCCTGGTGCTGCAAGCGATGAGCGACCGGCAGGTGAGCGCCGCGATCGGCTACCTCGCGGTTCCGATCGCCTTCGCGGGCGGCCCGAACTCGGTGACTGTGTCGCGGTTCCACCAGTGGGCCCTGACCCGCTGCACCTCGTACCCGGTGTGCTCGACCATGGATGTACCCGCCCAACCGACGGCGCCGGAGTCTGGCGTGCTGGTCGAGCCGGCCAGCCGTCTGGTGACCGCGCTTCGGCTGGTGTGCGGTGGGTCCGTCACGGCGACTCGAGCGATCCGCTGCCCGCCTGACGACGACTTCTCCCAGGGGCTCGGGCCGACGGCGTTACTGTCGGCGCTGCCCACCTTCGACGAGGAGCGACCGACGATCCTTGGGCGCGAGCAGGTTGAGGCGGTGCGCGAGGTGTACGGCCTCCTCGCGCATCCCGCGGTCCGGGAGAACCGGGGTCTGCAGACCGCGCTGCGCCGGCTGGTCCTGGCGGGGGCCGACCGGGTACCGACCGACCGGCTCATCGACCTGATCGTCTGCGCCGAAGTGCTGTTCATCAAACTGCCAGGCCTGCCAGCGGATCGCCGCAAGCAGGACAAGGTCGTTGCCGGAGCGACCGCGCTCTTGGCCGACGACCCTGTCCTGCAGGCGCCGCCCGAGCGGCTCGAGGCACTCCTGCGTCTCGGGTACCGGATTCGTAACGACGAGATGCACGGCGACGACCCGAGCAGGCAGGAACTGCGTACGCTCACCGGCCAGCCGACAGATGACCTGTCAGCGGTCGTGGATGACATCGAGCGGGTGTTGCGCCGCGCCCTGGTCTGGCTTCTCTCCGGCGTCGTGGAGCAGTAGTCGGCGCGACTGAACCGGCACGGCGTACGGAGCCGTGCCGGTGGACAGTGCGTACTACCCCGGGCGGGGTCAAGGCGTAGGACTGCAGCCCGTGGTGTCCCTGTCCCGGCCCGAATGCCTGCCGTCCTCGTCGGCACCCGCCCTGTCGGTGTCATCAGCTGTCGATATCGGTGGGGAAACGAGGTGCAGTTTCCGCAGGATCGGGGCGGTCGGTACGCGGTAGTACGCGCCGGCTCGGAACAGCGGCACTGGGAAGGCGTCGCGGGCGGCCAGTTTGTAGGCCGCCGAGCGGGAGATGCCGAGGATGGCGGCGGCGGTGGCGAGGTCCGTTGTCGCCCCGAGCGCCAGGATGCGCTCCGTGGTCCAACTGCAGGATGCGTCGTCGCTGTCTGGGTTGGCGGCGGGGGTGAGGTTGCGGGTTCGTCGTGCTGATCGCATGGGCTTGACTCCTAATCTCGGACCGCGCCAGCCGCAGGGGCGGTGGGGTCCGGGGTTTCAGATGAGGGCTGGCTCGCCGGAGGCGGCACCGCCACCGCGTCGGACTGGCGGCGCCGCCAAGGAGCGAGGCCGTGGAGGCGCAGAGCAGGCCTATGCCGGTTAGCGGGATCTCACTGGCACCCTGGCTCAGCCGGCGCACCATCCCTGGATACCTCGGTAGACCAAGGGACCTTTTCCCGCTACCACCTGTACGGGCACAGCAGCAGCCGCAGGGCGGCGGCGGCCTGTTGGGGCACGACCCCGTTGCCGAGGACCCGCAGCGCGAGCGTGCGCGGCAGCCCCAGGTCGGGGTCGGTGACGTGGCCTGGGTCAAGGCCCATGAGCCACTCCACGAACGGCGGCGCGAGGACGGGCTTGCCGTGCCGGCCGGTCTGCGTGGGTGCCGGTGCGGGCCGGCCGATCAACAGCTCCCAGCGGGCAACTGCGTCGGCGTAGCCGCCCCACCGCTGCTCGTCGGGCTGCCCGAGCTCAGCAACGGTGGTGCGCAGGTCCGCGCCACCGTCGCCATGCCGCCCGGGACCGCACCCGTCGGACACGCGCGGGGTGGGCAGGAGCCGGGTCGGGACCCGCACCGCCGCGGAAGGGAGAGTCAGGTCGCCGTGTGAGCCGCGCTGCCCAGGGCAACCTTTCTCGCCGTCGGTGGCCCGCGGGGTGGGCAGCAGCACCTGCGACAGCGGGGGCCGGAACCCGGCCCCCGCACGTCGTCCGGGCGTCCCGGTGTCACTCGCCCTTGGGGTGGGCAGCAGACGCGCGGCATCTTGCCGCTTATGCCCCTGCTCAGCGGTACGAGCGGTGCGCCCTGCGGTGGAGGTGAATAGGAGGCCGTGGGTCGAGCCTGACGGCTCGATGAGGTCGGGCAACCCGTGCTGGTGGCCGGGTCCTTTGCCGTCACGGGCGCACGGCGTCGGCAGCGTCCGCACCTCCTCCCACTTGTCCGGTGGGTGCGGCCAGCAGGAACAGCCTGTCGCGGCGGTGGGCGGCGCCGATGTCGGACGCGCGTAGGCACGTCCAGCTCGTGTCGTACCCGATCGCGGCCGGGTCGGCTTCGACGACGTCGAATCCCCGCCGTAGGAGGGCGGCGACGTTTTCCACGAACAAGAGCGGCGGTCGAAGGACGCGAACGGCGTCGGCGACGCTACTCCACAGGCGGGAGTGCTCTCCGGTGATGCCGGCGCGCTTGCCGGCGTTAGAGATGTCCTGACACGGGAACCCGGCCGTGAGGACGTCGACGGGTGCGACGCGGGTCCAGTCGACGGTGCGGATGTCACCGAGGTTGGGCACGCCGGGCCAGTGGTGGGCACAGACGGTGCGGGCGTGCCGGTCGGTTTCGGCGTACCAGGTGAGCTGGCCGCCGAGCACCAGCTCGACGGCCATGTCGAGGCCGCCGTAGCCTGTGCACAGCGATCCGATGCGCGGTGCCGGTCGGTGGTCAATCACGCACCTCCGCCGCCATCGAGCGTCGGAGTCTCACTGCGTGCGGCCAGCAACAGAAGGCAGCAGCTGTCTACTCCCGCCGCGCGACTCGGGTGGCGGTGGGCAGGCGCACTCATGCGACCACCCCGTCCCCGAGGGTGCCCGTCAGATTTCCTGCACCCGAGTCGGACTTCGGCTGCTTCGCCAGGATCAGGACGTCCTCGTGGGCGATGAGGTGCATCGGCACCCCGCCGGCCCTGGCCTTGCGGACTTGCTGGAGTTGGAAGAACGACGGCCGGGCGACGAGATGCCCGTCGCGGACGGCCGCGAGGAGCGCGACGCACCGTTCGATGGGGACGAGACCTGCACGAATGCCGGCGGCGATGACGGCGCTTGGCAGGTCGACCAGTTCGCCGCGTTTGCGCCACGGGCGGGCGGTGACCACGACGACGCCGCCGGGACGCAGCAGGGTGGCGCAGCCGGCCAGGATCTGGGTGAACCCGTCGGCGAGGCCGGTCAGGTCGCGGTAGGCGAGGTTGCCTCGGTCCTCGCCGTCGTTGTACCGGTCGTCGTACTTGACGACCCCGTCCGCGCCGGGCCGAACGAGGCCGTGCACCGTGGGCCCGTACGGCGGGGAGGTGACCACGAGCGCCACCTGCCCGGTGAGGGCCTTCGGGACCAGTGACGTCAGTCGGGTGGCGTCGCCGCGGATCACCGACGCGCGTCCGGTCGCGCCTTGGTCGTGGGCGTGGCGGATGTTGGCGTCGGCGATGTTCGACCACTGCGGCTCGTACTCGATGCCGAAGGCGTCGCGGCCGGCGTGGACGGCCTCGACCAGGGTGGTGCCGATGCCACACATCGGGTCCAGGACCAGGTCACCGGGCTGGGTGTAGGCGTCGATGGCGTGGGCGGCGATCGCCGGCAGCATCCGGGCCGGGTGCTTGACCGACTCCGGCACGTACCGGCCCCGTCGCTGGACCGGGCCGGTCGTCTGGGCGGTGGTCCAGACGGACAGGCCGTCGGGGTCGGCCCGGTGGCGGCCGTCGTAGTCGTGGTGCCGGCTCTGGTAGTCGTTGCCGGGGCTGGCGGTGGGCGTGTTCGGGGCAGGGTGTCCCGGGTCGCGGTGTTCAGGCATGACGCTCACCGCCTTCGCGGTCACGGCGCCGCCGCGACCCGGGCACGGCGGGCAACTGCGGGATGGTGAAGACCAGCAGGTCGGCGTGGACCCGCAGATGGGCGACCTGCCACTGCTCGGCGTCGGCGTGGGCGAGGGAGAGCAGTTCCTCGTCGGTGACGTGGTAGACGAACTGGTCGCCGTCGGTGTCGGCCTCGACCGCGACGATGTGTTGTAGGTAGCCGAGTCCGGCCTCCGACGCGGCGGCCACGAGTGGCCCGAAGTCCTCGGGAGTGGGCTGTGTACCGGTGGGAATGCCGACGACGAGGACGAGGCAGCCGCCGGGGCGCAGTAGCCGCGCGCAGGCGGTGAGGAGCCAGGCGAGGCGGACGCGGGCGGTGATGTCGGCCTCGTGTAGCGGCCAGGAGGCGACCACCAGGCTGGTGGCCTCGTCCAGTGGACCGTCGTCGGGCGGACGGACGACCGCGGTGTCGGCGCCGCATAGGTCGGGGTCGGTGAGGTCGTCGCCGAACCAGTCGACCAGCTCGGGCGGGTCCTGCGCGTCACCGGCCCGCTGCTCGACCGGGGCGGTGAGCGGGCGGGTTGCGGTCGTGGCCGCCGGCTGGCTGGCGGTGGCTGGTCCGATGATCAGGCTGGAGCTGTCGGTGAACCAGGCACGGTGGTGCCGGCGTCCGCCCTGGGCGCAGATGCCGGTCAGTGTGTGGTCGGTGGTGAGGTCGACCACCGCCTCCCTGGGCCGGCTGTAGGCGGCGACGAGGCGGTAGGCCAAACGGGTGGGCAGGCTGGTGGGTTGGTCGGCGTCGGTACGGGCCGTGCGCCAGACCGTGATCGGTACCGGCGGGTCACCGGCGATCAGGTCGATGAGAGTGGCCTCGGCCTCGGCCGGCCCGGTGTGGTCGGCCTGGTGGTGCGGGTGCGGCGGGTGCTCGCTCATATGGATGTCGGCTCCGCGCCGCGCCGTGAAGCGCTGACACCCCCGAACCGGGCTTTGTGAGCCCTGGCGAACACTTGCCCACCCCACAGGCCCTCACACCACGCGACCCGCGCACCGGCATGTCCTGCTTCTGTCGCCTCGTCTGCTGCTCACGACGTTAGAACCACCCTCGGTCGCCGCCTACCGCGCCGGAACCGGCCCTATTCCTGCTCGCCGTCGGTCAGTGACGTTGCGTCATTGACAGGAACGCTGACGGATGCTCATACCGGTGCGGAGGGCGCCTCGGGCGCCGACGTGGACACCGCCGTCGACCAGCACTGTGAGACGTCGTCGAGCACCGTCTGCCGGGCCGATGCCATCGACGCGGCGTCGTCTGTCACAGGACGCGGGATGGCCGGCGGTGACAGTGGCGCGGCGAGTCGCTTGGTCGTCACAGCGGGCCGCCCGTGTCCCCGGTGATGTCGTCCGGGCCGTCTCGCGGTCACGGCGTGAAGCCTGCGCCACCGCCAACCGGGGCCGCGCGGTCACAGGGTCTGTCAGGGTGTCACAGGGCAGGTCAACCGGCCTCTGTCAGAAGTCCCGCCGCGATGGAGGGCGATGGCAGATCGTGCGGGCTGGGCCACTGACAGAGGTCCGACCCCGGTGGCGAACAGCGCCGGGAAGCTCTGTCAGGTCCTTGTGAGTCGCTTGTGGCGCAATCGATGGCACCGGTCGCCGTGACAACACCGGCGACGGCATCCCGCGTCCCTTCGCTGTCAGAGGAGTATTGCCATGAGCGTGTCCGACGCTAGGAACTGGCCGACGTCCGCCCTCGACGCGGCGCAGACCGCCTTCGCCGCGCTGACCTGCGAGCCCGCGCCGCTGGTCTTCGACTGCACGGTGCTGGCCTGCGACGCGGGTCTGCGGCAGCCGGTGATGCCGCTGCCGGCGCTGCGGGACTGGCTGCTGCGCCATCCCCGCGCCTACACGGCGCGTGACGAGGTGTGGCGGGAGCTGATCCGACGTGCCCGCCTCGACGGGCCGCACTGGGTCGTCGCCGCGGTCGGCATGGCGATGCCGGCGCTGCAGCGGTACGCGGCCGAGCTGTGCGAGGGCTACGACGGCGACCCGGCGGATATCGACGCCGAGATCCTCACCGGGTTCCTGACCGCGCTGCGCGACCGGGCGGACCTGACCAAACCCGCACCGTACGCGAGCCTGTGCCGGGCGGCGTGGCGAGCCGGGCGGAACCTGCGCCTACAACGGCAGGAGTACGTGCCGGTGGAGGACATCGAGCACGTCACCCCCGGCTCCCGCACCCCCAGGGTGCCGTACGGGCATCCGGACCTCCTGGTCCGCCGCGCGGTGACCCTCGGCATCCTCGACCCCGAGGACGAACAGCCCTACATCGACGTGCGGCTCGGGTACCGGGCGATCGAACCCATCGCCGCCGCGTACGGCGTCAGCGTCGACGCCCTGCGCATGCGGATGTCCCGCATCGACAGCCGCATCGCCGCCGCCCTCGCCGACGGGCTGCTGACCGGGCTCGTGTCGCCGGAGACCACGGCACGACTGCGGCAGCGGGCCGAGCAGCGCCGTCGGCGCCGCGCCGGACGCGCCGCAACCACCCGCCGCGAAACCGCCCGCCACGCTGCGGCAGCCGCCTGACCAACCACCGCAAACGGCCGTGGCCCGACGTTGCGCGTCGGGCCACAGCCGTTTCTCCGCGCCGGGGGGCCTGACCTGGCGCTGTGAGCCCTCACAGGACGGTGTGAGCGCGGCAAGTGTTCGCCAGGACTCACAACCCCCGGTTTGGGGGTGCGGGACTCGGCGAGCTGTACCCCTCGCCGGTTCCGCCCGCCGCCGGGCGATGCGAGCAGCCGCGATCCGCGTGCCTCGGGTGCCGCGCCAGTTGATGCGCTGACACCACATCGATGACCGCAACCCACCCATGAGGGAGGACGAGCTCCTCCCGGGGCTCACGCGGAACCGCGCTTCTCGCCCGCGCCCGGCGGCGGCCCCCATCTGCTTCGAGTAATCGCCGCCCCCGGCCACGTCCCGTTCGTGGCCGGGGGCGGCGGGAGGTGAACGCCCCATGTCCCGCACCCCACAGCACCCTTTCCGAATCCCGCGAGTCGTTCGTCTCGCGCTCCGTGTCGCCGTACCGCTGGCCGGTGTCGGCCTGTCGCTCGCCGTGCCGGCCGCCGCGTACGCCGACCCGGGTGGCACCGTGTATCTGGCGGCGAACTCGTTGCCGGTGGTGATCGCCAACCTGCGGGCCTGGATCATGGGAATCCTCGCCGCTCTCGCCACCCTGTTCCTCGTCCTGGCGGGCGTGTACTGGGCCACCGCCGGTGGTGACCCGTCGCAGGTCGAGAAAGCCAAACTCGCCCTGCGTAACGCGTTGATCGGCTACGGCCTGGCGGTGCTCGCACCGATCCTGCTGCAGGTCGTCCAGGGCATCGTCGGGGGCTGAACCCGATGGGATGGTTCCTCGACCAGACGTTGGACTGGCTGACCGAGGCGATCCTGGCCTGCCTCGGCGCGATCTTCGACCTCATCACCAGCGTCCTGCTCACCACCCCGAAGGTCACCGGACTGCCGCAGGTGCAGGCCCTCACCGGCCGGTCGGTCTGGATCGTGGACACCGTCTTCGTCCTCGCGTTCGTCGCCGCCGGCGTGCTCGTCATGGTCGCCGGCGGCGGCGAGCAGTCCCGGTACACGGTCAAGGACCTCCTACCGCGGCTGGTCGTCGGGTTCACCGCCGCGCACTTCTCCCAGTTGGCCTGCGACCAGCTCATCGATCTCGCCAACGCCCTGACCGCGGCGGTCAGCGACGGCGGCTACGACGGCGACGGCGCGTTCACCGCGATCCGCACCCACCTCGCGGCGGCACACGACCGCACTGTCCCGCTGTTGTTCCTGGTCCTGGCCCTGGTCATCACCGTGCTGGTCGTGACGGCCGCGTTCCAGCTGATCGGCCGGTTCGTGGCGCTGCTGGTGATGACGGCCATCGCGCCGCTGGCGCTGGCCTGCCACGCGTTACCCGCCACCGACGGCCTCGCCCGACTGTGGTGGCGCGCCTACACCGGATGCCTGGCGATACCCGTCGCGCAGGCGTTCTTCCTCACCGCCGGTGAGCAGACACTGCTGGACCCGACGGCCATGCTGCCCGTGTTCGGTCTGCCCGCCGATCCGGGCGGCACCCTGAACCTCCTGGTCGTGGTGGTGCTGCTGTGGACCACCGTCAAGATCCCCGGGCTGATGGCCCGCTGGGCGGGCCAGACCGGACGCGGCACGAGCACCATGCTCGGCGCGGTCGTCCGCGTCGTCGTGGTGCAGCAGCTCTCCCGCACCGTCCCCGGCCTGAACACCCTTCGGAGGACCATCAGATGACCGCACCTGAGCCCGAAACGCCGACCAGGGCACGGATGCCCGCCGACGTCGACGCCCCCGACAAGGTCGCCTACGGCCTGACGTTCCACCAGCTGGCGATCGTCGCCGCCGGCGCGCTCGTCTTCTACAGCCTGTGGCGGGCGCTGCACGGCGTCGTCGCGACACCGCTGCTCACCGGTGCCGGTGTCGTACTCGGCGGGCTGGTCATCGGCCTGGCGCTCGGCCGCCGCGACGGCCTGTCCCTGGACGTGTGGCTGCTACACGCGATCCGCCACACCCGCACCCCCCGGGCACTGACCACCACCCCCGGCGCCGCCGACCGCGGCGGTGTGCCGGACTGGGTCGAGACTCCCAAGACCGGCCGGCAGCCGTTGCCGGCGCCGCTGCGGCTGCCCGCCGACGCCATCGACGACGACGGACAGATCAGCCTCGACGGCGCGCGGGCGGCGATCGTCGGCACCACCACCGTGAACCTGGCGCTGCGCACCCCCGACGAGCAGGCGGCGTTGATCGACGGCTGGGGCCGGTGGCTCAACAGCCTCTCGGCCCCGGTCCAGATCGTCGTGTCCGCGCAACCGGTCGACCTGGCCTCCCACAGCCGGGCCCTCGCCGCCGCCGCGGACACCCAGCCACATCCACGGCTACGCGCGGCCTGCGCCGACCACGCCGCGTTCCTCGCCGACCTCGCCGCACGCCGCGACCCGCTGCGCCGGCAGGTCCTCATCACCACCGCCACCGGTGTCGGCGAACGCGGCCCGCACGCCGCGCGTCGCCGCGCCGACGACACCGTCCGCGCGCTGTCCGGCCTCGGCGTCACCCCACGCGTCCTGGACGGACCGGCGGTCACCGCCGCTCTCACCTGCGCCGCCGACCCGTACCGGCCGCCGCGCCCGGGTGGCCTGGCCGCACCCGACGCGGTCATCACCGCAACCCCAGCCACCCGCAGCGATGAGAGGAGAACAAAACCGTGATCATGATGAGGCGTCGCATCAGAGGTCGTTCCGCCGAGCGGTCCGAGACCGGTTCGGTGGCGTCGGCGGTCGCGCCGGCCACTGTCGAGGTCACCCCCCGGTGGCTGCGCGTGGGCGACGGCTACGCCGCCACCCTGGTGGTGACCGGCTACCCGGCCGAGGTCGGCCCGGCGTGGCTGGAGCCGCTGCTGTCCTGGCCGGGCCGCCTCGACCTCGCCCTGCACATCGAACCGCTACCGGCACCTGTCGCCGCGTCCCGGCTACGCACACAGCGGGCCCGCCTGGAGTCGTCGAGGCGGGCCGACGCCGAGCGCGGCAAACTCGCCGACCCCTATGTCGACGCCGCCGCCCACGACGCCGGTGACCTGGCCGAACGACTGGCCCGTGGTGCGGCGAAGCTGTTCCGCGTCGGCCTGTACCTGACCGTGCACGCCCGCAGCGAAGACGAACTACTGCAGGCGTGCGCGCAGGTCCGGGCCGCCGCCGCGTCCACCCTCCTGGAGGTGCAGCCCGCGACCTGGCGGCAACTGGCCGGCTGGACCACCACCCTGCCCCTCGCGACGGACGGGCTGCGGATGCTCCGCACCATGGACACCGCCGCCCTGGCCGCCGCCTTCCCGCTGTCCAGTCCGGACCTGCCCGCCCCGCTGCCCGGCGACCCGCCGACCACCGGCGGTGTCCTCTACGGCGTCAACCCCGCCAGTTCGGGGATCGTCTGGTGGGACCGCTGGACCCAGGAGAACCACAACTCGATTGTCCTGGCCCGATCCGGTGCCGGGAAGTCGTACTTCGTCAAACTGGAGATCCTGCGCAACCTCTACCAGGGTGTGCAGGTCGCGGTGGTCGACCCCGAAGACGAGTACCTGCGCCTGGCCGACGCCGTCGGCGGCAGCATCGTCCGGCTGGGCATGCCCGGCGTGAAGATCAACCCCCTCGACCTGCCGCTCGACGACCGGCGTCCCGACACGCTGACCCGCCGCGGCCTGTTCCTCCACACCCTCATCAGCGTGCTGCTCGGCCACCAGCCGCCACCGGCGGAACGGGCCGCGCTGGACCGGGCGATCCTCGCCGTCTACCGGGCCGCCGGCATCACCGCCGACCCGGCCACCCACCACCGGCCCGCACCACTGCTGCGCGACCTGGCCGCCACGCTGCGAACCGACGACGACCCGGCCGCCGCGACCCTGGCCGCCCGGCTCGCGCCGTGGGTGCAGGGCAGCTTCGCCGACCTGTTCGACGCCCCGACCACCCAGGCCCCCGTCGGACACCTCGTCGTGTGGTCACTGCGACACCTGCCCGACGAACTACGCACCGTCGGCACCCTCCTCGCGCTGGACGCGATCTGGCGCACCGTCGACACCCCGCAACGCCCGTCGCGGCGACGCCTCGTCGTGGTCGACGAGGCGTGGCTGCTGATGCGCGACGGCGAAGGCGCCCGCTTCCTGTTCCGTATGAGCAAGGCGGCCCGCAAACGCAACGCCGGACTGACCGTCATCACCCAGGACGCCGCCGACCTGCTCGGCACCGACCTCGGCCAGGCCGTGGTGTCCAACGCCGCCACCCAGGTGCTGCTGCGACAGGCACCCCAGGCCATCGACGCCGTCGGCGAGGCGTTCGGGCTCACCGACGGTGAGCGGCGGCTGCTGCTCTCGGCCCGTCGTGGCCAAGGACTGCTGATCTCCGGCGTGAACAGGACCAGCTTCGAGTCGATCTCCTCGGACACCGAGCACACCCTGTGCACCACCGACCCGACCGAACTGGCCCATGTCGACGAGGAAGAGGACGACCTGTGACACCACCGACCGGAGTCCTCGGATCAGCGCTCATGTCACCGCCACCGGCGCCCAGCCCCACCATCGGGCCGGGCGCCGGTCCCATTCCCCCTCCTACCGGACCCGGGGCTGCCCTGGTCGACGCCGCCGTGTGGGCGGCACAGCGACCCTGGCTGGCGGCTGTCGCCGCCGGACTGCTCGCCGCATGGATCGCGGTCCGCAACCTCGTCGAGATCTGGCGGCACCACCACCACGCCCACGACGCGCGGCTGGTCACGATCGCCCCGCCGCCTGAGGTCGACCCGCACAGCGCCGCCGCGTTGTGGGCGAACCTTGCCGGCGTACTGACCCCGTCACGACGCCGACGCCTGCTCTACGGCACCCCGCACGTCGTCTGGCAGTACACCTGGTCCGGCCGGCAACTGCTCATCTCGATCTGGGTACCCGGCACCGTCCCACCCGGCGCGGTCGAGGCGGCAGTACGGGCGGCGTGGCCCGGCTCGGCCACCACCACCGACGACAACCCGCCGCCCCCGATTCCGCTCGACGCGCATCCCGCCGCCGGTGGACACCTGCTGCCCGTATACGCGGAGTGGCTACCGCTGACCACCGACCACGACACCGACCCGCTGCGCCCGCTGATGTCCGCCGGCGCGCAGCTCAAACCCGGCGAGTACGCCTGCGTGCAGGTCCTCGCCCGCCCGGCCACACCCCGGCGAGCGGCACGCGCCCGTCGGGCGTCCGGCCGGCTTCGGGCCGGCAAGACCGCCGTGCCGGCGATCAACCCGGCAGCGCCGGTGCTGTGGCTGCTGGAGGCGTTCCTGCCCGGCAGCGGCGGCACCGGCCACCCCACGCCGGTGGCCCGTCGGGATCCCACCGTCGAGCGGGACGTCCGGGCGATCCTGGACAAGACAGCGCACCCGCTGTGGCAGACCGGTATCCGGTACGCGGTCGCCACCACCAGCCGACGCTCCGGCGCTGACCCGCGGGGTCGGCTGCGGGGCATCGCCGACACCCTCGCCTCGGCCTTCGCCATCCACACCGGCCGCAACCGGCTCACCCACCGGGCCCGGATGCCCGCGCCGGTGGCGGTCCTCGCCGCCCGACGGCTCGGCCCGGGGTTCCTGACCTCCGCCCCGGAACTCGCGGCGCTGGCCGCCCTGCCGCGCGACCTGGCCGTGCCCGGCCTCGACCGGGCGCGGGCCGCGTCCATGCCGGCACCGGTCGCCGTCCCCGGCGGCGGTCGTGGGGTGAAGATGCTCGGCGACGCCGAGATCGGCGGCCACGCCGTCGGCCTCGCGGTACCCGACGCCAGGTATCACCTGCACGTCATCGGCTCGACCGGCTCCGGCAAGACCACCCTGCTGGTCAACATGGCCCTCGACGACATCAAAGCCGGCCGCGGCACCGTCGTCATCGACCCCCACGGCGACCTCGTCCTGGACATCCTCGACCGGCTCCCCGCCACCGTCGCCGACCGCGTCGTCCTTTTCGACCCCGACCAGGACAACCCACCCACGCTCAACCCGCTCGAAGGCGATGATCCCGATCTGGTCGTCGACAACCTCGTGTCGATCTTCGGCACCATCTTCGCCAAAGCGTGGGGTCCGCGGATGGACGACGTCATGCGGGTCGCCTGCCTCACCCTGCTGCGCCACAACAACGTGACCCTGCAGCACATCCCCCCACTGCTCAACAGCCCCCAGTTCCGGTCCGCGATGACCGTGGACCTCGATGACCCGGCCGGGCTCAGCGGCTTCTGGCAGTGGTACGACGGCCTCAACGACAGCCTCCGCTCCCAGGTCATCGGCCCCGTCCTCGCCCGTCTACGGGCGTTCCTGCTCCGCGACTTCGTCAAACGGACGATGCGCTACCCGAGATCCAGCTTCGACATGGGCCGCGTCCTCGACGGCGGAGTCCTGCTCGTCCGCATCCCCAAAGGCGTCCTCGGCGAGGACACCAGCCGACTGCTCGGCTCCCTCATCCTCGCCCAGGTGTGGCAGGCCACCACCGCCCGCGCCGCCATCGCACCCGAGAAGCGCCGCGACGCGAGTTTGATCATCGACGAGGCGCAGAACTTCCTCACCCTGGCCAACAGCCTCGACATGATGCTCGCCGAAGCCCGCAAGTACCGGCTCTCCCTCGTACTCGCCCACCAGGACCTCGCCCAGTTCCCCCGCGACCTGCTCGCCGCCGCCTCCGCCAACGCCCGCAACAAGGTGTACTTCACCTGCGCACCCGAGGACGCCAAAGTCCTGTCCCGACACACCCAGCCCGAACTCGGCGAGCACGACCTCGCCCACCTCGACGCCTACACCGCCGCCGCACGCCTCGTGGTCAACGGCCGCCAAACCCCGGCGTTCACCATGCGGACCCGACCACCGAGACCGGTCGTCGGAGAGGCGACCGCCATCCGGCAGGCCGCCGCCGCGGCGGTACCGGTCCAGGACACCAGCGCCGTCGACGAACTCGTCGAACGACTCAGCCGCAACCCCGAACAACGACGGTCCCGTCCGAAGAGCGACCGCGCCTGACCGTCGTCGCCGGTCCGGTGGCGTCGCCCGGGTCGCGCACCGGACCGTCACCGGGATCGCGACCGATGACCGCCGAACACCGCTCCCACAGTGCTGACCTGGTCTGTCAGTGCCGCACACGCCCCCTGGCAGACCCTCCGCACCGACTCCCCACTGCCAGACACCCTCCCGATCGGGAGGGAACCCCATCCTGCCCAAAGGAGCAAACATCGTGTACTCCCGCGTTCCCCCCGCCTCCAGCAAACCCGACCCCCTCGCGGTATTCGGCCGCATCGTCCCCCGCGACCACGCCCTCCTCGCGCTACTCGCCGAGCACTACCTGCTGTCCACCGACCAGATCACCAACGCCTTCTTCGACAGCCGCCGCACCGCCCAACGCCGACTCACGATCCTGCACCGCCTCGACGTCCTACACCGCTTCGGCCGCAGCAACCACACCGGCCGCTACGGATCCCTGCTCTACACCCTCGGCCCCGTCGGACTGCAACTACACCCCACCACCTACCACGACCCAGCCGGTGCCAGCGGCAAGCCGCCGCGCAGCTCCCTGGAACGCGCCAAACGGATCGCCGCCAGCGGCCAGGTCAACCACCTCCTCGGCGTCAACCAGTTCTTCACCGACCTCATCGCCACCGCCCGCCACACACCCGACACCCGGTTGTCCCGATGGTGGTCCGAGCAGCACGCCACCACCGTCTACGCCCAAGCCGGCATCCGCCCCGACGGGCACGGCGTGTGGACCATCGGCGACACCTCAACCGGCTTCTTCCTCGAATACGACAACGACACCGAGAACCTCGCCCGCGTCGTGGCAAAACTCCGCGGCTACGAACGCCTCACCACCTTCGGCCCCCGCTACCCGGTGCTGTTCTGGGTACCCAGCCGCCGCCGCGAGGCCAGCCTCCTCGGTGTGCTCGCCGGACTGCGCACCGCCAGCCCGATCGCCACCGCTGTGCACGGCCCCGACCCCGCTGGCCGTGTGTGGACCCTCGTTTCGGACCCCATCCACCGCAGGCACCTGCACGAATTGCCCTGCGACCACGGACCCGACACCGTTACTAACCCGCAGCGCTTTGACGACCTGTAGGGCACGGGCGTGTGGATCTAACGTGTTTCCGGCCTGACCTGCTGGGGCGTTGTGCCTGGTGAAGAGAGTGCCGTGAGGACCGCGACCTGAACGATCAAATCGGACGTAAGAAGCGGCCCGAGCTGTCAGCGGAGGCGAAGGCCGCGGTCGAGCTCGTCCGGGCCGCGAAGGAGCAAGGGCTGTCGTTGATCGGGCCCGGGCGGGCTGGTAAAGCAGTTGACCAAGACGGTCCTGGAGACCGCGTTGAACGAGGAGATGACCGAGCACCTCGGCTACGCCAAACACGACCAGGCGGGTGACGGCGCGGGCAACATCCGCAACGGCACCCGGTCGAGGCAGCCATCCCGCCGGTATTCCCCACTTGCTGCGATGTGTCATGTTGATGATCGTGGCCCGCGTGATGGTAAACGCTGCTGATCAATCTCGGCTCGCCGTACTGATCAGCGACTACGAGATGGCGCGCGACGATGAACGTTCCTTCGTCGGAACAATGGCGGCGCTGATCGGCGTAGCCGTGGCCCTAGCCACTGCCGTAGTGGCGGCTGTCAGCCAGACCTGCACGGCTGGGCAGAAAGAGGAGTGCTTCCCGGTGCACGATGCGGTGCTCGCCGCGACCCCACTGCCGACGCTGGCCGTACTGGCGTACATGCAGATGATCGGCATCGTCGCAACGATGCGCTCCTACTACATGCGTGCGATCGAGAAGGAGTTGCAGACGTACGCGGTCGACCCGCTGGTCGCGGTTCCGGCCCTACGTCCGGCGAGCCTCATAGGCGTGACGACCGAGATAATCAGCCTGCGCCGGGGGCGGTTAGCTTTCCGACTGCTCTCCCTGCTGATCTACTTCTGCGTCGTGGTCGTTTTCGGCGGGCTAGCCGTTTACGTCGCACTTCGCCTCAATCAGCCGTGGCAGCTGATCATGTTCCTCATATATGGCCTGTTCGCGCTCCTGTTCACCGTCGAGGTTATGGCCACCGCCGTCGGCGGGAACTCACTCTTCTTCAGGTATACGACGAAGTACGCGTCACGCACACTCGCCTTCGACCGGCCAGGGCCGCCGTTCGAAGGCGAACGGCGGCTCTGGTCCTACCTTCTGGTGCCACGAACCGCAGACTGGGTCAAATGGATCATGGTGCCGGCGCTCGGTGGTCTTCTAGTGTGGGCCGGATCTCTACGGCTCGGTAGCGATGACCTGATAACCGCAGTCGTGGTAATCGTCGCGCTGGAAGTGTTCGTCTACCCCGCTCGCTATCAGTGGAACGACATCATTGGATTGGCCGATGATGTCGCTCATCCCGCGAGGAGGGCGCGAAAGCGGCTACCAGTCGGCAACAGTGGGGAGACGATGCGACGCAACGTGCGGCGATCGGCCGTGGCAGCCCTCGCGCGTGTCGCACTCGCGCTCGGCGGTGGCGCTTTCTTCGGCCTGTGGTGGGTGATGACCTGTCTCACCGGCGCGGTCTTCGGTGTTGCCGTGTTGTACGAGGCCCTGCGGCGCCGTCCTGCCTCCGAGCGGCCGGAGCAGACGACGTCGGTCACCGTGGCGATATGGCTTGCTGTCGGGCTCGGCTACGTGCTGCGGGCCACCGTGGCGTGCTGGCTTGTTGGGCTGGGCGTCAACGACGCCCGGACGTGGCTCGTGGCAGGTGCTTTCGGCGCGTTCGGGGTGATGTTCGTAACGCTTACCTGGGCACTGGAAGCCAGCAGCTATTGCCGCGATGTCGGCGGCGAGATCCAGTATGCGCCGGAGCTACGAGCGAAGCCTCAGTGCGCGGCGCTGTTGCCCTACACGGGCAAACCGGTCGCCCGCGGTAGACACCACAAGAGCCAAGCTGACTGCGGTGGCAAACCACTGCTGGAGAAACGTGGCCGCTTGATCAGCCCATGGAACATCGCGGCGCTCACCGCCTTCCTCTTGTCCGCACCGCTCGGCGTGCTCTTGGCCGACGGCCTCGACATGCCGGCCGCCGACACGCGACTGGGCTGGGTCGCGCTAGCAACGGCCTTCGCAGCAGTTGCGATGCTGATCAGCGGTAGCACCAGGGTACGTACGCTGGTGCTGATTGCCGGCGCTGGCGGCATCGCGGCGACTCTGTACGGCCTGGGCCTGCAGCCTGGGTTCGGCGTCGCTCCATGGCTGGTCTTCGCTGGTTGCTACGCAGGCTTTCGATCGCAGTCTTACGTCAGCCTCACGGAGGGCCTCAAAGATCTCGCCAGACGGGTGCTTCGCGCCATCGGCACGCTGTGGAAGAAGACCCGATCCGTGCTGGTCGGCAAGCGTACGGAGGAACTGCTGTGGAAGGACCAACGAGGCGCAACGCCGTGACGGCCGGGCGTCGCCTGCTCATCTCAACCAACTGTTGTTTCAAATGGTCGACACAGTGGGGCCGATCAGCAGACCGCCCGACGTACAACAGCCGCCCGCTGATCGTTCCCTCGTCCCCGGGGCGTTCCCGCGCCCCGGATAAGACCAGCATGATCTGAGCGTCAACCGGCCCAATCCCGAAGCGCCTTGTGCTACAGCTGCCACACGGTGCTGGGGTCGTCCATGGCTCGCTTCAGGTCGATGAGGTTGCCGACGTCGGCGAGCGGTGATGTGCGTGCCACTTCGACGATCCCGCCGACTACAGCTTGGACTGCTCCTACGTCGCCTGCTTCCAAAGCCTGGTCAAGGCTGGCGAACAGCCGCTGATGGATGTCGCGCCGCTCTGCGTATACCTGGTCAAAGTAGTCCCGCAAGGCATCCTGTGACGCTTTGATCCGGGCCACTTCGGTCTCGCGGTAGGTGCGTAGGAACTCGCGTCTCGTGCTTTCCGTCTGGTGATTCTGGACCACGTCGCGGACAACACCGACGATCAGATTCAGCGCGCTGAGCGCGTCTACCGCACCGACCTGCAGATCCTTCGCCTTCGGGCGTATCGGGGTGCCTTCCAGCACGTCCTTCTGCACCGCCATGCTGTGTCCCCTTACGCGCGTTTGCGGTACTTGAAGATCAATCTTCCGGTGTTCCGGTCGAGGGTGCCGTCTTCGTCAGCGACAGGTGCGTTGGCTACCTCCTGCACCGCCTTGACCAGCATCCACGCCGTTTCGAAACGCTCGCCGTGAATGGCCGAGTCGAGACGCCCGGTCCCGAGTGCGTCGAGGGCCCTAGACGCCCGCACGGCGAGCTGAGTGAGAACGATGTCCTTCTCCTGAACCTGTTCCCTCACTCCGTAGAAGAGCCGGTCACGAACGTCGAGGTCGGCGATGGCGACACCGAAGGCTGCCCGGTACCTCTCGACTTCAGTCATCGCCTTCTCGCCTTGCATATACGCCGTGGCACCGAAGGCACCCAAAACGATCCCGCCCACGGCGATCTTCTCGACCAGTGCTCCCAGCGCCATTCCGCCGCCGCCTGAAGCGATCGGTCCGCCACCGAGGGCCGCTTTGCGTGCGTTCTCCTGCGCTATGCCGCGAAGGTTCGCGAGGGGTGTGCCGGTGCCGGCGTTCGCGATCTGGTTTACACCCGCATGAAGAAATCCCCACACTGTGTAACCAGCTTGGGCTGAGTGAATGAGGCCCTGGGCCCAACCTTCGACGTCGGGGTCAATCTTCGGCCGCGCCATGACCTCTAGGCTGGTGGAGAAGTCGACGCCGTCGAGGACGAGTAAGTCGCTGACTTTTGCGTGCATGTCGCTGCGTTTAAGGATGTCGCGCATCCGTAGGACGACGTCGTTGTGTATCTGTTCGTGCTTTCGGCCGAAAGCCCGCAGCTGCGCGTTCGTTCGTCTGTGGTCATCAAGGTGCGCGTTATAGCGATCCTCGTAGGCTGCCCAAAGTTCGCGCGACTGTGTCTCCGCCCGCATGCGCTGGACATGCCCGTAAACGCCTGCCGCCATCCCGCCCGCACCAGTTAGGACTCCAGTAGCCGCGAGAGCGACTGGGACGGGCCGCATGACCATCGGCGGTACCTCCGTCAAGGTCAGGCAAAGGGCGGCAGGGTCGCGTTCGTTCTGCCCATGGATGGTATCGCCCCGTGCAAGACCCGATCGGGCGGGCAACCGTCCAACTTCATCTCGTTCGACCCAATCGACGAAGCGTAGGTAGACCGAGAGTTGAGCGTCAGCGAGGACGAGAAAGAAGCGATATCGCTGGCTGAGCACCCATGACGCACGCCCCGACGGCTGGAGCAAGCACGCTGAGGGGAGCGCCCCGAAGGCATAGGCTGTTACGCCAAGATCATTTGTGAGGGGTGCGGGTCTCACAGCGGCCTAGCGATGCCTGTCCACAGCGTCCGGGATGTCTTACAGCGCAGGTCAACCCCAGTACTCGGCGATCAACTCGTCGGACCGGCCTGACAGATCAGGTCGCTACCGTTCACGGCACTAACAGCACCTCATATATCTCCACCCCGGTTCGGCCCCACCTCGGAACCACCGCCGCACCTACCGGTGCGCCCGCCCACCCGCCTATACGGGCCGGTCGGCGTCGCGCCGCGCGGCGACCCCAGGTCGCACCCAACCACCTGCCGCACCACACCCATCCCCGCAGCCGGCCCCACGCACCCGGTGGGCCGGTCATCTCCGCGCGCCCTGACGCGCCGACCTCGAAGGAGGACCCCATGGGCAAGACTCCCCGCAACGTCACCCCCGCTGCAGCTGTGAAGCCGAGGGCCAGGATCGGCGCCATGGTCCTGTGCATTCCGGCAGAGTTGCCCCGCGAGGCGCTGACCGCGCATCAGCTCGACCGCAACTTCAGTGTGCAGGGCACCCTGTCGCCCCGTTTCTGGGCCAGCACGGCTCTGCGCCGGTGGCAGCACCGGCAGATGATCAGCCTGCGTAAGGGCCGCCCGGCCTCCTGCGCCGGCGGACCGGTACGGCTGCTCAATCTCGACGGCATGCTCCAAGCCGCCGCCATGGGGGCGGGTATCCGCCACCAACTGTTCAGCCGGGTCGTGCACGGCACCCGCAACGCCACCCCGTGGCACGTCTACGAGGCCCGCCACCTGGCAGACCCGGACACGTACCCGTGGGACAAGGCCGTGGCGGACTTCAACAACCAGCCCCGCATCAATGCGATCCGGATGCACAACGCCGCGACGTACGGCGCCGGGCAGATCACCCTCGCCGAGGTGGAGATGTACCAGGCCGGATACATGGCCTACCAGCACTACAGCGCGCTGACCGCAGTCGCGGGCGACGCACTGATCACCATCGACGGGGCGACGTTGGCCCCGGCCAGCGACGCCATGGCCGACCGGGTGACCTACCTCGAACAGGCCAACCGCCTGTTCGCCGCCCTCGACCCCGACCAGCGACTACTCGCAGTCGCGCTCTGACCCTGGCCGGGCACGAGCCCACGGCCGTGGGCTTTCACGCTCCGCAGGGACACCTCACCGAGCGATCGGGCCGGCAGCCGCCATCCCTGTACCCGAGGGATGCGCGCTGCCGTCCGGTCGGCTCCTGCATTCACCCCGAGCACCCCCGAGCAGGAGGGATCCCGCCCACATGATCTCGGTCTACCGGTTCCGGCTCACCGACGTCTTGGAGCTGGCCGAGCACGCCGCCACCGCGCACACCGCCGCGGTCGACGACGAATCCGACGGCCCAGTGCTGCTGCTTGTCACCGATGACAGCGCCTACCTCACATGCAACGGCCTGCCCGCAGCACCGTCGGGCCCGGAACAGGCGGCGACCTGCCCTGTCCAGGCCGTGTACGCCGAGCACGCCGGCCACAATCCGCCAGGCCACACCGGTGACGACCTGCTGGTCACCCTTCCACTGCGCCGGGCCGACGCTCGGCTCGTCGATGAACTACGTGCCGCCGCCAGCCACGGCCACTCGACCCTGGTCATCACCGTCGTCGACGGCACGGTCGGCCTGTCGACCGTCACCGTGCCCACGCCGCCCGGCCCGCCGCCTGTCGACTGAGCCTGCCGGCCCCCCGCGCCGGGGCAGCGGACGCCCGACCGGCCGGGCGAACGGCCGACCTTTCCCTCTTCCCACACTCTCGGAGGTTCCACCGTGTCTCACCGGCTGTGGTTCCGCGTCGATGACGTCCTTCCGCTCGCCGAACATGCCGCCGCCACCTACGCCCACCTCACGAGCCGGCAGCAGCTCCGGGCCGGTCTGCCGGAGCAGGCCGCACTCATCTGGTACCGCGACGCCGACGGCGACTGGCTGACCTCCAACGGGGTCCCCCGCTGGTACGACGCCGACGGCACCGTGCACCGGGTCCTCGCCGAGACGTGGACCCACACCGCCACCGGCGCCACCGGTAACCCGCGCCCCGCCGACGACGGGCACGGATTCCTGCCCCTGCACACCACGTTCCTCGACGGCCGTCGCGATCTGCTCGATCTGCTCCGCTTCGCGCGCCGTCACCGGATGCACTGGTTCGGTCTGCTCCCGGACCCGACCAGCGACGCCACCGACAACCGTTACCGGATCTCCCGCGATCGCGGCGACATCAGCCCACCGTTGGCTACCTGGACCCCGGCGGCCGTCACCTGCGACGTTGTTGGCGGCGGCGCCTACCGGGCCATGGTCGCCCTCGGCTACACCACGCTCGGCCGGGCCGGCCTGCTGTGCCGGTTTCCGCTGTTCGCGGTGCAGCGGATGGCCGCCCACCTCGACAGCCTGCATCCCGGCGGCATGCCCGGCGAACATCCCCGGCTGCGGTTCGACGGTGACGAGGTCGTCATCGAGTGGGAGCACGACGGTCTGGGTGGCCGGTGGGTCGCGCACGACCGGGTTGTACCCGACGCCAACCGCTGCTACGCCATCGGCGCCTACCAGTGGCCCTGGACCCTGGTCACGGCCGAGACGACCACCCCGCGCCACTAGCCCAAAGAACAGCGTCCAGTGACCGTCGAGGAGCCGGCCAGCAAGGCGGTCACGGCAGCCACGATTCGACCGGGCGCACCACCTCGACGCTCCGTTCTGCGGATCCAGGGCTGAGAACGACAGCGACGCCGAGCAGAGCGAAGCGGTCGCCGAGATCGTCACCCCGCTGTTCATCCGAAACCTCCCTCCACCCGACACACCCGCTGCCGGCGGCTGATCGGCGCGTCAACGTCGCGCCGCTAAGCCCCTGAGCCGCTTGTCACTGGCACGACCTGGCCGATGCCCGGCCATCCGCGCACTCGCGCACACCCGGGCACGGCCGTGCCCGGGTTCCTGCCATTCAGGAGGGAACCCCTCATGACACCCATCCCCAGGCCGGCCTCCGGCCGCCAGCTGCGCATCGCCGTCGTCGGCGGCAGCATCACCGGCCCGCTCACCGCGCTGCTGTTGCTGCACGCCGGATTCGACGACGTCACCGTCTTCGAGGCCGCACCGCAGTCCGCGCCCCGGGGCGGCGGTCTCATCGGCCTGGAACACTGCGCCCTCGACGTGCTCGACCGCCTCGGCATCGCCCAGCACGAGTTCGTCGCCCACGACTCCGAGGCCGTCGTCCAGATGACCATCCGGGACCGCCACCCGGCCGAGGTCATTCGACGCACCTACCCGGGCCGCAACACCACCTGGTCGCTGCTGCACCACGCGCTGACCCGCCGCCTATCGGCCGGTGTCCTGCGTACCGGAATGAAGGTCATAGCCCTGACCGGGCAGGCTGGCCAGCCGGTGCTGCGGTTCAGCGACGGCCACACCGAACCCGCCGACCTGGTCGTGTTCGCCGACGGCCGGTCCTCCACCGGCCGCCGGCTCCTCGACCCCGACCGGAGGCTGCGGTACGCCGGCTACGTCGCCCACCGTGGCATCGCCGAGGTCACCCCACCGTCGGGTCTGCGGGACTTCCTACGGCTGCAGCCCTGCCCCGGCGTGCAGTTCAACCTCGCCCCGGTACCCGGCGGCTGTGACTGGACCTTCTACCTCGGCTGCACCAGCGCCGAGTACGCGCAGCGGTTCGGCGCCGACCCCACCCGCCGGGTCTTCGCCCTGCCCCGACACGTCAGCACCGCCGCCCGCACCCACGTCGACACCCACGCCGACCTGCTCCTGCCGGCCGAACACGCCGCGATCGTCCACGCCACCACCACCCGGATGGCCGTGCCGGTCCTCGACATCACCCCACCGGAGCGCATGGTGTGGCCGGTCGGCACCGGCCACGCCGTCCTGCTCGGCGACGCCCTCGCACCCGTCCGCCCACACACCGCCCGCGGCGCCAACAACGGCATCGAACAGGCCGCCGGCCTCGTCGCCGCCCTCACCCAGCACCGCAAGTACCGGGCTGACCTCACCGCCGCCCTGCACGGGTGGCAACGCCGGCACCTGCCCGCCGCCGTCGCCGCCGTGCACCGAGGACCCGAAATCGGCCACCGCCTCGGCCTCGGCACCCGATAACCCACCCACGACCAGGAAGGGAGACCCCGCGTGGCTACCAGGACGACCGCAGTCCTCGTCGACGACCTCGACGGCTCCACCGACGACGTCGGCACCTACCAGTTCGCCTTCAACGGCGTCACCTACGAGATCGACCTGTCCGCCGGCAACTTCGACCGCATGGCGGCGGCCTTCGGCCCGTTCATCACGGCCGGACGCCGCCTGCCCAAGCAGCCCAAGACCGTCCGGCGACGGCAGTCGGGCAGCGCCGCCGGGCGTACCCGCACGCAGGAGATCCGGACCTGGTGGTGGACCACGAACTGGCAGGAGCGCAACCTGCCCCAACCACGAACCGGCGGCAGCATCCCCGCCGCGGTACGCGACGCCTACCACGCCGCCCACTGACGGACCACGCCGCGAATGCGCCCGCCGTTGCGCGCCACAGTTCCGCACCCCGGGCGGACGACTTGACCACCACCCCGATTCGAAGCGTGCATCAGCGCACGCGCCTCACTCACCGACCCCTGCCCAGCGGCAAGGAGAAAGGGGGCCAACCCGCCCATGACCAGCACACCAACCGACAAGACCACCGGTACGGCCACACCACCACAGCCGGCACCCAGCGTCGCGAAGGTCCTCGCCGCGCTGCACCGGCTCGGCGAGGCCACCGCCGCCGCCATCGCCACCGAAGCCGGCCTCGGCTACTCGACCACCACCCCGAAACTACGCAGCCTGGAGACCGCCGGGCTGGCCGAGCCCACCCGCAGCGACACCGGCCGCAGCCTGTGGCGACTAACCGACACCGGCCGCGCCCAGGTAGAAGAAGCCGACGACCACAGCCAGCCCGAAGGACAAGACGCGCCCAATGCCGCCGCAGACGCACCACAAGGGACGCACGGCGACGACACGGAGAACACCGGGCAGGACCATGACCAGCGGCAAGCCGTAGCGGACCCCACCGATCCGCCGGTCACCGCCTCGGAGTCGGAATCACCGGGTGCCGGTGATGTCGAGACGGCACCCGACGAGGCCACCCTGCCCGAGACCACCGACGACAGCCGCCCACGCGCCGAACCCGAGGTGCCGGCTGCGGCTGACCACACCGACCCGCCCGCCGGGGCACCCACAGCGGACGAACCCGCCGACACGCCTGCCGACGACCCCACCGATGACACAACGGGCGATCCCACCGCTGAGGGAACATCCTCCGCCTCCGCTGGTCTGGTGGCGGGCGGGCTGGCTGGCGCCCGTCGGGCGTCGGGCACGCTGCGCGGCGCGATCCTCGACATCCTCGAGGCCAACCCCGGCAAGCAGTACAAGGTCAGCGAACTGTGCAGGCTGATCGACCGGGCCAACGAGGGAACCGACGCGAAGAAGGCCAGCGCCGGTGCGGTCCACAACGCCGCGGTGAAACTCGTCGGGACCGGACGTGCGGTCATGGTCGCCGAGAAGCCCGCCACGTTCGCCCTGACCGGCCCCACCACCTGAAACGACCCTCGCCCCAGCCGGTAGCCCGTGGGCGGGCGTCGAACTTTGCCGGTACCACGCCCGCCCCCGGTGCTCCTTCACAGACAAGGAGCTACCCGAGTGTCTCCCATCCTGTCCTCGCTCGTCACTGCCGTCGGCGGGGTCCTCGCGGGTCTCGCCCTCGCCGCAGGGCTGCTGTGGCACCAGCAGCAGGCCCTGACCCGTGCCCGCCACGCCGCCGACCACGACGACACCACCGGCCTCCCCAACCGGCGGGCACTGCTCGCCGCCGCCGGCCGCGCCGCCCAGCGCGGGACGCCGTTCGGGCTCGTCCTGATCGACCTCGACGGCTTCAAAGCCATCAACGACACCTTCGGCCACGAGGCCGGCAACGACGTGCTCACCGACATCGGCCGACGACTCGCCGCCCTGCCCGGGCCGGTGCGGCTGGCCGCACGGCTGTCCGGCGACGAGTTCGCCCTCCTGGTCGACGGCGGCCCCGACGAGGTCGCCGCCGCCGCCCGCGCCGCCTGGCGGACGGTCGGTCGCCACCCGGTCGACCTCGGCGCGCACACCGTGGCCGTGCGGGCCAGCGTCGGGCACACCACCGCCGCCCTCGGCGTCAGCCCCCGCACCCTGCTCCACCACGCTGACATGGCCATGTACCAGGCCAAACAGTCCGGAGCGGGCGTCTACGGAACCACGACGACCACCGCCCACACCGGGGTGCCGCCGGGTACCCGCCTGCGGGACCTGCGCCGTCACCGCTGATCCGGCACCCGCACGGGGAGTACCCGGAGGACCTCGCGCCGATCGTCCGGCGCGAGGTCCTCACCGTGCCTCACCCCGCCTACCCGACCTCGTCTGTCCACATCCTCGGCGGTCGTCGAACCCCGCCCACCCGGCACGACTTGACCTTGGCCGAGAGATGAGCGTCGATCACTGCTGGTCGTCGTCCGCCGGGCTGCCAGGGGCACCAGCATCCCTGGCCCAACGTGGGTCGGACGGCGACCGCGCATGCCCGCGATCCGCCGACCGAAGGGCCAACCCGTGGCACCCAACCCATATCCCGGCCGCCGCAGCCGGCGGCCCAGCGACCGCACTCCCGCACCGGACGACGTCACTGACCGGCTCCTGTGGGCCCTCGCGGTCGATGTCGCCGCCGCCCATCAGCCCGGACCCGACGGCCTCTGCACGAACCTGCAGTGCCGAGGGCAGCACGGCCCCTGCTGGGCGCTGCGCACCGCCCACCGCGCCCACCGACACGCCCGCCGCACCCCCGCCACCTTTGGCGCATTCCGGCCGCGCCCGGTCGGGGTCGTACGCGGACGCGCCCCTGTACCCGCGCCCTCCGTGCCCGCCCCTTCCGGCCGCTTCACCGGCTGGTTCACCCCCACCCACCCGCCCGCACCCCTGACACGACTCACGCCCATAGCCGACGCGGTGCCACCGGAGTCCCGGGGGCACCGGCGTCCACCCGTGGCGGCGCTGGCCGCCTGAGCCCGCGAACCCTGAAGGCAGACAGTGAACTTCCTACCGAACGACACACTCGCCGGCTACGCCCGCACCGCCGTCGACCTGCGGACCCGCATGGTCGACTACCATCGCGGTCCGCTCGCGGCCCAGTACCTGCAGGCGTTCTTCGGCGGCCGGCTCGCCGACCATCCCAGCCCCAGCCCGGCGGGCATGGCGAAGGTCCTCGACGCGGCCCGGGCCATCACCGCCAACCCGTGGCGATCCGGCGAACCGTACGTCATCGCCCCCGCGATGACCGCGATCATCGCCGCCGCCGCGACGGCCCTCGACCTGACCGGCGAGGTGCTCCCCGCCGACGTCGCCCCCACCGACGGCGGGGTGCTGTTCCTACCCGAACCGATCTACCACCGCAGCCACAGCGGTGAGGTGTCCTCGCTCGGAGCGATCACCTGGGCCCGCACCACCAGCACCGGCAGCGGCCGGTCGGCCTGGGCCATCGGCGGATGGGCCGACCACCACGACCCGCACGACCCCTCCGCGATCCGCCGCCGCGAGCAACTCGCCGTCCGACCTGACCTCGCCCGGCAGTTCGGCCCCTACGTGCTGACCGACTTCACCGAGATCCCGATCGGCCAGCCCGTCGACCCCCGCCCCGACCTGCCGGTCCTCGACGGCGACGACCACGACTGGGAACCGGCACCCGACGGCCGGTTCTGCATCGACGAGACCACCACCGCGATGCGCGCCTGCGCCGCCGTCGCCTACGCCTTCTGGCGCATCCAGGCCCAACCCCTGGCCGCCGTCGCCGCCGCCCCACTGGACCGGGCCGCCCGCCGCCGCGCCGTGCGCGCCAGCATCCGCCACGACACCCGCGTGGTCATGCTGCGCCGCACCAGCCCACTCGCTGAACCCGCCGACGGGGAACCCAAGTGGCACTACCGGGTGCGGTTCGTCGTACGCGGTCACTGGCGACGGCTGATCGACCGTGCCGGCAACCCGTACCGGATCTGGATCAACGCCCACATCAAGGGCCCCGACGGGGCGCCCCTACTGCACGGCGAGAAGGTCGCCGTCCTCGCCCGCTGATTCCACCCACCGTCCGAAGGCCACGCGTGACGCCTCCAGGCCCCGCGTGGCCTTCACCGGTTCCCGGCCCTGCCCGCCTGCCTTCGAGGAGCGACCCATGTCCATCCGCGTGCTGTCCGGGATCGCTGTCGCGGTCGCCGGTGTCCTGCTGCTGTGCTCCGGACTGGCCCCCACCCTGATGCTCGCCGACCGGGCTGCCGCCTGCGGCCCGACCACCGGTGCCGCGCCCACCACCTCGCCGACCGCCCGCAGCACCGCTGCGACCAGTGTCGGGCCGATCGGTGACTGGAACGCCGAGCAGGTGGGCAACGCCGCCACCATCACCGCCGTCGGCATCCGTCTCGGCGTCCCGCCACGGGGCTGGGTCATCGCCGTGGCCACCGCGATGCAGGAGTCCTCCCTGCTCAACACGCCGGGCGGGGACCGCGACTCGGTCGGCCTGTTCCAACAGCGCCCCTCCCAGGGCTGGGGCACGCCTGAACAACTCCTCGACCCGCAGTACGCGGCGACAGCGTTCTACCAAAGCCTGCGCTCCGTTGACGACTGGCAGGCGATGCCGCTGACCGAGGCCGCCCAACGGGTGCAGCGGTCGGCCTATCCGGACGCCTACGCCAGATGGGAACCCGACGCCACCCGCATCGTCGCCGCCCTGACCAGGGTCCGCGCCGACTTGACCGCCTGCCAGCTGACCGTCAGCATCCACGGCTGGACGCAGCCGGTGCACGCGGACGTCGGCTCCGGTTTCCGCACCACGAGCCGACCCGGCCACGACGGTGTCGACCTGATCGTGGCGAAGGGCACCCCGATCCACGCCGCGTCCGCCGGCACCGTCACCGTCGTGCGCTGCAACGCCGTCGACGTGCGCACCGGCCGGGACTGGGGCTGCGACCGCGACGGCCACCCCGAGCTGACCCGCGGCTGCGGCTGGTACGTCGACATCACCCACCCCGACGGGGTGGCCACCCGCTACTGCCACCTGCTCACGCGTCCCTCCGTCGTGGAGGGCCGGCGGGTGACGGCGGGCCACGTCATCGGCGTGGCCGGCAGCTCAGGCCACTCATCCGGCCCGCACCTGCACTTCGAAGTGCACCTCGGTGACCACACATCCCGCACGGCGGTCGACCCGGTCGCGTTCATGGCCTCCGTCGGCGCACCCCTGAGCCGGTAACCCCAAGCACCGATACCGGCGGCCGCCACGCCATCCACACCCAGCCCGGCAGGTCGTCCCCGCCCGGGGACCACCACCGCGACCCCCCATCCCACTGATCTCTGAGAGAAGGGAAAGGCACGTGAGTACACCCACGCTCATCGGCGTCGCCGCGTCGCGCGGCAGGTACACCGCCCGCTACCTGCAGTTCGGTGAAGACCCCGAAAAGCTGGTGCCGCTGCTGCGCCGGATCTGGACCGACACGTTCGGCCGCGACACCAACGCCATGGCCGCCGCGCTGCTGGCCCACAACTGGTGGACCCTCGCCATCAACCCCAAGCCCCGCCGCTGGGACCGGCAGCCGCCCGTAGCGGGACTGGGCTACCCGGCCGACACCGGTACGACCCGGCAGGGCCTCCTGCGGGAGGACATCGACGGCGCCCTGGAATGGCTGTACCTGCTGCACCTCGACCAGCGGCGGCTGGTGGTGTACGAGGCGAGCATCCACGGCCACTGGCTGCGGCACAGCGCGCACCACCTCGATCCGGTCGAGGACCTGTTCGTCACCGAACCCGCCCCCGACGAGGGCGACCCGGAGATGACGGTGTGCACGGTCTGCGGCGCGGTCGACGAGATCGACCACATCGAGGTGCCGTCCATGGCCGGCTACGGCCACGACACGGTCACCAGCTGCACCCGCTGCGGCTCCTCGGTCGCCACCGACCCGATGTTCGGCGACCACGTCACCCGCAAGCCCTGGCCGCCGCACAGCCCCACGACGGACGGCACCCGATGAGACCGCCCATCCCCGGCCGCGGCCGCCGTCGACCGGCTGCGGCCTGCCCATCCACCGATCGGAGAACCTCTTGATCTACCAGCCCGGCCAGCGCGTCGCCCTGGTCCACACCAGCGACCCGTACACCCTGCTGCGGCCCGGTGACACCGGCACCGTCCGCCGCCACGACCAGCAGCACCACACCGTCGACGTCACCTGGGACAGCGGCTCCACCCTGTCGATGTGCCTCGACGACGGCGACCGCATCGAACCCCTCACCACCACAGCGTCGACGGGGGACCCGGTAGACGACGCCGCCGAATGGGCCGCCACGCTGCGGCGGATCCGCACCGCTGGCACCGAGGCCGGCCGCACCGCCGCCGAATGGTGGGCGCAGAACACCATCGGCACCCGCGCGAGCGGCGACACCCGCCTCACCGCGCGCAGGATCCTCACCGGCATCGACGACGGTGACCCCGCAGTCCTCGACACCCTGCCCCAACCGACGGCGGCCGGGGATGCGGTCGACACCAGCGGATGGCAGCTGTTCGCCGACGCCACCGGCGATGTCTCCGGCTGGTTCGGGCTGCGCATCCCGCAGCGCGACGAGGCGATGACCGTCTACCGCGACGCCTACGACACCGCCACCGTCGACCGCGTCACCGAACTGTGTCACCTCGCGGCCAGCCCCACCGGCCGCGACGTGTCCCACCTGCACCCCGACCGGATCCGCATCGGCGACGTCGGTGTGTTCTCCGGCGACTGGGCACGCACCACCGGACCCGACGGCGACGACCGGATCACGGTCGGGTTCGTCGGCACCCTGACCGACCGCTGGAACGGGTGGGCGGTGTTCTCCTGCACCCGCGAAGTGGCCGAGGCGATCGTCGCCGACCACCAGCGTCACCGCGACCAGTACCGCCACCGCCTGCGCGACGAAGGCGTCCCGGAGAACGACCTGAACCGGCGGGTCGACGCCGCGCTGGCCGACCTGTCCTTCGACGGCGACGTCATCGTCGCCGACCAGCGCGCCACCACCGACGACCCGGAAGCCATCGACCACATCACCCCGGACAGCGACGGCCGATACGTGGTGATGGGCCGTAGCTGGTGCTGGGAGGCCGTCGACCCCTACGCCTGCGACCGGATCATCGGCGACCTACCCGACCAGGCGTAGAGCGCAGAACCGACCCAGGCCGGACCGGCAGAACCACCGCAGACAGGCGACACCGACAAGGAAGGAACCAGATAGTGACTGCCCGTACCCAAGAGGAGATCGTCACCCGGATCCGGGCGCTGCGCGCCCACCGCCGGGACATCTTCGGCTTCCGGGAGGAGGTGCTCGTGGAGGCACTCGATCTCGACCACGCCCGCCAGCTCCTCGGCCCCGGCACCCCGGGCGAGTGGACCCCACGGGTCGACCATGAGACCTACGCCCGGGACTACCTGCGATTCGCCATCGGAAAGATCATCGACCACCGGGGCAACTCGGCGAGCCGGTCGGTGGACAAGCTCGGCGAACTCGCCTGGCTGCTCGGCCGCGACGACATCGTGCGGGCGATGGACCACACCAGCTACCCGATGTATGGAGCACCCATGGTCAAGGCGTTCGCCGACGGCTTCGGCTGGCCGTTCCTCGACGACCTCGACAGCGACGACCAGCGGGCCCTGGCCCGGATGGCGGACGGGCAACAGTGCGACCCGCAGGGCTGCCAACAAGGCTGCGCCGACTGACCGCAACCGGTCCACCCGGCACCACTTTCGGCCCTCGATGCGCCCACATGGTCAGCCGGCACCCCAGCAATCCCACAACCTGCACATCCATTCGACTTGATCGATCAGGCCTGGGGGCGTTGCATCGTCGGCGCCGACGCGCCCGCGCAAGGCCGCCCCCGGGCAGCACGCACCGGCGGCGTACCTCCGCGTCGCCGTAACCCTTCAGCACCAACGCGGTGTGGTCGCCCACCTGCCCGGCCCGAACCGGCCGGCAGGTGCTGACCGCATCCGTCTCCGCAGTGCGGTAACCGACCGCCCGCGCACCCGGAGACGGGTGCGCGGGCCCGACCGAGATCGAGGCAACCACATGACCACACCACACCCGCCGACGCCACCGACCGGCCCACCCCGCACCGACCCGGCCGCGGCCGGCACCGGCGGCACACCCACCAGAGAGGCCACCTCCGGACGGTCCGGCTACCTGTACCGCAAAGTCGCCCTACACCTGGCCGACCACCCCGACGACATCCTCAAGGTCGGCGAGATCACCCGGGCGATCGGCGCACCGTCCACCGGCGCCGTGTTCGAGGCACTGAAGAAGATGGCCGCCGTCGGGCACGCCACCCACCACCGCGACCCGCACCACCGCTTCCAGATCACCCAGGCCGGCATCGACGCCGCCGGCACCCTGCCACCCGCCGCACCCCGCACCCGTTCCACCGGCAGCGGTGGTGGCCGCCGGTCCCGGCCCGCACCCGTACCCCGACCGAACGGCACCCTGTACCACCCGCGGCGGCTCGGCAAAGGCTGGGACGTCGAGGAACTACAGCGACTGCGTACCCAGCGGGTGCCCGTGCTGCTGTACGGGCCACCGGGCACCGGCAAGACCGCCATGGTCGAAGCCGCGTTCCCCGACCTGCTCACCGTCGCCGGCACCGGCGACACCGTCGTCGACGACTTCCTCGGCTCCTACAACCCGATCCCCGGCGGCGGCTACGAGTTCATCCACGGACCCCTCGTCACCGCCATGCGCGAAGGCCGGGTACTGCTGGTCGACGACGCCACCCTCATCCCACCCCGCGTACTGGCCGTCCTGTACCCGGCCATGGACGGCCGCGGCGTCATCACCATCCCCGCCAACGGCAACGAAACCGTACAGGCCGTCGACGGGTTCTACATCGTCGCCGGCCACAACCCCGGCGTACACGGCGCGGTCCTCACCGAGGCCCTGGCCTCCCGGTTCACCGTCCACCTGCACGTCACCACCGACTGGGACCTCGCCCGCGCCCTTGGCGTCCCCAAACCGGTCGTCGACGCGGCGATCGACCTCAACGCCGACCTGACCGCCGGCAAAACCACGTGGGCACCACAGCTACGCGAACTCCTCGGCTTCGTCACCGTCCGCGACCAACTGGGCATGGCCGCCGCCCTGGCCAACCTCGCCGGCATCGCCCCCGAAGACGCCCGCGACGACGTCACCGCCGCCCTGTCCCGACACACCGGCACCCCCATCACCGCACTCGCCCTCGGCAAACGCTGACCCCACCCACCTGGAAGGAGCAACCGCATGTCACACACCCACCTGCGCCCCGGCACCCCACCGACACGGCCCGGCGCCAACGACTGGCAGGCCTGGTCACAGGCATGGACCCAACATGTGCCGCTGCTGACCGGCCGCACCGACCTCACCGTCCTCGTCGCCCCCGGCGCCGCCGGGGACGCACCCGAATGCTTCTACCCCGACCTCAACCGCATCGAAGTCGACGCCACCTACATCGCCGAGCGCCCCGACATCACCGACCCGACCAAAGCCCGCCACAAGCGCCTCGTACCCACCGGCTACGGGCTGCTCGTGCACGGCGCCGCCCACGCCGCACACAGCCGCTGGACCACCCCACCCGGCACCCCGCCCATCCTCGCCGACGTCGCCGCCATGCTCGAGGAATCCCGGGCCGAAGGCCGCCAACGCACCCGCCGCCGCGGCGACCGCCGCTGGCTACGCCACGTCGTGAAAACCCTCCTCGACCCCGACGACGCGGCCGTCGACGACCCCTGGCACGCCGGACAACTCGCCGCCCTGCTCCTGGCCCGCGTCGACGCCCGCATCGTCACCAGCAAAGACGTCCGCCCGGTCCGCGCCGCGGTCACCGGCCTCCTCGGACGCAAACGACTGCGGCACCTGCGCGACATCTGGCGTGAGGCCCACACCTGCGACGACACCGACGCCGACACCATGATCACCCTCGCCCGGCGGTGGTGCCAGGTCCTCGGCATCGACCCCGACCACCAGCACGCCACCCCCGTACCCGACGCCGGGCAGTTCCCCGGCCGCCTCGCCGCCGCCCTCGTCGACTACCTCGCCGAAGCATCCGGCCTCACCCCGACCGAGTACACCGCAGCACAGCTGGCCCACCGGCACAGCCCACCATCAGAGTGGGCACGCCGGGACCCGACCGAACAGGAACGTCACGCCGCCCGCGACCTCGCTAACCGGCTACAACAGGCCCGCACCCGCCACCCCGAACCCGGCCGGCGACCGTCGACGATCCCACCCGGACGGCTACGCACCCGCCACGCCATCACCGCCGACGCACAAACCGCCGCCGGGCAACTGCCCACCGCCGCCCCCTGGCAACAACGCACCCACCTACCACCCGAAAAACCCCGCCTACACCTGGCGATCCTGGTCGACCTGTCCGGATCCATGGGCCGCTACACCGAACCGATGTCCTCCGCGGCATGGATCTTCGCCCACGCCGCCCGCCGCGCCCACGCGGTGACCACCACCATCGGATTCGGCGACCGCACCACCATCCTCGTACCCCCACGCACCACCCCGACACAGGTGCTACACATGCGCACCGACGTCGCCACCGCCACCTTCCCCGAAGCGGTCAAGGTCGCCGACCAACTCCTCGACCTACGCAACGGCCGCACCCTACGGATGCTCGCCGTCGTCTCCGACGGCTACCTCGACGACATCCCCGCCGGACAACGCCTCGTCACCACCCTGCACCGCGCCGGCTGCGCCGTGCTCTGGCTACACCCCGCCGACCCACCCACCCCAGGCCAGCCCACCGAACCCGACCAGAGATGGGGACACACCTTCACCCACACCACCACCCTCACCGTCACCGACCCGGTCCACGCCATCACCGCGATCACCGACGCCGCCGTCACCGCCCTCGAACAGGCCTAGACCCGACCGCACCAGACCCCGCCGACGGCCGACCAGCCCCGCCCCCGCAATAGCAGGCGAGCGGGCCGGCAGCGCCACGCAGACGGCGACCACGACGCCCGCAAACCCCGGCAATTCACGGGCTTGCCGCCCGGCCATCCGTCCGCGCCCTACGACCGGCAGCTCACGACCTGCATCGCCGAGCCGCGACTTGACCATTCCGCGCCATCGAAGCGTGCATGCATCGCGTCCCCAACCGGCCCTCGGCGGCCCGGCCCAGACGACAGACAACTCCGCCCCATCACGAGGAGCCCATCCATGCGCTACGACAGCGACAACGAATACCCCTTCGACACCGACAACCGCGCCTGGCGACGCCTCGCCGACGTCACCAGCGAACACTTCGACGCGATCACCTGGACCCGCGACCCAGACGCACGGCCGATCCTGCTCACCCTGCGCGACATGCCGACTGGGGACACCATCACCCTCGCCGTCCTCGACTCCCTGGAGATCCGCGACCCGCACGCGCTGCTCGCCGTCCACACCAGCGGCGAACTCGACGCCCACGGCCCCACCAGCGGCACCACCGCAGCCCACTCCCACGCGGCCACGCTCGCCCTCGACAACACCACCCTCGCCGCGACCAGACCCGCGCCACTGCACAACCCCGCCGCCACGACCCTGCCCGCCACCTGCTGGGTCGACCTACCCGCCGACCTCGCCGCGACCCTACGGCCCGCCCTCCACCACGCCCGTACCGCCGCCCTCGTGCTGCTCGACCCCACCGGTGGCCGGCTCGCCACCGTCGGCCCGTTCCCCACCCACGCCGCCGCCGACGCCTGGCAACCCGACGACGGACCCGGCCTCACCGCCGACCGCCTCATCGTGCCCCTACACCCCATCACCCTCCACGAGGCCCCAGCCGTGACCGACACGGTGCCGCCAGCTGGCTGATCCGGCTCTCCACCAGCCCGTACCAGCACCAACTTGACCGCCCAGCACGCCGGTGTGGGGCCCGCATCCACCGGATGCGGGCCCCACATGCAGGACAAGGAGACGACGATGAACAGCACGCCCCACCCCGGCAACGAACCGGACCCCGATGGACCAGCCCGACTCAACGTCGGGGACCCGGACCTACGCAAAACCCGCCTACTCGCCCGCGAATGCGCCACCTGCATCTTCAAACCCGGCAACCCGATGCACCTCGCACCCGGCCGGCTCAAGCAGATGGTGACCACAGCCCGCTGCGACGCGGGCTACATCATCTGCCACTCAACCCTGCCGTACGCCGGCAGCCCGGTCCCACCCGCAGTCTGCCGCGGCTTCGCCGACCGCTACCGCACCTGGCAACTACAGGTCATGCAACGACTCTGGGGCTTCGTCGAAGTCGAACCACCCACCCCGAACACCCCCGAAGCGCCGCAATGACCAGGAGACAAACACATGCCTGACATCGACGACTTCCTCAGAAACCAGGAACGCATCATCACAACCAAAGGCTGGGCCGTCACACACGTCCTGCCCACCGACGACGACCCCGACACCACCGCCCCGTTCGCCTACACCGTCGGGCTCACCGCCCACGACCACCCCGAGCTGATCATCGCCGGGCTGCCGCCCTTGGTCGCCCACACCCTGCTCAACGACCTGGCCCAACGGATCCACGACAAGGCCGAACGGTTCACCCACGGCCAGCGCATCAACGACCTCATCGCCGACTACGACGCCATCATCATCGACGGACGGCCCACCGAGGACCTGCTACCCGGGGCGGCGATCGCACGCTACGGCCGCCACCAGATCCGCCTGCAGCAAATCGTGTGGCCCGACCAGCAGGGCCAGTTCCCCTGGGACGGCGGCTACAGCTTCGACCCACGGATACAGGCCCTGATCGCCCACCTGTAGCTGGACAACCTACGGCAGCGATGTCGGTACAGGTACGACCTGACATAAGAGCTGCAACACATAAACCGCCCCAAAGATCGGCTGGTCTTGGCCGCGAAGACCAGCCGATCTGGAGGGCGACTGAACGGGCGACCGTTCGACGACGGGAGCCTGGACATTTACTTATGTCGATGAGTAAAAGTTGTCTCGGATGGCCAAGTAGTGTCGGCGTGATTACTTTCAGTTCCGTGCGGACGTACTTGGAAGTGCGGCGTGTTCGCGCCATGGCTCCTCCCGCTCCGAACTGTGGCCCAATCCGAGTATCAGTACCTGCGCCTCCATTCATCGACCAGTAAATTATTGAGAAGTGGAACATAAAGTTCGTTGGGTCCCCCGGCGCCAAAGTCTTCAAACACGCTGACCGCCTCTGCAGTGGTCAGTATCGATACCGCCACGCTGGCGAAATCGATACTTCGCCGAACCGGATGAATTGATGGCACTATGGCGAAATAGTGCACATCGACGCCGATTTGATCTCTGAAGCGATCAGACCAGTTCTTAATCGAAGCGCGCCACGGCCGCGAATCTAGATCACCACTTGTGTCGATGATAGCCACTGCTCGGCCGACGGCCACCACCATCGAGAAGTGCCGGCGGGCATAGTTGAAGCCGCGCGCGCTAGGGCTGGAAAGCAGGGCTGACAGCATCGCAGGTTGAGCGCGCCCAAACCATTTGCAGTCCTCCATGGCGCGCATCGTGATCCGGTGTTCTTCAGCCTCAAGAATCTCCATAGCCCATGCGACCGGCGAAATTATGACAAAGCCAAAGGGTATCGCCGCGATGCTTATCGCTAATGTTATCCAGAAAGTCGATGATTTCCAGTTGGTGTCGTCGAGGAGTGATATCGGCGCAAAGGTAACAACAAACCAGTTTAAGTATCCGGAAAGGCCGGCATGTCTCACCCACCTTTCGGATCGAGTCAGTCCACCCACGATGAGTCCTATTATCGTGAGTGCATACAAGGCTAGGAAGACGTACGACAGCGTGACGGAAACGAACTTTTGCAGGGTGGCTGCCATCAATGCACTCGCCGTAACGCTTGCGGCAAAGCTGGACCAACCAAGAATGTGGGTCTCTCGCGTAATGCGTGTTGCGCCAACAAAGACAATTGGATGACGGTCTTCGCTTGGACCATCTGTTCCCGGTGCCTGGGGGGCGGCTGCGACTGTCCCTGCGGAGCTATGGTGGTCCGGCACGGTTCGGCTCAAGTGAGAGTCGTCGCGCTGGAAAAACCTCGACCGCGCCGACGAGCGACGCCGCCGAATAGTAATGAAGCTGGCAAGCGCCAGAGTTGTCGACACCACTGCCGTAACTGCCGACGCTACGCCAGCAAGAGCACTGATTGCATCCCAAGGTGCTGCCATGTCGTCATTGTCACGCTTGGCTGATGTCGGATCGTGCAGGGTGGCCGCACTCCGGCTTGGCGAGTCGTCCAAAATAGAAGCAATGGACCTGAATGTCTGATGTGCTGCCGTACTCGTGATCGTGTCCGCAGTGCTTGTAGATTCGTCGACCCCAGCACCAAGGCTACTCTCCTGGGTGGACCCCCAGATGCCCATCCGTAAGCGTGGACCCTGCTAGTACTCGATATCTCGTGACACGCGCCAATGCGAATGCGCAATTTGAAACGCCCAGATCTGGCGCGGTCTTCACCGTTCGCGCGCATGGCAGATTCGACATGATCGACAGCTCATCTGTGGGTAGCTTCCAACACAACACCCCAGCTCACAGCCCCACCAACCACGAAGCAACCGGCCGCAGTCCAAGCCGGGGTGTTGTTCCGCGTCTGAAACCCGGTTACGAGCAGTTGTCGGTCAGCGGACGTGGACCCATTGCGTTAGCCGCTGGATGGAGCCGCCCAGAAGCGGTGATCCCACGCGGCCTGTCGGAGTCGGCCCACCCGGCCTGCTGCCCAGGTCACAAGCGCGGTCATGCCCGCAAGCAGGGCGTTCGACCAACTGCCGACCGAAGCCGGTACCAGGCCGCTCAGAAGCCCTTCCAGGTCGTCGTATGTGCGGAGCGGGCTGCGGGGGCGGATGTCACCCTGAAGCGTGATGGTCAGGCGCGTTGGCGCACATCTGGCTGACGATGTGGGTTCGTATCGTCGATTCCGTGTAGGTAATTTCTCGTCGGCCAAGCTCGTTGAGCGCTTCCCAAGGCATGAATGTGCCTTCGGCCTCCGCGCAATGATCTCGGGAAGCACCGTAAGGATCTCGTCTCTTGGGTCATTGCTCCATGGTGATGCGGGAGGCGTTGAGTGGGGCCCTCCGCCGCCGTTTGCCGGGGATGCGCACTCCACTCAGTCTCTCTCGGTGATCGAGCGGCTCGTCGGGTTCGTGGAGGTCGGCCCACCTTGGATTTACGAGCGAGAAGCCGGGGTCCTTTTCGCGTTTGCTAGCCTGCCGTCGGGCGGCCGGTGACCTCACTCGCGGCGTGTCGGGGCGTCGTGTTGGCGTCGGCCGTCGTTGGTTCGTTGCCTCGCGACCCCCGGTCGGCGGGGGTAGTCCGGCGGTAGGTATCGGTAGACCGAGCGCAGCGACCTACCTACCCTCTCGGCTAGCAGTTCAGGTGCCAAGTTCGGTTCTTTTCGCAGCCAGTAGGCCACCGCCTCCGCGGTTGTCGTGGGCACCTTCCCATCGTTGGCGACGCCGTCGCTGGCAGCCCTCTGAGCGTCGGCGTCGCCGGTGATGTCGTCGCTGTCGGTGTTCACGCCCGCCGGGCTCGTTGTGGCCGGTTTGTCCGGCTGTGTGACCGCGTGTGCGGGAACAAGGTCGCGGCCCTCGGCGGGCTGCTGGCGGTCGTCATTGTTCGGGGCGGGCTCGAGGAAGCGCGGAGGATCCTGCCGGCCATCGCTGGGCGCGTCTGCCGCCGGCTGAGTAGGAGTTGAAGACGCGGTGGGTTCAGGTGTCGAAGGCGCTTTGGCGTAGGCCTTTCGGGTGCACCAGCGGCGGTGGTGGCTGGGGCGGTGAGCTGTCACGATGCGTTCTGGGGCTAGGTCTGCGGCGAGGAGTGTGGTCAGTCCGGCGTAGTCGGCGCTGGCGGTGAGGCGTTTGGCGATCTCGTCGAGGTCGTAGAGGTGTATTGCGATGTCGGCTGTGGCGGGGTCGACCGCTTTGCGGATCTTGCGTCGTAGCACTGCGGCGATCGCCTGGTGGCGGTGTTCCCGGTCGATTGTGGTTTGGGCGGCTCTTAGGGAGTCGTAGAGGTCGAGGCCGTCGGCTTTGGCGAGGGATCGTGCGCGGATGGTGATGGCGGGGTGGCGGATCCAGTGGCCGATCAGTTCGTAGGCGGGTGGTGTGGGTGGGAGGTTTCCGGTGGCGCGGAGTCGGTCGCGGCGTTGGTTGCCCGTGTGCATAAGCCAGACGAGGTAGCCGAGGGCGGACATGGCGGCGTAGAAGCCGCCGACGAGGTGGTCGGGGTGGGCGACCCAGTTGAAGGTGACGGCCGTTGCGGCGATCACCGCGGAGAGGATTCGGGATGCGAGGGCGTGTTCGCCGAGGCGGCGTCGTACGTCGGCGTTGGCCATGACGACCACGCCGCCGAGTTCGAGGGCGGCGACGGCGGGGATCGCGATGAGTGGGGGGATGTCGAGGGTGTGGACGCTGCCGGTGACCTGTCCGACGAGGGCGACCAGCAGGACCAGGACGTAGAAGGTTTGGCGCATCAGTGTGGTGCGGCGTACGGCGGCGGCCAGGTCGGCGTCAGCCGCGTCGCGGGTCGTCCCGGCGGTGGTGCCGCGCCGTGCTGGCGATTTGTGCGGGTCGGTCTCCGACGCGGTGCCCGCACTGCCTGTGGAGGCCGGCGTGGTGCCGCGACCACTGCCGTTGGCGACAGCGTGCGTGCTGTTGTTGCGGTCGGGGGTGAGCGGGCCGCTGGTGTTCGTGGCGGTGTCGAGTGCTCCTGACCGGTGGGCCGTCATGGGCGCTGTCCGCTGGCGTCGGGGCGCGACCGATCTCGGGAACTGGCTTGTAGTTCGGTGATGAGTTGGTCGGCGAGGGCGAGGGTGTCCTGGCTGGGGGTGGTGTCGATGTCGTGGAGTCGGTGGGTCAGGGTGCGGCGGAGGGCGTGGATCTGGTCGAGGTGTCCGAGTGCGGCGTGGGCGCGCATCGCGTGTTGGTAGACGGTTTCGGCGTAGGGGTCGTGGTGGATCGCGGTGGTCAGCACGGTGATGGCCTCGGCCGGGTCGGGGGTGGCGGCGGCGAGGGCGAGGTGGGCGTCGAGGGCTTGGCGGCGGATGGCTTCGCGGGGTGCCTCGATCCATTCGTAGTCGAAGCCGTCGGCGAGAGCGCCCTGGTAGGCGTTGACCGCGGTGCGTAGCGCGGTGAGCCGTTCGTCGGGGTTGTCGGCTCGTTGCGTAGCGCGTAGCGCGTCACGCATCCGCCACAGGTCCGCGTCGATCAGTTCGCGGTTGAGGGTGTAGCGGCGGCCGGGGTGGGTGAGGTAGCTGCCGGTTGCGCCGCCGGTGCGGGTGAGGGTCTTGCGGAGCGCGGACACGTAGGTGTGCAGGCGGTGTGGTGCCTTCGATCGTGGGGCGTCGGGTAGCAGGTCGTCGAGGATGGCGTCCTGGGTGGCGTCGCCGTCGTGGACCACGAGGTAGACGAGTAGTTCGAGGGCTTTGGCCCGCAGCGGGACCGTGGTGTCCATGTCGACGATGCGGGCGGTGCCGAGCGTCCGCACCGCGACGCGCCCGTCAGGCCGCGCGGTCGGCTCTGGTCGATCGTCGACCGCTGCCAGCGCCCCAGCGCGGGTGAGCCCGTCGACCGCCCCTGTCTCCGGCCCGGTGTCGACTGCTGCGGCTTGGGAGGGACCGGGTTCGGCGTGGTCGTTGCCTTCGGCGGCGCCTGCGTGGCGTGTCGGTTCCGGTGTGGTGGCGAGGTCTGTCGGCGGGGTGGGTGGCGTGTGCCGGGTACCGGTGTGGGCTTCGGTGAGCGTGGTGATCAGGTCGATGGTGTCGGCGGCGGTGAGGACGGTGAGCCGGCCGAGGTCGGCGGGGTGCCCGGTGTGGCGGGTTGTCTCGTCAGTGGTGGGGGAGGTGGTGCCGTCGGTGGCGACGGCGACGGTGTCGCCCTCGGGCCAGGGGCCGAGGAGGATGCCGTGGATGTCGAGGCGTTGTCCTTGGGCCAGCAGCGCGGCGATACGGACGCGTTCGTGGCGGGCGGCCGTGTCGGCGATGAGCAGGACGGGTGGCTGCGGCTCGGTGTCGGGGTGGCGGTGGCGGAGGTCGGCGATGGTGTCGACCTCGTGCTGGTAGACCAGCCGTGTCCGGTGCAGCGCCAGTGTTTCGAGGAGGTCCAGGGCGTCGGCCAGGCTGCGGGTGACGGTCAGGCGAGGGCTCGCGGGCAGCGCGGCTGCGTCCAGGAGGCTGACGGTGGTGGGGGAGGGGATGACCACCGAGCCGCGCGTGTGCGGATCGTGCGCGTTGCCGGCGGCGAGAGCGGCGGTGAGGAAGCCCCGCCCGGCCGCGTGCGCGCCGGGACCGGTCAGACCGAGGCCGGCGGCCGGCCACACTGCCGCGGAGTTGTCCAGAGCGGGCACCACCGGCGCCGCTGCGTCGGCCGCGGACCCCTCGTGGGACCTCGGTCCGCTGCTGGCCGGCCTGTCGTCCTCGACGTCGTCGCCCGCGGCTACGGGCTCGGGTGCGGCGTCGAGAGGGCCTGTCGTGTCGAGGATGTCCACACCGATGTCGTTGTCGTTGTGCTGGCGCAGGCTCCGGCGGATGCGGGTGACGACGGCGGGCAGCGGCGAGAGGTCGGCGTCGCCGCGCCGAGCCGGGCTGGGGGGCCGTCGTTGGTAGTGGCGCCGACGTAGCGCCCAGACCAGGGTGGCGGCTGCGGCGATCGCGGCGGCAAGACCGACGTCCAGCCAGCTGCCGGTCCCTACCGTGATGCCGCGACTCGTCTGTGCCGGCGGGCTGCTCGTCGGCGACGGCACGCCGACTGAGCGGCTCGGCTGTCCTTCGGACGAGGGTGTGGGCGTAGCGGGGCTGGCGTCGTCGACCGGCGTAGAAGCGGTCGGGTCCGGGGGCGTACCGGCGCTGGCGGAAGGAACTGGTGTAGTAGCGGACTTGTCGGGTGTGGTCGGTCGTGGTTCGGGTGCGTCAGCCTCGGGTGGGGGCGCCGGCGGCTGGGGTATGGCCGTCGCGGGTGGGAGCGCGTCCTTCGGTAGTCGCAGGATCCAGCCGGGGTGGATGAGGTGGGGGTTGGTGAACGTGCCGCCGCCGGTGTCGAAGCGTCTACCACGGTTGAGCTCCCAGATCTCGGGCCAGCGGTCGGGGTCACCGAGCCGCTGCTGCGCGATCGCGGAGAGGGTGTCACCGGGACGCACCACGCACGTGTCAGCCTGTGCCGGCTGGCCCGCCGTCCGTGCCGCCGACGACGGCTGACCGCCGGTATGGGCGGTGCGGTGCGGGGCGGACGCGCGGGTGTGATCGGTGACCCCCGCTGCTCGTTGGCTGTTCGGGGGAGAGTGGCGGGTGTCTGTCGGCGTCGCCGAGGCCGCGACGGTGGGCAGCGGTGCGGGCCGCTGAAGGTTCCGGTCCAGGGTGGGGCTGGGGTCCGCAGGTGGCGGAAGGCCGGGGGGAGAGGTGTCGGCGGTGGAGGTGGTGTGCGCGGCCGCGGGTAGGGCGGCGGAGGTCACGGCGGTGGCGCCCAGCAGCGCCGCCGCGAGCCCCTGCAGCGGCCCGGGTAGACGCAACGCGAACCGCCACCGCACCGGCGCCCCGACACGCTGACGGACGCGGTGAGCCACGGCGGTGGCGAACAGCGCCCAGAGCAGCCAGGCAGCGGCCTGCAGCAGCGCGGTGAGGAACCCGGTGGTCAAGGGCTGGTGCAGCCACGCCCGCAGCTGCTCGTCGGAGGGCGGCCCCGCAATCAGGTCCGGCCCCGCCAGGTACAGCAGCCCCAGCGGCGCCGCCGCGAGCACGACCGCGGCCACGGTCGCTGTCGACATCGGTGCTCTCACGCCTGCCTCCCTTCGCCGGCACCGCCTACCGGCATGTGCCGGCCATGCGGTGACACAGACCGTAGGAGCGACGCGACGGGATCGACCCGGTTCAGCGGCTAACAGAACCTCACACCGTCTAACACGACCTCACAACCGCAGGTCAGACAGCACACCCCGCACAGGTGCGGCTCGAGGTGCCTGTCACGTTCGGGGTGCCAACAGGCCGCCCTGCCACCGACGGTGGGCTGTCGGTTCGCCGGGTATCCGCTACCGACGTCCGGCCGCTCGACGAGCGCCCTCGTCCTTCCCGAGATTCCTGCCGCTGTGGCGGAGAGTCCGGTCAGGTGGTGCGGCCGTGTAGGAGCGCGATCTGGAGGACGTGGTCGGGGTTGAGGCCGGCGGCGATGAGACCCCGCTTGTACCGCTCGGTCAGGTCGGCGGCGGCCGTGTGCTCACCCAGCCCGGCGAGGATGTTCACGGCTCGCTGGTGCAGGTCGGCGTTGTACGGGTCGACGCGGATGCCGTCCTGGAGGTGGGTGAGGGCGCGTCGGGGGTCGGCTTCGGTGTCGGCCAGGGCGGTGTAGGCGTCGAGGACCTGGCGGCGGGCGGTTTCGCGGTACGCGTCGAGCCAGGGCCAGGTGTGCCCGGCGGCGAGGTCCCCGGTGTAGGCGTCGATGACCGCCCGCCACGCCGTGGCCGGGTCGGTGAGAGCAGATGCCGCGTGAGCGGCCGCGGCGCGCAGGTGCCACAGGTCGACGTCGACGTGGTCGGGATGCAGGCGGTAGCGGTCACCGGTCCGGTCGATCAGGGGTAGGTCGGTGGCGGCGCGTACGGCGGTGCGGAGCTCGCTGAGGGTGGTGTAGAGGCGGCCGGTGAGACGGTGCGCGGGCAGTCCTGGCCAGAGGGCTTCGGCCATGACGTGGCTGTCGACGCCGTCGGCGTGCGCGGCGAGGAAGACCAGGGCTTGCCGGGCTGCGGTGCGCCGCAGCGGCAGAGGTGTGCCGTCGCAGAGCAGCATCGGTTCACCCAACACCTGTGCCCGCAACCGCCGACCCACCTCTCCGCCGTCGGGGTGCGGACCTGGTTGGCGGGGTATCCGAGCGTGCGGTATCGGCTGAGGTCGGGCGTCGCGTACGGGTGGATGGAGGTGGCCGGTGACGGTGAGCAGATCCGCCGCGGCGACCGGGTCCAGCACGCAGACCCGCGGGCCAGACGCCATCGTGTCGAGGGCCTGGGTGTGGCCGTCGGCCGCCACATGCCAGGTCGTCGCTTGTGGCCAGTCGGCCAACACGACCACGGTCGCCACCTCGGTGACGAGCGTGTCCGGGGGCGGCCCGTCGAGGATCAGCACTGACCGCCCGCCCGGGAAGGAGGGCGTCGCCGGTGGTGCGGCGCTCACCAGGGTGGTGGCGTGCGGGACGGTGTCGGCGATCCACAGCCCCGACCCGGGACGGAGGAAGGGTGCCTCCGGCCCGAGCAACACCTGCGCCGCGCGGCGGGTGATCACCAACCGGGCGCTGTCCTGGCGTAACGCGGCCAGAAGAACCGTGACCAGCAGCCCACGGGCAGCTGCCAACGCTCCCGGCCCGCTCAACCCCACACCGCCCGCCGGGAACCCCGGCGGCAGAACCCCCACCACCGCCTCCGACGGCTGTGGTGGGGGTGAGTCGGGCCGGACGGTGGTGGCGGCCTGGATGGCAGCCACGGTGGCCGGTAGCGGCGCCAGATCATCCGCGTCCTCGCTCGCCCGGCGGGGGCGGTAGGCCAGACGGCGACGCAGCCACAGCAACCCCACCGCCACGCCCACCTGGTCGGCGACCGCACGGGGCAGCCACCCTCCCGCCACGACCACCCCGTCGCTATTCGCGGCCTGATCGACGTCGTCCCGGCCGTGAATGTCGCCGGCACCCACCGTCGTCGCGGGATGCTCGGGGCCGCTGGTGAGGGTGGTGGGGGTTGCGATGGTCAGGGCGGCGGCACCGGCCATACCCGTCGCGGTGGCCTGCCACGGCGTAGGCAGCGGCAGGCGGCGCAGCCACCGGACACCAGCCCACAACCGCACCGCCGTCCGGACGGTGACGGTGTAGGCGACGAAGGCCCACAACGCCCAGGCCAGCCCCACCACCATCAGAATCAGGTTCTGCTCGGTCAGCGGATCACGAATCCACCCCCAGATCGCCACACGAGGACCACCCATCGCTGGCCAGCCGACCAGCCGTACGAGCAGCAGCGGCGGGCCGACCAGCAGGACAACGACCATCAGCGCCGACGCGAGCCGTCGCGGCCACCGCATCAGCTCACCCCACTCGACCCGGCCCGACCGCGGGCGCTCCCGGCGGGAAGGCCGTGGGCCGGCCGGCAGTAGGGCCGGGATGGATGATGCGCGACCACAATCGGCGCAACCACCACATCGTCACCGCGATGGTGTAGATGACCGCGAGGATCCCCGTGGTGCGGTGACTGACCAGCGCGGCCAGGAGGATCGCGAACGGGGCGCCCAGAACCAGACGCAGCACCAGACGGGACACCAGCGCGGTGATCACACCGACACCCATCAGCAGCCCACCGACACGACCAGCCAGATCCAGCCACACGATCATGTCCGGCCACCTGGCCGCGGTCACCGACCACTGGATCAACAACATCCCGGCGGCGGCCGCGACCACCGACGACACAGGAAAAGCCAGGAACTCCGACCAGCCGCCACGCGGACTACGCCACTGCCGGGCAGCGATCAACGCCAACACCGCCGCCACCACCAACAACGGAACAGTGGGCAGCAACGCCCACCGCAGGAACGGGCCCAACTCCGTACCGATGTACTGACTACCCACCACCGCGTACATGCCGGCCACGGCCACACCCAGCCACGCCGCGGTCACAATGCCAGTGGCGACCTGCGCACGCGGCGACAACGGCACCCCCGCGTCGGTACGGGAGGCGAGCGCGGAACCGAGCACCGTACCCGCACCAAGACAGGCGAGCACGCCGAACACCGCCGCCATCGCCAACTCACCCCAGTTCAGCGAGGCCCACCGGTTGATCATCCCGCCATGCCAGATCGGGGTCAGCAGCATGTGCGTCACCAGCGCCAACGACGCGAACCCCGGCACCGCGATCTCCACCGCCCGCCGGATCGGCGGCACCGGCTCCGACACGACCTCCGGCACCTGCTCCAGACTTCGCCCACCCGCGTCCGCCGCCCCCGCAGCGGCGGCCAGCAGAGGATCCTGCACCAGCAGCGGCGTGAACCCCGTCTCCGTGGCCATCACCTCGGCGACCAGCGGCATCCTCGCCGCACCACCCGCACACCACAACCCGGAAACCGTGGCCGGATCGACCTCCGCCGCAGCCACCACATCACGGACCAGACCAGCGGCCCGGGACAGCACCGGACGCGCCGCCTGCTCCAACACGACACTGTTGAGCACCACCGCCGGCCCCGCCGGCAGCGGCACCGTCACCGCCGCATGCTCGGACAGGGCATGTTTCGCCGCCCGCACACTCGCCGTCAACACCCACCCGTCCGACGGTGACCCCGCCTCCGGCAGGACAGCGGCCAAAGCCCGGTCGATGGCGTCACCACCCGCGTCGACATCGGCGAGCGTGGCCAGGACCTCGAAACCGACCGGACCGCGCCGCACCACACTCACCTCAGCGCCGCCACCCAGGTCGCACACCACGACGACGGAACCCACCGGCAGTGGCACCCCTACGGCGAGCAGGTGGCAGGCCACCGCCACCGGCGCCTCCACAAGCCGTGGCTGCGGCAGACCCGCACGGTGCGCGGCATGCCGCAACCACGTCCGCCGCCGCGGCCCCCACCCCGCCGGCACCACCAACCGCACATCCTCCACCGGGCCACCCGCCACCACACGGGCCTCGTCAACGACCCGCCGCAACGTCGCCGCCACCAGATCCGCCGGCGCCACCTCACCACCGGCCACCACCAGCCGGTCATCAGCAGGACGCCGGGGGAGCGGAACGAACCGACCCGGGTCAGCCGGAGCGGCCTGCCACGCCCGCTGCCCCGTCAGGACCGCCCCGCCGTCGGCGACGAACACCGCACTCGGCAGGCCCGGCTCGCCATCGAACAACAACGGCGACCACGACCCATCCGGCCACGCCAGCACGGCGGTCGTCGTGGCGCTTCCACAATCGATCGCCAGCCGCGCCTGGCCCGCACGCATGCCCGACAGTCAAACATGAGGATCACATTCACGTCACGCCTTAACTACAGCCCGCAGGTGGGCTGCCCTATGCGGAGATCCGCGACAACGAACACGCCAACGTAAACTCGCGGCACGTTCTGCGCCCGCTCAGGGCCCAAATCAATCGCTGGCCGGCGTTGGCGTACACCGTCTTTTGCTGGCGGGAAGTCGTGCTCCTCATCGCCGAGGCCGCCTGCCGGACCCACTCGACCGTCGTGCTCGACCACGTCATGGCGGAGGAGACGGCGGCTCGCCACAAGTGCAAGCACGGACACGATCCAGCCTCCGCACTCGGGAGCAAGAGCCGACATCACCGGAGTGGGAGTACCGCCTCTACACGTGTTATGACCGGCCCCATCACGAACTGCTGCACCAGTGGTGTGGGCACCGGGCCGGTGACGACCCACGAACGGCTGCTCGCGGCGGAGGTCGAGGCTCAGCGGTTGGACGTCCTCGTGACCCGCCTGATCAAGGCACTCGAGCAGGCTGGCGAGACCGCCACCCACTACGCGGAGGGACCACGACCAGGAGCACATCACCCCGGCCACCATCCGTCCCGTTGTCGACCGGCCGCTGCACTCCTCCGAGATCACGGTACGCGAAACATGGTCAGTGGGCGCCCCTGGGCTACTGACCCTTACTGCTCGCCGGGCTTGAACGCTAGGGTACGAGCCACGCCTCGGCTCGAATACCGGGGAATCCGACCGCGCGCCGCTGACCGGCTCCTGCCCCCAGACGACCGAGTTGGCTATCCCAACATGCTGGCCGGGCGTGTAGGACCGCCGCGAGCACCCCAATCTACGACCGCGGTTGCCGTTCCCCCACCGCATCGAGTGGAAGACGAGACCCGAGCAGAGAAGATCGGCCGGGCCAGGCTGAAGCCGGGCGCCGACAGTTGTTGCCCAGAGAGCAATACCATGCTGCGCAGGGCGGCAGACCTGCTCGACCTCATTTGCACCAAGGACGCGTTCGACAACCTGCGCGCCTACTTCGACGACACCCGTCCCCACCCGTACAGCGGTCGCAAGTTCGAGGCCTCGCCGGTCGCGGTGACCGCCCCACCACCCGCAACCTGATTACCGCCGACGACCTCGTCGCGGTGCAGCTGCTGTCGGTGACCGTGCCGGCCGAGGCCGCCATCGGCCTGCTCGACGGAGACCTCGGCAGACAGATCAGCGGCCTACTCGCCCAGATTCCTACGGACGTCGAGTTGGGCACCGATCGCGCGGAGGACCTGGTGGCCGACGGGCACGCCGCCGACCGGGCATGGCACCTGCTGGACGAGCAGAAGGGCATCGACTTCGTGATCGCCGGCAAGGTCATGGCCCGCAAGTGCCCTCACCTCATTCCCGTCTACAGCAGGGTCGTCAGGTGCCTGTACGGCAATCCCAAGATGGTGTGGCTGCGACTGCACCGGCGGCTCGCGGCGGACCGCGGCGTCCTGCGCGCCGAACTGGCTCTGCTCCGATGACCGCGCCGAGATTTCGTCCACCGTCAGCCTGCTGCGGGTCGTGGACGTCGTGTTGTGGATGCATCATCGCGGATTTCATCGGTGGACCGGTTCCTGCCCCGCGTCCGGCAGCGTCGCTCTGGACTGACGACCGAGTTGGCCGATTGCATGTCGTCATGGAGGCGTGATCCACACCAGAATGACAATGCTTGTGCAGAGGTGTGGCGGGGCTCCATCGTGGTTCCTGACTGCGTCCATCCGGCGACAACTCTTCGGATCCGCAAGATCGCACAGATGTACTATAGTAATCCGCCTGGTGGCGTCGAGTTTCTCGGCAAGTTCAGCGCTTCATCGTGCAGGAAAGTGCGCCGCCCTGGCTAGCCGAGTGCCGCAGTTATCGAGTGAGCACCCTACGAAAATAGCGACAGTCATCATGCGGGATGTCAGGTTGCGCTGCGTAGTCGACGCGTACTGCTGTGTCATCGTAGGGCTAATATCGCCTACGGCGCCTGCCATCGTTCCCAGTAGTTCGGTAGGCTGACCGCCGAAACTGCAGCCGATCATCGGCGCACGACCTTGCAGTTTCTCGGACCCGAGTGGAGAGGCGGAGGTCGGCATATGTCTGCGGCGAAGCGCAGGGCTGTGGTGCTACTTAGCGGAGGGCTCGACTCGGCCACGGTGCTGGCGATGGCGGTGCACGAGGGGTACGAAGCGTATGCGCTGAGCTTCCGCTATGGCCAGCGGCACACGGTGGAGCTCGAAGCCGCGAGCCGTGTAGCCGCGAACCTCGGAGCAGTCAAGCACCTCGTCGCTGACATCGATTTGCGCGTCTTCGGTGGCTCGGCGCTGACCGACGACGCTCTCGCTGTGCCGCACCACGATAGCGCCGACGACCTCGGTAGCGACATTCCGATCACGTACGTGCCCGCCCGGAACACGATCTTCCTGTCCTTCGCGCTGGCATGGGCAGAGACCCTGGATGCCTCGGATGTGTTCATCGGGGTCAGCGCACTCGACTACAGCGGCTATCCCGACTGCCGCCCGGAGTACATCGCCGCCTACGAGCAGATGGCCAACCTTGCCACCAAGGCCGGCGTGGAGGGTCGCCAGCGGCTGCGTATCCACACGCCGCTGATCCAGCTGACCAAGGCCGAGACGATTCGCCGAGGTCTGGAGTTGGGCGTGGATTACTCCTGGACACACAGTTGCTATGACCCGGCCGACGGGCGGGCATGCGGTACCTGCGACTCCTGCCTGTTGCGTGGTCGCGGCTTCGCGGAACTCGGCCGCACAGATCCCGCTCTGGCGCCGACGGCTGGGTGAGGTCGATGTACCGCGTTAAGGAGATCTTTTACACGTTGCAGGGTGAGGGAACCCATGCGGGCCGGCCCGCGGTGTTCTGCCGGTTCACCAGTTGCAACCTGTGGACCGGGCGTGAGTCGGACCGGCATCGCGCTATCTGCCGGTTCTGCGACACCGATTTCGTTGGCACGGACGGCCCAGGTGGGGGTCGTTTTCGGTCTGCGGCTGATCTGGCCGCGGCTGTGGCCAAGACCTGGCAGGGGAAGTCCCATCCTCGTAGCCGCCCCTACGTCGTCTGCACCGGCGGCGAGCCGCTGCTGCAACTGGACGAGGCCGCTGTGCAAGCTCTCCACGGCGAGGGCTTCACGGTCGCGGTCGAGACAAACGGCACTCGGCCAGCGCCGGCCGGGATTGACTGGATCTGCGTCAGCCCCAAGGCGGGCGCGGACCTCGTGCTTACCCGCGGCCATGACCTCAAGCTCGTCTACCCGCAGGTCGGCGCTGAGCCGCAACTGTTCGAAGACCTCGCCTTCGAGCACTTCCTGCTGCAGCCCATGGATGGCCCTGATAGGGCGGCCAACACCGATGCTGCCGTGCGGTATTGCCTTGACCATCCGCAGTGGCAGTTGAGTCTGCAGACACACAAGTACATAGGAATTGCCTGATGGAGATTTTCCGGGAGTTCACCTTCGAAGCCGCGCACCGGCTGCCGAACGTGCCAGTCGGGCACAAGTGCGCCCGCCTACACGGCCATTCCTACCGGGTTCAGGTCCAGGTCCACGGCGACGTCGACCCCGAAGCGGGCTGGGTCATGGACTTCGGCGAGCTCAAGAAGGCGTTCCAACCGCTCCTCGACCAACTTGACCACTACTACCTCAACGAGGTGCCCGGCCTGGAGAATCCGACCAGCGAAGTGCTGGCCCGCTGGATCTGGGACCGGCTAATCGATCAACTTCCCCTGTCGACTGTCATGGTCCGGGAGACGTGCACCTCCGGCTGCATCTATCGAGGAGAGCGGTGATGCTTCCCGACGTGCAGGCGCTGCCCGACCAGCGGGGGGTTTCCCTCGATGAGGTCGGCATCGAAGGGCTGCGCTACCCGCTGCTAATCGCTGATGGCCAGGGGGCTAAACGCGAAACCGTCGCCACCGTCGACATGTCGGTCACCCTCGACGCCGAGGTCAAAGGCGCCCACCTGAGCCGATTCGTGGAAGTGCTGCACACCTGGCGAGACGAGGTCGCGTCGGACAGTGCGCTGCGCCTGGTGGAAGACCTCCGTATGCGCATGGGCAGCAGCAGCGCCCGCGTCCGTCTCACCTTCACTTACTTCTTGGAGCGGCAGGCCCCGGTCACCGGCGCGCGGTCCTTCAGCGAGTACCAGTGCGCGTTGACGGCCAGCGTGAGCACAGCCAATCCGGTCCTGACATTGCAGGCCCGCGTGCCCGTAACGAGCGTGTGTCCCTGCAGCAAGGCCATCAGTGATCGAGGGGCGCACAACCAACGCGGCTACGTCACCATCGAAGTCCACCCGGTCGGCCCGGGAGAACTATGGTTCGACGACCTAATCGATGTCGCCGAGGCTTCGGCATCCTCACCGGTCTACGCGCTGCTCAAACGGCCGGACGAGCGTCACGTCACCATGGCCGGCTACGACAATCCGGTCTTCGTCGAAGACATGACCCGCCACGTTGCCCTGGCGTTGCGCGATGACCCTCGTGTGAACCGATTCCGGGTGCGCGTGGTCAACGACGAAAGCATCCACAACCATGCCGCCTACGCGCGGCTCGAGTGGACCGACTCCACGACTGGCGGCGACGCGTGAGGTCGAGATCCAGCATGGCCGACCGTCCCGTGCACCTCGTGGTCACCTGCGCCAACCGCAAGACCCGCGTTGTGCCCGATCACCTGCGGCTCGGCAGCCTGCACGAACAGCGGCCAGGGCAACGTTTCGCCACCTGGGCCTCCCGGCTGTCCACCTTCGATGCTGACCGAGTTGCCGCCTTGGACCTGTACGCCGGCGAACACTGGCAGGTTGCCCGCAGCCTTCCCGCCACGCTGCCGCAGACTACGAAACTGTGGGTGTGCTCCGCTGGCTACGGGCTGATCGCAGCCGACACACCGGTCGCGCCCTACGCAGCCACCTTCACCGCGGGGGAGGCCGACTCGGCCGGCTCCTCGTCGGCCGCCATGCGCGACTGGTGGAGCAGACTCAACCGATGGAGCGGCCCTGACACCCATGCCCCCCGCTCCTTCACAACGCTGGCTCGCCAGAATCCTCACGCGGTCGTCATCGCCGTGCTGTCCGAGGCGTACCAGCGCGCCTGCGCCGACGACCTACGCCAAGCCGCAGACTGCCTGGCCGACCGCGAACAGTTGGCCATCATCGGCCCGCCCGGGCGGTGCCCGGACATCGACGACCTCATCGTGCCGGTTACCGCCGCACTTCGGCCGCTGGTCGGCGGCAGCCTGCAAGCGCTCAATGTTCGCGCCGCCGCCCACCTGCTCACCGCAGCAGCCGACGACCTGTCTCACGCCAACCTACGCAAACTCGCCGAACAAGCCACCACCACCGCGCCGCCTGACCCCAGCCGGCGACCCATCGGGCAGAAGCTCAGCGACGACGCACTGCGCGACCTTATCCGGCACCGCCTGGCCAACGGGCCCACCACCGCGACCAGCCTGCTGCGCCAATTACGTCAGTCCGGGCAGTCCTGCGAACAGTCCCGATTCCGCACCCTGTTCGCCGACGTCGCGGCCCAGGTGAGGCGCTGATGCCCGCCGCCCCCTCCATCAGGAACCTTGTCCGCCGGGCGCTGCGGATCGACCAGAGCAGCACCTACCCCTTCTTCATGTTCGCGTTGCGCGCCGACGAGGTCCTGCAAATCGCCGACATCTCTCGAGTGAGTCGCGACGAGGCCGGCAACCTCATCGGCTACCAGCGCCCCGAGGTACGCCGGCACGTCGAGGAAATCATCGACTATCTCAACACCGACGGCGCGCTGTTCCCGAACCCGATTATCCTCGCGCTGTCCTCTCGCGCGAAGTTCGAGTCCAGCCGCGGCCCCGGCGCCGGCGACGGGCTGGCCACTGCCGGCAAGCTGACCATTCCACTACCGGCAAAGGGCAAGCCGAAGCCAGCTTGGATAGTTGACGGCCAGCAGCGGGCCCTCGCCCTGACGCGGGCCCAACGCCGCGGCTTTCCGGTCCCCGTCACTGCCTTCGTCGCCGACAGTGTCACCCTCCAGCGCGACCAGTTTCTGCGGGTCAACAACACCCGACCCTTGCCGCGCGGGCTCGTCACCGAACTGCTGCCCGAGGTCGACAGCCCACTGCCCCCTCGTCTGGCGATCCGCAAGGCGCCCGCCGCGCTGTGTGACGTCCTCAACACCGATCCGAACTCGCCCATGTACGGGCTGATCAAACGGGCCTCCACAAGCCGGGAACAGACACCCCACGCGGTGATCACCGACACCGTGGTGGTGAACATGCTCAATGAGAGCCTAACCTCATCGTCAGGCTGCCTCTTTCCGTACCGCGACGTCAGCCGCAACGAGACCGACTTCGAAGCGATCCTGCAGGCCTTGTACGTCTACTGGGCTGCGGTGCGCGACACCTTCCCCGACGCCTGGGGACTGCCGGCTACCAAGAGCCGCCTCATGCACGGCGCCGGGATCCGCGCGATGGGCCGGCTGATGGACCGCATCCTAGGCGCCGTCGACCCCCGCAACTCCAACGCACCGGAGACCATCCGCCAACACCTTGCCCTCATCGCACCGCACTGTCATTGGACCGCTGGCGTCTGGGACGACCTAGGCCTGCGCTGGAACGAGATTGAAAACATGCACCGGCACATCCAGGAACTGTCCAACTACCTCATCCGCCTCTACCACAACACCCGGGCAGAGCTGTCGTGAGGTTCTTCTTCCCTGACAGCCAGGACCAAGTCGACCCGGGCTTCGACTTCGTCACCGAAGAACGCGACCCGTTCCGCGTCCGGCAACGCGACGACCTGTACGCCCACGAGGTACTCACCCAAGCCCCCTTCGACGGGCTGCTGGTCTCCAAGGCCATCGTCGACGGCAAGGCCGGCGGAGGAACCGGCAAGTACACAGCCGCGCAACGCCACCGCCTTTACCGCGAGGGCGCCCGACGCTTCTTCCGCCTCGACCGCGGCCACACACCACTGAAGATCATGGGCGACTGTGGAGCGTTCTCCTACGTCGCTGAGGAGTACCCGCCCTACAGTGTCGACGAAGTCATCGACTTCTATGACGGCTGCGGATTCCACTACGGCATCGCCGTAGACCACGTCATCTTCCAATACGAGCCCAAGACAGCCCGCAACGACGAGCGCGCCGCCGAGTGGGTACGTCGCCAGGAGATCACCCTTGCTCTGGCTGCGGAATTCTGGCAGCGCTGCAAGGCCCGCCGAGTTTGCTTCACCCCCCTCGGCGTGGCCCAAGGCTGGAGCCCGCAGTCCTACGCCGACGCCGTCGTCGCACTACAACGCATCGGCTACCAACGCATCGCACTCGGGGGCATGGTCCCCCTCAAGACCCAGGAGATCCTCGCCTGCCTCGCCGCGATCGACCAGGTCCGTGAGCCCACCACGCAACTGCACCTGCTGGGCATCAGCCGCTGCGACGACGTCCCCACCTTCGCCACCCATGGCGTCACCAGCTTCGACAGCACCTCACCGTTCCGTCAAGCATTCAAGGACGACCGCGACAACTACTACACACCCACCGGCACCTACGTCGCCTTGCGCGTACCCCAAGTCGACGGTAACCCCAAGCTCAAGGCCCGCATCCGCTCCGGCGAGATCAGCCAAGCCCAGGCACTCGCCCTGGAACGCACCGCATTGACCCGGCTCCGCCAGTACGACGCCGACGAAATCGACGTCGACCCGGTCGTCCAAGCACTTGTCGACTACAGCGCCGTGTGGGACGGCAAGTCCGACCGCAGCGCGCAGTATCGTGCGACCCTGACAGACCGGCCCTGGCGAGACTGCCCCTGTGACCTGTGCAAGGCGATCGGCATCGAAGTCGTGATCTTCAGAGGCACCGAACGCAACAAACGGCGCGGCTTTCACAACCTCTACGTGTTCGAACAGCGACTGCGCCCACAACGAGAAAGGACTCGCGCGTGACCACGACCCGACGTGACCTCCCCGCAGGCACCCCTCCCGAACTCCGGCTGCCCGCGCTGAAGATCCAGCAGGGTCGCGGACGCAGCCTCTACACCTTCGCGATGGACGGCAAACTCGTCCCGCAGATCGCCACCGTCTCGCGCATTCGACGCGACGAGACGACCGAACTGCACGGCTACCAGCGACCCGAAGTTCTCGCCCACGTGGCGGCTATTCGCCGGTACATCGAAACCGACGACAGCCCGCTGTTGCCCAACGCCATCGTCATCGCCTTCGACGAACGCGTGCGCTTCGAACCAACCCCCACCACCGGCGCTGGCCCCAGCTACGTGGAGACGGGAACTCTGGTAATCCCGCTCATCGACGGACCGGAACACAACCGGCCAGGGTTCATCGTCGACGGCCAACAGCGCTGCGCCGCCATCCGCGACGCCAACATCGACGCGTTCCCAGTGAGCATTAGCGCCTTTATCGCCAACGACACCGCCGACCAGCGCTCCCAGTTCATCCTGGTCAACTCCACCAAAGCACTCCCCAAGGGCCTCATCCACGAGTTGCTGCCAGGCGCCTCCGGTGCCCTGCCCACCCCGTTGCGGGTCCGCCAACTGCCTGCCACTTTACTCGAAAAGCTCAACTTCGATGAGCTGCGGTCCCCGCTCTACCGGATGATCCAGATGCCCACCAACCCAGGCGGCCACATCAAAGACAACTCGGTATTGCGGATGCTAGAGAACAGCCTTTCCGACGGAGCCCTTTATCGATTCCGCAACGACGAAGCGCTGCCCTACACCGGCGAGATGTTCACCCTGCTGTGCAACTTTTGGGCTGCGGTCAAGCAGGTCTTTCCTGATGCGTGGAACAAGCCTCCTCGCAGGTCACGTCTGATGCACGGTGCGGGGATCATCAGCATGGGGTACCTCATGGACGCGATCAGCCACGTCCGCGACGACGGCAACGGCATCATTGAGTCGGACGAGTTCGCCGCCGACCTCAAGGTAATCGCTGACGACTGCCGCTGGACCGAGGGCGAATGGGTCTTTAGCGATGGCGTCGTGCGCAAGTGGAACGACATCCAGAACACTCCACGAGACATTCAGCGTGTCGCGGACTTCTTGCAGAACCGCTATCGATCCAACCAGGTTGCGCGAGGACGATAGCCACGGCTGCATGAAGCTCGTTCGAGGCCCTTCGTGGCCCCGGCCGAAGCAACAAGCCGCAACGTGATCCATGTGCCTGCGCGCCTTCTGCGAGAAAATTGCCTGGGTGTTCCCCGATGCGTGGGGGAAGGGGCGTCGGCATGGCATGGCCTCCGCGCTGTGCCGTCCCCACGTCGCAGTCATTGACACAGCGATACGCCAACAGGTCGGTCACACGGAGTCGGCGGCGGACGAACCGCCGCTGGCTCCGTACTGGTCCCGGAACCACGATTCGGCAGCTTCGATCATGGACGTCGAACCCTTGCCCGCCGCGTACCGGATGGGCCTCCCACCTCGCTCCGCCTTGAGCGCGTTGGTCGCGGCATGGGCCGCGGCGCGGTCCATCACGATGAACACATCCGCCGAACGAGCTGCAGCACGCAGCGCCTCGGTCGCCACGTGATCGGCGCAGATGACCACGTCAAGGCCCGGGTGGCGTTCGCGGAGAATCCGTGCGGTACGGTCGAGGGCCTGTTCCTGCAGCGAGTACAGGGCAACCCGGGTGCCAGGACGTACGGACGGTTCCTGCTCCTGGACTGCTGGCGACGGTGCTGGGACGTCGAGGGCCAGGTCGAAAGACGGGCCCAGATCAACCGCCACGGCGAGCGCAGCCGACGGTACCCGGGCGGCATTGTGCGGGCCAATGCGCGACAGCATCGGTACGGCGAAGGTGTTGAGGTTGCCGGCGGCCTCGGGGCGGTGAGCGAGGAGTTGTTCGAGCAGATCCAGGCCGGTCGGTAGATCGGCGTTGGTGAGAAACGGGTCCCAACCGGCCCGGACGAGTTCGACGACCTCCTCGTATGCCTGCACGCTGAGGCCCAGTTCGACCAGATCACCGACGAGATGCACGATTCGGCCGGCGCGATGCCGGTCGCCGCTGCTGTCGTGATAGGCCCAGAGTTCGAGGACCCGATGGCTGAGGCTACGAACGTCGTCGATCGGGGCGTCACTGCTCTTGAGGTCGCGGACCAGATCGACGCAGACATCGATCCCTGGGGATAGCCGTTCGGGCCAAACACCATCCATTGCCTGCAGGATCGCCCTGCACACGGCGTCGGTGCCCCCCGGTGCCCGCAGTTCGGCGACGCCAGTGCGTTCGATGGACGCTCGCAGGTACTCCAACTGTTGCGGGCTAGTTGAATCCGAGAACAGACGGGCCAGCCTGTCGGGAAGCGGGGCAGACTCGAGCGGGCGCTCCGGTCGCCAGGAGCCGAGCGCACCGCGGATGGCGTCCTCGCCGTGCTCGGCTCGGTGCCGTTCGAGGAGCGTAATGGCCTTCGCGGTGAAGGTGTGGGTGGTCGCCTCCACGACGGCCGGGAGATCGGCGCGGTCGGTCGGAAGAAGGGTCAGCAGGTCGATCGCGGCGTCGAAGCGTCCCGCCTCAATGGCCTGCTTGGCGCTTTTCCGCAGGTCGTGGACCGTTTCAGTGGTCTCTTCCACTGCAGGGCCGGGGTTACTCGTTGCGGTGTGGAGTAGGGCGGCGATGCCAGGATCGCTGGTCCAGCCGGCCTCGGCGAGCCGTTCCCGCAGTTGATCGGGCGACTCGGCGGCGGCGAGCGCCCACAACGTGTAATAGCGTGCGCCGGCAACCGACCGGATCGCGGACACCGAGTCGATGAGACCGTTGAAGCGCGTGGCGATCGGGGCGAACGTCGCGAGATCCGGTGGGTCCGTCAACTTGGACGTTGCGAGACGTGCGAGTGCGTCGGAAGCCAGGATCGGGCGGGGAAGCCGCAGCAGCGTGTCCAGTTCGGGGTGCTGCTCAAGCTCGTCCCATCTGTCGAACGCGGCGAGCAGCTGAATTTGCAAGAAGAGTCGGTTTGCTTGCGACAGCCGATGGTCTGCGGCTAGGACCTCATAGGCGGCTTGAGCGGCGTGTTCCGCACGCGCGGCACAGGCATCGGTCAGATCGCCGATGAGGCGTCCGATGGGCAGGGAAATGCGCGCCTGCCGCTGCGGTGCTGACCTTAACGATGCCAGCAGCGTCTGCACCGATTCGCGCACCCAGTTGCGGGCTGCTGCTTGGTTGCCGACGCGGAAGCGATAGACGTAACGTCTGTCGCCTGTGAAGGCAACGGCTGCCCGCTCCAGTGGGTCAATGCCGTTGCTGCTAGCCAGGCTTCGGCCGTCGAAGTCGGTCCAGGTTCGCCCGACGTGCGACTGCAGCAGTTCTCGGAGGGTTCGGGACTGATCCGAGGTGAACGCTAGGGCGAAGTAGTGGGTGCTTCCGTCGATGCGGGCAGGTAGCACCACCGGCTTCGGAGGGTCCTCGGCGATGAGGACGTCGGCGGTCGCCACGACCTCGTCAAGCGCGGCTATTCCGCTGCCAGGGCGGAGGGAATTGGGCGGTCCGAAGAACGAGTCGCGAAACGATGGCCACCGTTGTAGCACGGTCAGCGCGGTGATGGGCTCGCTCATGCGAACAGGCTCATCAGTTCAGTGGTGACGGTTGCGACGTGCACGGGGTCCGTTGAAACGGTCACTAGTTCGCCATTCATCTCGACTCCGCGGTATGTCAGGTTCATGGATCCGTGGATGATCCAGTCGTCGCCACCGATCGCCTTCTCGTGGTCGAGCACGGTGCCCGGTACGTGCACCGATCGCCGCGGATGGAACTGAGCTTCGGTGCCGTCCCGTCGCGCCATGTCGCTAAGGCGTTTCACGAATGCCGCCTCGGCTGGGCCTGGGCCGCAATGGAGGTAGACGCTGGTCTGCTGGGCGAGAAGGGTCCGCAGGATCGCCGACAGTCGGATGACTCGGGCGCCCCACATGTTGTCCAAGACGTTGAAACGGCCGCCTCGGTTGTCCAGCAACGGCACGTCCGTGATCCACGGTGAGGCGATCAACAGCCGGCGTCCCGGTGCTAAGAGTTCACTGACCAGCAGTCCCTGGAGGGCTTCGCTGATGAGCCGGTGCGGACGAGCCGCGAGGCGATGGATGTGACGGGTGCTCATTGCGGTGCCTCTTCCAGTGACACGTCCACGGCCAACGTGCCGTCGCGGCGTAAAGCGGCTTCCACGTGCGGGTGCACGTGCAGCCAGCCCAGGTCGACCGGATTGGTGACCAGGTGCTGGACGGCGTGCTTGAGGCGGGTGCGGTCGTCGCTGCCGGAAACCAGTTGGCAGCGTCCTGATGCCGCGATGTGTTCGGTGAGTTGGCAAACCCAGTCGGCATCGTCGACGTCGACCTCGTCGATCGGGTCGGGCAGTGCATCAAGCACGAAGGTCCGTTCAGTCAGCGGGGCTTCGGTGACGAAGCGGTTCGATGCTACGAGTGATTGCGCGCGGCGGGCCTCGGCGGTTGGCCACAGCAGTCCTTGCAGTACGGACTGCGCCCACTTCTCACTTTCGCCCGCGCCCTCAGGAATCGCTTTGATGAGCGTAGCCACGATGTTGGGGTCGGCCGCAAGGGCCATGCAGATGCTGCGATGATCGATTGCGAAGCCTGCGCGGACCTCGATGTCCTTCCATGCCTTGAGGCATTCTCTGATGAGAGAGTCAGACTCTGGCCCGGAGTTCGCTCGGAATACGCGGCTAGCCAAGGTGGTGACGGTGACGTGGGCTGGGCTCACGCCGTGGTTCGTGAGGGCTGCGACCAGGTCCTGCCAAGCGTGGAGCCGTTGATGTGCGGCAGCCCGAAATCTCTGCGCGGCGTCAGCGATCTCGGGTTCCGTGGTGAGCAATGTCAGCGTATGGCGCAGTGACCGGTCGACGTCCTCTAGATCAGATGGCTGGAGGGCTGCGAGCACGAGGTAGTCGAACCGCCGCGGGTCGTCGCTGATGCGAGAACTGAGGGTTTCGATCATGCCGCCACCCCCGATCATGGCGTCGCTGAGCACAAAGGTGGCGGTGGGGCCGTCACCAATCGGGTCGACGTCGATGACGGTGTCGAGGTCGGCATCGAAGTCAGGGCAGAGTTCCTGGGCGGCGGCTTGCCAGGCGGCGGCCATGGTCTGCACGAAGCGAATTCGCAACCAGGGCAACCAATCGTCGCCCGGTTCCGCTGTCAGGAGGCCGACGGTTTCGGCGATGGCCTGCGCGATTGGCCCATCGGTCAACGCGTCGAGGAGTTGTTGCTGGCGTGGGCCTAGGCCATGATCCGTTGAATCAGCGTCGTCGGAGTCCTCGTCTAGCCCGATGACGCCGTCGCGAATTAGGTCGGCGACTAGTTGTCGCCAACGTGTGGACGGCAACGCTGATAAGTGGGCCGGGTCGGTGTTGTCGCGTACGGCTGCGGCACCAGCGGCGACGATCGACTCAGCGAGGTTTCGGGCAAGGAAGCGATCGACTGCGAGGGCGTGTAGCCGCTCGCGGAGTTGGTCGACGAAGAAGTCTCGTCGGAGTTGCCGGAGCCGTTGCTGCGGGCGATGAAGTTCGAACGCCGACAGTGTCTGTGGGACGGTCACGGTGACGATCTGGGCGTCGACGGTAGCGTCGTAGCCGACGGCTGCCGGTTGACCGTGCCACGTGAAGCTGTTGTTCAGTTGCTGGCGGCCTCCGCCTCGCCGTGCCACGTTGGCCGATGTGTGCGTCGCGTACCGCCAGGACTGAAGAGCGCCGCGGGCGGTGTGGAGATATGCCTGTACGGAGACGACGTTGCCGACAAGTGGGCCGGACCGTGGGCGGACGAGCGTGAGGCCGTCGTTCGGTCGTCGCCAGCGCACGTGCCAGTTCAGTCGGCCAATCGACGATGGCTGCACCTCAGGTGGCGGGACTTGTGGTGCGGTGATCAGAGGGCGCACCAGTGGAATTGGTCCGCTATCGCCGGCCACCTCGCCGATGACGAGACCCTCGTGGGCGAGTCCCTCTTCCAGAGCGACTGGTGCTCCGTCGTCCGCTGGGTTGATCCAGAGCCCGCGGCCTCGCTCAACGGCCCACCGCATGGTCACTTTGCCAGGCGCTAGTTCATTCAGGGCCATCTGGACGGCGATCGACTCGTTGGCCGCCTGGTCGTAGCCGGGCGGCGCGCTGATCGCTACTTCAGGCAGACACAGGTCGCTGAACAGCGCTTTGGGGATGAACTCCGGGAGGGGTGAATCGTTCACCCACTCTTCGCGCCCAGCAACTGATTCGCCGTCCACGTATGCGGCCCAGTGGCTCACGAGCCGGCGCCGAGCAGTGGGTACCGCGTCGAGTAATAGTGACCGGGGTTGCTCCCAGCACACCGCTTCGAGTTCATCCCGGCTCAACTGCAGTGAGGCCCCGACGAAGGTCATCAGATCTTGACGGTCGGGTCCGCCGTTCATGACCCGAGTGAGCAACTGGGCCACCTCGTCGCAAAGGTCCGAAGCCGTGGCATCCGGCTGAGTGAACACGATGCGGGTGTTACGGTCATTGGTTCCTCGGGCCGCCACGCCCAACTTGTAGGCCGCCCAGTCGATCATGCACATGGCCGCTTGCATTTTGCGCACAGACTGGTTGCCCATGGGCAGGCGCTTTGCTGGCAGATCGGGGGCGAGCAACGTTTCGTAGTCCTGGTAGGCCGTGCGGTCGCGCCCGAAATCTGAGAGCACTACGACGGTCCATGGCCGTTGCGTTTGGGTACGACCGGCCCGTCCCCGCCGTTGCAGGAATGAGGCGACGTCGCGTGGGGCCTTGTGTTGCAGGACCGCGCCGACGGCGGGGTCGTCGAATCCGACCTCGAGCGAGGACGTGGTCACGACGATGTCCGCGCCCGCGCGGACGCCGGTGTCCTGCGACGATGTTCGGCCGATCGTCAGGCTCCGAGGGCCGAAACCGAGCAGTTCGGACATCCACCAGTGTTGGCCATCCATGTCACGTCGGTCCCAGTCGGTTACTGGCCCGGCGCCCTGCACCGTTTGCATCATGCGAAGCGCGGCTAGAGGGACGGCGCCGCGTCGCGCGTTGCCGGTATCGGTGAGCCCTTCGGCGGATTGCATCTGTCGATAGAGTCGATTGACCAGGTCGAGCTTGTCGCAGAACGCGAACACGCGGCTGCCGTAGGCGCTCAGCGGGGTCGGTTGCAGGTCCAAGATGCGACGCAACAACATGAGTGTTTGAATCGTGGTGGACAGCAGGGCAGTCTGCTGGGACGGGTCGCCCCGCAATACCGCTTGATACTCGCGTCCGCGCAACTCCAGGTCACCTTGGTCCGGTTCGACCGTCACCACTGCGCCGTCCGCTAAGCCGCACAGCTGTTCAAAGAAGCGGTCAGCGTTGGCCAGCGTAGCGCTCAAGCCGACCCAGGTGGTCGGCCTGTTGAGCAGATGGCGCCATCGCCTGAGGAGGTATGCGACTTGTGCGCCATTTGTACCGTCGTAGGTGTGTACTTCGTCGAGCAAGACCAGCGCGGGTTTGGCTCGAGCCTTCGGTCCGACCCCGAAGACATGCATGCTCCAGCCGTCGCTGAGCGATCGGTTGAGCATCTCGGTCGTGGTGAATAGCAGGTCGGGTGGGCGATTTCGCATGGTGGCGCGAGTCAGGGCCAGCTCGCCGTCGGCGACCACCCCGCCGCAGGTTGTGCAGGTCAGTCGCTCCTGACGTCGCATTCGCGGGACGCCGTAGTCCGAGAACAGCCATACCAGGTCACCGCCGCAACGGTCGTCCCCAACCCTCGTAGGGCAGGTAAGGAACGGGCAGATCCAACCGCTCGCCGCTCGACGCCACGCCCCGTTAGGCGCCCCTTTTGGTACTCCTTTGGAATTCCCGTTCGGGCTGTTGCCGAAGTAAGCGCCAATCCGGATTTGCCGACCGCCTGCCTCCCGCAGGCGGCGAGTCTCGTCAAGCGCTGAGGCGAGTTGGTCTTTGAGGAGTTCGTTACGTGGGTAGATCGCGACGACTCCGACGCCATGCGTGGATGTTGGTCGAGTCGCGAGATGGGTCAGTGCGGGCAGGTAGAAAGCGAGCGTCTTACCGCTTCCGGTGCCAGCGCTAACGATCACGCCGCGGTCGCGCTTAGCCATCGCAGCGAAAACGTCAGTGGTCGATTGGAGTTGGAACTCGGACAAATTTCGAGGGCGGTACTGGCCGTTTGCGTCGGGCGGCCCGTCGAGGATTAGGCGGGCAGTTTCGACCTGAACGCTGGAAAGCTGGGCGCCGGTCAGCCGCGCCGTGACTGCGTCGGTGTCGAGGTTGCGCCGAGGGAATCGCCGCGGTTCGTGTCGGAAGCGGAAGTCGGCGACCAAGCCGGGGGCGGCCTGCCACGGACGCCCAGGGAAGAGTTGGCGTAGATGCGCCATTAGCCGCATGGTTTCGGCCATGCGTGTGCGGTATTCCTTGGGCCAGCGCCGGTCCAGTTCGAACACCAGGTTGTGTTGCAAGAGTTGTTCGAGAATGTCGCGGGGATCGTAGGCAGGCGCTGCTGCGCCGATGGTCTGGATTAACTGCTCCTGCGTCCAACTCTCTTCCGTCAGGCCCCAGACCAGGTGGCGTGCCTCGATGTCCTCTAGCGTGTCAAGCACATGAAGGAGAGTCTTGGTGGGATCGCTTACCACTTGCGAACCCCGTATCCGTCTCCGCGTCCGTCCGTGTCCAGCCACTCGCGTACAGCTGCGGTAACCAGGGACCACGGTGCGCCAGCATCGCTGGCAGCCGCCTCGATGAACGTTTTGATCTCGGGCGGTAAGCTTGCCAGGCGTCTGGTCAGCTCGTGTTGGATGTCTTCCCAGTCTGCCGCGTGTTGTCGCCAGCCGTCGACAGCCGTCGGAAGCTGCTCGATCGGACCGGTGAATGGGCGTGACCATGCTGCCCGGATCCGTGAGATGCGTACCTGTAGTGACTCGCTACCTGGCATAACGGCGATTGGCTGATCAAGGCCTTCGGGCCGGAGGCGTTTCTGTTCGGCGTTGCCGGCTTTTTGCAGTGATTGCTCGAGATTCTTGGCGATGGTTTCGGCCGAGCTGAGCGAATCCTGCACCGCCCCGGCGCGCAGCCTTTCGGTTAGGTCCTGACTGGGGGCGGTCGCCTGGGTCGCTACTCTGCGAAGGTTGGTGATCGATCTGGCCACCTGGGCCGGCACCGACGGCCGAATGTGAGCGACACCACGGACGGCAAGTTCGGCATCGATGTCGCGGCACGTGGTGAGCCGTGCCGTCACGGCTTCGGCACGGTTGCACGCTGTAGAAATCGCGTTTCGCTCTGCCTCGGTCTTCTTCCTGTCAGCTTGGTCAGCCAGTGCCAACAGGGCCTGAGTGGCGCGATCTGCGAGCGAGCGGTGCGCCGGCTCAGCTGGGTCGTTGAGCGGCTCGGTCATCCCTTGGCCAGTCCTTCCAGCGTGTTCGCAAGATCCCTCAATGCGTTCTGTAGCCGGGCCCGGTTGTAGGTGTCCGCTGCTCCGCCGGCCCCGTCCGCCGGATCGCGGAGGGATTGCAGCAACCGATCACACAGGTGCCAGTACTGGAGCATTTCCGTGAGCATGGGGATGGGGTCGGACGTTAGTTCCCAGACTGCGCCTGGCGTTGGTGGGGATTGGACTGCTCGCGTGAGAGCTCGGAGGATGCTGAGCCGCTCGCCGTCTGGGCGTAGCCGGTCGTAAGATTCTTTGGCGTCTTGCCTGGTCAGCGCGGACGCGCGGTGCGCTTGCGTCACGAAGTCGTCCATGATCTTTGCGGTGGCCGGTAGGTCCTCGTCCTCGGCGACATAGCCGTTGATCTTTCCGACCAGGTCGCGGACCGGCGCCCATATGTCTTGAGCTGCCTTGGCCTGCTTGTCATGGAAGCCGGTCAGGGTCAGGCGCTCGCTCGCGTAGTCGCGGAGTTCGGCACCCAACTCAACTCCCCGAACACTCGGTAGAAGTGATGCGAGGACGGCGCCAGCGTCGAAAATTGAGGCGGCGCCCGTGCCTTTGCGCTGGGTGAGGCTGTCCCGGACCACGGTGAGCGCCTTGAGTCGGTACGGCTCGACCGCCGACAGGAACCCCAGTATTTTCGGGTTCAAACCGGCGGGGCGCTTTGGCCGGATCATAGTGGCTAGGGCACTCGCCGGCGAGTCAGCCCGTCGGCCGTCAACCGAGCTCAGTACGCCCAGGACGGCGAGCGCGGCTGTGACGTCAGCCTTCGCGTCGTGCATGACTGCCCTGACGACCTCGGCTTCGAGCCGGGCCAGCCGGTGCTGCATTTCGAAGAACCAGCGGCCTCCGTTCGGGCCTACAGGGTCGCCGGAGACAGCCGCAACGATGCCCTTCAAGAGGACGCCGTCGCGGTCGTTACTCCGAAACTCGATCGTGAGATCGTCCGGTGGTGTACTACCACCGCCAGCGGCATTTTCGATCACGACGTTGGCCGGTCTGATAGTTACCTGTCCGATCAGAATGCTGCTGGCGGATCGCTTGACGCTCAACCCGTGGGGACCGGTTTGGAGGCGGGCAGCGAGTGCGTCGAGAATCCACCGGCGGATCTTCTGAGTTGTGTTCCTGTCCAGGCGACTACCGGCGACCCATTTGTCGATCTCTGACGCCGGAGCTGGTCCCTTCGGTGCCGGCTCCACGGTGGGTTGGATGTCGCTGTCGTTGTCCGCGGCCAATTCGGTCAGTGCAACGCCGAAGATCGCGGCGATGGGCAGCAGCCCGTCGTCGGCGACCGGCGGGTTTGTCGCGTAGAAGGCGCGGAGGCTGATCTCGGCTTGCGCGCTGTTGGACTGCCGGGCGATCGTGTCACGCAACTCGACGGGTACGGACATGCGAGTGGGTGCGAGGCTCGCCCCAAACCGTGCCGAAGGAAACCGTCCGGGGGTCGACAGTTCGGCTTCGGCGATGGCAAGGGGTTCACGGATCACCGTGCGGAGGATGTTTCTGGGATCGAAACTTCGCGGGCTAGCCAAGGCGACGAGGTGGTCGACTGCGGCCGCGTTGAAGGGAAACAGCCCATGTCCTTCCCGTGTCACCCCGAACACCGGGTGACATCGGTCGCGGTACACGCAGTCGGTGCACTTGTTCGGCGTCGAGGCCCCGGCGCTCGCCGCCGCCGCAAGTTCCTCGCGGCCGACTCTACCGGCGTTGAGGTACCTGCCTACGAACGATCGACGGTCGCCCACGTCCACCGCGGCAAGATCGACGTCCATCGTGTAGTGCACACCGCGCTCGGCGAAGGTGGCATAGCGGTCATCGAGGTAACCGGTGGTGACGGCGATGACAGCTCTGATCCGGCACAGATTGTGGCGCGCCGGAATTGTCAAGGCTTGGGCGAGTTGCGCGTCGATGCCGTGGAGGAGGACCAAGTCTTCGACGAACAGCACCAGTTGCTGGTTGCGGCGAGCCAGTTCACCGCGAACGTCCTCGAAGACCTGCAAAAGATCGGTGGAGCCGCCAGTGAAGACATCAGCGGTGGCTCGGGGGAGGTAGTAGTCCAGGATTGTCGCCGCCGCGGCGCGGAAGCTGCGGTTCATAGCGAGATCGCGGACCCTACGCTGGATGTCCACGCCGGCGTCGAGGAACTCCTCGGGGTCGACCTTGAGATCAGCTTCGGTGAGGTGCAGATCCTCGGCGTTGACGTCGCTACCGGGTTCGTGTCCGTCCTTGGCGAGCTTCGCGATGCGTTCGATTGGGCCGCCCGACCGCGAAAGCTGTTGCTTGAACGTGTAGTCGCCTACGAGCCGAGCCACGCGTCCCCGGATCTCGGCGAGGTCGGAACCGGAGAGGTTTTGGATGATAGGGGCGTCGTCGAACTCGACCAGTCGGTGCAGGTGATTGAGCAGCGCGAGCATCGCCTCAGGTACGGTCGTCACGCGGGACGCGGCTCGCGCCAAGCTCGCCCGCAGAGATGCCGCCGACGGTGCGTCGATGCCGTCGATCACCTGCTCGATGATGCGCCGCAGCGACGTGTTCCGCTTTTCGATGTAGACGATGTGCCAGTCGTTGCGTGGCGGCGTGTTCACGCGCAGCCAGCGGACGAAGTGGCTCTTCCCCCGCCCGGCGATTCCTGTGATGAACCGGATCAGTGGCTCGTTCGAGACCAACGGTTGGCACATATCTGCGAGAACCTCCGCCTCGGTGACGGGTTCGCGTGCGCCTCCCTTCGCCACCCGGGCTAGCGGAACCGTTTGGTGGACGGCGCTGAACACTGCGTCGGCGGAGGGATCTCCGAACTCGAGACCGCCGGCGTCGACTTGGGCAGCGACTTGGATCTCGGAGTTGGACCAACAGGGGGGAATCGACGTCGCCGTCACGGCCGCTCCTTCGCTGAGCCCTGCGGATGCCAATCGATGTGAGAGATCCGGATGGACTCTGCGGTTTGACCCAACGCCACGGTGAGGGCGTCGGTGTCGCTCTCCACTGGAGGAAAGGTTAGATGGCCGTCAGCCTCCAACTGTCGCAACGACACCGACAGGCCCGGCGAGAGCTCCTGACCGCCATCGCTCTTCCAACGCGACCAGGGACCGCCGTCGCTAATCGGTAGGACGGCGGCGCAGCGCGCGACAAAATCGGCCGCTCGGAATCGCTGGGCCGGCAGTTGGGCCAGTTCGTGCCGAAGCGCCTGGCTGGCGTCGGCGACGAGTGACCGAGGGCTGAGTGGCTGGGCGAGGCCAAGGTAGGGCGCCCATCGGCACAACGGCAGGAACTGGGTGGAGTTGGTCACCGGCCAGTCCTTCTTGAGGGGACCGAACTCGCTGGCCTGCGCCTCGGCGAAGTGGCGACCCTGTCCCGTTTCAAACTCAAACGGACGCAGCGGTTCCCGGGCGGCGAACAAGACCCCCACCGCTTGGACGAGGTCTTCCACCTGAGCGGCGACACCGTCCCGATCTGATGCGGCGACGCTCCAGATCTGCGATCGGAGCGCATGACTGAACGACGCCGGGGTAATTGCGTCGGCGCTGCGCCACAGCCTCAAAGCCGTTTCGCTCGCCGCGACCTCGGCGTCATGCTGTGCAACGAATCCAAGTGAGATCAATGCCGCTAGGGATTTGTCGGCGATGATCCGGCCGCTCTCCGCGGTGTTGTCGGCGTCAGGGTCGTCGTCCTTGTCACGGTCCAGTGGCCTCATCGTCTCGACAAGTCCTTCGGGAGCCACCAGGGCCAGCAGTTCCGCCTTAGGGCAGCGGTTTCCCCGGTGCGCGATGACGGCTCGCGCGAGGTAGCGCATGGCCTCAGGCAGGATGTCGGGCGGATTGAGCAGCGGCATGTCAGATCTTCCTCAACACATCTTCGATCTCATAGCTGGGCGTCCACGCCTCGTGAAGGAACTGTTTCGGATTGTTGGGGTCACGGCGGTCCGCAGCCGTCAGCACGACGCCAAGGGGTTGCTTTGCCAAGCGTGACAAGGCCCGCATCAGCACCGCATCGTCGACCGACGAGTCGACGACCAGCAAGGTTGGCACCCGCCACGGTGTGTCCAATTGTCCAGCCCACATGTGAATGTCGTCGCGCCACCAAGGTCCCGTGGCCCGCGTTCGCCACGGCCTGGCCTCGGGGGTCGCGGTGGCGACGATGGTGATGCCGCGGCGCAGTAGGCGGTCCACCAGGGTCTGCACGGCCTCGTCGTTGGGCGTGTTTATCTGAACGCTCATCCTGCCGTCGGTGGCAAGGTGACGCAGGTCGTCGATCGCCTCGGTCCGCAGTTGACCTGCCCAAAGGGTCGGGTATGCCGGGACCGGCGTTGGTGGCTTCCCCGTGCGACGGCAGTGCGGGCAGCCACCGCACGCCACCGACACGGGGAACTGGTTTCCCTGGTCATCTTCGAGACGGTAGTGACGGGCGAGGTACCGGTTCGTGCACTCGTCGACTCCGTTGATCAGGCCGGTCGCGGCGGTGAGGGCGGCGTTCGCGGCGTCGCGGGTTGCCCGCTGGCTGGCGGTGAACCGCGTCCGGAACGTGTCGAAATCGTCGAGGTCACTGTGCTGAACCTTCACGACGGCCGCCGTCCGTTGCGTGTCGAAGAACGCCTCAACCTCGTCGTCGCCTGCATCGGCGGGTACCGCGGCGGGCAGCGGCCACTGGCGCTGGATCATGCCGGCCCGGTCCATGGCTGCCAGCGTCTGCACGTTCCAGTAGATGTTGGCATCGCTCGCCGGGTATTTGACGTTCGCGTGGTCGGCGCGCAAGTCGACGGTGAGGTCGTCACCTGACCACCGACCCTGGCGCATGCCTTGCCATCGCAACCACGCGAGATCGGGTCCGATGAGCCGCTCGCGGGCCATATCGGTCGCCACGGCCATGTCGGCGGCGGTCCACAGGACCAAGGATGCGGCTGCGCGTCCGTCGCGGCCGGAACGTCCTACCTCTTGGTAGAGCCGGTCGACGGACTCTGGCACACACAGATGCACGACGCTGCGAATGTCGTCGATGTCGATGCCGAGTCCGAAGGCTGACGTCGCTACCACGATGTCCAGATCCTCGTCCGGTCGGCCTTCCAGTCTCAGACCGTGGACTGCGGCCTGTCGGGTGCTGGGTTGGGGATTGCCGGCGATCTCGGTAATGGCCGTGAAACCGGCGTGCGTCAGCCATTTCAGCGCAGTTCTGGTGTTGGTGGACCGCTCCGACATGTGCAGCGTTGTGTACACCAGGACAGGTCGCGGCAGGTGGCGTAATGCCTCGACCAGCTTGTTGCGTTTGTCGGACTCGTCGGCGCACTGCGTCGACCACCATGCGGGTTCCGGTCGGGTCGCTTGGCCGCAGATGAGGAGGCGTTCCTGTCCGGGGAATAACCGTGTCAGGGTCGTCAGGCCGTAGGTGTCTAGTGTCCCGGTGAGCAGAACGGTGGCAGGTTGCCGGCCCACCGGGGCCGTCTCAAGCAGTCTCTGGCGCAGGCCGGCGAAGGTTTGAAACGCCGGACGGAACGCGTCGCCCCATTCGGCGACGATGTGGGCCTCATCCACCACGATGAGATCGAGTGAGCCGCTCGAGGCGGCCTCGATCAGCGGCGCGGCCAGAGTCGTGCAGGCCGCCTCGGGTGCGGCGATCGTCAACCACTGCGACCCTGACGCAATCCCGGCACGGATGTCGTGCTTGGTGGACTGATCGGCCGCGCCGAAATAGGCGAACTGGGCTCGGTCGTCGCCCACCAATGTCCGCACTCGGCGCTCAAGATCCAGCGCGAGTGACACTGTCGGCACGACAATCACGGTTTGGCGCGGACGGTTTCGTAGCGCCCGCGTGAGGACGACGTCGCTCTTCCCCGAGCCGGTCGGAAGGCTGCAGATAACGGTGTCGCCGGAGCCGGCTAGGGCGGCTGCCCGCACCGCGTCGCGCTGTCCCACGGTCTTGGCGGCGGTGTGCTTCATCGTCTGTTGATAAAACGGATCAGCGGACACATCGGCGTCGAATCGTCGCAGTGAGCGACGGCTTGGGGCCTCGTCGGGCGCGACGGTGTCGTAGTGATCGAGCCAGGTTGGCTTCCATGCCGTCGGCCGCACCGTCGCCCCGCACTGCACGAGTCCGTGGCGAGCCCAGACCGCTGGGTCCCAGTCCTCCAGGGGTGTTCCGGTCAGGGTCAGCGCCGCGTAGTCGGCCGCGACTAATCCGGTACGGATCATCACGGCGAGGTCGGCCGGTGACAAGGAGTGTGCCAGTCGCCGGTCGAGTCGCCGGTCGCGAGCACGCAGCTCGTCGAGGGTGATGCTTGGCGTGCTCACGCGTCCGGCCCGGTCAGGAAGACAACTCCGCAGGAGTCGATCGCCACTTGCGGTGCGGCGACCGCGGCGGCGACTGCTTCGAGCACGCGAGGATCGCTGGCGGTGTCCGCGCCGACGCGGAGTCTGGCCTGAACTACGGCCTCCTCCTTCGCGCGCAGGGCGCGTGTCGCCGAGGCCGCGGCTGCCGTGTGGTGTAGAACGCCGGGGCGTTGCGCAGCCAGGCGCAGGGCCTCGCGGGTAGCTCGTTCACACAGATCGGGCCAGCGCAGAGGACGGACAAGTTCGTCAAAGCGTTCTGGCCGGCTGCCCAAGTTCACCCCCTCGATCAGGTTGAGCGTCCGGCAAACCTGTTCGGGTGGCTCACCATGATCGGGACGCCACCACACCGTCTCGGCGAGAGGCGGGAACATCTGCCCGAGCCGAACAGTTGCAGCCGTCGCCGCTGCGGTGTCGACGGTACGCAACTGGTCCACCGGCTCGGAATCGGCCGCGACGACGACCCGGAACATGAACACGACGAGCACGGATCCCGGTTCGCGGTGCGGCTGGCAGACCTCGATTGCGAAGGCTCGCCCTCGATCGTCCTTCCGCGCCAAGTCTGCGAACCGATCCACGAGGGGCTCACCCCAGCGCAGCAGACCGACGCCGTTCGTGGCGGCCGCCCGCCGGTGCGCATAGCGCCGGCGCAGGTTATCAGGGCCGATGCTCGTAACATCCGACTCGGTAAGGCGCGGCGGCTGCTTGGAGCTGATACCGAAGCGGGTTGCGGTGTCGCCAATGTCCTCGGTGAAGCCAAGCATCTGAACCGCGTAGGCACGGAACGCCCCGAAAGCACGGTCAGCCATGTCGGCCCTTCTCATGGCCTCGGCGAACTCCGTGTCTTCGGTGCGGTCCTCGATCGCGTCGAGGAGGTCCTGTCCTTCGATCCGGCGTCGCTGCCTGTCCAACTCGTCTCGCCGGGCAGCCGTGCGCTCACCGGCCTCGGCGAGCCCTTGATCCATGGCCAAGGCGAGAAAGTCCCTCTCGACCTCGGGGACCACATACTGCAGGGTCGCGGTGGATTCGCCGAACAGGCTCAGCCCTTCGTCCAGCGCATGGCGCCATCCTCCGAGATGGGCATCCAGGACCGCGGTCTGCTCGCGGAACGCCGCGGATCGCACCGGTGCCCTCGCCAGATGCCCCGGCTGAGCCCACCGGTCGAATCGGCCCAGGCGCTGCTCGATGCGAGCGACGCTCACCGGGAAGTCCAAGTGCAGAACCTCGTCGACGACCTGCAGGTTGATGCCTTCCTCGCCGCTACGATCCAGGACGAGCACTCCCCGGAACGGGTCCGCAACGAACCGGCGTGTGGCGGCCGACCTTTCCGCGACACTCATGGTGGACAGCAGGCGCACAACGCGGCCGGTGCCGAACTGGGCCTCCAGGCGTTCCGCTGCGGCGGTGGCGGTCGCCGGGAACGAGCACGTCACCGCTGTCCGACGGCTGCCGATGCCAAGCCACGCCCACTCGATCATTGCCGTGAAACGATCGGCCGCCGTGTGACGCGCGAGGATTGCCTCGATCTGCGCGGCAACGGAGCGCCCCAAGGCGGTGCCCGACAAGGCCTGCAACGCGGTCCGTTCCACATCGTCAAGGTCGTGCCCAGGTTCCTCCCGCAATGCCGCTGCGAGATCGGCCAGAGCGGTCACCGGCGCCATCGCGCGGCCCAGGACTGTGCGAAAGACCGCCTCGGCTTCCACCTCCGGGAGCGTGGCGAGTTCGTTCCGAAGATCCTCGATCAACGTGAACACCTCGGGCCGCCGTTCGTCGGGATCCGTGAGCAACCAGTCAGGCCCGACCGTGCGCCCACGGACGGGGAACAGGCGTGCGAGGGAGGCGCTCCGGCGGGTACGGATCATGCGGCGGTGGATGCGGTGCGTCTCCGCGAGCTCCATCCGTACCCGCCGGCAGCGGCTACGGACCTCGTCGGTGACACGATCGGCGACGAGTTGATCCAGCAGGTCGAGCTCGGTCTGGAGCCATTTCTCGTCCGGCAACAGTCGGCGCAACGCTGCGATCGGCTCGGCGAGGAACATCAGCGGGGTGTCATCGCCAAGCGCCGCGAGCGCCTCCCCGAGTTCGTCGCGGATTTCCACCCGATGCCGGAACTGTGCGAGGCCATCGAGGGGGTAGGTCGACGGATCAAGAAGATGGAGCATCCGAAGGAACCCATCTTCATTCGACCGTACCGGCGTCGCTGACAGCAGCAACAAGCTGGAGGCGGCATGGCTCACGGCGCAGAGTTGCCGATAGGCCAAGTCGTCGCCGCCCGAGGCAGCCGCTGTGAGTCGATGAGCCTCATCTACGATGACGATCATCCGGTCGGTCGGCGCAACCGCCGCAAGCTGGGAATGAGCGTGGACGAGCACTCGTCCGGGAAGCTGGTCCACCCGGAACTTCGACCTAAGCTCGGCCTTCCACTGCTCAGTGAGACCGTCGGGAGCCAACACAAGCGCCTCACCGCCACCGTCGATTAGCAGTTGGCGCAGGACCATGCCGGCCTCAACGGTCTTTCCCAGTCCAACCTCGTCGGCGAGGAGGTATCGCTTCACCGGGTCGGCCAGGATGCGACGGGCGGCCCCGACCTGGTGGGCATGGATATCGACGCCGGAGGACCAAATCCCCGCCAGTCCCTGAGCAGCGACACGCTGACGCAGGACATCGCCCATGAAGGCCGACCTGCGGCTATGCCAGTAGCGGGTTTCCACCGTGCCGGCCTTCAACAGCTCCACGGGATCGTTGACCGACTGTGACCACAGCACGTACATCTGGTTCACGTCGACGTACTCAGTAGAGCCGTTCGGGAAATCCACCATGTACCTTGCGCCGCTCACATCGCGCGAATCGACGAACCCAGCGCGCCACGTACCGTCGCGACGGCACCATACGCGCTGGTGCCTCTCGAGCTCAACCGGCACGAATGTCGTGCCAGCGGCAGGCACAGTGATCTCCTCGGTCGTCGGCCCGCCGAAGAACCTCACCGCGCCAGCGCTCCGGTGGAGCTTGCCGATGCCGAACATCGGGTTGTGCACGAAGACGTCGGTGGTGGCTAAGGCACGGTCAGCCAAGGTCTTCTACCGCCCTGGTGGGACGGCACTGCAACAAGCAGAGACACCCCGACCTCCTGATCTCGATCATGCAGAGCCTCAGTCGACGGACTCGTCGTGCCCGCGCAAAAATCACGGTGGTCACGGCCTTACGCGGAGCGCAGGGAGCCTAGCAAGGGCAGGCGACACTTTTCCGTCACCGGCTGGAAGCCCGGGCGCAGCACGGCGCCCGACAACCCTCACTTCGCCTTGTCGTCATCGTCGCAGCGATGCCGTTCGCTGATCTCTGCGACCACCTGAACACGACCGTCGAACGACGGGGTGGCGAACCGCTCGTCATCGACCCGGGCAGCGAGGGGCCACCGGCCCTGGTTGAGCTCCCATGACCCGTCGGTTGTCGAGGTATCCCGCCAGCGCACCCAGGCCCCACTGAGCGGATCTCCGGCCGATAGCTCATGGGCCCGGGAATGCTGAAAGTTCACGGCCATCCGCGCATCCTGCCGCCCTGCCCCGGCCGCCGCCAGAACCGGTCAGATAGCCGACACGTAACGCTGGAACGAACTTGATCTACCACTTGTCAAGATGAGGCAGCCAGCACTGGAGGCCCGTGCCCGCTCAGCGCGGGGACAACACTGCGGTCCATGTCGCGCGCAGGGGGAGTTCACCACCAGCGGCTCCTGACCTTGATTTCGCGTACGGGTATCTCGGAGGGGTGTAGGGGGCGTTCGACGACGGGGCGGATCGTGTGGGGTGTGATGCGGTCGCGTTCGTGTTCCTCGGCGAAGCGGGCGGCCTGTTCGTGTTCGCCGAGGTTGTCCAGGGCCTTGAGGAGGTCGGTTATCAGGATGTCGAGGCGGTGGGTTTCGGCTTCGGCGGCGAGGAACCGTTCGTGGTGGGTGACTGCGCGGTGGCCGCACCACTGGCGTAGGAGTTCGTGGCGGGGCCGGTCGTGACGGCGGTACCAGTCGTACTCCCATTGCGGTGTCGTCGACCGGTTGTCGCGGCCGACGCGGTGCTCGTCGCCGAACTTGCATTTGTGTCGGGACTGGGCTTCCTGCTCGATGACGAGGTTGAGGACCTGGGTCGGGTGGGCGTGGCACGCGGCTTCGACCAGTTGGAGGGTGCCGGCTGGTGACAGGGTGGTCCGGCCGTCGTGGTCGAACCATTGGGCCGAGGCGAGGATGTCGTCGATCGGGCCGCCGATGATCTCGCTCAGCCGGGCCCTATTTCGGATTTCGGTGGCGCATGACACCGGGGACCAGAGCAGTTCGGCTACGTCGTCGCTGATCAAGAGGCCGAAGATCTCCTCGACGCAGGCTTGCTCTGTATGATCGAGGCTGAGATCGTCGATGCGTTGCCAGCTGGCCATCAGCGCGTCGAAGGTTCCGACCTCGTTCCACGGCACCCGCAGCCGCGATCCGGGGACCTTTTCCACCCGTTCGTTGGGGTCGTCGAGGAATCTGATCTCGAGGCGGGCGCTGTTCTTTTTCGGCTCGACGGCCAGGATGCGGACGCGTTCGGACGGTGCGTGGTCCGACTGTCGGTACGCCCATTCGTCGCCGACGGTGAAGCGGGAGGGGTCGATTCTCATCCAGCCGTCCTTCGGGTGAGCGTCGCTTGTTGCGTGGTACGGGGTCGTGCTTGACGGTTCGCGCCGCGATGGCGGCAGGTCCCCGCGCAGGCTCGTGCGCATCCGGCCGGAGTGTGGTGACGGTTGAGGTGTCGACGCACGTCAGGCGCCCCGGTCGCGCAGCCCGTGGTGCCACGATGCCGCCTGTCGGCGGATGCCGGTGTGGCCCTGCCGGTCGTGATCAGGGCGGTGCTCCTTGCGTGGTCCGTGGGGGCTCCAGTCACCGAGGAACGGGCGCAGGTCGTCGGGTCCGGGTTCGGGGTTGTAGTCGATGTCGGCCAGCACGCGGGGATTGCGGATGGGGTCGATTCGGTCGGCGGCGGCCCTGCCCCACGCGACCCAGTTGGCGAGGTATCCGCCGGTGCCGGTGCGCCCCTCGGCCGCTTGTTCGAGGGCGGTGCAGAACGCGCGGATGTCAGCTGCGGTGGTCCACGCCTGGTAGGCGTTGCGGAAGGTGTCCGCGCGGATGTTGTCCGTGGCCCGGACGCGGGCGTCGGCCATCGCGGCGTGCCATTGGGCGAGGGTGGCCTCCTCCTGCCGTCTGCGCTCGGCCGCGGCTTCCTCCTGCCGCCGCCGGTGCTCGGTCGCGGCTTTCTCCCGCGCGGCTTCGGCTGCCCGCCGTTGCTGTTCGTCGGCGGTGACGCCAGCCTCGAACCCTTGGATGATTTGGGCGACGCGTTGTTCCAGACGTACGCGTGGGGTGTCGGTCCAGGTGTCCCGGTTGTCGTGTCCGGCCCGGGTGATCTCCAAGCGGAGCCTGCCGGAGTCGACGACGTCGAACTCCGCGGGTTTCATCCACGGCCGCAGGCGCAGCACCTTCAGCTCCTCGGCGGTGGGTTCGTGCGGGACCTGGTCGCGTTCCTCGGTCAGGGTGACCGTGCGTCGGACCTGCCCGGCTTGGAGGAACACCCGCGGGTGTTTCGCCTTGGTGTTGACTCCGAGCCGGTGCCCACGCCGGACGGCCTCGCCGGCGAGCTGCTGGATCAGCAGCATCGCCCGGGGCAGTAGGTCCGGGCTGACGGCGAGGTTGGTCGGATCGGCTTCGAGGGCGCTGATCGCCAGGTGCGGGTCGGTGGTGACACGTCGGGTGTTGAGCCGGATCCGGTTCCAGTCGGTCTCGTCCGGACCGGCGCCGGTGTAGAGGCGGATGACGATGTCGCCGACGTCGCGGCCAGTGTGGCGCAGGTGGTGACCCGATGGCACAAGTCCCTGCTGCTTGAGCGCGTGAATGATCCGGCGGTACCGGGCCGCGTTCCGCTGTCGGGGCTATCGATACGGGCCATGCCGCCCTCGTGCTGTAGGCGGTCGAGCAGTTCGCGAGCCGATCGCAGCAGGTCCGCCGACGAAACGCCGCCGGTGTTGTCGCCGGGTGCCGGCGTCTCGGACCGCGGGAGGGAAGCACGGTGGTCGGGATGATCGGGATGGTGGCCATGCTCGAGGTAGAAGCGACCGGCGTCGGTCGAGGACGCCTTCCACACCCCTGCCTTGCGTGTCACCGTCACCAGGTTCCGGTCCTGGAGCGCGCGCGCCGACCGGCGGTACTCGACGCCGTCCGGGCCGCTGAGGTCATCGCCGCCGTGGATCCGGCGAAGCAGGTCGAGCTGCCGCTCATTGAGCGAATCCCATCGCTGCACCACCCGACAGTAAGGGGCACGGCGTACTCGACGGAGCTGGACACGGCTGTATGTGGCGTCGCGGTCCGAAGAACTGCCGATACCCGACGGCGGTGCCGAGCGACCAGGCGCCGACGGCGGTGTGCGCGACGAGGAACGTCTCAAAGGCGTGGGCGAAGGCCGGTGTCGCGTGCGACGTCCTGAGCTTGCGGACCTGGCCCATCGCGCAACTCACGGCTTGTCGCAGGAAATGCGTACGGGTCGAGGGTGCCAGAGCGGTGCAACAACTTCATGTCCGCGCTGCTCGCCGCAGGGCTGACTTGGTCGCTCAGGTGTGGGTACCACGAAGGGCTTCCTCGAATGGCGCCATCAGGGCCGCCGAGGAGTCGGAGCTGCGCGACTGCAGGCCCTGCACGTCGTGCAGGGCACGATTGACCAAAACTCGCTGACTGGTGCGCCGCATGCCGCGCAAGGAGGACGCTGAGCAGCGGATTGGCGAGCTACTCGCCTACGGCCGCGTGTTCGTCGAATCCCGCCCCGTACACCTTGGCGACCCCTGCCTTACGTAGAGGGGCGTCGCGGAGCAGCCGCCAGCCTCCCGCGTCGTCCCGCACAGATGTGCAAACATCCTTGCATGGACGCCCTGCCCGGCTCCACGATGCCGCCCGCCTCAGTGCAGGGGCTGTTGGACCTGATCGAGGCGGCGCAAGGGTCCGTGCAGGTCCTGGACCCGCCGGAAGTGGTGAGGGCGGCGTGGCGCCGGCTGATCCATGCGGTGCGCTCTGGCGGGCACGTGCCCAAGGGCTGGCATCTGGTTCACCGCGGCCGCAACACCGGTGACCTGGTTATCGAGCTACGGCGGGGCCGCCACCCGAGCAAGCAGTACCAGCCGACAAGCCCCTCCGCCGACACTCACCGCGGTCACACTTGGTGACGGAGATCTCGTCCGCAGCTACACCGGGCTGGAGCCGAAGGTCAACGGCAGGCTGAATCCCACCTCATCCTCATGGTGGCGGGCCGGGGCCTGGCCCAGCTGGTCACCCCATTCACGCCATTGCAATATCCGTACTGCCGCAATATCGACGAAGGGCAACGACGAATGCGTCGATCGGATCGTTAGACCGTTCACCGCTGCTTGTGGGAGCATGGAGTCGTGGCATTCACGTTGGCTCGGGCGGTAGGTCAAGCTGGCAAGTACGCGACCGTGTTCACCAGCTCCGATCTGGAGTTGCGGTTCCTTGAGTGTGGGTTGCAACGTTTTCAGCCGCCACCTCGCTCCGGCTCACAGCGCTACGCCAAGACCGAGCTGATCGCCAGTACGCTAGGCGGCGCGGTGAAGGCTGTCGGGAAGGACACGGACGTTGCCAAGGGCTTGATGGAGTTCATCACCCTGGTCGCGGAACGCTGCGACGATGACCAGTTCAACCGGCTGCGTGAGGCTACGCGATCAGCGGGTTACGACCTTCGCCGGACCGACGGCCAAGCCCGAATTCTCCCGCTCGATGAGCCTCACGTTCCGCTGGGGGAACTGGTATCCGCGCTCGAAGAGGACTTCCAGCGGCTCGGAATGACCGTCGCACATAATCACTACCGGCAAGCCGTGGACAGCCTGACGGACGGGCGGCACGAGGCTGCCAACGGGCAGCTACGGTCTATGTTCGAGGAAGTGGTCGCCCATCTGGCCGTTCAACAGGGATTTTCCCGAACCAGCCAGGGCGCGGGTGGTAGGGCAATTAGCTTCTTGATTGACCAGGGGTACCTTCCCGCCGACGACGGCGGCCTCTACATCCGCGGACTGTGGAAAATCGTGCAGACCAACGGCTCGCATCCAGGGACTTCGCCCGTTGGTGAGGCGCACTTTCGCACCCACGCGCTGACCACCGCTGCCCGCTACCTCATTGACCGCTTCGCGCCGTCCGCATGAAAGTGATCGCTCAGCCCTGACAAGAAACCGCCACCCGCAGGCGCCGCTGCGTACCGAAGTGGCGCCGCCGTCGCCCGCGGCCCCGTGGAGTTGCGTGCAAGCGGCCCTATCGTGGTTCGTGTGATCCGACTGCGCGGTCCTGCATGGTTCCACGGTCTGCTGGCAATCGCCGCCGTGCTAGCGGGTGCCCTGGTCGGGTTGGCCACGAACATCGTCACGACTTCTCCCCGCGTGTGGCCGGCCGCTCTGGTGCCGGTGGCCTTCTATGCGGCTGTCGAGGTGATCCGGGTCGTGGCCGCGCTGCGGCGGGCGCCAGCGGCGGCCCTTACGGAAGCATCGGATCCAGCATCCGTGAACCCGGCGGCCGACCTGACCGCCGTCGTCGTTGCCCACCTAACGTCGGTGCACGGAGCGTCGGCGCAGCCACCGGCGCGGTGGGACGACGGAGCGGAACCACCCGCTGGCCGGCTGCGAGGCTCGGCACAGGCCGAGCACCTGTTCACTGCGGACTGGCGACCGATGCTTGGCGACGGCGACGAGTTCGAGCCGACTGGTGAGGTCAGGCCGGCACACGTCGAGGTGCCTTTGCTGTCGGACTGGCTGGCGGCCGAGCGGTCGCGGCTGTCCGCAGCCGATGTCCCCGACGAGATAAGATCTCAGCTCCTGAGACCGATCAGGGCGGCGCAGGGCCAGCTGCGCGCGCTAGGCCCGGACCTGAGTAGGTTAGCGCGGGCTGCGTATACCGCGAGATACACCGATGCCGAGGTTCGGTTGGTCCTGGAGCGGGCACTATCCTTCCGGGTGAACAATCCTATGGCCCGCACCGACCACAGGGGTGGCCTGAGCCCACGGACCTCCACGCGATGGCGGCCTTCACCCTCGGTTGCGCGGAGGAGGAACTCATCGAACTCGGCTTCGACGCTGGCAAGGGTGGTGGTGGGTGCGTGGCGTACGTGCCACGTCGGGTCCTCCTGGAATCTCCGGAACTCATGGCGATCGGCGAAGCGATGACAGCCGCCGACGCCACGGAGTCCGCGAAACTGTTCGTCGCCTGCCAACTCGCCCAGGACTTCGCCTTCATTGGAATCGCCGATCAACGGCGCCTATGGACCCACTTCGTTCTACCGCAGGCCTTCGCCCGATGCCCGCTGGACGCGCTGATAGTGGACGTCGGCAGGATCCAAAGGTTCGGGCTGCCCTAGTACGGCAGCCGCCGTTCGGGATCATGGCTGGAGTTCGATGTTGAGGCGGCGTGTGTAGTGGGCTCGTCGGGCTCGGGCTTGATGTTGGCGTCGCCAGCCTGACCAGTGCAAACGGTGGGTGAGGTCGCTGGTCGGGCGGATGAGGTAGGCGTTGATGAGGCGGCGGGTCTCGTTGACGGTGAGCTTGATCAGTCCGGTGTCGGCTGGATCGTCGTCGGTGGCGTCGGCGGCGCAGATCGCCAGGACGGCGAGGGCGGCCAGGGCGAGGGTGGTGAACCGGTGCCAGGAGTCCCAGCGGCGGACCTGGTGCTGGTCCAGGCCGACCTGGCTCTTGGCGGCTTGGAAGCTTTCCTCGATGCTCCAGCGGATGCCGGCGACCCGCACAAGTTGGGCGAGGATGGCCGGTTGCGGGGTCCAGCAGCGGTAGAAGGCCAGCTCGCCGGTGCTGGTGTTGCGGCGGATCAGGAGGCTGTGCCGGCCGCCGTCGTCGGGGTCGGCGTCGGTGCACACGTCATCGAGCCAGGCCCAGTCGTAGAAGCGCGGCCCTTTCGACCCGGTGCCGGCGCTGCGGCGCTGCCACGCCGAGGCGGGCAGGTCAGCCGCGATCCGGTCGGCGCGCAGGCGGGTCTTGCCACCGTCGATCGGCACCAGGTGACTGCGGGACACCGCCAGGACATAGCCGAGCTGGTGTTCACGTAGATGCGCGCGGAAGGCACTGCTGTTGCCGTAGGCCTCGTCCGCAGCCGCCCACCCGGCCGGCACCCCGGCGTCCAGGGCCGCCGTGATCATCTCAGCGGCCAGCTCCGATCTGGTGGCGAACTCGACCTCGTCAGGCACGCCAGCGGCCTGACAGCGGTCCCGGTCCTCGGTCCACGACGCCGGCAGATACACCCGCCGATCGATCAGGGTGTGCCCGTCGGCGCCGGCGTAGCCCAGGAACACCCCGACCTGGCTGTTCTCGATCCGTCCCGCCGTGCCGGTGTACTGGCGCTGCACCCCGACCGTGTGGATGCCCTTCTTCAGATCACCGGTTTCATCGACTGCCAGGACCGCGTCCAGGCAGCCGAACCGGCCCGCGATCAGCTGCCGCACATCGTCGCGGACGGCGTCAGCGTCCCACACCGCCCGATACAACAACCGCTGCATCGCATCCGGTCTGGCGTGTCCGGCCTGCTCCGCCAACTGCCAACACGTCTTCACCTCAAGGTCAGCCAGCAGCCCCGTGACGAACTGTCCCGCCGCCCGCCGCGGTTCCACTCGGCCGAACCGGCCCGCGAAGCAGCCCAGCACCTCGGCCAGCACCCGCTCCCACCGAGCAACAGCTACGCTGTGGCACGCGGCCACCGCCAGATCTGAAGTTATGTCCACAACGTACAGACGATCACGCGGTGGCCGCCTCGCGTCCACCCCATCCGAGCGGCAAGATCTCAAACGGCGGCTGCCGTACTAGCGTCCTGAGTCGTTATTTGTCTGCAGCATGCGGGCGATCGTTTCGCGTCATCCGCGTCCACAACGCCGGCCGCTCCCAGGTGGCCGGACGCGCAGGCTCCGCCGCCTTGCCGACGACACCGTCGAGGTCCGCTCTGCCCGCCAAACAGATCAGCCCGGTGGCCGTTGAAGTCATGCGCGACGTCGGCATCGACATCACAGGGACAGCCCGGCCCGGCTCACCTGAGACGCAGCTGCAGCCAGGGAAGTCATCGCCGCCATTGGCTGCGGCGACGACGGCCCCGCCTTCACCGGCAAAGGCTACGGAGACTGGGAACTCACCGCGTAATGACGCCCCCATGTTTGACAAGTCGCGGAAATCGGCGTTGTCGCTGGTGACAGAGCTTCGGTGCCGAGGGTGAAGATCTGTCTGGCGACGTAGCCCTTCAGGAAGCGGATGACTTCCTGCGATGATTGACCTCCATGTGCCTGTTTGCAGTAGCTGGCCAGCCCCGGCAGACTACTGTGGTAGAACGACGAGGAAGGCTCTATCGTGGACCCGTCTGCCCCCGAGCCAGTGGCCGCATTCCTGAGGCTTCTCGACGAGGCAGCCCGGCGCGTACCCGAGCGCTGGTTCCTCCTTCCGGTCGCAGTTCAGAACACCACCGGACCTGTGACGCGCTATCGCGAACGTGTGTACTGCTACGAGCTTTACCACCAGATCCGGGTGCTGAGCGAAGGGCCCTGGGGCGCAGCCGCAGGCGCACCCGCCTACGTACTGTCAGGAGAAATTGACAAGGCGGGCCTGAACGCGGTCATCGACGGCGGGCAACACAAGCCGGACCTGGTCTGGCACAAACCTGGGGACTGGAGGCACAACGCGGTCGTGGTTGAAGTCAAGACAGCGGCCCCCCTCAGGCCCGCGCCGCTACGCAAAGACATCGATACCCTCAGTGTATTCCTTCAAGCGGAACGTGGGTACGAGTGCGGCGCCCTGCTCATCTACGGCGAGACAGAAAGGGACGCGCTGCGAGGACGAGTACTGCGAGCGGCGGACAGAGTGGGACTCAGCGACGCCGTCCGGCGGCGCACGCAACTGCTGTGGCATCCGAAAGCGGGCGATCGGATCAAGAACCTGGGGACGCTGACACGCTGATCCGGCGCATCCGCTTGGCGCCAACCGCGATGATCATCGCGCCGCCGCTCACGCTTATCACGAGCTTCGAGGCCGTCACACCGCACAGTGTGCTCTTGCGGTGTCGATCAGTACAGCTTCAGCCCTACATGGTCGACGATCAGCCTGCGATTTTCGGGGTCGAGCGCGAAGTGGATCCGTCCCACCTGCGACGGCGGCGCGTAATCCCTCACTTTGACGTGCGGAGTTCGGTCGTGCGTCGCGCCCTCATAGTCGAAGTATCGGATTTTTGAGGTCTTTTCGATCTTGTCGTCCTGCAAGGCGACTTTGAGATCAAACTCATCCCTTATCCACGTGTCGAGATGCGGGTAGTTCCGATCGCTGCCGTCGTAGAGCGCGACCGCCACGCGAGCAAGTTTGGTCAGACACTCGGCCATCTCGTCTGGAAAGGGGTACTTGCTCTTTTTCCAGGACGAGGCAGCTCGATCCGTGAAAACGATGCGCCCCGCTGCAGCATCCGCGAGATGAAGGAAGAGGTTCTCCGCACTGGAGGCGTCGCCCGTAACGAGCCCGGGAAGAACAGCCCACGGATCCTCCTCAGTCGCCTCAGCGTCACCCGGCATGGAGACTGCGCGGAGCGCAATCGTGAGCTGCTCGATCTTCGCTTCGAGTGCAGGCACTTTCCCAGCTTCCATCTGGAAGCGGTCGGCCCGCTGCTCCTCCTCTGCAGCAAGTTGCTGCCAATCATCGGCGCCTGCACGGGCGGCAGCCAGTTCATCTCGCAGTGCTTCAATCTGCGCGCTGGCGTCGCCTTCGGCTAGCGCATGTTCTGTCCGGGCTCGTGCATCACGATCCTGATGAGCGATCTCTGCGCGACGCGCCTCACGATAGGCGCGGTCCAGACCGCGTGCGAGAACCGAGACCGGCGCGAGCAAACGCATCAGTTGAGCTCGCAGCGTATCCGAGTCCGCGGAGCTGACTTGCGACTCGTCAAACGAGACTGTGGGGGCGGATGGATCGCTCCAAACCAGCCGAGCCCCTGCGAGTGGTGGCGCGTACCCGGGCAGGTCAGCGTCGAGAGCACGCGAAGCTCGATAGTCGAGAGTCACGACACGAACAAGGCCGACGAGCTTCGCTGCGGCTGTCCGAGCTGCCGCAAGTGCAGGCAGTGTTCGGGTGTGGACGAGCAGGATCGGCAGCCGCGAGGGCTTGCGAATGGCGTCTACTAGAGTGGCGACCTCAGCATCGGTACGAACCTGCAGGTAGCGGCCGTCTTGCAACTGCCCGACGATCGAGAGCACGATCTGGTCGTCTTCGAGTAGCGAACGGATGACGCCTGGTTGCCGGAGGTCCGCCGGTGGCGCGGGTGAGAGCCATGTCGGTGAGCTCTCCCTTGCCATCGATACGCGGACTGTCGTTCCTGAGTCGAGCTGTCCGAGCGTCAGCCGGGTCACGAAAACAGGGCCCGACTCCCGGCTCTCGTCGCGGACCTCAACTCGGATCGCTTTCGAGTCCTCTGCACCGGCGACATCCCAGACGGCTGTGCGCGGAGCACCGGACCGATTTGGCCGAAGGTCGAGACGACCGCTGGAGTCCATCGCACTCTGGTCAACGCTCTGGCCTGCGGCCAAGGCGAGCCAGGAAACGATGCTGGCCAGCGTCACCGCGTACGGATCGACTGAGTCGTCCCGCGGCCGGACCTCGAACTCCACGACATAGAGGACCTGCATCGCCCCTCCTCACACCACATGCGACGATGAACACCGTACTGTCTTTGAGCTCGGGCCTTGATGCGCAGGCAACGTGGCAGCTGGGAGTGGGTGCCTGGAGGGTCGGACCGGACAGTTGCCTGCCGCTCGGTCTCCTCGGCAGCCAAGACGTGGGACGTGCAACTGGCTGGTGACCAGCCCTGAGGACCTTGTCGGTTTGCGGTACGCCGCCGTAGCCTTTCTCCTGCCCGCACCACCAGCCGCTGTCAACGCCGGGCTGAATTTTCACGCGGAGCCAACACTGGCGTGCGCACCCGGAATGTCGGCTCCGCCTGAATAGTTCAGCCGGCGCCGACACCGGCAGGCACCGGAAAGAGAAGCGAGCGCATGAACAGGCCCGGGACCTCCGTACGACTCGTTCCTCCTGACGGATCCGGTCGCCCGGCAAGTTGACCAGTCGGCACCGACAACCTGGCTCGGCGATGGTGACATCCTGTGCCGACACTGACCTCAAGCCCGGCCGGCGCCCTCGATGGCGCAACGGACTGTGGCCCGGCGAAGCCGCAGCACCGGCGTTGGGGGGTCGCCACGGCCATGCCAATGCTGAACAATCGACAAGGCCAAATCGACAGGAGCGAGAGGGCGGGGAGACTCGGGATGACGACGTGAGACCCGACGACGAGCTCCAGAGCCTCATCGACAGCCGCCGACAGGCGGCGCGCGATCTTCCCGGCTGGCGGTCCGCGCCGGAGCGGTTGCTCACGCTGCTCCAGCATGCGACTCGCCTCCGTGCAATGGAGATTGCTCAAGCGCGTGATAGCGATGTGCCATGGGAGTCCGTCCTCGCTCAGATCATCACGTGGCACCACGAGATTCCCGTGGGACAAGGGCCCTGCGAAGACGTAGAGGCCGCGGATATCTGCCTCGCCGCCCTGGAAGCGACCCGCCTCGACAACCTCCGCGGCACCCTCAGGGCCGGTGGTTACGAGGTTCGCCGTCGTGGCGAGGCCTTCCGGATCCGACACCGCTGGAATCCCGCAGTCGAGGCGGCCGACGCCTTCCTCGAACACGCCATCGCCCCTGCCAACCTTCCCGGAATCACGTCGGTCGAACGGGCGTGGATCCGGAGCCGGCCAAGAGCATCCCGAGAACTCCCCCCCGGCGGATGTCCTCCGCGCGGCGGCGCAGCGCGCGAAAACGGCTGTCGACGCCTACCGCCACGCGCTGCCGGAGGGAAACCTCCCCGACTCCTTCCAACTCGATGGCGGCCTGACCGTGGGCCAAGTCGCTGATGTGCTGTCGGTCGTCATGGGATTCGCCTCACTGTGCGAGGCGGCGGCGCGCATGCTCAAGCGCACCGAGACGACTCTGGCGAGCCTTCGTCGGACCACGCTGCTGGAGATGACGACCGAGCTTCTTCCAACGGTTTCGACAGCATGCATCGACGCCATCATCGAACGCCTCACCTACGCTAGCGGCCGCTCCTGCCGCGTATCACCGCTGGCAAAGCTCGAGGACACCATCATCGTGTGCCCGCCGCTCATCACGCCTCGGGTCATTGACGCGATCATCCTGCGTAGTTCCGCGTACGACCCCGGCCGGTACGGGCCCGTCGGTCAACGGCAGGGCAACCGGGCAGTGAAGTGGAAGGACTGGCTCGGTCAGATACCTGGAGTCCTTGTGGCCGACCGGATACGAGCCCGGCGCCAAGACCGCCAAACGGCTGGCGACCTTGACGTGGTGGCGGTGGACCCGGGCCAGCGGCGAGGCCTCTGTCTCGAGATCAAGTGGCCTATCGACGCCATCTCGCTTCCCGAAGTCACCAAGATCGAGGACTGGGTTAGTTCAGCCGCCACCCAAGTCAACCGCCTCCGCACGGAGCTGACATCCGGCAGTGCTGTCGTGGAGATGCCCAAGGGCTGGCCCGCGTTCCCCGAAATCACCTGGACGTGGGCCGTGGCCACGCCGCAGCAGCTCTGTCTGCGGCCACTGCCCTTCGACGAGATCTACGCGACGTCCTTCCGGTACATGGCCAGCCACGGCAAGCCCCGCTCGCTCAACGACGTCATCGACACGCTCACCTCCCCCGACCTGCCCGTCGATGGTGTCGACTTCAAGATCGACACCATCGATTTTCTGCTCGGGCGGCAGAAGGTGGTCCTAGACGCCATCGGACTCAGCCAGAAGGGGTGGGAGCCGCGAAGGTGGAACTCCTGAGTGCGTGGGCGGCACGACGGGCGAGGTGTAGTCCACCGTGTGCAACTGGCGCGCCTGAGCAGGACTTACGCCCATTCTGCTGATCTTCAGCAAGCGAGCACAGCAACGCCCGTGTGCGACCCACTAACGTGCAAACAGAACAAGAACTTGCAGGTAGTAAGCCGATGGTTATATATAGAGCGTCGTCTTAGGAAACCGATGCTCTATCCCCTGAGCTACGAGGGCGCGAGGGCCCAGTCTAACGGCCTGCGGGTTGACCCGGGGTGGCAGGGAGTGGCCTGGGTTGTTCCGGCGGGTCGGGGCGGCGGATGACCACACGTCGATCACACCGACCACGTCTGCGATCGTGATCGTTGGCCTGCTTTGCCCTGGTGTGGCATCGGTTGACCCAGGGTGGTATCGGCTGGAGAGCACACGCCGCACACATCATCCAAGATCACGGCTGGCCGTTTGGGGCGCGTTCGGAGGGCCGCGAACGGGCGGGTGTTGGCCATGTCGGCGGCTGTCGGGTGAGTCGTGGGGCGGTTCAGGTGATGACACGGACGCCGGGCCAGCGGTCGGTGGGGCGGTGGCGGGCGAGTCGCTGGCGGGAGATTTCCGGGCTGACTCTGCTGGGGTTGGGTCGCCAAATCCCGTCGAGGAGGTCGTCGAGGCTGTGTGGTGCGCAGACGGCGATGTGGTCGTGTGGGTCGAGGCGGATGGCCACGGCGGTGGCGTATTCGGGCCAGGTGGCGACTGCTTCGGCGATGCTGCGCAGGGGCGGTACCGCACCGCCGCCGAACTTCGCCGGGTACCAGGTGTGTACGGCGGCTTGGTTCTTCGCTTCCCATGGTGGCTCCGGCCAGGCCGTTTCCAGCCGTTCGGTGGCGCGGTCGTCGTTGTCGCGGCTGAGGTCGGTCGGGTCGAGGAAGGCGACGTCGACGTCGCGTACCGAGCTCGGGTCGAAGCCGTTGCCGTACCGTTCGGCCCAGACGAGGTCGCGGATGACGCCGGCGCCGATCCAGGCGTCCGGCAGGGCGGAGTCCCGCACGACGCCCAGCGCCTGGATCAGCCAGGGGCTGCGCCGTACCAGATCCCGCAGTTCGTCTTTTCGCATCGCTTCCCCCTGGTTGTCGCTGTTCGGTCCTGCCCAGTCGAAACATCCGGCCGATGCGAGGCGCTCGGCCGGATTGCAGGAGGCGCGCGGCCGCCACGGTATCCGGAAGCCTCATGGTTGCACCGTCAACGGTCAGGAGATCCCAGGGCAACGGGTCTGAATCGCAGCGGCCAGTTTGGCTGTCGGCAGCGCTGCGACGATCACCTGCGCAGCCTGGGAGATGCCCGCGGTCGGGCATCGCGGTGAGGATGAGTGGCAAGGGAAGGGGGGTGGCGATGACCGAGGAATCCGCTTCGGAAGCCCCGCCGGACCCGACCACGGCCGCCGGTGCACCCGTTGTCCCGTCCTCCGTCGAACCGCCGAGCAGCCTTGACCTGTGGGTCCGGGCGCAGCAGTTGTACCGCTGGTCCGGCGAGGACGACGGCGAGCCGCACATCCTGCGCGGATTCGACTGAGACGGGCGGGGTCACCTCCGCCGGTCGGCGACAGCCGGCAGGCGGGCGGGCGTGTCCGTCATCCGCCGATGGAGGAGTGCCATGTCCATCCACGACGCACGAGTCGAAGTCATGGATCCTGTCGAGTTCGCCCGGCTGGTCAAGCGCACCCCGGTTGACGAGCTGCGTCAGGTTTTGCGCGGTGATCGGCGGGCTGAGATTCTCGATCACCTGATCGGCGCGATGCCGGCCGTGTTCCGACCTGAGGTTGCCGGCAAGACCCGTGCGGTGGTGCATTGGCGCATCGGTGACCGGGCCGACGGTGGGGTCGACTCCTACGAGATGGTCATCGCCGACGGGGTGTGCACCCTGTCGCCTCGGGTCGACGCGAAACCGCAGCTGACGTTGAGTCTTGCCGCGGTCGACTTCGTCCACCTGGTCACCGGTAACGCACACGCGGTGATGCTGGTGATGAAGGGCCGGTTGAAGACCCGTGGGGAGCTCGGGTTGACCGCCCGGTTCCCCAACTTCTTCGCCGCGCCCAAGCCCTGACCGGGCCGGGACTGCGCACCCAAGCCCTGACCCGGCCGGGCCGCGCCCCGGACCTGATCGGGCCGAACAACTAGCCGGAGGCAGCGCCATCGCGTTGCCATCACCAATTCGAAGAGGGGTACTCGAGTGACGGAGCAGCCGAACGTGATCGCCGACCTCATCGCCGAGGGCGAGGATATCGACAGGTTGGTCGCCGACCTTGACGAGCAGGGTTGGGCGACGCCCACCCCGGCGCCCGGGTGGACGGTCGCTCACCAGGTTGCCCACCTGGCTGCCACCTTCCGGCTGGCGGCGCTCGCCGCGTCGAACCCGGAGGCATTCCAGGGGGTCATCTCCCGACTGACGCCGAACTTCAGCGCCAACGTCGACGCCGCTCTGGCCGAGTTCCTGGCGGAGCCGCCACCGGTCCTGCTGTCCCGGTGGCGGGCCGAGCGGGCCGGTGCCGAGAAGGCTCTCGCCGCGTTGCCGCCGGACCAGATGGTGCCGTGGCTGGTCCGGCCTCTGCCCGCTGCCGTGCTGGCCATGGCCGGCATGATGGAGACCTTCGCCCACGGGCAGGACATCGCCGACGCCCTGGGCGTACGGCGGGAGTACACCGACCGGGTCGGTCACCTGGTCGCCTTCGCCGTCCGTACCTGGGACTTCGGCTACCTGGCCCGGGAGTTGCCGGTGCCGGAGGTGGAGTTCCGGTTCGAGTTGACCGCCCCCTCGGGCAAGGTGTGGTGTTTCGGCCCGGAGGACTCGGCCCAGCGGATCACCGGCCCCGCGGTCGACTTCTGCCTGCTGGTCACCCGCCGCCGCCACCGTGACGACCTGGGGTTGACGGCCTCCGGTGAGATCGCCGACGGCTGGCTCGACATCGCGCAGGCCTACCGCGGGCCGGCGGGTGAGGGCCGGCGTCCCGGTCAGTTCGCGGCGGCCAGCCGCTGACTTTGGTGCCCGGCACGGCGACGCCGTGCCGGGCACGCTCGTGTTTTGACCGTTGTGTGGGCAGGGTGGTCTGGCGGTGTGGTGTGGGTGTGTTCGTGGTGGTGTGGGGGTGGGGTGTTATTTGCCCTTGTGGATGGCGTTCTTGCGGATGACGGGGTAGCGGGTGCGGCGTTTGCGGCGTTTTCCGGCGGGGCGTCCGGGGCCGGGGTGGCCGGGTTTCGGGTGGCCTGGTGGTTGCCAGGCGTTGCGTAGAGCGGGCGAAACCTGTCGGCGGGTCTGGCCGGGAGTCGGGGTGGTGGTGGCGGGTTCCCAGGGCAGCCGGTGGTGGGTCAGGTGGGTGCGGGCGCAGAACAGGTGTAGGTAGGCGTAGGCGTGTAGGCGGAGCCAGGTGGTCAGGGTGTCGGGTTGGCGGGGGTGGAAGTCCGGGGCGTGGGCGGTGGTCTTCAAGTACCGGAAGTAGTGCTCGATGTCGTAGCGGGTCAGGTAGGTCATGACGAGGGTGAGCAGGTCGTGGCGGGTGCCGGAGTACCAGAGTGCGAGGTCGCCGGCGCGGCGGCTGGGGCGTAGGTGCTGGACCCGGGCGAGGAGGACGGTGCCTTCGACGATCGGGAGGGTGGTCTGGTCGGTGAAGCCGCGGCTGGCGCGGGTGAGTTTGGGGTGGACGTGGTGCCAGGCTCGGACGGTGACGGTGCCGTAGATGTCGAGTGGTCCGCTGACACCGGCGTCCGGGTGTAGGTCGGGTTCGCGCAGGGTCAGCCGGAATCCGTGTCGGCGGGGCCGGCCGCCGAGCGGGTGAGCGGCCCGGCGTTCGGGTCTGGTCCACATGGTCTGCGAGGTCGCGAGCCTGACCAGGACGTCCGCGGGAATCCTGCGTTCGCGGATCAGGTGGGTGATCCGGGCCGCAGGGTAGCCGGAATCGAGGAGGAACAGCGACCGGTCTGCCGGGCGGGCGCCGTCGGCTGCGCAGACCTGTGCGATGTGGCCGACGGTGACCTCGACCAGGTCGTCGTCGGAGGTGATGCGGTCGACCAGGACCGGCACGACCCACGAGTCCGGGGTCAGAGTCAACCGGACGACGTGCTGATACCGCCACCCGGTCTTGATCAGCGCCGCGCCGCGCGGGCCCCCCGGGGTGTACTGCGGTTGCCGGTCCGGGCTGGTCGGCGCGTTCGGCCGGGGCCAGGCGGTGGTGTCGACGGCGTACACCCGCGGCAGACCGGACCGTACGGCGATCCGGCACGCCGCCCGCAACGCCCGGCCGGTATCGATCTCACCGTCGCGTAACGCCCGGTACGCCGCGGCGTGCCCGGTGACCGCGCCCAACGACAGATGCGCCGGGCAGCCACACCGTCCCTGGTCCACGGCCAACTCGTCGACCAGCGAGAACAACGTCCTCGACCGGGACACGAGGACACCCTCGTACAACTCCCGCCGCCACGAATCCAACAAGATCCGGCCCAGCTCGCGGTCACCGGCACCGGTAGCCGTTACGCTCCTCATCGAGAACCCTGCCCATTGATGATCTTTGTGTGAGAACTCAGATCATGGACAGGGTTCTCCCTGTTCCGCTAGACCTCGACCACCACAAATCCCCACGATGGTCAAAACACGAGGGTGCCCGGCACGGCGTCGCCGTGCCGGGCACGATCATGCCCGGTCACACCGCCCGAGGCGGGTAGGTCACCGAATCTGGACACACTGCGGCCGGGGTGGGGGTGTCCCGGATCGGCAGCGAATCGTCCTGTGCCCGGCGCCGGGTGGTGGTCAGCCGGCCCCGCGGGGGTAGGGGCAGGGCATCTCGGCCGGGTGGCCGGGGTTCCGTGCGGCCTTCCCCGGCGGGGGGTCGACGGCCGACAGGCGGCCCGGTGCGGGCGGGGCCGCCTCGGAGGTGGCGTCCGGGCTACCGAAGCGCTTGGTGACCAGGTGCTCCTGGGCCATCTCGCGCAGCGCGCCGAGGGCTGCGTCCAGCAGCACCGCGCGGGCCACCGCGGCGGCCCGCTCCACCTCCATGCCGTCATGCGGGAGCAGGCTCAGCTCCCGTTCCGCGTACTGTTCCGCCAATTGCGCGTACGGGTGGAAGAACTCGGCCCCACAGCTGCATCCCAGTTGGCGGAGCGCTGCTAGGACGTGGGCCAGCCGATTGCGGCCAGGGGTGTCGTCTCCCACCTGCCAGCCCAGTTCGTCGATGAAGCGCTCGACCTCGGCCCGTTCGGCCGTCAGGGCCTCGGCGGCGTTGGAGTTGTCCAGGTCGGGGTGTACCAACCGGTTGGCGACCTGGTAGAGCCCGGGCAGGGAGAGCTCGTCATCCTCGATGGCCGCCAGTAGTTCCAGCACGGTGGACAGCTCGAGCTGACCGATGCCGGTCAGCGCCCGGATGAAGAGCAGGCGACGCCGGTGCGACTCGCCGTACTGCGCCTGGTTGCGGCCGGTCGGTTGGCCCGGCGGGAGCAGGCCCTCCCGAAGGTAGAACTTGATTGTGGCGACAGGCACGCCGGTGCGGCGGCTCAGGTCAGAGATGCGCATCGTGCTCCCCCAGCTGGTTAACTCAGCCCCGCGCTGCGATTCTCCCATGTGGAGTGGTGATGGATCAGTGGCCGTCTCCCGGGACGCTCGTGGCGGAAGCGTCCGGGACACAGGTCATGCGGCGGCCCCTCCCGCCGGCGGGCCTCAGGCCGCCTTGCGGCCGGCCTCGGAAAGCTGTGGGGCGATCCCGGTGGCGGGTGCCAGCAGTGCCTCGGTGGCCTGCTCCTCGGCGGCGAGCCGGGCCAGCGCGAGCTCGCGGCTGTCCATCAGGGCCAGCAGGACGGGCGGGTCGATGCTCTGGATCGGTTGGAAGTCCAGGTCCACCCGGATGTCGGAGTCCCGGTTGACGGTCAGCGGCCCGTGCGAGGCCACCGCGATCGGGTGGTTGGCCTCGTCGGGGGAGCCGTCCTCGCCGGCGGCGACGGCCTGGGCGAGCAGGTACCAGGTGCCCGGTGGCACCGCGGCGAATCGGAAGGAACCCCCGGCCGACAGCACCGCGCAGCGTACGGGGCGACCTTCGGGAATGCGGTCGGCGAAGAGGCCGAGGAAGACCAGGGTGTTCGGCCCGCCGGGCTGGGCGGGGATGCGGCCGTGCACTCGCGCCTCGGACAAGGCGGTCGGGCCGGGGTCGGTGGCGATGTGCGGGGCGTAGCCGGCCCGCCGTCGGTAGGCGGTGGGCGACATGCCGATGCTGCGGGTGAACCGCGAGCTGAAGGTGCCGACGCTGTTGTAGCCCACTCGCAGACTGATGTCGGCGACGTTGAGCGAGGTGGAGACCAGCAGCTGCTTGGCGCGCTGTAGCCGTAGCGCCGACAGGAAGCGGCCTGGGGACACCCCGGTCACCCGCTGGAAGATCCTGGTGAAGTGGAACTTGCTGAACATGGCCGCCCGGGCCATGTCGTCGACGGTGAGTTGCTCGCCGAGGTTGTCCCGCATCGTGTTGATCGCGCGGTCCACGGCTTGCTTGCTCGATTCCTCCATGATGCCTCCCACTGACCCGAAAGCAAATTGTGCTTGAATGGTCAATAATTGTTCTGCGGAAATAACGAGAGTTTGGTTCGGTTGCCTTTATCGAGTGATGACGGTGATTGCCGCAGTGCGCCGTTGCGCATTATTAATCTACTCCGTTCGTGGCGGATGACCCCTGCTTCTGGTCGAGGTTAACCCAGCTCTGATCGATTGACAACACTGGGAATCACCGGACGGCGACAGAGCGCAATCGTGAAGAGGGGTGCGTCATGAGCAGCGCTTTACTGGTGATATGCGCCCGTCGACCGCCTATTTGGATAGCGGTACGACCCACTTTCCAAAAGGCCGGCTGAGCTGGCCGTAATTTGACGGTGGGTTACCGTAATGGCGCCTGACCTCCGCGATTTGCCCTGGAATGTTGGTAATTGCCAGTCGGCCCAGCCGGGCCCTGCTCACGCCCGGTGGAGGTTGTGCTGAATGGGCAGGATTGTTGCCAGTGATGATGAATCTGGATGATTTATTCACTCATGGCCGCGGCGGCGATTTCTTAATGCTGGCTTAATCTTGGGCCGGTTATTGAAATCGATTTCTGGCACCCGGGTTAATGGTTGCAGAACTGCCTGCGCCCGATCTTACGGAATCGGTCGTCGGCGTTTTGTGTCGGTTGGTGATCCGACGACGGGGGTTGATCATTCGGCTGAATCTCCCATGGATCTACATCGTTGATCTAGGTGCGCTCGAGAATGATCGTCGAAATGGTACGGCCCGCTGGCCGTCAGTGTACGGGTCCCACTGATCGCACTGCACCGTCTCGCCCCTTCGACCTTCACCAGGGAAGGAAGGGCCACAGGTGGGAACAAGGCCGGCCGCACATCCCATCGGTGAGACACCTGCACCGTGGGCACCTTACCGATCTCGCCGGGGGTACGAAATCGGTGGTGGCGCCCCCGGAGGTGGATCGACCAGGGGCGCCGGCGACCTCGCGGAAACGTCCGACCAGGGCATCGCCAATGGTGCGGCGGATTTCAGTCCGCGAATGGTGCCGGCGCGACCCGGGTGCCCAGGTAACGGGCTGCGGTGAGGCTAGACCAGGCGGCCAGTTCGACCAGGGCGCGGTCGTCGTACCCGTGGGCGCGTACCCGGTCGATGTCGGCGGCGGTGACCCGGTAGGAGGCGTACGCCACGAGCATCGCCAGGCGTCCCGCAGGGCGATCCGGCTCCGGCAGGCCGGCCACGCACTCCGCTAGCCAGCGAATATCCCTCAAAAGGGGCGTAGTGCCGTCCAGGGCGGGCGGGGGAGCCTCCAGCCGGGGCAGCTGCGCGGCCACCAACCGGCGTACCGACTCGGGGACACTGCGCTCGCCGGCCGCCTCGACCACCGCGGCGGACCGGGAGAAGGCGGCGACCAGGTGCGGCCGGCCACCGGTCCAGGACAGGTCCGACGGCACCGGCGCCGGGGGTAGCAGGCCCGGCGACTCACCCGCGACCACGGTCGTACGGGCCAGTCCGCCCAGGATCCGGGCCGCGCCTCGCCGCAGCACCGCCGCCACCGGACCGGGCACCGGGGGCAGGGGTGAGTCCGGCAGGAATACGTTCACCATCCGATTCAGGTAGTGGAACACCACCGCCACCCCGACTAGTTCGGGGCCCTGCTCGGGCGGGAACGGCGGCGGCCCGCCGCGAACGGCCCAGTTGGCCAGGTCGCGTAGCCGGGGATCCCGCAGATCCGCCAGTCGCCCGGTCAGCACCGCCGCCGCGTCCGGACCAGTGAGCAGGCCGGCGAGGGTGCCGCCGTGCACGTCCACGCAGTACGGGCAGCGGTTGGCGGTGGAGACGCCGGCAGCCACGATCTCCCGGGCTTCCCGGCCCGCGGGGCCGGGTGCCAGCAACGCCTCGCGCAGCATGGTCCAGGCTGCGGCGAGCAGGGGTGGGGCGACCGCGTGCAGCGCCACCGGGGGTGCGAGCATCCCGAAGTCCCGTTCGACCTGGTGATACACCTTGGCCACCGGCCCACGCGCCGGACCGGGTGCGACCGGTGCGACGTACCGCAGTTGCACCGCCGTGGCGCCCCGGGTGACCCTCGTGATGAGCTTTCGCACCGATACCTCTTCCTGAAACAGGGCGCCGGCCGGCGGATGGCCGGCCGACGCCCCGATGGGTCAGCGGGAGAGCACGGCTCGGCGGCCCGCGGTGGCGCCGTCAGGGGACGGGGCGCCGTACTTGACGGAGATGCCCCGTTCCTGGGCGGCCCGGACGATGCCCGGCACGGCACGTTCCGCCAGGGCCGCGATGGTGGAGGCCGGGTTCACCGTGAGGGCGCCGGGAACGGCCGACCCGTCCGTGACGAAGATCCCGGGATGCCCCCGCAGCTCGTGTCGGTCGTCCAGGGCCGAGGTGGCCGGGTCGTCGCCGATCCGGCAGGACGCCAAGGGGTGCACCGTGTACGCGCCGACCAGGTCATTCGTCCACGGTTCGACCTTGGCCAGCCCGTCGCGTTCCAGGATGTCCTTGATCTCGGCGTCGGCCAGCGACCAGCCTCGCCGGGTGTTCTCGGTCGGCCGGTAGCTCAGCGGACCGTGCCCCAGCATCTGCTGGGAGAAGCGGTGCGCGTTGCCGGTCTCCGGCGGCGGCCCGAAGACGCCCTCGTTGTCGTCCTCGGACATGATGAAGATCGTCAGCCAGGACTTCCAGCGCCGCAGCATCTCCTTCTTGTCCACCCCGAACCAGCTGGGGCCGGTGGCGTCGGGCGCCTGCGCCAGGATGGTGCCCAGCCCCGGCGGGAAGTAGAGCTGCTCCAGCGAGTACCGCTCGAACTCGGGCAGGTTGCCGTCGAGCCGGTCCCAACTGGCCACGGTCGGGCCGCGCCCGATCTGGTACGCCTCATAGGCCCGCCCGTCCGGGCGGGACAGCCCGAGCACCTCCCGCACCCGGTCCTCGTCGAAGACGGCGGTGTTCAGTCGCTCGCCGTTGCCGGAGAAGTAACGCCCCACCGCGTGCGGCATGGTGCCCAGAGCGGGCTCCGACCGTTGCAGGATCACCGGGGTGGCACCGGCGCCCGCCGCCACGATGACGAGCTTCGCGTCGATCGCACCCTCGTCGTGCAGGATGCGGTAGTCCTCGCCGTCGACGATCCGGTAGTGCACCCGGTAGCTGCCGTCCTCCTTGCGGGTGATCCGCTGCACCTCGTGCAGTGGCCGGATCTGCGCGCCGTGCGCCAGGGCCGCCGGCAGGTAGTTCATCAGCAGCGAACGCTTGGCGTCGAACCGGCAACCGGCCATCATCCAGTTGCAGTTGGTGCACATGTCCACGTCGACCGCGGACGGCGCCGGGTTGGCGGTGCGCCCGGCGTGCTTGCAGGCTGCGGCGAACAGACCACCGGCGAACGGGATCTTGTCCCAGGTCTGCCGGGTGATCGGCAGCGCCTCGGCGACCCGGTCGTACCAGGGTTCCAGGGTGTCCCGGCTGATCGAGGCCGGCCACATCCGGCGGCCGATGCTGCCGCGCCGCTCGAAGACGAAGCGCGGCGCGCGCGGCATGGTGGCGAAGTAGACCACGCTGCCGCCGCCGACGCAGTTGCCGCCGAGCACACTCATGCCGTCACCCACCACGAAGTCGAAGACCCGGGTGTACGACGAGCCGAGCAGGAAGTCGTGGTCGAACTCCTCGCCCTGTAGCCAGGGGCCGCGCTCCAGCACGGTCACCTGGGCACCACCGGCGGCCAGGTGGTACGCGGGGATCGCCCCGCCGAAGCCGCTGCCGATGATGAGAACGTCGGTCGATTCGATACTGGTCATGCTGGGCTGCCCGTCGCCGTCGTGTCAGGGTGAAGGTCGGCCAGTTCCCGGCCGTAGGAGAAGGAATCGAAGCGCCAGATGCCGTCTTCCTGCGGAAGTTCGTAGCCGATGGTGAGCAATCCGGGGTGGCCGGCGGCCAGCGCCTCGGGGGTGCTGAGGTGCGCGGCGCTGTCGAAGGCCATGTTGCTGAACAGGGCCAGGCCCACCCACATCTGCTTCTCCGGGTGGTCCGGCCGGGTGAGTATGGACACCAGGGCGGTGCGGTGTTCGAACGACAGCGCCACGAAGGGCGGCACCGTCGGGTCCAGGGTCAGACCGTGGTCGCTGGCGTACTGCCCTGCGTGCTCGTTGAGGGCGAAGGCCAGGGAGTCCAGCCCTTCGGCCAGACCGCCGGCCGGGTCTTCGAGTAGCTCGATGGCACCGGCCGCCACCGCTCCGCCGCCGGCCGCCACCCCGGCCACGGTGCGGTCCCCGGGAAACCGCTTCTCGCCGGGAATGATGGTGTCGGCGAACGCCTCGAGCACCTGGGTCCGCTCCGGGTCGCGCTCGGAATTGTCGGGCTGCACAGCATCGCCTCCTGTCCGTGCCCCGCTCCGGTGACCCGCCGGGCACCACTCGCTGGTCGGGTCCTCATGGTCTCGACGGGACGACCGGGACCGCATCTTCGTCGTTGCGCTCGCAAGGAAAACCCCGAAAATGGGGACAAGCCGCCCATGTCTGCGTGTCCTTCTTCGGTCGTGCCCTGGACCGCCCGAGATCGTTCCGGCTGGCCGGAACGCGCTGATACTGGCCAGACGCACGTCAGTGGATGGAGGCAGAGATGGTCGTCGGTCGGGTCGCATCCTCAGTGGTCCAACGTCAGGTCAGGTATGTGACCCCGGTGCCCGCCGCCTCGGCCGGCGGGCTGGTCGCCGAGGTGTACGCGCAGGTCGCCGAGGAGATGCGGCTGGTGATTCCACCCGCGTTGATGCACTCACCGTCGCCGCAGGTGCTGGCCGCGTACTGGGCTGTGGCGCGGGAACCGTTGGTCACCGTCGGTGCGGTGGACCGGGGCACCAAGGAGGCGGTGGCGGCGGCGGTGTCGGTGGCCAACATCTGCCCGTACTGCGCGGACATGCACACCGTCGGGATGTACGACCTGACCGGCGAGCACGCCGCCGAGGCGGTCGGCAGCGACCGGGTGCAGGACATCGCCGACCCGGCCCTGCGGGAGGTGGTGGCCTGGGCCCGTAACGCGCACCTGCTCGATGAGGCCGTACCGCCGCCGCCCAGGTTGACCCCCGCCGACCGGGCGGAGTTGATCGGGGTGGTCGTCGCCTTCCACTACCTGACCCGCATGGTGAACGTGTTCCTGGCGAACTTCCTGCTGCCGCCCGGGCTGGCCCCCTGGTCCCGCCGTCGGTTCAAGCAGGGGATCAGCCGGGTCATGCGCCCCACCCTGCGCGATCCGCGCACCCCGGGGCTGGCCGCAGGCCTGCTTCCCGCCGCACCGCTGCGCGAGGACACCGCCTGGGCCGCGCCCCGGCCGGCTGTCGCCGCCGCGATCGGCGCGGCCGACCGGGTCTTCCGCGCTGCCGGGGAAGCCACACTCTCCCCGGAGGTACGCGACATGGTGACCATCCGACTGGCCGACTGGCGGGGCGAGGACACCGGGATCAGCACCGACTGGTGTGAGCGGTTGATCGCTGACCTGGAGCCGGCGGACCGGTCCGCCGCGCGGCTGGCCCTGCTCACCGCGTTCGCCTCGTACCAGGTGAACGAGGAGGTCGTCGACGAGTTCCGCCGCCACCACCCGCAGGACCGCACCCTGGTCGAGGTGGCGGCGTGGGCCGCCTGGTCGGCCGCGGTGCTCGTCGGTGCCCGGCAGTCGGGCCCGGTGCTCGGGCCCTCGACCGCCGGGCACTGAGCCCGACCGGGAGCGCATGAACGAAGGCGCACACAACGTGTTCGGCATATGACGATGGGTGCACCCGGCTACGGCATGTCGCCGGGCCGTGAGGAGGACGACGATGCCGACCACCCTGGGTTCGCTGCGGCGGCTGGCCCTGACCCCGTCGCTGATCGAGACGACCTTCGCCCGTCGGGGCTTCCCCGTCGTGCCCGGTCCGGTCACGCGCCGGCTGGAAGCCATCCCGCAGGCGGTGATCTGCGGGTTCGAATGGGGCATCGACATGCGGGACCAGTGGGAGCTGGAGCGCCGCCTGGAGCTTGTCGAACCGGAGATGCGGGGCTTCGCGTACGAGGGCGCGGCGATGGCGCTGACCGTCCTCGACGCGATGCCGGGACGCCGCCGCCACCGGGCCCGGGACCTGCTCGCCGGCCCGGGGCGCCCGCACACCTTCCTGACCTACATCGGCATCGGGTTCGCCATGGCCCGCCTGCCGCGGGTGCTGTGGAAGGGGGTGCTGCCCGACCTTAGCGGCACCCCGTACTACCCGACGATGAGCTGGCTGGCCGTCGACGGGTACGGATTCGACCGGGCGTACTTCGAGACCGAGCGGTGGGTGACCCGGCAGGAACTGCTGCCCGCGTACCCCTGGCAGGGCCGGGCGGACTACTTCCCGCGCGCCGTCGACCAGGGCATCGGCCGGGCGTTGTGGTTCATCCACGGTGCCGCCGTGGCGGATGTCGCCGCAGCGGTACGGCGGTTCGCGCCCGCCCGGCAGGCGGACCTGTGGAGCGGTGTCGGCCTGGCGGCCACCTTCGCCGGCGGTGCCGACCTGACCGGCCTGCGCTCCCTGGTGGAGGCCGCTGGGGAGGACCACGCGCACCTGGCACAGGGGGCGGTCTTCGCGGCTAAGGCCCGGCACTTCTCCGGCTTCCAGCCGGCCCACACCCAGGTCGGGCTGACGGCCCTGGCCGGCCTGTCGGTCGAGGCGGCCGCCGCCCTGGCCGACGACGTCGCGGTCGGCGGCCTGGCCGAGGGCACCGAACCGGACTACGAGGTGTGGCGGCGCCGGATCCGCGCCCATTTCCCGGTGCCCACCACGGCCGTATCTTAGCGATTTCCGCTATCCATTTTTCGCGCTCCTTGTGTGGGCGTCGATCCGGTGTGTCCGAAACTGCGGTCAAGCGGCGCAATGGTGAAGAAGAAAGTCTCCGTTCGGGCTGAAACCATTGGCAGCATATTAGTTGCCCGGGGAGTGCTTGATGAGAGCTTGGCAAAGGCTGCGACGGCGTGTTCTTACCCCCGACATTTCCCAGACGAAGTGTGATGTTCGGGGTTTCCACGTCAAGGACGAGGCGACGCGTGACCGGCTGGAGACCGTCGGCGCATCGTTCCTCGCCGGATTCGGCGAGGCTGCGGAGGCCCGCGTCGTAGACGACGTGGTGGCCCCACTGGAGCGGCTGGCCCCCACCTGGCGCGGCTTCGCCTACGAGGGCGCCGCGATGGGCCTGGCCATCCGCGACGCACTGCCCGGACGGGGCGGGCGGGTGACCGAATTCCTCACCGGCCCCGGTGACCCGCACGTCTACATGGCGTACGTGGGGGTGGGTTGGGCGATGGCCCGGCTACCCCGGTTCCTCTGGTCCCGGCTGTCCGCGCCGGACCCGCTGCTGCGCTGGCTGGTGCTGGACGGCTACGGCTTCCACCAGGCGTACTTCCGGACCGCCAGCTACATCGAGGGGCGGTACCGCGAGGCGACCTTCCCGTGGCCGGGCGACGACCCGGGCGGGTACGCGGTCCGCGCGATCGACCAGGGGGTCGGCCGGGCCTCCTGGTTCGTGGTCGGGGCCGACCCGGACCGACTGGCCCGCCTGTTCGCCGGGTTCCCCGAGCGGCGTCGGGCGGACCTGTGGGCCGGTACCGGCCTGGCCGCCACCTACGCCGGCGGCGCCGACAAGGCGGAGCTGGAGCGGCTGCGCGAGCTGTCCGGGGCGTACCACGGGGAACTGGCCCAGGGATCGGCCTTCGCGGCCGGGGCCAGGGTGCGCGCCGGCCTGGTGGTGCCGCACAACGAGGTGGCCACCCGGGTGCTCTGCGGGCTGTCCACCGAGGAGGCCTCGGCGGTCACCGACGAGGCCCGGGTCAAGGTGGCGCCGGCGAACGGCCTACCAGCGTACGAAGTGTGGCGGCAGCGGATCAAAAACGTTCTTGTGTCGGCCTGAAGCAATTAACTCGATTCATTCACCGAAGGCCGTGCGCGAATCTTTCTGTGCTGCGCGGGCGTCTGAGGAAAGGGCGAAGAAAGCATGACAAGAATCGCTGTGGTGGGCATGGCGTGTCGCTATCCCGACGCCACGTCCCCACGGGAGCTCTGGGAGAACGCAATCGCCGGTAGGCGGGCCTTCCGGCGGCTGCCCGACGTGCGGATGAAGCTGGACGACTACTGGGACGCCGACCCGAAGACCCCGGACCGGTTCTACGCGCGCAACGCGGCGGTCATCGAGGGGTACGAGTTCGACCGGGTGGCGTACAAGATCGCCGGTAGCACCTTCCGCTCCACGGACCTCACCCACTGGTTGGCGCTGGACGTCGCCGCCGCCGCGCTCGCCGACGCCGGCTTTCCGATGGCCGAGGGACTGCCCCGGGAGCGGACCGGGGTGGTCGTCGGCAACAGCCTCACCGGTGAGTTCTCCCGCGCCAACCAACTCCGCCTGCGCTGGCCGTACGTCCGGCGGATGGTCGCCGCCGCGCTGAAGGAACAGGACTGGAACGACGACCAACTGGCCACCTTCCTCGACGATTTCGAGGCGACCTTCAAGAGCCCCTTCCCGGAGGTCGACGAGGACACCCTGGCGGGGGCGCTGTCGAACACCATCGCCGGGCGCATCTGCAACCACTTCGACTTCAAGGGCGGCGGCTACACCGTGGACGGGGCGTGTTCCTCGTCTCTGCTGTCCGTGGCCACGGCCTGCAAGACCCTCATCGACGGGGACGTGGACGTGGCCGTCGCCGGTGGCGTCGACCTCTCCATCGACCCCTTCGAGATCATCGGCTTCGCCAAGACCGGCGCCCTGGCCACCGGCGAGATGCGGGTCTACGACCGCTCCTCGAACGGGTTCTGGCCCGGTGAGGGCTGCGGCATGGTGGTGCTGATGCGGGAGGACGAGGCCCGCGCCGGAGGACACCGCATCTACGCCACGATCGCCGGCTGGGGCATCTCCTCCGACGGCAAGGGTGGCATCACCCGCCCCGAGGTCAACGGCTACCGGCTGGCGCTGCGCCGGGCGTACGAGCGCAGCGGCTTCGGCATCGAGACGGTCGGGTTGTTCGAGGGCCACGGCACCGGCACCAAGGTGGGGGACGCCACCGAGTTGGAGGCGCTGTCGCGTGCCCGGGCGGAGGCGGACCCCTCGGCGCCGCCGGCCGCCATCGGCTCGGTGAAGGGCATGATCGGCCACACCAAGGCGGCGGCCGGGGTGGCCGGCCTGATCAAGGCGGCGATGGCGGTGCACCAGGAGGTGCTGCCGCCGGCCATCGGCTGTGTCGACCCGCACACCCTGCTCACCGACGGCGATCCGCCACTACGTGCGCTGCGCCGGGCGGAGGCCTGGCCCACCGACACCCCGGTCCGCGCCGGGATCACCGCGATGGGCTTCGGCGGTATCAACACCCATGTCGTGCTGGACAGCTCCCGGCCGCGTCGGCGTTCCACCATGGACAGCCGGACCCGGGCGGTGGCCACCGGCCTCCAGGACGCCGAACTGCTGGTGGTCGACGCCGCCACCCCGAAGGACCTGGTCAACCGGCTGGACCAGCTGATCGAGTTCGTGCCCTCGCTGGCGTACGCCCAGCTCAGCGACCTGGCCGCGACCCTGCACGGTGAGCTGCGCGAGCTGCCCTTCCGGGCGGCCGTGGTGGTCTCCTCGCCGGAGGACGCCGAACGGCGACTGCGCAAGGTACGCGACGCCGTGGAGGCCGGTGAGACCCGGATGTTCTCCACCGACGGGCGATGCCTGGTCGGCCACGTCAGCGAGCCGGGCCGGATCGGTTTCCTCTTCCCCGGCCAGGGCTCCGGTCGGGGCCTCAGCGGCGGCGCCCTGCGCCGACGGTTCGTCGAGGCCGAAGAGGTGTACCAGCGGTCGAACCTGCCCACCGGCGGCGACGTGGTGGCCACCGAGGTGGCGCAGCCGCGCATCGTCACCGGCGCCGCCGCCGGTCTGCGGGTGCTGACCGCCCTGGGCATCGAGGCCTCCGTGGCGGTCGGCCACAGCCTCGGCGAGATCGCCGCCCTGCACTGGGCCGGTGCGATCGACGAGGCGACCCTGCTGCGTATCGCCGCCCTGCGCGGCCGGACCATGGCCCAGCACAGCTCCTCGGGCACGATGGCCAACATCGGTGCCGCCCCGGAGCTGGTCGATCCACTGATCACCGACCTGCCGGTGGTGATCGCGGGCTACAACAGCCCCGACCACACCGTTATCGCCGGGACCCAGGAGGACATCGAGGCGGCCTGCCGGCGGGCGCAGGAGGCGGGGCTGAACGCCACCGTCCTGTCCGTCTCGCACGCGTTCCACTCGCCGCTGGTGGCTCCGGCCGCCGAGGCCTTCGGGGCGACCATCGCCGACGAGCCGTTCCGGCCGCTGGACCGCCGGCTGGTCTCCACGGTCACCGGTGAGGTGCTGCCGGCCGACACGGACCTGCCCGCCCTGCTGCGCCGCCAGATCACCGACCCGGTGCTGTTCAGCCAGGCCGTCACCCTGGCCGCGAAAGACATCGACCTGTTCGTCGAGGTCGGGCCCGGTCGGGTGCTGAGCGGGCTGGCCTCCCGGACCACCGAGGTGCCGGCGGTCGCCCTGGACACCGACGAGGAGTCCATCGCCAGCCTGCTCAAGGTGGTCGGCGCGGCGTACGTCGTCGGTGCCGCCCCGGTCGACAGCGGGCTGTTCCACGGCCGGCTGACCCGGCCGCTGCACGTCGGGCAGCCGTTCTCCTTCCTGGCCAACCCCTGCGAGCAGGCGCCGACCCTGCAACTGTCGGCGTCCGCCGCCGCACAGTCGGCCACCGCGACCGTCCGGCCCGCCGACCGCAGGGTCGAGGACGTACCCGGCGAGTCCATCGAGGACCTGCTGCGCCGGATGGCCGCCGAGCGGGCGGAACTGCCGCTGGAGACCGTGCAGCCGGACAGCCGCCTCCTGGACGACCTGCACCTCAGCTCGATCACCGTCGGTCAGGTGGTGAACCACCTGGCCCAGCGGATGGATGTCCCGGCGGCCGCGCTGCCGACCAACTTCGCCACCGCCACCGTTCGCCAGCTGGCCGAGGCGCTTGAGGAACTGGCCGGTACCGCCGGAGCGGCCGAGGCGGCGAACAGCCCGGTGGTGGCCGGCGCGGCGGCCTGGGCCCGGCCCTGGCGGCTGGACCTGGACGAGCTGCCCGCCCCGGCGCGGGTGGCCCCCAACGAGGTCGGCCGGTGGCAGGTGCACGCCGCACCCGGGCACCCCTGGGCCGAGCGGCTGGCCGGCGCCCTGCAACGGGCGAACCTCGGCGAGGGTGTCCTGGTCTGCCTGCCCGACCCCTGCCCGGAGGAGGCCCTGGAACTGGCCCTGACCGGGGCCCGGGAAATCCTCAGCGGTGCTCCCGGCACCCGGTACGTGCTGGTCCAGCACGGTCGCGGCGCGGCCGGCCTGGCCAAGACCCTCCGCCTGGAGGCGCCCCGCGCCCGGATCACGATCGTCCACCTGCCGGACGACGCGGCCGTGGTGGACCGGGTGGTGACCGAGGTGGCGGGCACCGCCGACTACCGGGAGGTGCACTACGACACCGCCGGGGTACGCCGGGTGCCGACCCTGCGCGCCATGCCGGTGCAGGCCGCCCGGTCCGTTCCCGCCCTGGGCGCCGAGGACGTGCTGCTGGTCACCGGCGGCGGCAAGGGCATCACCGCCGAGTGCGCGCTGGCCATGGCCACCGACAGCGGGGCCAGCCTGGCGCTGCTGGGCCGCTCCGACCCGGCGACCGACACCGAACTGGCCGCCAACCTGACCCGGATCGCCGAGGCCGGGGTCACGGTCCGCTACGCCCGCGCCGACGTCACCGACGCCGACCAGGTACGCCGGGCCGTCGCCGAACTCACCGCGGAGCTGGGCCCGGTCACCGCGGTCCTGCACGGTGCCGGCCGCAACGAGCCGGCGTCGCTGACCAGCCTGGACATGGCGGCCTTCCGGAAGACCATCGCCCCGAAGATCGACGGCCTGCGGGCCACCCTGGAGGCGGTCGACCCGGACCGGCTGAAGCTGCTGGTGACCCTGGGCAGCATCATCGGCCGCGCCGGGTTGCGCGGTGAGGCGCACTACGCCACCGCCAACGACTGGTTGGCGGAGACCACCGCGGAGTTCGGCCGCCAGCACCCCGGCTGCCGGGCGATCTGCCTGGAGTGGTCGGTCTGGTCGGGGGTCGGCATGGGGGAGCGGCTCTCCGTGGTCGAGTCCCTGACCCGCGACGGAGTCACCCCGGTCACCCCGGACCAGGGCATCGCGATCCTGCGCCGGCTGCTGGCCGACCCGGACGCGCCCGGTGTGGTGGTGATCAGTGGCCGTACCGAGGGCATCGACACCGTCCGGTACGACCTGCCGGAGCTGCCCCTGCTGCGGTTCGTGGAGCGGCCCCTGATCCGCTACCACGGGGTGGAACTGGTCAGCGAGGTCGACCTCAACGTCGGCACGGACCTCTACCTGGCCGACCACTTCCTCGACGGCAACCTGCTCTTCCCGGCGGTCTTCGGCATGGAGGCGATGGCCCAGGTGGCCGGCGCGGTCACCGGTGACGCGCGGGTGCCGGTCATCGAACGGGCCGAGTTCCTCCGGCCGATCATCGTCCCGCCGTACGGTCGCAGCCGGATCCGGGTGGCCGCGACGGTGACCGACGACGACACCGTCCAGGTCGCCATCCGCAGCGAGGAGACCGCGTTCGCCGCCGACCACTTCACCGCTACCCTGCGCTTCACCGGCGAGGGTGCCCCCGACGGCCCGCCCGACCAGGTGGCCGACGAGACCCTCCCGGTGCCGCTGTCGCCGGCCGACGAGCTCTACGGCGACGTGCTGTTCCAGGGCGACCGGTTCCAGCGGCTGCGCCGCTACCGGCGGGCCGCCGCCCGGCATGTCGACGCCGAGGTGGAGGCGCTGGACGGCGTCGACTGGTTCGCCCAGTTCGTGCCGGACGGCCTGCTGCTCGGCGACCCCGGTGTGCGGGACGCGCTGATGCACGGCAACCAGGTCTGTGTGCCGGACGCCACGCTGCTGCCGGCCGGGGTGGAGCGGATCCACCCGGCGGGGGAGAAGCTCAGCGGCCGGGGCGACCTGCGCTACTGCGCCACCGAGCGCAGCCGCGACGGCGACACCTACGTGTACGACATCGTGCTGCGGACCTCCGCCGGCGAGGTCGTGGAGCGTTGGGAGGGCCTGCGGCTGCGGGCCGTACGCAAGCAGGACGGTAAGGGCCCCTGGGTGGCGCCGCTGCTCGGCCCCTACCTGGAGCGGGGTCTGGGCGACGTCCTCGACGCGCAGGTGGCGGTGGCGATCGAGCCGGACGACCCGGCCGAGGCCGACGGCGAGTCGGGCGGGCATGTGGCCCGGCGCCGGGCCAGGGCGCGGATCGCCGTGCAGCGGGCGACCGGCGAGCCGGTCGAGGTGACCTACCGTCCCGACGGTCGGCCGGAGATTCCGGGCGGGCGGTCGGTGTCGGTGGCCCACGGTGCGGGGCTGACCCTGGCGGTGGCCGCTCCCGGTGCTCTCGGCTGTGACGTCGAGGCGGTCACCCACCGCGAGGAGGCGGACTGGGACGGCCTGCTCGGCGGGCACGCCGGGCTGGCCCGGCTGCTGACCTCGGACACCGGTGAGGACCTGGACACGGCCGCCACCCGGGTCTGGACGGCCAAGGAGTGTGTGCAGAAGGCCGGTGGCCAGCCCGGTGGGCCGCTGACCCTCCAGTCCTCCCCCCGTCCTGGTTGGACGGTGTTCGCCAGCGGCGAGCTGCGGGTGGCGACCTTCGTCACCGCGGTACGCGGGGTGGACGAGCCGTTGGTGTTCGCAATCCTGACCGAGGGAAGGTGACGACGGTGGAGCGCTGGTTCGAGTACCGGCACACGGTCGGGTTCGAAGAGACGAACATCGTGGGCAACGTCTACTACGTCAACTACCTGCGGTGGCAGGGGCGGTGCCGGGAGATGTTCCTCAAGGAGCGGGCCCCGGCGGTCCTGGCCGACCTCCAGTCGGACCTGAAGCTGTTCACCCTGCGGGTGGACTGCGAGTTCTTCGCCGAGATCACCGCCTTCGACGAACTGGCCATCCGGATGCACCTGCGTGAGCTGGCGCAGACCCAGATCGAGTTCGGCTTCGACTACGTCCGGCTGGACGCCGACGGCGGGGAGTTCCTCGTCGCCCGCGGCGCGCAGCGAGTGGCGTGCATGCGGGGCCCCAACACCCGCACCGTCCCCACCCGGGTGCCGGAGGCGTTGGAGGCCGCGCTCAAGCCGTACGCCACGGGCGTACGGGCCTGACCGCAGGAGGTCGATGTGACTGTCCATCCCCACCCCCTTGGCGCGGTGTCCGACTCCAAGGCACTGCGCCGGGCACTCGCTGCCTTCCCCACCGGTGTCACCGTCGTCACCGTCGGCGGCCCGACCCCGCACGCCATGACAGCCAACTCGTTCACCGCGGTCTCCCTCGACCCGCCGCTGGCCCTGGTCTGCGTCGGTCGGGACGCGGTGATGCACGGGGCGCTGACCGAGGCCGGGCGCTTCGGGATCTCGGTGCTCGCCGCCTCCCAGGAGCCGGTGGCCCGCTACTTCGCCGACCGGCGCCGGCCGCTGGGTCGGGAGCAGTTCGAGTTCGGCCAGTGGCAGGCCGGGGCCCAGACCGGGTCCCCGCTGCTGGTCGGCGCGGTAGCGCATTTCGAGTGCGAGCTGTGGCAGGCGTACGACGGCGGTGACCACAGCATCTTCGTCGGCCGGCTGGTGACGCTGGACCGGACCGACGGGGAGCCCCTGCTCTTCGCCGACGGCCGGTTCCGCCGGCTGGAGTACGAGCGCACCGGGGTGACGACGTGAGCGTCGCCATGGGGTCGCGGCGGACCCCGCCCGGTCCGCCGCGCTCCGCGGCGCTGCGCATGCTGATGGTGATGGCCCGGGATCGGCTGGGCATGATGACCTCGGCGGCCCAGGAGTACGGCGACGCGGCCCGCCTGCCGGTCGGTCCGAAGAGTCTGTACTTCTTCAACCACCCCGACCACGCCAAGCACGTACTGGCGGACAACGCGGCCAACTACCACAAGGGCATCGGGTTGGTGCATGCCCGGCGGGCGCTCGGCGACGGGCTGCTCACCAGCGAGGGCGAGTTGTGGCGCAAGCAGCGCAAGGTGATCCAGCCGGCGTTCCAGAGCCGGCGGATCGCCGACCAGGCCGGTGCGGTGGCGGAGGAGGCCGCCGCGCTGGTCGAGCGGCTGCGCCGCCGCGCCGGGCAGGTCGTGGACCTGTCGGAGGAGTTGACCTGGCTGACCCTGGGAGTGCTGGGCCGTACTCTGCTCGACACCGACCTGGGCCGGTTCCCCACCATCGGCGCCGACTTCGCCGCCGTGCAGGACCAGGCCATGTTCGAGCTGGAGACCCTGAGCGCGGTGCCGCCGGTGCTGCCGCTGCCTCGGCAGCTGCGGTTTCGGCGGTCCCGGCAGCGGCTGGAGGAGATCGTCGACAGGCTGGTGGCCGAGCGGGGCACCGCCGACGACGGCCGGGCGGATGTGCTGTCCCGGCTGATCACCTCCGCCGGACGGGAGGCCGATCCCCGGATCGGCCGCATCCGGCTTCGCGACGAGCTGGTCACCCTGCTGCTAGCCGGCCACGAGACCACCGCGAGCACCCTGAGCTGGACCTTGTACCTGCTCGACAAGCACCCCGAGGTGCGTGAACGGTTACGTGCCGAGGTGGTGTCCGTGCTCGGGGACCGGTTGCCCACCATGGACGACCTGGGTCAGCTGCGCTACACCACGATGGTGCTGGAGGAGGCCATGCGCCTCTATCCACCGGTGTGGCTGCTGCCACGCAAGGCCCTGGCCGACGACGAGGTGGGCGGCTACCACGTTCCGGCCGGGGCGGACCTGCTCATCTGCACGTACACCCTGCACCGGCACCCGCGGTTCTGGGACGATCCGGAGCGCTTCGATCCGGAGCGGTTCGACCCCTCCCGGTCGGCCGGCCGACCAAGGTACGCGTACATCCCGTTCGGGGCGGGGCCCCGGTTCTGTGTGGGTAACCACCTGGGTCTGATGGAGGCCACCTTCGCCACCGCCCTGCTGGTGCGGGATCTGCGTCTGACCCGTCCGGCTAATCACCCTGTGGTGCCCGAGCCGATGCTGTCGCTGCGGGTACGCGGCGGCCTGCCCATGCATGTGGGAACGCCTGACTGACGAATATCCAGCCACCTTCCCCGCCCGGTTTCTACCGGGTGGGGAAGGTGGCGTTCCACAATTGTTCCCGGATCGGTTCCCGCTCGTCCGGGCGCTGTGAGCAGTGGAGATGCCTACTTTCCACATTTTATTTAACCGTGCGGATCTTCGCCGTGAACGATTTTGAGAGCAATTCCTGAGAAGACTTCACGGCGCGTCGGGCGAAAGCATGACGATGGTTCGCACCGAGCCCGGCCGGTGACTGATTCCCCGAGATTCGGAATACCCAGAGCCGGCCGGTACGAACCACGGCGCATTCGTAGGCGCCACGACCGACTGCCCGCTGCCGGCCGACCCGCACGTCCCGGCGCCGTCTACCCGAGGGGGACACTTGCCATCGCAATCCGTAGGCATCCTGCGCCGACTCATTCCACCCGTGCTCGTCCTGGTGCTGGTCGCCGGACTGTTCTCGGTGGCCCGCCTGCCTTCGGCATCGGCCGAGGAGCGCAGCAAGCTGGCCTCCCGGTTCGCGTTCACCGAACTCCCCATCGCGCTGCCGCCCGGCCTGCCGGAACGCACCGTGCGCCAGGTCAACCCCCGGTACGAGCACATCCGGTCCTGGATCTCGTCCGTCGGCGCCGGGGTGGCGCTCAACGACCTGGACGGCCGGGGCGGCGCGAACGACCTGTGCCTGGTCGACCCCCGCAGCGACGCGGTGATCGTCACCCCGGCACCGGAGAGCGGCGCCACCTACGCTCCCTTCGTGCTGGACCCGGCCCCGCTGCCGATGGGTTCCGCGATCGCCCCGATGGGCTGCACCCCCGGTGACTTCAACCTCGACGGTCGGATGGACCTGCTGGTCTACTACTGGGGCCGGACGCCGGTGCTGTTCATGCAGCGGGCCGGGGTTACCGAGCTGACCCTGGCGGCGTACCACCCGGTCGAGCTGATCCCCCAGCTGACCTCGGGGCCGGCCTACCGCGGCCCGCTGTGGAACACCAACGCCGTCGCGGTGGCCGACTTCGACGGTGACGGCAAGCCGGACATCGGGATCTTCAACTACTTCCCGGACAGCCAGGTGCTGGACCCGCAGGGTCTGCCGCACGTGCAGATGAACCACTCGATGTCGCACGCGCACAACGCCGGTGGTGCCCACTTCCTGCGCTGGACCGGCGCGACCACCGGTGATGCCCCCTCGGTGAGCTACGAGGAGCAGAAGGCCGGGGACCCCGCGTACTTCACCGGCTGGACCCTCGGTGCCGGCTCCGCTGACCTGGACGGCGACCTGCTGCCGGAGCTGTACCTGGCCAACGACTTCGGCCAGGACCGGTTCTTCCACAACCGGTCCACTCCGGGTCAGATCCGGTTCGCCCTGGTGGAGGGGCGCCGGACCCCGATCACCCCGAAGTCTCTGGTGCTCGGGCACGACTCCTTCAAGGGCATGTCGATCGACTTCGCCGACCTTGAGGGGCGGGGCCGCTTCGACGCCTTCGTCAGCAACATCACCGAGTCGTGGGGTCTGGAGGAGAGCAACTTCCTCTGGTACAACACCGCCGAGACGCCGGAGCAGGCCCGGGAAATGCTGAACCGGGGCGAGGCGCCGTACCGCAACGTGGCGGGGCGCAAGAACATCGCCTGGGTCGGCTGGGGCTGGGACACCAAGATGGCCGACTTCGACAACAGCGGCAAGCTGGCGGTCGTCCAGGCCACCGGCTTCGTGAAGGGCACCATCAACCGGTTCAACTGGTTGCAGGAGTTGGCGATCGCCAACGACCTGCTGCTCTCCGACCCGTACATGTGGCCCAAGGCCGAGCCGGGCGACGACATCGCCGGTGAGAACACCCTCGCCTTCTGGGTACGCGAGGACAACGGCCGGTACGTCGACATCGGCAAGGAACTCGGCCTGTCCCCGCCCATCCCCACCCGTGGGGTGGCGGTCGGCGACACCAACGGTGACGGCGCGCAGGACTTCGCTGTGGCCCGCCAGTGGGGTCCGCCCGCCTTCTTCCGCAACGACAAGCCCGGCGACGGCAACTTCCTGGGGCTGCGGCTGAACCGCCCGACCCTCTCCGGCGACGGGACCTCCCCGGCGTACGGCGCCCAGGTGCGGATCACCACCGCCGACGGCCGTACCCAGCTCGCCCAGTTGGACGGCGGCGGCGGTCACTCCGGCAAGCGCAGCTTCGACGTGTTCTTCGGGCTGGGCGACGCCGGTGACCGGCCGGTCAAGGCGGAGCTGTGCTGGCGTGACCTCAACGGCGCCATGCACAAGCAGACCCTGGACCTGACCGCCGGGTGGCACGACCTCATGCTGACCAGTCAAGCCGAGGAGCTGACCAAGCGATGACGGACGTCAAGCGACCGGAGGCGGGCAGGGACCTGTCCGTCGACACACCGGTCACCCCGCCCGCGACGGCACCGCAGCCGGCGCCCGCGACGACCCAGAACGCCGTACCTCGGGTGGACCCCAAGGACCCGCGTTACCTGGCGCTGCGCAACTTCGCCATCTCGATGTCGATCTTCAACATCCTGGGCTACACGGTGCTCGGCTTCGAGCAGCCCTGGCTGTGGCCGTTCCTGGCCCTGGCGGTCGGCTACGGCACCGAGATCATCGTAGAGTGGGTCTCGGCGCGGGCCTACAAGCGACCGGCCGCCTACAGCGGCAACGGCCTCTGGGGGATGTACACCTTCCTGCTGCCCGCGCACATCACCGCGCTGGCCGCGAACATGCTGCTGTACGCCAACGACAACTTCTGGCCCATCGCGTTCGCCGTGGTCGTGGCGGTCGGTCAGAAGGCGGTGCTGCAAGCGCCGATCAAGGGTCGGATGCGGCACTACATGAACCCGTCCAACTTCGGCATCACGATCACGCTGCTGGCCTTCTCCTGGGTCAACATCGCTCCGCCGTACCACTTCACGGAGAACGTCCCCGGGGTCATCAGCATCCTGATCCCGGTGATCATCGTGACGGCGGGCACGGTGCTCAACGCCATGCTCACCAAGAAGGTGGCGTTGATCGTCGGCTGGCTGGGTGCGTTCGTGATCCAGGCCGTGATCCGGCACTTCATCTGGGACGTGTCACTGGTCGCGGCGCTGGTGCCGATGACCGGGGTGGCCTTCGTCCTGTTCACCAACTACATGATCACCGACCCGGGTACCACCCCCTCGGCACCGCGGATGCAGTTCATGTTCGGTGCCAGCGTCGGCATGGTGTACGGCGTGCTGATGGTGTTCAACGTGGTCTACACGTTGTTCTTCGCGGTGACCCTGGTCTGCCTGGCCCGCGGTCTGTTCTGGTGGGGCAAGTGGCTGGTGGAGCGCAACCGGCCGCCGGCGGAGAACATGACTCCCGTACCGCCGCCCGCCGCGGTGGCGCTGCCGGTCGCCCGCTGACCGACCAGCCGGTCCCGGTCGCCGGTAGGCTCCGCTCCTCGCGGGCCTGCCGGTGGCCGGGACCGGTCCGTGTGTCACCGGTCCCCGATCGACAGGTCAGCCGGTCGGCGTCGACTCGTCCTTCTCGGCGAGGGTCTTGATGCCCTGCAAGGTGTTCGTCATGGCCTCCCGCAGGGCGGCCGTCCGACGCTCGATGATGGCCTCCTCATGCTCCGGGGCGCTGTCGATGATGACGCTCAGGCCGGTCCGGCCCGGCCCGATCCGGGCCGAGTGGACCACCCGGCAGCCACCCTCCTCCTCGACCAGCCGGAACTGCCAGGTCGATCCGGGGCGCTCCAGGTCGGCCGGGCCGCCGCCGAACTGACCGTCCTCGTCGACCACCACCCAGCCGAAGTGGTGGGGGGCGTCGAAGTGCACGACATGCGAGACCGTTCGCCATCGGCCCAGCAGGGGGTGGTCGTTGAACCCCTCGAACCGGGCACCCAGCGACGGTCCGTCGCAGTCGTCCAGCCAGCGCGTCTGTTGCAGCTCCGGGCTCAACCGCGCCGCGAGTTCGATGTCCGTCACCAGGGCCCACACCCGGGCGGGGTCTGCCGCCACGTGGAGTTGACACTCGATCGCGGGGCTGTCGGCGTACCGCACGTCACCGCTCCTTCGTTCGTTACCGAAACTGATCGGTCCACTACACCCCATGACGTGATTCAAATTCAACAACGACACTACGTGCAGCCGGAGGTGCGGACCGAGCCGTCAGTCTTTTGTGGACGGACGGCTCGGTGTCGACCTCGGGGTCAGTGGGTGCAGAGCTCGTCGAGGTGCCCTGCCGGGGCGGTCACCGGCAGGTCGAAGGCCGCGAACAGCCGGGGATCGGAGAACGCGGTGATCCGGGTGATCCGCAGGCCGGTGATCGTGAGCACCTGGAGGTTGACCAGCTCGAAACCGCCCTCCTGGCCCCCCATGTAGGTCGCCAGGGCGGGCTGTCCGTTGGCGCCGGTGCGGATCAGCCGCACCGGACCGGGGGCCGAGAGGCAGCGCAGCGCCAGGTGCCGGCCGATGGCCAGCGGACCCTCGTACCAACCGGAGTAGGGCGGCATCTCCCACACCGCGTCCGGCGCGAACAACCGCACCAGCCCGGCGATGTCCTTCTCCTCGAAGGCGGTCACGTACTGGTCCAGCAGCTCCCGCTCGGCGGCCGCCGTCGGCTCGGTGAACTGTTCCTCCCGGGGCGCCCGGCTGTGCAGGGTGGCCCGGGCCCGTTGCAGCAGACTGTTGACCGCGGCCGGGCTGAGTTGGAGCAGGTCGGCCACCTCCGCCGCCCGCCACTGCAGCACGTCCCGTAGGAGGAGGACGGCCCGCTGCCGTGGGGGCAGGTGTTGCAGGGTGGCCACGAAGGCGAGCCGGACGCTCTGTCGAGCGCTCACGATGGCCGCCGGATCCGTCCGCTCCCCGCGGAGCAGGTAGTCCGGGATCGGCTCCAGCCAGGCAGTGGCCTCGTCCATGCTCAACCACTCGTCCGGGTCGGAACTCGGTGCGCCCAGCCCCACCGGCAGGGGGCGCCGGTCACGGTTCTCCAGGGCCCGCAGGCAGGCGGTGGTCGCGATCCGGTAGAGCCAGGTGCGCAGCGAGGAACGCCCCTCGAAGCCGTCGTACGAGCGCCAGGCGCGCAGGTAGGTCTCCTGGACCAGGTCCTCGGCGTCGTGCATCGAGCCGAGCATGCGGTAGCAGTGAACGAGCAACTCGTGCCGGAACGGGTCGGTGAGCCGGGGGAAATCCGCCCGGGTCACGTTCTCAACCGTCATCGTCTGCCCTCCCGGCTCACGCCCGCCAATTGTAGGTCGGTCGGCAGGTCGAACGCCTCGAAAAGGACCTCGCGACACGGCGTAGCCAGCAGGTCAGCACGGTGGCGGCAGCGGAGCAGAAGTTTTCCCGGGCAGCGATGAATTCCGGCCGCCTTGTGGATCAGTACGGATGACCGGACTCGGTGAACGGAAGGAACTGTCATGCACGAAACGTCCTCGGACGGCACCGGCCAGTTGGCTACCCGCCGAAGTTGGTTCGGGCTAGCGGTACTCGCGCTGCCCACCCTCCTGCTGTCCCTCGACCAGAGCGTGCTCTACCTCGCCCTACCGCACCTCAGTGCCGAGCTCGGCGCGGACAGCATCGAGGCGCTGTGGATCCTGGACATCTACGGATTCATCCTGGCGGGCTTCCTGGTCACCATGGGGACCCTCGGTGACCGGATCGGTCGCCGAAAGCTGCTGCTCATCGGGGCCGCCGCCTTCACCGTCGCCACCATCGCCGCGGCGTACTCCACCAGCGTGACGATGCTGATCGTGACCCGCGCCCTGATGGGGGTGGCCGGCGCCACGCTGATGCCCTCCACCCTGGCCCTGATCAGCAACGTGTTCCACAACGCCAAGCAGCGGGGCGTCGCGATCGCGGTGTGGTTCAGCTGCCTGATGGTCGGTGGTGCCCTCGGCCCGGTGGTCGGTGGCGCCCTGCTGGAGAACTTCTGGTGGGGCTCGGTCTTCCTGATGGGCGTGCCGGTGATGGTGGTGCTGCTCGTCCTGGGCCCGGTGCTGCTGCCCGAGTACCGCGACCCCTCGGCGGGTCGGATCGACCTGCCCAGCGTGCTGCTCTCCCTGCTGACGGTCCTGCCGATCATCTACGGGGTCAAGGAGGTGGCCGGCGAGGGCTGGACCACCACCTCGATCCTGGTCATCCTCGCCGGCATCGTGTTCGGGGCGATCTTCGTCTCCCGGCAGCGGCGACTGGACGACCCGCTGGTGGACCTTCGGCTGTTCAAGAGCCGCTCGTTCAGCGCCGCACTGGTCATCCTGCTCTTCGGCTCGGTCACCACCGGCGGCATCTACCTGCTGGTCAGCCTCTACCTCCAGACCGTCGAGGGGCTCTCCCCGCTGCGGGCCGGTCTCTGGCTGCTGCCCTCCACCCTGGCGATCATCGTGGGCTCGATGGTGGCGCCGGCGCTGGTGCAGAAGGTCCGCCCGGCGTACCTCATCGCGGGTGGTCTGGCGGTCACCTCCTTCGGTTACGTGTTGTTGACCCAGGTCAGCGCGGTCAGCGGGCTGCCCCTGCTGGTCGCCGGTTTCGTGCTGGCATTCCTGGGCGCCGGTCCGATGGGTGCCCTCGGCACGGACCTGGTGGTGGGTTCCGCACCGCGGGAGAAGGCCGGTTCCGCCGCCTCCCTGTCGGAGACCGGTAACCACCTGGGCATCGCGATCGGCATCGCGGTGATGGGCAGCATCGGCGCCACGGTCTACCGGAACCAGATCGACACCTCGCTGCCGGCCGGTCTTCCGGCGGATGCGGCCGAGTCGGCCCGGGAGAGCATCACCGGGGCGGTCAGTGCCGCCGAGGGGCTTCCCGGCGGCTTGGCCGAGCAGCTCCGCGACGCCGCCTCGGTGGCCTTCACCAACGGCCTGAACACGGCCGCGATCGTCGGTGCGGCCCTCTTCCTGCTGCTCGCCGTGGTCGCGGTGGTCGCCCTGCGCGACGCCCAGATGCCCGACGGTGAGGCGGGGCACGGGGGTGCCACTGGTGACGAGCCGACCCCGGCGGAGACCGCAGCGCGCGGTGAGGCCGCGCAGAAGCCGGCCAGGTGACGTCGCGGGTACCGAGATGGGGCGGACCACCCCTGGTGGTCCGCCCGCCGGTGCCGGCCGGGCGGCCCAGCTCAGCCGGTGACCGGCGCACACGCGAGCGCGCCCCCGGTCAACCGGGGGCGCGCGACGGGCCAGGGTCAGACATCGGCCATGGTGAGGGCCATCTCCACCAGGCGGTGACGGTCGATCTTGCCGTTGACGTTGAGCGGGAACCGTTCGATCCAGCCGAGCCGGGGCGGGATCATGTAGGTGGGCAGCTGCTCGGCGAGGAAGCCCTCCAGGTCCTCCTGGCCGGCCTGGTCGCCGACGTAGAAGGCGGCCAGCTCCACGGTGCCGTCCTCCGCCTGCCAGGGCACGACGGCCGCCTCGTCGACCGCGTCGTGCTGCCGCAGCACGGCCTCGATCTCGCCGGTCTCGATCCGGTACCCGTTGACCTTCACCTGGTTGTCCATCCGACCGAGGAAGACGTACCCGTTGTCGGTGCGGCGGACCCGGTCCCCGGTGCGGAACCAGTGCTCCTCGGTGAGCGGCTCGCCCTCCTCCATCCGCCAGCGGTCCCCCTGCCAGCGGGTGAACCGGCCCACGTTGTCGGCCGGGTCGAGGTAGCCGTCGAAGCGTTGCGGGCCCCGGATCAGCAGCTCTCCCTCGTCGGCGGGGCGGCCCTCCTCGTCCATCAGGTCGCACTCCACGGTCGGGTACGCCGGACCCAGGGGCAGGGCCCCGAGGGCGGCCCGTGGCCACCGGAGGGGATCCGCGGGCGCCCGGTAGGTGAGGCAGGTGACCGTGGTCTCGGTCGGCCCGTAGACGTTGGCGATCACGCTGTTCGGTGCGGCGTCCCGCCAGGCCCGGGCCTTGTCCAGGGTGAGGGGCTCACCACCGAAGCAGCTCCACCGCAGCCCGGGCATGGTGTCCGGGGTCAGGTCGTCGAGCATCCGGGCGGTCACGATCGAGGAGGGGGTGGAGAACCAGTGGGTGATCCCGTCGTCGTTGATGTGCCGGCTCGGCGCCAGCAACTCCGTGCGCTCCGGTACGACCAGGGCACCCCCGGTCGCCCAGGGCAGGAAGACGTTCCACACCGACAGGTCCCAGGCCAGGTCGGAGGTCTGGGAGACCCGGATGTCCGGGCCGGCCTCGAAGTAGTCCAGCACGTACGGCAGCCAGTGGGCGACATTGCGGTGCCGGATCGGAACCCCCTTGGGGGTGCCGGTGGACCCGGAGGTGAAGACGATGTACGCGAGTTCGTCCGGGTCGGGGCGGTACTCCTCCGGCGGCCCGGCCGGTGCGGTCGGTCCCCGGTGCTCGTCCGGCGCGGCCATCCGGGCGGTGCCGGTCTGGGTCCCCACCGCCTCGGCCAGGTCCGCGTCGACGGCGGTGTGCAGCAGCAGGTCCAGGCCGGCGGTGCGGGCGATGCGGGCGTGCCGGGCGGGCGGGAAGTCGGTGTTGAGTGGCACCACCGTCACCCCGAGCCGCAACGCCGCCAGGTAGGCCACATAGGTGCCCGCCGTACGCGAGACGAACACTCCGACCCGGGCCGGCCGACGGCCCTGCCGGGCCACGATGTCCTCCGCGAGTTGGGCGGCGGCCGCGGTGAGCTGACGGTAGCTGAAGTCGAGGCCGCCGGCGCGCAGCGCGAGCCGATCCGGGTGCCGTCGTGCTGACTCCGCGAACCAGTCGTAGAGGGTGGGGATGGTACTCACGCGGGCTGCTCCTCTTCGATCGGCTCGGTGTAGAGCTGGTAGACGCCGCTGACCGTGGTCTGCTCGAACAGCCGCCGCACCGGCACCTTGCGGCCGGTCAGCCGTTCGAGGGCGGCGAAGAGTCGAACTCGGTGCATGGAACGCCAGTGCACCTTCTGGTCGAAGTCGTGCTCCAGGTCCGGGTTGACCAGGGGCAGCTTCAACTCGTCGCGAACGGCGTGGATGAACCGCTCTTTCGTGATCATCGAATTCCTCTCCCCGGTCGGTGCGTGGTGCCCCGCGAGCTATTCGGCGCTGGTGGTCCACTCCGGCTCGGCCTGGATCTCCAGTACGGCGGAGGTGAAGGTGAAGCCGCTGCCGGCCCCGTTGACCAGCACCAGATCCCCGGCTCGGACGCGCCGCGACTCCAGCACGTGGGCCAGCGCGGCGAACTGGTCCCCGGCGCCGAGGTGGCCGGTCCGCTGCCCCCACGGCCAGGTGGTCAGCTCCGGGTCCACCCCGATCGAGGCGCGGGCGTCCCAGTCGGTGAGGGACAGGCCCATGTTGGGGAAGACCCACAGGGCGATGTCCGCGGCGGTGACTCCCGCGTCGGCCAGCGCCCCCTCGACCGTGCGCCGCTCCGCCTCGAAGATCCGCCGGACCAGGTCCACGAAGACCTCTTCGCCGTGCTGACGGACGTACCCGGCGATCCGGGCCTCGGTGTTGATCGGCCAGCCGTTGCCGCCGCTGACCCCGGTCCACGGCTCGTCGCCGCGTTGCAGTCCCTCGTGGCTGGTGTCGGCCACGGAGACGCTGGCGAGCAGCCGGGCCACCCCGCTGCCCCGACTGAGCACCAGGGCGGTGCCTCCGTCGCCGTAGAGGGTTCCGCTGGTGCTCCACCGGTTATAGCTCGGCGGGTGGAAGAGATCGCTGGTGGTGAGCAGCGCGGCCGGGCGTCCGGGGTCGGCGGAGAGGTAGGCGGCGGCGAGTTCCAGGGCGGCCATCCCACCGTTGGAGGCCTGCCGGACCTCGGTGGCGGTCGCCGAGCCGCCGACGGTGCGTTGCTGCACGTACGCGGCGGAGGCGAAGTCGTCGAGACCCTGGAAGCCGACGTGGGAGTGGGTCACCAGGGCGAACTCCTCGGGCCGACGTCCGGACCGCTCGACCGCCAACTTCCCGGCCGCCACGGCCAGCTCGACGGCGGGCCCGTCGTCCACCACCCGGACGGCCAGGTAGCCGTCACCGTCGCGGTCCTTCTCCTGGTAGTGGCCCTCAGCGACCGCCGTCTCCGTGGTTTCGGCGCGCCCCAGGGAGGCGCCCGCCGCACTGATCCAGACGTCGTTCCACCGCATCGATTCGGTCCCCTCGGCAGATGTGCCGCCCGGCCGTGGCCGAGCCACGGCGACGGGTCGCCGCCGCCGCCTCATCGTGGCACCGGCGGCGGAGGCGGGCCGCCTCCCAGATTGCGCATCGTTTCCCGTGAAGGTGCAGGGGATGGCAGGGTCGGGTACGGCCGGACGAAGTACCAGCGGGCGTCGGTGCCACCCGGCACCGGGCCCGTCCAACTATCGGAAACCAACAGATGGAGGTCTCAGTGGGCAAGGTCGTGTTGGACATGACGATGTCGGTGAACGGCTGCGTCGCCGGCCCGGAGGATGAGCCGGAGGGGCTGCACGACTGGTTCTTCTCCCCGTCGCCGGAGAACCAGGCGATGGTGCAGCGGCAGATGGACGCCATCGGCGCCATGGTCATGGGTCGGCGGACCTACGACATGGGGGCCAGCCAGGGCGGTTTCGTGGACAACCCGTTCAAGGTCGAGCACTTCATCGTGTCGCATGACACCCCCGACGAGCTGGCCAAGGGGGACACCAGTTTCATCTTCGTCAGCGACGGGGTGGAGTCCGCCGTACGCCAGGCCAAGGCGGCGGCCGGTGACAAGGACGTGGTGGTCGGGGGCGGCGCCCAGATCGCCCAGCAGTGCCTGGCGGCCGGCCTGGTCGACGAGATCAGGGTCGCGGTGCGTCCGGTGCTCATCGACAACGGTCTGCGGCTGTTCGACAACCTGGGTGGCTCGGTGACCCTGGAGAGCATCGACGCGTTGCACACCCCGGAGGTGACCCACCTGAGCTACCGGGTCGTGCGCTAGTCGCAGCGGCATTCACCTCGGCGGCGCCGGTGACCTGCGGGTCACCGGCGCCGCCGCCTTTCCCGAAGGGCCGGCGGGCGGCCCGCAATTCAAGAGATGCATGCTCTCTCACGCCTCGCGCACGATGTGGTGGTCACTACCGCCGACCTCGGCGGACGCGAACGGCCGCCGGCTCCGGACCGGCTCGCGGCAGTGCCGTACCGACCCCGCCCCGCGAATGTCACCGCCTGATGCAGACCGTGCGGATCGCGGACCGGGCCTGTCGACGAAGCGACCCCCAACCTGAGACGAAGGTGCCTCCATGGAGATCGAGAACGGCATTCGCAAGATCCTTAATTCCGAGCTCTTCGTCGAGGTGCCGCCCGAGCAGATCGGCCTCGACGAGAGTCTGCGGGCCGGGTACGGCCTGGACTCGCTCGGCTTCGTGGAACTGCGGGTGCAGTGCGAGGACATGTTCGATGTGCGTATCTCCGACGAGGACTTCACCCCGGAGAACTTCCAGAGCGTCCGGACGGTCACCGACCTGATCAACCGGCTGCGCGCGGAGGCCAAGCAGTGACCGGGCTGGGGTCCGAGGAAACCCTCCGGCTGCTGCGGGCCGGCCGGGACCTGCACCTGGACCACTACCAGTCGAACCGGCTGCCGTACGCGGTGCTCGGTGGGCAGGGCGTGCACAGCCGGCTGATGGCCCTCGACGGCCCGGACGCCGGCCGGGAGTTCGAGGTGATCGACGCCAGCGGCGCGTACGGCAGCGCCTGCCTCGGCGCCGGTCACGAGACGGTGCGCCGGGCGTTGGCCCGGGGGGTCACCGAGGGCGGGCAGGCCACCGACGAGGTGGGTTCCCTGGAGCGGGCTCGACTGCTGAACACCCTCTTCGGCCCGGACGGGCTGTGGACGGAACAGTTCCCGACCGGCGAATACCACGTCAGCGGCCGTAACTCCGGCTCCGAGGGCATGGAGTTGGCGCTGCGTCTGGTCCTGGAGTCCCGGTTCGACGGAAACCGGCTGCGGCCGGTGCCGGAGGCCGCCGGACGGGACCTCATCCTCGCCTTCGAGGGGGCCTGGCACGGCTGGACCAGCGGCCTGGTGCCGCTGTTGAACCGCCGGCACTACCGGGTGGGGCTGCCCTCCCTGGCTCCGGAGGGGCCCTACGGGGTGAGCGTGGTGCACCTGCCCTTCGGCGACCCCGCAGTGCTCGCGGACTGGTTCGCCGAGAACGGCCACCGGGTGCTCGGGGTGGTGGTGGAGCCGGTGCAGGGCGATGCCGGCATCCTCCAGCCGCCGCCGGGCTACCTGCGCGGGCTGGCGGGGCTCTGCCAGGAGTACGGCGCCCTGCTCGTCGCCGACGAGGTGCTCACCTTCGCCAAGTCCGGTCGCTTCTTCGCGATGGCCGACGACCAGGGCCCGATCCGGACCGATGTGACCGTGATCGGCAAGAGCCTGGGAATGGGCGCCCTGTCGCTGTCCATGGTGATCGCCCGGCGGGGACTGTCTCCGCGCGGATCCGGCGCGGTGGCCACCTCGGACCTGCGTCCGCTGGCCTGCGCGGTGATCCGTGACGGCCTGGAGCTGGTGGTCACCGACAAGCTGATCGACCACTCCGCCGCCCTCGGCGCCCAGCTCGCCGAGCTGCTCCAGCGCGAGCTGGTGGATGCCTTCCCGGACCTCTACCAGGAGTCCCGTGGCACCGGTGTGATGCACGGCGTCGAGCTGACCGAGCGGGCGGCGGCCGGTTTGGCGCGGCTGCGGGAGCATGTCGTGCGGGCCGGGGCGTACGTCGAGTTCATGGCCGGCGCGGGCCGCCGCTCGCGGGGCCTGCGGTACGTCTTCCCCACGATGCGGATCGCACCCCCGCTGATCACCACGCCGGACGAGGCCGTCGAGCTGGTGGGCCGCATCGCCGAGGGCTCCCGGACCTTCCAGAGGTCGCTGGGATGACGGCCGTACGCGAGCTGCGCTGGCGAGTGGAGCATGTGGACACCGACGCGGGAGGCGTCGTCCACTTCACCCGGTACGCCTCGCTGTTGGAGTCGGCGCTGCTGGAGAACCTCGACCGACTGGGGGTGGGGGTCCGGGAACTCGGCGCGGAGGGCCTGGAGCTGACCGTACGGGACCTGCGGATGCGGTACGCCGCGTCCGCGCGGTTCCTGGACCGGGTGCGGGTGGCGGTCCGGGTGCAACGGGTCGCCGGAGCCACCTGCGAGGTGTCCGGTGCGGTGCACCGGGAGTCGGACGACGGCACCCCTGGCGAGCTGCTGGCCAGCGGAACCTTGGTGCTCTGCGTCGTCGAACGGGCCACCGGCCGGGCGGCGCCCCTGCCGTCGTCGCTGCGCCGAGCAATGGGGGATTGGAAGCGGGAAACCGGGACGGAAGAGGAACTGTGATGACTGAGGCTACCGACACTTCCCTCGGGTTCACCGAGATCAAGAGCTGGCTGCGGCACCGCCACCCGATGATCTACATCGACCGGGTGCTGGACCACCGGCCCGGCGAGTACCTGCGCAGCCTGATGTCGGTCTCCGGCACGATGGACGCCATCGCCGGTCACTTCCCGGAGCGGGCGGTCTTCCCCGGCAGCCACCTGATGCAGGCCTTCGCCCAGTCCGGGATCATCCTCTACCAGCTGAGCACCTCGCCCCTGGCCGACGACGAGCTGACCCTGATCGGCTCGGTGCAGAGCCGGTTCACCCGGGTGGTCGTCCCCGGCGACCAGGTCATCTTCGACCTGCGCTGTGACCGGCTGTACCAGGCCTCGTTCCACTTCTCCTGCCGGGCCACCGTGAATGGCGCCCGGGTGGCGGCGTTCCGTGGGTCACTGGTGCGAACAAAGGTCGACGAACTGGGACGTCAGTTGTGGTGACCCGCCAGGTGCTGGTCACCGGGATGGCCTGGGACACCGCCCTCGGCGACGACCTGGACGGGGTGTGGTCCCGGTTGCTGGCGGGGGAGACCGGCCTGCGTGAGGTGCCCTCGCCGCACCGGCTGCGAAATCGCCTGGCGGCGACCGTGGACGATCCGCCCGCCGGGTGGACACCGGCCCGCCGCCAGATCTCCCTCGGTACCCGTACGGTCGGCCGGGCCCTTCAGGACGCCGGGATCGACGGCGATCCGGGTGAGGCGCTGCTGGTGCTCGGCACCAGCTACGGCGCCCACCTGGACGACACCCGGGCCGGCGGGCTGCACGACTGGGCGGCGGCGGTGGCGAGAGGGCTCGGCTTCACCCGCCCCCCGGTGTCGGTGTCGACCGCCTGCTCGTCGGGGGCCGACGCGATCCTGGTGGGAGGGCACCTCATCGCCGCCGGGATGACGGAGGTGGCCGTCTGCGGCGGGGTGGACATCCTCACCGCGGCCAAACGCCTGGGCCACAGCGCGCTGGGCACCATGTCGCCCACCCTGCTACGCGCCTTCGACGAGGCCGCCGACGGCACCCTGCTGGGCGAGGGCGCCGGGATCGTCGTGCTGGAGGAGGCGGGTCGGGCGCAGCGGCGCCAGGCTCGCGCGTACGCCGAACTGCTCGGTGGTGGTTCGGCCAACGACGCCGCCGGCATGACGGCGCCCGACCCCTCCGGCGCGGCCGTGCTGCTGGCGGTGCGGCGCTCCCTGGCCGCCGCCGGTCTGAGCACCGACCAGGTCGCCGTGGTCAACGCGCACGCCACCGGCACCCCGGTCAACGACGCGGTGGAGGCGGCCAGCTTCGACCGACTCTTCCCGGCGGCCGACCGGCCGGTCCTCTTCGCCACCAAGGGCGCCTTCGGGCACACCCTGGGGGCCACCGGTGCGATCGAGGCGATCGCCCTGGTCCAGGCGTTGCGGCACGGCAAGGTCCCGCCGGTGTACGGCCTGGACACCCCCGCCCCCGGGTTGGCTTTTCCGGTGTCGCAGGGCGCGCCGGTGGCCCTGGGGCCGGGCGCCGGGCTCAGCGTCACCCTGGGGTTCGGTGGCTTCAACACCAGCCTGGTCTTCGCCGGAGCAGCCGATGGACTGGGCTGAGCAGGGGGCCTTCGCGATGCTCGGCACGGCCACCCTGGAGGGCACGGAGGGTCCGAGTCGCCCGCGTGGGGTCGGGTTCTACGCCGACCCGGTGGCCTGGCTGGTGGCCGACGCGGTCGGGACCGCCCTGGAGGCGGCGGGATTGCCGGGGCCGACGGCCGGGACGGAGGTCGGCATGGTGGCGGTCAGCGAACACGCCACCGGCCACACCATGCGGGAGGTCGCCGACGCCGTACGCGAACGGGGGCGGGTCTCCCCGCTGCGGTTCGCCGGGGCGGCTCCGGGCTCGGTCGCCGGCCTGGCCTGCATCGTGCACGGACTCCGTGGCCCGAGCCTGCTGCTGTCGATGGCACCCGATGCGGCCCGCCCGGCCGTGGCGGTGCTGGCCGGGGCCTGGCTCGGTGCCTCCTGCACCCGACTGGTCGTCGCCGAGCACCGCAGGCACCCGTCGGGCGTGCACCGTGTGAACACCGTTGTCCTCACCTCGCGGGAGCGTTGACATGTCCGGGCTCGAACCGCCTTTCAGTCGCGACCAGGTCGCCACGTACCTGGACACGGTGATCGACCTGGAGCCCACCCCGGGCGCGGAGATCCTGCTCGACGGGATCGCCGACGAACTGCACCGGCGGGGCCTTCAGTCCGGCGAGGTGGTGCTGGTCGCCCTGGCCAACGGCGCGGCGCTGCTGCGCTGCTTCTTCGGGGTGCTGCACGCCGGCTGCGTACCGGCCCTGCTGGCCCCCGGCACCCCGGCCGGCCGGGTCCGGGAGATCGCCGAGGGGCTGGGCGCCCGGACCCTCGTCACTCCGGCCCGGGCCGGGGAGCAGCCGGCGTCGGGACAGGTGGGCCCGGTGCGGGTGGAGACCCTGGACGGCGTGGGCCCGCAGCGGCACGATCCGGGCCACGTCATCATCCTGACCTCCGGCACCTCCGGGGTGGCCAGCGGCTGTCTGCACAGCTTCCCGGCCCTGCTGCGCAACGCCTCGCGGCACGCCCGGTCGGTGGGGTTGCGCCCCGAGGACACCGTGCTGGTGAACCTGCCGCTGAACTTCTCGTACGCCCTGGTGGCCCAGGCGCTCGCCGGCCTGACGACCGGTGCGCGGCTGGTGGTCACCGGGCCGCCCTTCACCACCACCACCTACCAGGCCGCCCTGCGGGACCACGGGGTGACGAGCTCCTCGGTGACCCCGTACATGGTGCGGCAGATGATCGCCGCGGACTGGCGACCGCCGCAGCGGCTGCGGATGCTGACGGTCGGCGGGGAGCAGTTGAGCCCGGTGGTCGCCGGGGTGCTGCGGGAACGGTCACCGGAGCTGGAGCTGTATCTCACCTACGGGCTGACCGAGGCCGGGCCCCGGGTGGCCACCCTGGCCGCCCACCGCGAGCCGTACCACCGGCTGGCGACCGTGGGACGCCCTCTGGAGGGGGTCCAGGTGCAGCTGCGGAACCCGGACCCGGAGGGGGTGGGCGAGCTGCTCGTCACCTCCGACACGGTGCTGCGTCGCAAGGTGGGGATGGCCGAGGGGCGGGTGGGCGACTGCCTGGTCGGCCCGAACCAGATCGCCACCGGCGACCTGTTTCACATCGACGAGGAGGGCTACCTGCACTTCCGGGGCCGCCTGTCGGACTTCGTGGTGACCGGCGGTGCGAAGGTGTCGCTGGCCTCGGTACGCCGGATCGCCAACGCCCTGCCCAACGTCGTGGCCTCGAAGACCCGTATCTACCAGACACCGCTGGGCACCCGCTTCGACCTGGACCTCTACCTGCACGAGGTGGGGCCGACCGAGTCCGAGGAGGTACGCCGCCAGCTGCGCCGAAAACTCGTCCGAACCGAGTGGCCGAGCCGGATCCGGACCATGTCCCTGCACGAGTTCGGGCACAAGTAGATGCGCATCTACTGCCTGGGACACGCGGGCGGGTCAGCGGGGTCCTTCGCCTCAGTGGTCGATCGGCACGCCGAGGGTCTCACGATGGTCCCGGTGGAGCGGCCCGGCCGGGGAAACCGGTGGCGCGAGCCGCCCTGCCAGGGCTGGCCGGACCTGCTCGCCGACCTGTCCGACCGGATCCTCGGCGAGTTGGACGGCACCCCGTACGGGCTGTTCGGGCACAGCCTGGGGGCCCTTGTCGGCTACGAGCTGGCCCACGCGCTGCGCGACGCCGGTCATCCCGCGGACCTGCTGGTCCTCAGTGGGCGGAATCCGCCCTGGATGGCCCCCGGCTCGGCGTTGTGGCACGCCGTTGACCTGCCCGATGAGGAGTTGTTCGCCCGGCTGGTGGCCCTCGGGGGTGCCGATGCCCGGGCGGCCGGCCCGCTGACCTACCGCACCTTCCTCCCGATGCTCCGCGCCGACCTGCGACTGGCCCAGGCCTACCGGCCCGGACCGAGGCGGCCCCGGTTGGCCACCCCGGTGGTCGTGCTGCACGGGATCGACGACCCGTTGACCTCGCCGGCCGCGCTGACCCGGTGGGCCGACATCACCACCGGGGACTTCCTGCTGCGGGCGGTCCCGGGCGGGCACTTCTTCCCGATGCGGGAGCCGGCCGAGGTGGCCCGGGTCCTCGGGCAGGCCGTGCCGGATCCGGTCCGGAGCAGGTAGGAAGCGGGCTGCGCACTGTGGAAGGTGAGCGCGGCCGAGGGGGAATGCCAGGGTCGGCCCCATGACACAGAACGGTCCGGTGCTGGACGCACCCGCCCCCGCCGGCCGGCGCGAATGGCTGGCCCTCGCCGTGCTCGCCCTGCCGACACTGCTCGTCGCCGTCGACCTGAGCGTGCTCTTCCTGGCCCTGCCGCAGCTCGCCGTGGACCTGGGCGCCGATGCCGTGACCCAACTGTGGATCGGCGACGTGTACGGCTTCATGGTGGCCGGCCTGCTGGTGACCATGGGCGCCCTCGGCGACCGGATCGGCCGACGGCGACTGCTGCTGGTAGGTGCGGCGGCCTTCGCCGCGTTCTCGCTGCTGGCCGCCTTCTCGACGAGCAGCGGAATGCTCGTCGTCAGCCGGGCCCTGCTGGGGGTGGCCGGTGCCACCCTCATGCCGTCGACCCTGGCGCTGATCAGTGACCTGTTCCGGCAGCCCGCCCAGCGGTCCACCGCGATCGCGGTCTGGATGAGCTGTTTCCTCGCCGGCAACGCCGCCGGACCGCTGGTCGGTGGGGTGCTGTTGGAGTTCTTCTGGTGGGGGTCGGTCTTCCTGCTGGGGGTCCCGGTGATGGCGGTGCTGCTGCTGGCCGGTCCGGTGCTGCTACCTAAGGGGCAACGGCGCGGCAGCGTACGGGTCGACCTGTCCAGCGTGTTGCTCTCGCTGGTGGCGGTGCTGTCCCTGGTGTACGCCGTCAAACATGTCGCCCGGTACGGGTTGGAACCCCTGGTGGGGCTGCTGCTGCTGGTCGGGGTGGTGACCGGAGCCGTGTTCATCCGGCGGCAGCGGGCCCTGCCCGACCCGCTGCTGGATCTGGGACTCTTCGCCCGCCGGTCGGTCCGCCCGGTGCTGGTGGTGCTGGTGGTCGGGGGAATGCTGCTCGGCGGGAGCACCCTGCTGGTGACCCAGTACCTGCAACTGGTCGCCGAACTGTCGCCGCTGCGAGCCGGGTTGTGGCTGCTGCCCTCCACCGTGGCGATGATCCTGGCGGTGATGGTCGCCCCGATGCTGGCCGGCCGGTTCGGGGCCGGGCCGGTGATGGCGGCCGGGCTCGTGATCGCCGCCGCGGGATTCCTGCTGGTCGCCACCGCCGACGTCGGCGGCCAGACGATGGTCCTGGCCGGCTGGGTGGTGGTGGCCGTCGGCAACGGGCTGCCCGCGGGTCTGGGGGTGGACCTGGTGGTCGGGTCCGTTCCACCGGAGCGGGCCGGAGCGGCATCCGGGATCTCCGAGACGAGCAGCGAACTCGGCTTCGCCGCCGGGATCGCGGTGCTGGGCAGCCTGGCCGCCGCCGTCTACCGGGCGCGGCTGGAGGACGCCCTCCCCGAGAACCTGGGACCGGAGGTCGCGGCCAAGGCCCTGGACGGGATGACCGGGGCCATGGAGCTGGCCGACCGGGTGCCCGGCGTGCTCGGTCCGGCCCAGGAGGCGTACGCCGGGGCGTTGGCCACGGTGGGGCTGGTCGCGGCCGCCGTATCGGTGGCCCTGGCGGTCCTGATCGCCCTGGCCCTGCGTCGACCCACCGGTGGGAAAGAGTCGGCTGATTCCCCGTCGGTGGCGACTAGTGCGCACTTGGAAAGATGAATTGACCCCGGCCGACCAACAGGATGAACGGTGACAGTTGATCGTCCTTGATTGACCGGAAACTGGAGGTTCCATGCGACCATTGCGCGCACTGATTGCATCGTCGCTCGGCGTAGCGGTTGTCCTGTCATCCGTCACCGCAACCGCCGGGGCGGCGGAGGCCGGCGCCCACAAGAAGAAGAAAATCAACATTGACGTCTGGCTCGCGGACTATCCGTTCCCGGGTTATCTGGACGAGCGCAAGCGGCTGGCCGAGGAGTTCAACCGTAAGTACCCGCGCTACCAGATCAACGTCGAGGCGCGGGACTACACGGCGCTGCCGGCTGACGTGGACCGGGCCGTCCGGGAGGGCAACCCGCCGGCGATCGCCAACTACTACTACAACGTCAGCCAGGTCGCTCGGGACATGAAGGACCGCTCCGGCCGACCGCTGTTCACGTCCGTGCAGCGGGCCATCGGCGGTCGCCACCAGATCCTCAACGAGCGGGTGGTGGTGCGGGACCTGCTGCCGCAGGTCCGGGCGTACCACACCGACCGGGGTGACATGTTCTCCTTCCCGGTCACCAGCATGACCAGCGTGCTGTACGCCAACACCACCCTGCTGAAGAAGGCGGGGGTGTCCAAGCTTCCGCAGACCTGGCAGGAGCTGGAGGCCGCCTGCACGAAGATCGCGCGGATGCCGAACGGCCCGGCGAACTGCGTGACCTGGCCCAACCACAACTGGTTCTTCCAGCAGGCCATCGCCCAGCAGGGCGGCCTGCTGACCAACAACAACAACGGGCGTACCGGCCGGGCCACCAAGGTCAACCTGGACTCGCCGCAGATCCTCAACTACGTCTCCTGGTGGAAGCGGATGCACCAGGCGGGCCACTACCGGTACACCGGCATGCCGGAGGACTGGGGCGGCAACTTCGAGTCGTTCGTGACCCAGCAGGTCGCCTTCACCTTCGACGGGGCCAACCAGGGTGACACCTTCGCCCAGATGGGGGCCGAGTTCGGGTTCAACGTCGCCGCGGGCTCGTTGCCGCACCCCGGTCGCGGCAAGGCGGTCGGGAACGTCAACTCCGGTGACTCGCTCTTCCTGCGGGCCGGTCTGGACCGGGAGACCCAGGACGGCGCCCTCGCCTTCATGCAGTTCCTGAACAGCCCGCGCAACTCGGCGCAGTGGCACAAGAGCACCGCCTACCTGCCGATGACCGGGCAGGCGGTGGACCTCCTCCAGCGGGAGCGCTGGTTCGCCCAGCACCCGGCGCCGAAGGTGGCGTTGGACCAGATCCGCAAGGCCCCGAAGTCGCCGGCCAGTCTCGGCGTGGTGGTCGGCGCGTTCGACGGGATCCAGAACGAGCTGGTCCTGGCGATGGATGACGTGCTGCTGCGCCGGGCCAACCCGGTGGAGCGATTCCGGCTGGCCGACGCTCGCGCCCAGCGGCTCCTCGACGCGTACAACGCCCGATGCGTCGGTGCCGGGCCGCGTGGTCCCGACTGCTACCGGGTCGGAATCTGGGGCTGATCCCAGCAACAACTGACCGCCTTTTCCGGTCGGCGGGGGCAGGTCGTCGCGGTGCCGTCAAAACGGCGTCGCCGGCGACCTGCCCTCGCTTGCTTTCTGTCGATCAGGCGTGCGCTGCGCACTACGGAAGATGCGTGGCACAGGGTCGTAATGACAGCCTCTGAGGGCGGCCAGGTTCGCCGAAGAATTCGCTAGCGACCGGTGCGCCAATTTCTTGTGTCGACCGACGGATTCGGGCTGGAGGAAAAGGAATGAACAATCCATTCGACGCCGTCGACGGCGATTTCCTGGTGCTGGTGAACGCTGCGGGCGAGCACTGTCTGTGGCCCGCCTTCGCCGATGTGCCGCAGGGCTGGGGTGCGGTGTGCGGTCCGGCCGGCCGCACCGAGTGCCTGCGGTACGTCAGCGACAACTGGATCGACCCTCGCCCGCGCCGGCTCGCCGGCTCGCACTGAAACGTGCCCCACCCGGGCCGCCGGTCGGCCCCCGGGGCTGATGACAAGGGGGAGATGACCCGATGAGCACGCCACAGACTTCGATCTTCGGTCAGATTTCGCTCGACCACATCGAGTTCTACGTCAGCGACCTGGCCGCGGAGACCCAACGGCTGGTGGACGGCTTCGGTCTGGCCGTCTACTCCGGGACCGACCCGGCCGCCCCGCCGGAGGCCCGGTCCGCCGGGCTGGGCCGGGGGGAGATCCGGCTGGTGCTGACCCAGCCGTTGGTCGAGGACCACCCGGCCGCCGCGTACGTGGAGCGGCACGGAGACGGGGTCGCCGACATCAGCCTCGGTGTCGCCGACCCGGCGGCGGCCTTCGCCGAGGCGGTACGCCGGGGGGCCCGGCCGGTAGCGGCCCCGCACGACGTCGAAGGCGTGGTACGGGCCACCATCATGGGCTTCGGCGATGTCGCGCACACCTTCGTCCGGCGCCCCGAGGGAATGGACGCCCGGCACCTGCCCGGCCTGCTGCCCCGCCCGGAGGCCGAGCCGACCTGGGACAGCGGGCTGTCCGCGGTGGACCACTTCGCGGTCTGCCTGGAGGCCGGCCAGCTGGACCCGACGGTCCGCTTCTACGAGGAGGTCCTCGACTTCCGCATGATCTTCGAGGAGCAGATCGTGGTCGGTAACCAGGCCATGAACTCCAAGGTGGTGCAGTCCGTCGGGGGTGCGGTGACGCTGACCCTGATCGAGCCGGACGTGACCCGCTCGCCGGGGCAGATCGACGAGTTCCTGAAGAACCACGGCGGCGCGGGTGTGCAGCACGTGGCGTTCAACGCGGACGACATCGTCGCCGCCGTGCAGAACATCCAGCGGCGGGGAGTGGAGTTCCTGTCCACCCCGGACACCTACTACACGATGCTCGCCTCCCGCATGGAGCTGGCCCGGCACACCGTGTCGGACCTGCGGGAGGTCAACGTGCTGGTCGACGCCGATCACCACGGTCAGCTCTTCCAGATCTTCACCCGCTCGGCGCACCCCCGGAAGACCTTCTTCCTGGAGCTGATCGAACGGCTCGGCGCGCAGACCTTCGGCAGCGGCAACGTCAAGGCGCTGTACGAGGCCGTGGAGCTGCAACGGCAAGCGGAACGGGACTGACTTCGGTGAGCACAGGCATCCGCGCCACCGACCTCGACGGGGTCAACCTGGCCGACCCGAGAACCTTCGTCGGCCCGGAGGTGGAGAACGTGTGGCGCTGGCTGCGCCGCAACGCCCCGGTGTGGCGGCACCCGAGCACCCCGCAGGGAACCCACTTCTGGGTGGTCACCCGGTACGCCGAGGCGCTGCGGGTCTACAAGGACCCGGAGACCTTCGGCTCGGGCCGGGGCAACATGCTCACCTCGCTGCTCACCGGCGGGGACACCGCCGGGGGGAAGCTGTTGGCCGTCTCCGACGCCCCCCGGCACACCGCCGTGCGCAACCACCTGCTGAGGTCGTTCTCCCCCCGGATGCTGCGGCCGGTGCTGTCCGGGGTGCTGGCCCGCGCGGATCAACTGGTGGCGCAGGCCGTGGCGGCCGGTGGCGGGGACTTCGCCGCCCAGGTCGCCGACGAACTGCCCATGGGCACCATCAGCGACCTGCTCGGCGTTCCGTCGGCGGACCGGGCCGAGCTGTTGCGACTGAGCAAGCAGGCCCTCAGTTCCGACGATCCGGATCAGCCCGGCCACGAGACCTGGCTGGCCCGTAACGAGATCCTGCTCTATTTCAGCGGGATCGCCGCCGAGCGTCGCCGGGACCCGCGCGACGACGTGATCAGCAGCCTCGTGACCTGCGAGATCGAGGGAGCGCCGCTGACCGAGGAGGAGGTCGTCCTCAACTGCTACGGCCTGATCCTCGCCGGGGACGAGACGAGCCGGCTGGCGATGATCAGCGCGGTGCTGAACTTCGTCGAGTACCCGGATCAGTGGGGGGCGCTGCGCCGGGGCGAGGTGTCGCTGGACGACGCGGTGGAGGAGATCCTGCGCTGGAACACCCCGGCCATGCATGTCGGGCGGGTGGCCCGGCGGGACACCACACTCGGCGGGCAGACCATCCCGGCCGGCGACGTCGTCACCGTCTGGAACGCCTCGGCCAACCGGGACGAAACGGTCTTCGACCGGCCGGACGAATTCGATCTGGGCCGTACGCCCAACAAGCACCTCACCTTCGGACACGGGCCGCACTTCTGCCTCGGTGCCTTCCTGGGCCGGGCGGAGGTTCGGGCGGTGCTGGACTCGCTGCGTCGGCGGGTCGACACCTTCGAACTACACGGCCAACCGCGCCCGCTGTACTCGACCTTCCTGCGCGGTTACACCAGCCTGCCGGTGACGCTCAAGCCCGGCGGAACCACCTGAAACCGGTTCTACCGGCCTAACCATCTGAATGGAGCGTCTGATGACCTTCACTTCTGTGCAGCAGATGCTCGCCGCGCAGGCGAGCCGGACTCCGGACGCGGTGGCCGTGGTGGCCGGTGACCGCACCTTGACGTACCGGGATCTGGACGAGCGGGCGAACCGGCTGGCGCACCGTCTGATCGCCGAGGGGGTCCAGCCGGGGCAGCCGGTCGCGGTGCTGACCGGCCGGACCGCCGACCTGCCGGTGGCACTGCTGGCGGTCCTCAAGGCCGGTGCGTGGTACCTGCCGCTGCATGCGGCGTACCCGATGGCGCGGATGCGCTGGATCCTGGACCAGGCGGGCGGCCCGGTGCTGCTGGCCGACGACGACACCCGGCGCCGCGGCCTGCCGGAGGGTGGGCGGGTGCTGCTGGTCGACGAGGAGCCGGGCGAGTTCCCCGGCACCGACCCGGCCGTGCCCACCGGCCCGGAGGACTTCGCGTACGTCATGTACACCTCCGGGTCGACCGGGGACCCCAAGGGGGTGGCCATCCCACAGCGCGCGGTGACCCGGCTCATCTCCGATCCGGCCTGGAACGGCAGCCGGCACCAGCGGGTCCTCTCCGTGGCTCCGTACGCCTTCCAGGTCTCCAGCTACGAGTTCTGGGTGCCGCTGAGCCGTGGTGGCACGGTCGTGCTGGGGCCCTCCGCCGACCTCGACGTGTCCACCCTGCGCCAGCTGATCACCGAGCACGCGATCACCGCCGTGCACCTGACGGCCGGGCTGTTCCGGGTGGTGGCCGACGAGGCGCCGGACTGCCTGACCGGGGTGCAGGAGGTGATGACCGGTGGCGACGTGATCTCCCCCGGGGCGGTCCGGCGGGTGCTGGACGCCTGCCCCGGTCTGGTCGTCCGGGCCATGTACGGCTCGACCGAGTCCACCCTGTTCACCACCCACTCGCCGATGTCCGACCTGTTCCTGCCGGGCCCGACCGTTCCGGTGGGCCGCCCGATGACGGACATCCGGGCGTACGTCCTGGACGAGCGGCTCCGTCAGGTCCCCGACGGGGAGGTGGGCGAGCTGTACGTGGCCGGGCCCCGACTGGCCAGCGGCTACCTCGGCCGGCCGGACCTGACCGCCGAACGCTTCGTCGCCGATCCGTTCACCGGGGAGGGGGAACGGATGTACCGCACCGGCGACCTGGTGCGGTTGACCAGCGACGGCATGTTCGACTTCCTCGGCCGCGCCGACGACCAGGTCAAGATCCGGGGCTTCCGGGTCGAGTTGGCCGAGGTGGAGGCGGTGCTGGCCCGGTTCCCCGAACTCTCCGACGTGGCCGTGGTGGCCCGGCAGTTGCCGACGGGTGAGCGGTCCCTAACCGCATACGTGGTGGTCGGTGAGCGCACTGTCGACCTGGCCGCGCTGCGGGCCTTCGCGATCGCGACCCTGCCCGACTTCATGGTGCCGGACGCCTTCGTGGCGCTGACCACCCTGCCGCTGACCGCCAACGGCAAGTTGGACCGGCGGGCGTTGCCGGAGCCGGACCCGGAGGCGTGGGTGGCCTACCGGGCACCCCGCGACCCGCGGGAGGAGATCCTCAGCGAGATCTTCTCCGAGGTGCTCGGGGTGGACCGGGTAGGCGTGGACGACGACTTCTTCCAACTCGGCGGGCAGTCCCTCCTGGCCATGCGGCTGATCAGCCGGATCGAGGCCGTACTGGGGACCAAGCTGCCGCTGCGCACCCTCTTCGACACCCCCACGGTGGCCGGCCTTGCCGAGCGGCTGGCCGCCCAGGCCACGCCCGCACCGACCTCCTAGCCGACGACTACGAAAGGGCTGATGGCCAGATGAACACCCCCGACACCCAGGCGCCGCACCGGGCACCCCTCTCGCTCAACCAGGACTTCCTCTGCATGTACGACAAGGGCGACGAGGAGGGTCCCTTCGGCCCGCGCTACCACATCGTGCACGGATGGCGGCTGCGCGGCGAGGTCGATGTCGAGTCGTTGCAGGGTGCCCTGGACGACGTGGTGGCTCGGCACGAGGCGCTGCGCACCATCGTGGTGCGTACGCCGCAGGAGCGGTACCAGGTGATCAGCCCGGAGACCGCCCCGGTGCAGCTGATCCTGCGGGACCTGTCCGTGGTGCCCGAGGACGAGCGGGACGCGGTGGCCGAGCAGTTGCTGATCGAGGCCGAGGCGGACACCTTCCCCAGCACGGAGCTTCCGCTGCTGCGCGCGGTCCTGGTCCGGTTCGACGACCGCGACTCGGTCCTGGTGCTGATCTCCCACCACACCGCCACCGACGGCTGGTCGATGCGTCTGATCATCCGGGACCTGGCCAACCGGTACGCCGCCCGGCGGGGCCACGAGGTGCCGGCACTGCCGGAGCCGCGCCAGTACCGGGAGTTCGCGGAGTGGCAGCGGCAGCTGGTGGGCGATCCGGTCCGGATGGCGGAGCCGAGCGAGTTCTGGCAGCAGAACCTGGCCGGTGCCCGGGTGCACACGATGAAGCTGGACCGCCCCCGTTCGGTGGCCGTCGAGACGACCACCGCGATGCACCGTTTCGTGATCGGCTCGGAGGTGATCACTCCGGCGCTCAAGCTCGGCAAGGCCACCCGCAGCTCGCCGTTCATGGTGCTCTTCGCCGCCTTCGCCGTACTGGCCGAGCGGCTCGGCGGAAACTCGGACGTGGTCGTACCGACCTTCAGCCCCGGTCGGGGCGACGAGGAGTTCCCGTACACCGTCGGGTCCTTCTTCAACTTCATGCCGATCCGGGTGGACCTGGCCAAGTGCCGCACTTTCCGGGAGGTGGTGATCGCCACCCGGAACCAGTGCGTCGAGTCGTACTCGCAGGACGTGCCGCAGATCCTGGCCCACGCCCCGGAGCTGATGCTGCCGGCCATCTCCGACGACCGGGCGCCCTGTGTGTTCCAGGTCTTCGCGTTCCCGTTCCTGCTGGACGAGGAGCTGATCGGCGATCTCGAGTACACCGAGATCCGGTACCGCCTGGTGTCCCAGCCGCTCGTCTCGGACGTCCCGGACGGCGCCCTGTGGACCCTGAACCTGGACCCCTCCGGTGAGGTCGTCGGCAGCGTCGCCTACAAGAGCGGTCTGTTCGACGAGGCGACCGTCGCCGGGTGGGTCAGCGGCTTCCAGGAGGTCCTGCGGGAGATGCTGGTCGATCCGGATGCCGCCCGCGAATCGGTGCGGGTCGCCGTATAGGTGATCGAAGGCCCGCCGGGCGCCGCATTTTCAAAGGTGCAGGCCCATCGACGGGGTGCCAGGGTCGGTGGTGCACAGCCTTCCCCGACTCGCTCATCATTGTTCAGCCCTTTGTCCTAACTGGAGGTTCGATGGAAACCATGGCAGCTCCCGGCCGTAGCGAGCTGGCGCGACGCGCCGCGGAACTGGTGCCGTTGTTGCGGGAAGGCGCGCTGGAGGCCGAGGAGCAGCGCCGCCTGCCGGAGAAGACGATCGCCGCCCTCACCGACGCCGGCCTGCTCAAGATGCGGATGCCGGCCCGCTACGGCGGCTACGAGTCGGACATGCGGACGGTCGTGGACGTCGTCTCCGAGGTGGGCCGTGGGGACGGCTCCGCCGGCTGGACGATGGCGGTCTGGATGATCAGCAGCTGGATGGCGGGCCTCTTCCCGGACCAGACCCAGGACGAGATCTTCTCCACCCCGGACGTCCGGATCAGTGGCATCCTCAGCCCCGGTGCGATGGCCATCCCCACCGAGGGCGGGTACATCCTGAACGGTCGGTGGTCGTTCAACACCGGGGCGACCCAGAGCCACTGGAACACGAACGCGGCCGTGCTCGCCAACCCGGACGGCAGCCACGAGCCGGTGATGGTGGCGTTGCCGATCAAGGATCTCCAGATCATCGACGACTGGCACACCGCCGGCATGCGGGGTTCGGGCAGCGTCACCACGGTGGCCGACGGGCTCTTCGTCCCGGAGCACCGGCTGGTGCGGATGGGGCCGATCATCCAGGGTGTGCCGCTGACCAACTCCAACGCCGGCTCGTCGATCTACCGGGTGCCCTTCATGTCGATGGCGTGCACGGCGGTCGGCGCCAGCTGCCTGGGGTTGGCTAAGGCCGCCAAGGAGGTGTTCTTCGAGCGGCTGCCCGGCCGGAAGATCACCTACACGGAGTACGAGGACCAGAGCCAGGCGCCGATCACCCACATCCAGGTGGCGGACGCCACCGTCAAGATCGATGAGGCGGACTTCCACGCGTACCGGTCGGCCGAGATGCTCGACCGTAAGGCCGGCGCGGGTGAGGACTGGACGCTGGAGGAGCGGGCCCGGGTCCGCCTCGACCTGGGCGCGGTCTGCCAGCGGTCGAAGGAGGCCGTCGACCTGCTGAACACCGCCAGCGGCGGCTCCTCGATCTACCAGGACGTGCCGATCCAGCGGATCGAGCGGGACGTGCAGACCCTCAACCTGCACGCCATCATGCACCCCAACACCAACCTGGAGCTGTACGGCCGGATCCTCTGCGGCCTCGGTCCGAACACCCTGTTCATCTGATTCCCAGGGCGGCTAGCCGCCCGCCTCCCGCCCAGCCTCGACGATTCATTCCGTACGGCTGCGGCACCCGCGACGGGCGTCCTCCGAAAGGGGGGCGCCCGTCTGCCTACCTGCCCCTTCGCCTGCTGACCGGGCCCGGCCGGGCCTCGCAATTTCGAAGGTGAGCCATTTCCGGGTACGCCGGAGAATTAGCACTGCGCACGTCGCCGACGGACCGGACCGCGGACGTCGTGTCGCTTTACCCCAGACCGTCCTGCCGGCGCCGTGTGTGCCGCCGGTGTCGCCTGCCCCGACGGGGTTCGGAGGCGGTCCTTCGCCGGCGTACCGACCGTGGTCCGTCCGGTTCACCAGATCGAGAGAGGACCATCCCATGTCGAAGAGCACCACTTCGATGCTGAGCGCCGAGGACGAGGCCGCGGTGCGTGCGGTACCCCAGCGCATCGTCGCCGCCTGGGCCGCGCACGACGCGGAGGCTTTCGCCGCCACCTTCACCGAGGACGGCAGCATGATCCTGCCCGGGGTCTTCCGGCAGGGCCGGGACGAGATCTGCGGCTTCATGGGCCAGGCGTTCGCCGGCCCGTACCGCGGCACCCGGGTGACCGGCAGCCCCACCGCGCTGAAGGTGCTGGGCCCGGACACCGTGCTGGTGCTCACCGAGGGCGGGGTGCTGGCCCCGAACGAGACCGAGCCCTCCGCCGCGCGGGCGGTCCGGGCGAGCTGGCTGCTGGTGCGGCGGGACGGCCAGTGGCTGCTCACCGCGTACCAGAACTCACCGGCGAACCCCTCCTGAAGGCGTCGAGCGACCGAGGAGGTGACGTGATGAGTGATCATCGCACCGGACGGGTCGTGGTGCTCGGCGCGAGCATGGGCGGTCTGCTGGCGGCCAGGGTGCTCGCCGACCGGTACGCCGAGGTGCTGCTGGTCGACCGCGACGAGGTGACCGGGGTCAGTGGCTACCGCCAGGGCGTACCGCACGGTCGACACGCCCACGGGCTGGTCGCCCGGGGATACCAGATCCTGGAGGGCCACTTCCCCGGCCTGACCGAGGACCTGCGGGGTGCCGGGGTGACCCCCGGCGACTTCAGCGGCGACATCCAGTGGTACGTCGAGGGGCGGCGGATGCTGCCGTCGCACTCCGGGCTGGTCTCGGTGCCGGCCACCCGGCCGGTGCTGGAGCACCTGGTCCGGGCTCGGGTGCAGGCCCTGCCGAACGTGCGTGTCCTCGAACGGCACGACATCGTCGGGCTGGTCACCACCCCCGACCGGAGTCGGGTGATCGGTGCGCGGGTACAGCAGCGTGTCGAGGGCAGCCAGGAGGAGGTGCTCGACGCCGACCTGGTGATCGACAGCACCGGCCGTGGCTCCCGTACCCCGACCTGGCTCGCCGAACTCGGCTATGCGCGACCCCCCGAGGATCGGATCAAGGTCGATCTGGCGTACACCACCCGACACTACCGGCTGGCCAAGGACCCCTTCGGCGACGACCTGGCGATCATCCCGGCCGCCACCCCGGGCAGCCCGCGCGGTGCCTTCTTCTACCGGATGCCCGGCACGGACGGTCGGGTGGAACTCTCTCTGACCGGCGTCCTCGGCGACCATCCGCCGACCGACCCGGACGGCTTCCTGGCCTTCGCCAAGTCCCTGCCGGTGCCGGCCATCTACCGCGCGATTCGGGACGGCGAGCCGCTGGACGACCCGGTGATGTTCCGCTTCCCGGCCAGTGTCCGCCGCCGCTACGAGCGACTCGACCGGTTCCCGGCCGGCCTGCTGGTGCTCGGTGACGCGGTGTGCAGCTTCAACCCGATCTACGCCCAGGGGATGACCGCCGCCGGGCTCGGCTCACTCGTGCTGGCCGAACAGCTCCGGCGTGGTGGTGACCCCGATCCCATCGCCTTCTTCCGTGAGCTGGGCGCCCAGCTCGACTCGCCCTGGGACTTCTCCGCCGGCGCGGACCTGGGATTCCCCGGGGTCGAAGGACGGCGTACGGCGAAGATCCGGTTCGCCAACGCCTATGTGGCCCGGCTGCAACGGGCCGCCACCCGCGATGCCCGGCTGACCGACGCCTTCATCCGGGTGGCCGGGCTGATCGATCCGCCGTCGTCGCTGATGCGGCCGACCACCATGCTCCGGGTGCTCCGTCAGGGCCGCGTCCGGGACACCACCCCCGATCCTGCCGCAGCAGAGCGTCTGCTCGGCCGGGCCTGACCAACGGAGGAACCGATGCGTCCGTTCCGAATCGACATTCCGCAGGCTGACCTCGACGACCTGGACCGCCGGCTGGCCGCCGTCCGTTGGCCGGCCGAACTGCCCGGCGTGGGCTGGGAGCGCGGGGTACCGCTGGACTACCTACGCGACCTGGTCGACCACTGGCGGCACCGCTTCGACTGGCGGGCCGCGGAGCGCTGGCTGAACGAGTTCCCGCAGTTCACCACCGAGATCGACGGCGCCAATGTGCACTTCGTGCACGTCCGGTCGGCGGTACCGGACGCCACTGCGGTGATCCTCACCCACGGCTGGCCGGGCTCCTTCGTGGAGTTCCTGGACCTGATCGGGCCGCTGACCGACCCGGCCGCGCACGGCGGCGACCCCGCCGACGCCTGCCACGTCGTGATCCCCTCGATCCCCGGGTACGGCTTCTCCGGGCCGACCCGGGAGACCGGCTGGGACACCCGACGGGTGGCCCGGGCCTGGGCCGAACTGATGCGGCGGCTCGGCTACGACCGCTATGTGGCCCAGGGCGGGGACTGGGGTTCGCCGATCTCGCTGGAGGTCGGTCTGGCCGACCCGGAGCACGTGGCCGGCGTACACGTCAACATGCTCGCCACCTTCCCGCCCCAGGACCCGGCCCTCTTCGCCGGACTGCCCGACGAGGACCTGGCCCGCCTGGAGTTCGCCCAGAACTTCGAGCAGGACGGCGCCGGCTGGCGCAAGATCCAGTCGACCCGCCCGCAGACCCTGTCGTACGGCCTCACCGACTCCCCGGTCGGCCAGCTCGCCTGGATCGTCGAGAAGTTCTACGAGTGGACCGACTCGGCCAAGGTGCCGGAGGACGCCGTCGACCGGGACTTCCTGCTCACCAACGTGATGGTCTACTGGCTGACCGCCACGGCCGGCTCCAGCGCCCAGCTGTACTACGAGTCCAACCGGCTGGACGCCGACTTCATCCGCACCTGGGCCGGCCCCTGGAACCTGACCATGCCGGTCGGGGTGGCGGTCTTCCCCGCCGACGCCGTCCGCCCGGTGCGCCGGTGGGCCGAGCAGATTCTGCCGACCCTGAACCAGTGGACCGTATTCGACCAGGGCGGTCACTTCGCCGCCCTGGAGCAGCCCACCCTCCTCGTCGAGGACCTCCGGAACTTCATCCGTTCGCTGCGCTGAGCGTGGCACCGCATCCCGGGTGGCGGGTGGTCGAGGACGACGGCCCGCCACCGGGAAGAACTGGGGAGACATGATCAACAGAAGGAACCTCCTGGTGGGCGGCGCACTCTCCGGCGCCGCGCTGGCGGTAACGGCCACTCCGGCGCTGAACGCCCTGGCCGGCGGCCCTCCGGGGACACCCGGGGGACACCACGGGCACGGACCCGGGCACGGACCGAAACCCAAGCCGAAGCCGAGTGGCACCCCACCGACCGGTGGGCCGTTCCGCGTGCTGATGCCGCTGCCGCCGGTCGCCGCACCGATCCGCACTCGCGGGGGCGTCGACCACTACAGCTTCCCGATCGTGCAGACCACCGCTGAGCTGCTGCCCGGGGTGCGTACCCCGGTGCTGTCGTACGGCGGTCGGTTCATCGGCCCGACCATCCGCGCCCGCGCCGGTCGGCCGGTGTCGGTGGAGTACCGCAACCAACTGGGCGTACCGGCCAACGTCCACCTGCACGGCGGGCATGTCGCGCCGGAGCATGACGGCCACCCGATGGACGTGATCAAGCCCGGCAAGTCGAGGGTCTACGAATACCCGAATCGCCAGCGCGGCACCACCCTCTGGTACCACGACCACAGCCACCACACCGAGGCCGAGCACGTGTTCCGCGGGCTGCACGGCTTCTACCTGATCGACGACCCGCAGGAGCGGCACCTGCGACTGCCCGAGGGGCAGTACGACGTGCCGATCATGCTGCGGGAGTCCCGCTTCGACGAGAAGGGCAACCTGTACTTCGACCCCTTCGACTTCGACCGTCCGGTGGTGCTGGTCAACGGCCGCTCCCAGCCGTACTTCCCGGTCGCCGCGCGCCGGTACCGGCTGCGACTGCTGAACGCCTCCACCCACGGCACCCTGACCCTGCGGCTGGACGGCCTGCCGATGGTGCAGGTGGGCTCCGACGGCGGTCTGCTGCCCAAACCGGTACGGCTGACCGAACTGACCCTGGGCCCGGCCGAGCGTGCCGATGTGGTCGTCGACTTCTCCAAGCGCCGAGTGGGCAGCAAGGTGGTGCTAGAGGAGGCCCGCGGGCCGGTGCTCCGCTTCGACGTCACCCGGGAGGCCCGCGACAACAGCCGGGTGCCGGACACGCTCCGGTCGCTGCCGCCGATGCCGAAGTCCACCGTCAACCGCGAGGTGGTCCTCAGCACCGACTTCAACACTATCGAGAGCCTGATCAACGGCAAGCTCTGGGACCCGAACCGGATCGACGCCACCATCCGGCACGGTGCGACGGAGACCTGGCGGATCACCAACGTGGACACCGACTTCGGCGGGGTCAACCACACCTTCCACCTGCACCTGGTGCAGTTCCGGGTCCTGGATCGCAACGGCCGGCCACCGGCGCCCAACGAGCGCGGGTTGAAGGACACCGTGTTCATCGCGCCGGGCGACTCGGTGCGGGTGCAGGCGACCTTCAGCGGCTTCCTGGGCCGATACGTGTACCACTGCCACATGCTGGAGCACTCCGCGTACGGGATGATGGCGCAGATGCAGATCGTGCGCTGAGCCGATCGGTCGGCCGGGAGCGCGGGGGAGACCCCCGCCCCGGCCGGCCGAGGTTTCCCGGAGAGCCTGCCGCTACCCGACCCCGGCATCTCCTGGGCGGTTCATCCGGCCAGGTCCGGCCGGAGGCGGGCGGCCCCGCCCAGGTAGACGTGGGTGATCTCGGCGCGGGACCGGGTTGTTCGGACGTGCGCCAGCAGCCGGACGACGCGGGGCAGGGCGCCCGGGACGTCGATCTCCCGTGCGCAGAGCAGAGGCACATCGGCCATGCCCAGTTGCCGGGCCGCCTCGGCGGGGAAGCAGCTGACCAGGTCCGCGGTGGTGGTGAAGAAGAGACTGATCAGGTCGTCCGGGTGCAACTCGTTGCGGTGCATCACCTCGGCCAGCAGTATCCGGGTCGCGCCGGTGACGGCCGGGGGCTCGTCCCGGTTCACCTGGATGGCGCCGCGGACCGCGCGTACGGTTGCCAACGGTCCACCGGCCACGACAGGCGCGGGAGCGGAGCTGGTCATGGCTTACCCTCCGGCTGGTTCGTCGGGTGCTCCACCCTGTGTGGTGGGCGCATGGCAACGTTATCGGCGCCGCCGACCGACCGGCCTCTCCCACTTTGCGCAGTTCGCGCGCGACCGCCGGGGCTGAACCATCCGCCTGGTTGAGCAAAGGGCCCGACCGGCATGACGCTGATCAACAGGCCCCGGCAGAGAGCTAGGCGTCGCAGCCCGGCACGGTCACCCTGCCGGAAGCCCAGGTCCTGCCCGAGCTCCTCCAGCACCCCCTTGGGCAGGCGCAGGTCGTCGATCAGGTGCGCGGCGAGTGACTCCACCGTACGGCGGACGAACAGGGGCGTGGCCTTGAGATCGGTTCGCAGGGGTCGCTGGAGGTTGCGTCTGAGCTCGATGGCGGTCAACGAGTCCATGCCGGAGGCGAAGAAACCGAAAACCGGATTCGCTACCGGCTCCAAGATCCGCCACCCGGATTACCTGTTCAAGGCTGCATGACGAGGCACTAGTGGGAAACAGGTGTTAAGTCGGCGCGATCAGCTACTTCCGCAAGCCCTGTAGTGAGTCGGTCCTGCTATCGGCGTTGACCGGCCTTGTCGGGCCTGAGGAGTTGGCCAAAGGCCCAGCGCGCTGGGCCTAGCGTAGTAGGCTGACTGGTATGGGTCGGTTCTCCGAGGATGATCTGCGTGCCGTTGTCGTCAAGTACGAGGAGACGCGGTCGGCGGCGTTGACCGAGCGGGACGAGCAGCTGCGGGCGTTTCATGCGGCCGGTTGGCGGCCGGTGGATCTGCAGCGGGTCACCGGGTACAGCCGGGAGACGATCCGTCAGGCGCTACGGCCGGAAGTCCGGCGGGCGACCAACGCCAGTCGGCGCAAAACATCGCCCCAGCCACCGGCGGACTACCGGCCCTACGGTTACCGGAAGCCCTACGTGGTGGCCGAAACCCTTGCCGCACTGCGCGGCCCGACCGAAGGCACGGTGACGCTTCCGCGTCATCTCGACTGGTCTGGGCAACCCGAGTACGACCTGAACCGGTCCGCACGCCTAGCCAGCATGTACAAGGTGGTGCTCACCGAAGCCAGCACGGTTGAGGATCTGAACACCTGGCTCGATGCCGAACTCCTCCGGCGGCTCTGGCCTACCCTCTGGCTGTCGCCCCAACTCCGCCAGCGCTGGGAGCAAGCCTTTCCTGAACTCGCCGCAACTCGCAGCGATGCGGCGTAGTGGTGGACCCCTTCCACGAACGCCTCGCCCGTACCGGGCTCGGGGCAGCACATCGATACGGCTTCGCCTTGGCCGGCGGTTACGCGGTCCAGGCCGCCGGGCTTCTGGAGCGCCCCAGCGAGGACGTCGACCTGTTCACAGCCTGGGAGCGCCGGCAGGAGTTCACCGCCGCAGTCACCGCAGTCGTGCACGCCTACCGAGACGACGGCCTCACCGTCGAGACCGAGCGCCAGTACGACACCTTCGCCCGCCTGGCCGTCACCGACGGCGTGCGGGTTTCCAAGGTCGAACTCGGTGTGGACTGGCGGGCCAACGAGCCGATCCTCATGGCAATCGGCCCCGTCCTCCACCCCGATGACGCGGTCGCCAACAAGATGAGCGCCCTCTACGGGCGAGCGTTCGCGCGTGACTTCATCGACATCGACGCCACGCTCCGATCCGGCCGGTACACCCGCGAAGCCCTTCTCACCCTCGCGCAGCGCGCCGACCATGGTTTCGACCGGCGCATCTTCGCCGACGCCCTCGGACAAGCCACCCTGCTCGACCCTGACGACTTCGCCCAGTACGGCGTCACCGGGCGTGCACTGGACAGTCTCCGTTACCGATTCGCCGCGTGGCGCCGTGAATTGCTCGGCGACAAAGGACCCCACTCGACCTGACGCACCTCCAGCCGATGTCGCTGCTCCGTTGTACCCTGCGACTGACTGGATCGGCTCGCTGCGACCGAATCCGGGGAAAGGCCAGCGGAAGTCCCGTCTAATGCTCATGTCATCTCGTTGACACTCCGCCCAATCGGAGGGCACCCTTTGCGATAGTCATGGGTGCTTATCGGTTTAGGGCTAAGTCATAACAGGGGAGTGATAGTGGCCGAGGCCATCGAGAATGAAGAAGCGGATCGCATGCTGGCGGTCATCGCTGACCTGGGGGCAGCGCCCTGTTTTAGGGTCCCGCCCATCTGCGGAGGTAGACATCGCACGTTTCTCTGCTGCTGTTCTGAACGTGTATGAAACTGCGAGATCTCTTCATGGGCTTCCAGAGAAGCAGTCTCGCGACCGATGCTCTGATCGCTTGTTTGTAGAGAAGTAACTTTGGTGGCAACTTGCGCTCTTGAAGATCGATTTTCTACAGTAATAGAGGTAGCCGAGGAAGTGTCAGAGTACCTCTCGCAACTCGCTCCTGAGTCCACGGCGGCGCACGTCGGGGCAAGGGGTGATCTCGACGGCCGGTCCGGAGCGGAACATTCCGTTCACCGGGCCGCAGTCCGTGCAGATCCACAGGCTCATCCGAATTGTCACTGGACGCAGCGGAAATATGATCGCCGGGCCGACTAGGTCCTCGGCGTCGCCGACCGGTTCTCGCATCAGGTGGACCGGGCCCCTGCCAAGGAGTGCAGGATCTGTGCCGTCGGTCCGGGGCGGGCGTGCCGGTGGCCGGTGCCGGCCCAGAGGTTCAGCCCGTGCGGATCGTCGGCTTCGGCGGCGGCGGCCCGCAGCGGCGCGGTCAGGTGGTGCACGGCCGGATAGGCCAGCGGGGCCGCCGTGGAGAAGCGGTCCGTGAAGCGGTTCCGCAGGGCGCGTGCCGGGCGGCCGGTGAAGGCCCGGGTGACGACCGTGCCGGTGTGCTCGCCGCCGATCATCGCCGCCTTCTGCACCGCCCGGGTGCCGGCTTCGTCGGCCAGCAGGAACATCGTTCCCGCTTGCACGGCCACCGCCCCGGCGGCCAGCAGGAGGCGTACGTCCTCGGCGGTGCCCACCCCGCCCGCGGCGATCACCGGCAGGCCGGCGGGTAGCACCTCCCGGACCACTTCGGCGGTGGCGCGGTCGGGGTCGTAGGTCTGGGGTGTGGTCGTCGAGGCGTGACCGCCCGCGGTGCCGCCCTGGGCGACCAGCCCGTCCGCCCCGGCCCTGGCGGCCTGCCGGGCCTCGGCGGCATTGGTGACGGTGACCAGGACGGCCGTGCCCTGGGCCCGCAGGGTGGCCACCACCTCGGCGGAGGGGATGCCGAAGGCGAAGCTGACCAGCGGGGGTGCCGCCGCCCGCAGCAGTTCGATCTTGGCCAGGTAGTGGTCGTCGTCCTGGGTGCGCACCTGCGGCAGGGTCACCCCCAGCCGCTCGGCCTCGGGGAGCAGCAGGTCACGGTAGGGCTCGACAGTGGACACCTCGACCGGGGGCTGCGGAATGAAGACGTTGACCCCGTACGGCAGGCCGGTCTCGCGGATTTCCGCCAGCTCGGCCCGTACCACCTCGGGTGACCGGTACCCGGTCGCCAGGAAGCCCAGGCCACCGGCCCCAGCGGCGGCGGCGACCAGGCGTACGGTCGAGGGTCCGCCGGCCATCGGGGCGACGATCACCGGATGTCGCAGGGTGTCGAGCATGTCCTCATCCTCCCGGGTCAGATGGCCTGGCGGAGTCGGGCGGCCCGCCGATTCTCCAGTGGCTGGAGGTCAGGGGCCGCCCAAAGGGGAAACGGGATCAGCGACCGGCGGGCACCGGGATCTTCACCTCGGCCGGCTCGGTCTCGGTGGGTAGGCCCTGGGGCGGGCCGTCCGGCTGCGGCGGAGCCGCCGCGGCCGGCAGGGCGGTCATCAGGACCGCGATCACGGCGAGGATGCCGGCCAGCCAGTAGGCCGTGTTCTCGAAGGCGTCGACGAAGGGGGAGCGACCACCCGAGCTGGTCTCGGAGAGCACCCCGAAGAAGAACACCGAGGTGAGTGCCAGGCCGAGGGCCTGACCGACCTGCAACATGGTGTGGATCAAGCCGGAGGCCGAGCCGGCGTGGGCCAGGGGTACCTCGGCCAGGATCGCGTTGATCAGCGGCGACACGATCAGGCCCATTCCGAAGCCGATGACCAGCAGGGCGGGGACCATCTGCCAGAAGGTGACCTCCTGGCCGAAGTGGTTGGCCGTCCAGCCGTACAGGGCCATGCCGGTCCCCATCAGCAGCGCCCCCATCTGCAACACCTTGCGGCCCAGCTTGGGGATCAGCAGCTGCACGGAGATGCCGGCGGCGATGGTGGTGGCCACCGAGAAGGGGATGCCGCTGAGCCCGGCCCGCAGCACACTCCAGCCCAGGCCCACCTGCATGTACAGGGTCCACACCAGGAAGAAGACGCCGGTCACGACACCGAAGGCCAACTGGACCGCGACCCCGGCGGAGAAACCCTTCACCCGGAACAGGGACAGTTCGATCAGGGGGGAGCCGTCCCGGCGGGACTTCGCCCGCTCGTACGCGATGAGGGCGCCGAAGACCGGAATGGAGGCGAACATGGTGACGAAGCCCCAGGTGGGCCAGCCGGTCTCCTCGCCCCGGGTCAGCGGGTAGAGCAGCATCAGCAGGCCGACCGTACCCACGATCACCCCGACGAGGTCCAGGCGCAGGGCCTGCGGGGAGCGGGACTCCTCGATGTATTTGGCGCCCAGGATCAGGGCCAGGATGCCGACCGGCAGGTTGATCAGGAAGATCGGCCGCCACTCCAGACCGAACAGGTTCCAGTGGGTCAGCAGGGCACCGATCAGCGGGCCGGAGATGCCGCCGAGCCCGACGATGGCACCCCAGAGTCCGAACACCTTCCCCTTCTCGTGCGGCGGGAAGGTGGCGTGGATGATCGCCAGTACCTGCGGAACCATCAGCGCGGCCATGGCGCCCTGGAGGATCCGTGCGGTGACGAGCAGCTCGGGGCTCTGGGCGATGCCGCACAGCGCCGAGGCGATGGTGAAGCCGGCGATGCCGGCCAGGAAGAGTCGCTTGCGGCCGTAGATGTCGCCGAGTCGACCACCGGTGATCAGGCCGACCGCGAAGGCCAGGGCGTACCCGGCGACGATCCACTGGATCTGACTGACCGTGGCGCCGATGTCCTCCTGGATCGCCGGGATGGCGATGTTGACGATGGTGACGTCGACCAGATCCATGAAGGCCGCGGCCATCACGATGGCCAGCGCGATCCAGCGCCTCCTGTCCGTCTGGGTTGCCACTGGTACCTGGGTTCGTGATGTCATGTCAGGAACGCTAGGCGAAAACACCACTTTGCTGCTGTACGCGGTGATAGTCGGTCATTCTGTTCCGATCAGCGACAGTTATCGGCGGACCCGTCACCGACACGCAGTTGCCCCACCCCGGGGGAGCGGGGCGGGGCAACTGCGGTGGTTCAGGCGACGACCCCGTGCAGGGCGGGTTCGCCCTCGGCCTCGGCGGACAGGGCGGACCAGTCCGCCCAGGTCTTGAGCCGGTCGGCGTACACCCCCTGGGCGGCCTGGTACGGCTGGGTGCCGAAGAAGATCCGCAGCGGCGGGTTCTCCGCGTCCACCACGGTGAGCAGGGCCTGGGCCGCGGCCCGGGGACTGCCCTGGCGCAGCTGGAAGCCGGCCATCGCCTGCCGGAGCCCGTCGTACGCCGGGTGCGGCGCGGAGAAGGAGGCGGAGGGCCCGCCCCAGTCGGTGCCGTACGACCCCGGCTCCACAATGGTCACCTTGATGCCGAAGCCGGCCACCTCCTGGGAGAGGGACTCGCTGAACCCCTCCAGGGCCCACTTGGAGGCGTGGTAGCCCCCCAGTGCGGGGAAGGCCAGCACCCCACCGGCGCTGGAGACCTGCACGATGTGGCCGCTGCCCTGCTCACGCAGGTACGGCAGCACCGCCTGGGAGACCCAGAGCGCGCCGAGCACGTTGGTCTCCAGTTGCGCCCGGATGTCGGCCTCGCTGATCTCCTCGATCGTGCCGAACAGTCCGAACCCGGCGTTGTTCACCACCACGTCGAGGCGACCGAAGTGCTCGTGGGCCTGCCGGACCGCGGCCACGACGGCGGCCCGGTCGGTCACGTCCAGGGTCAGCGGCAGGATCGCGGTGCCGTGCTCGGCGACGAGATCGGCCAGGGCGCTCGTGTCGCGGGCGGTGGCGGCCACCTGGTCACCACGGGACAGTGCCGCGCTGACGAACTCGCGGCCCAGACCGCGCGACGAGCCTGTCACGAACCATACCTTGCCCATTTCTGATGTCCTCTCGCCGTCGCTCGTAATATGTGTAGGACGCTAGCCCGGCATTCGTTCAGAGCCCCAATAAGATCCTCTTATCGGTGCCATTCTCGATAATTGCGTGCGCCTCGGCGGCGGATTGCAACGGCAGCACGGCCACCTCGCGGGTACGCAGGAGACCGGAGGGCAGCAGCCGGTTGATGGTCCGGGCCGCGGCGGCCAGTTCGGCTGTACTGGCGTGGGAGATGACGAAGCCCCGGATCGATCCGTCCCGCATGTACAGCCGACCCGCCGGCAGCACCGGTTCGGTGCGGGCCCCGGCCAGCAGGACGATCCGACCCCCATGGGCCAGGAGATCCACCGCCAGCCGCAGATCGTTGTGGCCGGAGGTGTCCAGGTGCACGTCGATCCCCTCGGGGGCGGCGGCCCGCAGTCGGGCGGCCAGGTCCGGGGCGTCGTACGGGATCGCCTCGGCGGCGCCCATCGAACGGCACCGGGCCAGATCCCCCGGGCCGGCCGTGGCGATCACCCGGGCCCCTGCCTGGGCGGCCAGGACGACCGCCGCGCTGCCGACATTGCCGGCTGCCCCGCCGACCAGCACGGTGTCACCGGCGCTCAGTTGACCGTGCCGGAACAGTCCCAGGTAGGCGGTGGCCGTGGGGTGGAGCACCCCCACGGCGGTCAGTGGATCGACCCCCGGGGGCAGCCGGTACAGCCGGTCCGCCGGCACCACCGCCAGTTCGGCCGCAGCACCCTGCCGACCGTCGTGACCGAGGCTGTTGCACCACACCGGGTCGCCGGGGGCGAACCCCGCCGCGCCCGGCCCGGCCCGGACGACCCGACCCACCAGATCCCGGGCGATGACGAAGGGGAAGGCCACCGGGGTGCGGAACAGCCCGGAGCGGACGAAGGTGTCGACCGGGTTGACCGTGCTCGCCCACACCTCGACGAGCACGTCCGTGGGACCGGGGGAGGGATCGGGCAGCCGACCGTACCGAATCTCTTCTGGCGGGCCGAACCTTTCGATGTACGCAGCCAGCATGGTGCCACCCTGCCATCGAAATCATGCACACGCCGTCGAATGACGAGTAGAAGGCTTTATCGGGCAGCCATCGATACCGATCCTCACGTTTTCTAGCGTCGAAACAGACGAACATACGTCACGACGTGAGGGGATCGAGATGCAGACCGCTTCGCGGCCACTGTTCGAGTTGTCGGTGCAGAGCAAGGTGTCCGCGCCACCGGACCGGGTCTATGCCTTGGTCAGCGACCTCGAGCGCAGCGGCGAATGGAGCCCCGAGTGTGTGGGCGGATCGTGGATCGCCGGTGAACCCGGCACGGTCGGCGCGGTGTTCCGCGGCGAGAACCGGCGGGAGGCCGACGTGGTGGCCTGGGCCCCGGTCGTACGCGGTGTCTGGTTCACCGAGTCCGAGGTGGTGACCGCCGAGCCGGGTCGCACCTTCGCCTGGTCCATGCGGAACCGGGCGGGGGCGCGTCAGGACAGCGTCTGGGCCTACGACATCGCCGAGCAGCCCGGGGGCGGATCGGTGCTGGTCCACCGGTTCCGGATGGGCGCGGCCACGGAGGGCATCCGGGGCATCACCGCCGACATGGACGCCGCCGCGCGGGAGCGGTTCTTCGCCGAGTGGGGGGCCAAGGTCGCCGGCGACATGCGCGCCACTCTCGGTCGTCTCTGCCAGGTACTAGAGGAGGACTGACCATGCTGCTGCAACGCATCAGGAACCGGGGCATCCAGCTCGGCACCCTCTTCGAGCGGGCCGCCCGGCGACACCCCACCAATGTGGTCACCCTGGACCACGATCTGCAGATCGCCCCCGATCTGGGGCGGCGGCTGACGGTCGGTGAGGTAGCCGACCTGATCGACGACTACGCCGCCCGGCTGTGGGCCGCCGGGGTACGCCCGGCCGACCGGGTGGTCGTGCACAAGACGAACGGGTTCGACATCACCCTGCTGGCCTTCGCGGTCTCCCGGATCGGCGGGGTGCCGGTGCTGCTCTCCCCCAGCCTGGACGGGGACACCGTGGCGGAACTGGTACGCCGGGCCGACCGGCCCTTCCTCGTCACCGACGAGGCCAAGCTGGCCGGTCTGCCGGAGGTGATCTTCGACCGGGCCGCGGGCATCCTGCTGACCGCCGGAAGTCACCCCGGGGCGAAGTCGTTCGGTGAATTCGCCGGGGCACCCCGGGTGCCCGTGGTCACCGTGCCCGCGGACCGTCCGGCGTTGATCACACACACCTCCGGCACCACCGGGATCCCCAAGCTGGCCGTGCACACCGGGGTCACCCTCCAGGCCCGGTACCGGCCGCAGATCTCGGTGGTCACCGCGCTGTTGCGACGCCGGGAGACCGTGGCCATCCATGTCTCCTTCGTGCACTCCCGGCTGATGACCGCGCTGGCCATGTCCCTGCTGCGGGGCTGTCCCATCGTGGTGCTGGTGGACTCCGACCCGGATCGGGTGGCGGACCTGTTCAGTCGGCTGCGCCCCGGGGTGCTGGAGGCCCACCCCAACTCGCTGATGGAGTGGGAGGGGCTGGCGGACGACCCACGAGGGCCGCTGGCCGGGGTGAAGCTGTTCAGCTCCACCTTCGACGCCATCCACCCCAGGACCATCCGGCGGCTGCTGGACGCCTCCCGTCGACGCAACCCGGTCTTCGGGCAGTTGTACGGCCAGAGCGAGGTCGGTCCGGTGATCGGCCGCACCTACACCCGGGGGCGGGGGGAGGACGCCGACGGGCGGTGCGTGGGGATGCCCTTCCCGGGCATGACCGGGGTACGGGTGGTCAGCCGGGACGGCAAGCCGCCCTCGGCCGAGAACCCCGGCTTCATCGAGGTACGCAGCGGGGGCCGGATCGTCACCTACCTGGGCGAGCAGCAGCGCTACGACGCCCAGCTCTCCGCCGGTGGCTGGTGGCGGATGGGGGATGTCGGCTATCGCACCCGCTGGGGGTGTGTGCACCTGCTGGACCGCGAGGTCGACCTGATCGAGGGCTTCGGCTCCACCCTGGCCGCCGAGGACACCCTGTTCAGCCGGATCCCGGAACTGGCCGAGGTGGTCATCGTGCCGGGGGCCGACGGCGGCGCGGTGCCGGTGGTGTGCACCCGGGACGACCGCCCGTTGGACCCGGTGGCCTGGCGGGCCGCGGTAGCCGGTCTGCCGGCGATGGGCGAGCCGATCCAGTGGCGCATCGGGGACCTGCCGCACACCGCCACCACGAAGATCAAGAGGCTGGAGCTGGCGCGGCTGTTGGCCGGGGACGGGAGGGCCTGATGTCCCGGGTGATCATCGCCGGTGGCGGCATCGGCGGACTCGCCACCGCCCTGGCCCTGGCCCGCACCGGCCACCAGGTCACCGTCCTGGAGAAGGCGGCACGGTTCGCCGAGATCGGCGCCGGCATCCAGTTGGCCCCCAATGGCCTGCACGCGCTGGATCAGCTGGGGGTCGGGGCCACCGTGCGGGCCGGGGCGGTACGCATGGACGAGTTGCGGTTCATGGACGGGGTCACCGGGGAACATGTGACCAGCCTGGAACTCACGGAGACCTATCGGCGTCGCTTCGGGCGCCCGTACGTCGTGGTGCACCGGGCCGAGCTGCACACCGCCCTGCTGGACGCCTGCCGCGACACGGCCGCGATCGAACTGCGCAGCGACGCCCCGGTCCTCGGGTACGGCCAGGAGGACCTCTCCGCCTGGGTGACCCTGGCGGACGGGGAACGGGTCGAGGGCGAGGTCGTCATCGGCGCGGACGGCCTGCACTCCGCGATCCGGCAGCAGATGGTCGGCGACGGTGATCCGATCGTCTCCGGCATCACGGTCTACCGGGCGGTCGTCGAGATGGACCGGGTGCCGGCGGACCTGCGGTACGACCGGTCCGTGGTCTGGTGGGCCGGGCCGGGATGCCACTTCGTGCACTACCCGATCGCCGGGGGCCGGTACCTGAACCTGGCCGCCAGCAGCGTCGACGGCAGCACCACCGCGGTGGCCGGCAGACCGGTCAGCCGGGAGCGGGCCCGGGCCGAGTTCCCCGCCCTGGGCGGGACGGCCCAGCGGCTGCTGGCCCTCGGCGAGGAGTGGAAGACCTGGACCCTGGTCGACCGGGAACCGGTGGACACCTGGACCGAGGGCCGGGTGGCCCTGCTCGGGGATGCTGCTCATCCGATGCTGCACTACGCCGCTCAGGGTGCCTGCCAGGCCCTGGAGGACGCGGTGGTGCTGGCCCGGCACCTGACCCCGGGGGCATCGCCCGAGGCCGGACTGCGGGGGTACGCGGCGGAGCGGGCCGGTCGGACCGCGGCGGTGCAGCGGGCGGCCCGGAACAGTGTCGTGCTGTGGCACCCGGCCGGAGCTGCGGCCCGCCGCCGCAACGAGCGGCTGCGCGGTCTCTCCCAGCAGGACCTGCGCGAGCACCTGGCCTGGATGCACGGCACCCGGGTAGCCGGGGCCCCCGTCCGCCCGACCGTGCAGGGAGTGGCGGCATGACCGAGATCTGCATCATCGGGGCCGGGCCTCGCGGACTGTCCGTGCTGGAACGACTCTGTGCCAACGAACGCGCCCGACCCTCGCACGAGGAGGTCGTGGTGCATGTCGTCGACCCGGCCGGGGCGGGCGCCGGGGCGGTGTGGCGCTGTGACCAGTCCCGCCACCTGATGACGAACACCGTGGCCGCTCAGATCACGGTCTGGTCGGACGACAGCTCACGCATCGAGGGCCCGATCGAGCCCGGCCCCAGCCTGTACGAGTGGGCGCTGGACCAGCCCGACGAGGAGGCGCGTGCCCTCGGCCCGAACTCGTACCCCTCCCGGGCCTTCTACGGCCGCTACCTCCAGGCCGCCTTCAGTCGGGTGGTGGAGCAGGCTCCCCGTCATGTGACCGTCCGCTGCCACCGGTCCCGGGCCATCGCCCTGGCCGACACCGACGGGGTGACCGGCGGCCCGCAAGGGGTACGGCTGGCCGACGGGACCCGGCTGCACGACCTGGACGCGGTGGTCCTGGCCCTCGGTCACCAGCAGGTCCGGCCCACCGCCCGGGAGGCCCGTACGGCCAGCCTGTCCCGCATCCACCACCTGCGGTACCTGACCCCGGCCAACCCGGCCGACCTGGATCTGGACGAGATCGGGCCGGGGGAGCCGGTACTGCTGCGTGGGCTGGGGCTGAACTTCTTCGACCACATGGCCCTGCTGACGGTCGGCCGAGGTGGCTCCTTCGTCACCAGGCCGGACGGGTGGCTGACCTACCGGCCCTCCGGCCGGGAACCCCGGCTGTACGCCAGCTCCCGGCGGGGGGTGCCCTACCAGTCCCGGGGCGAGAACCAGAAGGGCGCGGCCGGCCGACACCTGCCGCTGCTGCTGACCGCCGAGTACGTGGCGGACCTGCCCCGGCCGATCAACTTCACCCGGGACCTGTGGCCGGTGATCGCCCGGGAGGTGGAGAACGTCTACTACACGACCCTGCTCGGGCTGGGGCCGGAGGCGATGGCCTTCCAGGCCGACTTCCTGGCCGTCCCGATCGGCGGGGACACCACCGAGGTGCTGGAGGCGTACGGCATCGCGCCGCGGCGCAGGTTCAGTTGGGAGCGGCTGGCCCGCCCGTACGGCGACAGCACCTTCGTCGACCGGACGGACTTCCAGGGCTGGCTGCTGGAGCACCTGCGCGCCGATGTGCGGGCGGCCCGGGCCGGCAATGTCGAGGGACCCCTGAAGGCGGCCCTGGACGTGCTGCGGGATCTGCGCAACGAGATCCGGCTGGCGGTCGACCACGGCGGTCTCAGCGGTGAGTCGCACCGGGACGACCTGGAGGGGTGGTACACCCCCCTGAACGGGTACCTCTCCATCGGACCCCCCGCCGTCCGGGTCGAGCAGATGATCGCCCTGATCGAGGCCGGGGTGCTCACCCTGACCGGTCCGGGCACCTGGATCCGGCTGGACACCACGGAGCCGGCCTTCGTCAGCGGGTCCAGCGCGGTGCCCGGTGAGCCGATCCGGTCCCGGGTGCTGATCGAGGCCCGGTTGCCGGAACCCGACCTGCGCCGTACGGAGGATCCCCTGCTGCGGCATCTGCTGGACACCGATCAGGCGGTCCCGTACCGGATCGGCAGCTACGAGACCGGCGGGCTGGCCGTCACGGAGCGCCCCTACCGGCTGCTGGACGGCTGCGGGCGCCCTCATCCCCGGCGGTTCGCCTACGGGGTACCCACCGAGTCGGTGCACTGGGTGACCGCGGCCGGCATCCGGCCCGGGGTCGACTCGGTGACCCTGGCCGATTCGGACGCCATCGCCCGTGAGGTGCTGGGGCTGCCCGAGGTGGCCCGGGTGCCCCGCGAGGTACGCCGGGCCTTCGCGGAGGCGCCGGACGAGGACCCGATAGGGGTGATCGTGTGACGGAGTCCACCGGACTGCTGTCTCCGGTACGGGCCGGGACACCGGTCGAGGCGGCCGTCGATGATTTCGCCTGGGTCCAGGCCATGCTCGACGCGGAGTCGGCACTGGCCCGGGCCCAGGCCCGGCTGGGCACCCTGCCGCCGGAGGCCGCCGAGGTGATCACCCGGTGCGCCCGGGTGGAGGCCTTCGACGTACGCGCCATCGCCCTGGCCTCCCGGGAGACCGCCAATCCGGTCGTCGCCCTGGTCCAGGCGCTGACCGCCGGGGTGGCCGCCAAGGACCGGGCCGCGGCCGAGTACGTGCACCGCGGCTCCACCAGCCAGGACATCTTCGACACCGGGGCGATGCTGGTGGCTCGGCGGGCGATCGCCCTGATCCGCGCCGACCTGACCGCGGTGGCCACCTCGCTGGGCGTACTGGCCGGCCGACACCGGGACACCGTGATGGCCGGGCGGACCCTGGCCCTGCACGCGGTGCCGACCACCTTCGGGCTCAAGGCGGCCGGGTGGCGTCGGCTGGTGCTGGACGCCCGGGACCGGCTGGACGCCCTGGTGCTGCCGGTGGCCCTGGGCGGCGCCGCCGGCACCCTGGCCGGATACCAGGAGTACGCCAATGTGGACGGTCACCATGGCGAGGGATACCCCGCCAGGTTGACGGCCGCCTACGCCGAGGAGACCGGGCTGGCCGCGGTGGTGCTGCCCTGGCACGCCCTGCGTACCCCGATGGCGGACCTGGCCGCCGCCCTGGCCCACACCGCCGGGGCCCTGGGGAAGTTCGCCGCGGACGTGCTGGTGCTGGTGCGTACCGAGATCGGTGAGGTGGCCGAGCCGACCGTGGCCGGGCGGGGCAGTTCCTCGGCCATGCCGCACAAGAGCAACCCGGTGCTGTCCACCCTGATCCGCAGCGCTGCCCTGCAAGCCCCCTGCTACGCGGCGGCCCTGACCCAGTGCCTGGTCGCCGAGGACGAGCGGTCCGCCGGGGTCTGGCACGCCGAGTGGCTGCCCCTGCGGGAGCTGCTGCGCCTGGTCGGCGGCGCCGCGCACACCGCGGAACAGCTGGCCGCCGGGCTGACGGTACGGCCGGAGCGGATGCGGGCCAATCTGGCCCTGACGGGCAACCGGGTGGCCACCGAGCGGGTGGCCGCCGTACTGACGCCGCACCTGGGCCGGGCCCCCGCCCGGGCCCTGCTCACCGAGGCCAGCCGGGTGGCCGAGCAGACCGGGCAGCCCCTGCACCAGGTGCTGGGGGCCGATTCCCGGGTCGCGGGGCACCTCAGCGAGCAGGAGCTGACCCGGCTGCTGGACCCGGCCGGGTACGTCGGGGCGGCCGGTGACCTGGTCGACCGGGAGCTGCGGGACTGAACCGCGTAGGCAACGCAGAAGGGGAGGGCCACCCGACCGGGTGGCCCTCCCCTTCGCTGTGGTTCAGATCGTCGCCAGGGCCGGCCGGGCCTCCCGCTCCGCGGCCAGGTAGGCGGCCATCCGGGCGATGGTCGGCTCGTGGAACAGGTCCCCGACCTCCACCTCCAGCTGGTACCGGTCGGCCACCTGGCCGGTCACCCGGGCCGCCCGCAGCGAGTCCCCGCCCAGGTCGAAGAAGTTGTCCAGCACCCCCAGCCCCTCGACCTCCAGGGCGGCGGTCCACAGCTCGTGCAGCTCCCGCTCCAGGTCCGTGGTGGGGGCCTGGTAGGGGCTGTCCACGTCCGGCCGGGACCGCGGCGGCTCCGGCAGCGCGCCCCGGTCGATCTTGCCGTTGGTGTTCAGCGGGATCTCGCCGACCACGAAGGAGGAGGGCACCATGAAGGCCGGCAGGCGCTTGCGCAGGGCCCGGCGGATGTCCCGGACCGCCGGGGTGGCCCCCGCCTCCGGCTCGATGTACGCGGTGAGCTGGGTGTCCCCCTGACCGTCCGCGCGGGCCAGCACGGCCGTACGCCGTACCCCCGGCTGGGCGCCGAGGACGATCTCGATCTCGGCCAGGTGGACGGTGTTGCCGCGTACCTTGATCTGGCCGTCTCGGCGGCCGACGATCTCGATGCTGCCGTCCGCCCAGTAGCGGGCCATGTCGCCCGTGCGGTACAGGATGGGGGAGCGTTCCGGGTCGATCGGGTTGCTGATCCACTTCTGGGCGGTCAGCTCCGGACGGTTGACGTACCCGGCGGAGAGACTGTCCCCGGTCACGCACAACTCCCCGACCACCCCCGGGGGCACCGGACGGAACCACTCATCCAGCACGTAGGTCCGCACGTTGTCGATCGGTCGGCCGATCGGCGGCAGGGCCCGGGCCCTGCCCGCCTCGCCCAGGGACTGGCCCAGGGCGGTGATGTCGCAGGCGGAGACCGTGGTCGCCTCGGAGGAGCCGTACAGGTTGATCAGGCGGAAGGGCAGGCCGGCCGGGGGCCAGGCCTGGATCCGCTCGCCGCAGACCCGGATGTCGCGCAGCCTGGTGTCGGCCGGCCACTCCAGCAGCCACAGCCGCTCGGCCATCGGCTTCATCAGCAGGGTGGTGGTGATGCCGTACCGGAGGATCCACTCCTGGAGACGCTCCGGGGAGGCGACCACGCTGGCCTCCGGGATGTGCACGGTGGCACCGGCCGCGAGCACCGGGAAGCACTCGACCTGGATCATCCCGTACCCGGGTGCGGCCAGCCAGGTGCCCTGGGAGGCCGCGGTCATCCCGCACAGCTCACGCATGGCGTGGATCAGGTTGCGGGCGGGACCGAACCGGGCCTGCACGGCCTTGGGTGTCCCGGTGGAGCCGGAGGTGTATCCGATGTGGATGAAGTCGTCCGCGGTGACCGGCTCGTGCACCTCCGTGGTCGGCTCGGCGGCCCAGTCGGTGGCCCACAGGTCGATGACCGGGCAGTCGGCCCCCTCGACCAGGGCGGTGTGCTCCGTGCTGGTCAGCACGGCGACGGCGGAGGAGTCCTCGAGCATGAACCGCAGCCGGTCGGCCGGGAAGCCGGGATCCATCAGGATCGCCGCCGCGGTCAGCTTGAAGCAGGCCAGTTGGGCGATCAGGGCGTCCGCGCCGCGCGGGAAGCAGACCCCCACCCGGTCGCCACGGCGTACCCCGGCCGCCCGGAGCCGGTGGGCGAACTGGTTGGCCCGGCTGTCCAACTCCCGGTAGGTGACCTGCTCGTCGGGGAGGGCCACCGCGACGGCCTCCGGGGTGGTGCGGGCGTACTCGGCGACCAGCTCGTGGATGAACGGCGCGGGGATGGCGGCGTCGGTGTCGTTCCACTCGACCAGGGCGCGCCGGGTCTCCGTTTCGGTCAGCAGAGCCACCTCGGCGACCGAGACCTCCGGCCCGGCGGCCAGGATCCGCTCCAGGTGCCGGGCGTACTGGGCCACGGCCGCCTCGTCGAAGATGTCGGCCGGCATCAGCAACTCCAGGCCGGCCTCGCCGACCACCACGGTCGGCACCTCGGCCGCCCGGGCCGGCAGCCCGTCGCTGACCACGACCCCCTGGGGGGTCACCTCCTCGCCGAGCTGCACCGCCGGCTCGGTCAGGGTGCCGAGGGCGGCCGTGTCCGGGAAGGACATGAGCAGTGTGGTGTGGACCCCGGGGGCACGCCGCCCGATGCGGATCTCGTCCTCTCCGGTGTAGCGGCGCAGCAGGGCGGCCAGGGCGGCGACCGCCCGGGTCGGATCGGGGGTGCCGGTGAGGGGCACCCGGTGGGCCGGCGCGGGCGCCGCCCCCTGGCCGGAGCCGGCCAGGGGAAGCGACGAGGTGGATGTCGTGGACATGGGCGGATTCCTCTCTCCGAAGCGGCTTCAGCCGGCCATCGCCAGGCCGTAGGCGGACCGGCGGGTGCTCACCGCGTCGGCGAGCAGGTCGATCAGGTGTTCGGTGCGCTCCCAGCCCACGCAGCTGTCGGTGACGCTCTGCCCGTAGATGAGCCGGTGCGACTGTCCCGGCACCAGGTTCTGCCGGCCCTCGGTGAGGAAGCTTTCGATCATCACCCCGGCGATGCCCCGCTCGCCGTCGGCGATCCGCAACGCCAGGTCCTCGACCACCTTGGGCTGCCGGACGTGGTCCTTGCCGCAGTTGCCGTGGCTGGCGTCGATGAACAGACCCCTGGACAGGTCGGCGGCGCGGAGCCGGTCCAGGGTCTGGGAGACGTGTTGCGGGCTGAAGTTCGGGCCGTCGGCGCCGCCCCGCAGGACGACATGGCAGTCCGGGTTGCCGCTGGTACGCATGACCGCCCCGTGCCCGTCGTCGGTGAGACCCGGGTACACGTGTCCGCGTCCGGCCGTGACGATCGCGTCGATGGAGTCCTCGACGTTGCCGCAGGTGGAGTTCTTGAACCCGACCGGCATCGGCAGACCGCTGGTGAGCTGCCGGTGCGGTTGACTCTGCACCGTGCGGGCCCCGATCGAGCCCCAGGAGACCAGGTCGGACAGGTAGCGGCCGACGGTCGGGTCGAGGAACTCGCAGCCCACCGGCAGGCCCACCCCCAACACGTCGACCATGGTGCGGCGGGCCACCCGCAGCCCGGTGGCCAGGTCGTCCGAGTCGTCCAGCAGGGGGTCGCTGACCAGGCCCTTCCAGCCGAGCCGGGTGCGGGGCTTCTCCACGTACACCCGCATCACGATCTGGAGGGAGCCGGAGACCCGTTCGGCCACCGCGGCGAGTTTCTCCGCGTAGGTCAGGGCCGCGCGTGGGTCGTGGATGGAGCAGGGGCCGGCGACCACCACCAGGCGGTCGTCGTCGCCGTGCAGGATGCGGCCGATGGAGTGTCGGGCGTGTTCGACCCGATCGGCCAGCAGGGCCGGGAGGGGGATGTCGGCTCGGAGGCCGGCCGGGGACATCAGCGGTTCGGTGGCGCTGATCCGTGAGGTGGTGCTCTGGGCGGTGTGCATCGCGCTGGTCCTTCCGTCAGTCGTCGCCCGCGGTGAGCACCGCGGCGGAGAAGGTGAAACCCATGCCGGTGCCGATCAGAAGGATCCGAGACCCCGGTTCGAGCAGGTCCGATCCGGCCAGGTGGTGCAGTCCGAGGATCTGGTCCGCGGCGCCGAGGTGCCCGATCGTCAGACCGAACTCGAGCAGGGTGTTGCGGGGGGTGAAGTCGAGAGGGCGGACGAAGCTGTTGTGGTAGAGGGTGCGGCCGACGAAGGGGGTGACCATCCAGTCCACCTGGTCCGGACTGACCTGGGCCTCGTCGAGGGCACGGCTGACGACGCTGCGCACCCGCTGGGTGGTACGGGTCTGGATGTCGCGCAGTGACACCTCGCCCTGGGCCAGGAACTCCCGGGTACGTCGACGCGAGTCGGCCGGCTCCGGGCTGGGCGACAGCCGGAAGGGCTCGTCGCCCCGGGCCAGCCCGCCGAGGACGGTGTCGGCCTCGGCGACACAGGACAGCAGTCGGAACCGGCCGGCGCCCCGGGTGAGCACCGCAGCGGCCGCCCCGTCACCGAAGACCATGCCGGGGGAGGTGTGGAAGCGGTCCCCGGGTGGGCCGAAGCGGTCGGCGACGGTGATCAGGGCCGAGGGCAGGGCCGGGTTGGCGGTCAGCGCGTTCGCCGCCACCTCCAGGCTGGCTATCGATCCGTTGGACCAGGCGGCCACCGTGATCGGCATGGTGTCGAGCTGGGTGCCGATCAGCTCCCCGGCGATCCAGCAGGCGGCGGACCACTGGTCGATGCCCTGGAAGCCGGCGTGGCTGTGCAGGTGCAGGCTGGTCGGGCCGATCTCCACGGCGTGTTCGGCGGCGGCCTTGATCGCCTGGCGACCGCTGGACACCGCCATCTCCGGCGGGGCCTGGGTGGACTGGGAGTAACTGATCATCCCGGTGCTGGCGGCGGCCTCCGCGGAGTACGCTCCGGCCGCCACCGCCCCGGAGACCGGCACCGGGTCACCCAGGGTGGCACCGGTACCGGCCACCCAGATGTCATCGAATCGCATGGCCGGAAACCTCCTCGGGAAGGTCGGACAGGATGCGTCCGCCCCGGGTAACCCGGGCCGTCGCACCGACCCCCTCCAGCACCGCCAGGGCGGTACGGGTGAGGACCCGGCCGGCGGCCGACTCCACCGCCCCGGCGAAGTGCGGGACGCTGGTCCGGAACCGGACGGTGTACTCGACCTCGCAGCCGTCCGGTCCGTCCGTGGCCGACCAGTGGCCGGCGTACTCCTGGAAGTCACCGTCGGTCTGCTCGAACTCGATCCGGTCGGCGAGGACCCGCCTTCGTTGGGTCCAGCGGGCCACCCCGCCCCGGAAGGCGAGGACCCAGTCGCTGTGGTCGCCGTCGCGGTGCACGGCCACCAGATCCGGGGCGTACGCCGGGAAGGTCTCGTCGTCGGCCAGCCGGCGGATGAGGTCGGCGGCGGTGCCCCCGGTCACCGCCTTGAGAGTGCGCGTGGTCATGTCGGTTCCTCCGTTCGCTACAGGCGGCCGATGCTGACGGCCTGGAGGTGGGTGGTGCGCAACATCGGATGGCTCGCCTCGCCGAAGACGCCCCCGGTCAGTCCGGTGCCGCCCTGGTTGGGCAGGAAGGGCAGGAAGTTGCCGTGCGAGTCGTTGATCTTCAGGTTGCCGCCGTTGGTGATCGAGTCCAGGAATCGGGTGATGGTGGCCTGGCTGCGGGACCAGAGGGAGTTGCGCAGCCCGTACGCGTTGTCCTCGACGAAGGCGAGCACCTGGTCGAACAGTTCCTCGTCGGTGCTGCCGCTCTCCGGCACGATCACCGGCAACAGGGGGAAGAAGGTCTCGTCGCGGACCACGGACAGGTCCCGGGCGCCGGTCAGGCCGTCGATCCGCACCAGGGTCGGCTCGATGAAGAAGCCGGTGTCCGAGACGCTGCCGTCGGTCTCCAACCGCCGCCCGCCGTGCACCAGCTTGGCCCCCTTGGCCAGGGCCTCACCCAGGCAGCCGTAGAACCAGTCGGCCCCGAGTACGGGGGTGAGCACCACCCCGCGCTCCTCCGGGTAGCCCGGCCGGATCTCCTTGAGCACCGAGACCAGCTTCTCGATCACCTCGTCGGCGATGGCGGGGTGCAGGACCACCTGGTTGGGCACGTTGCAGATCTGCCCGGAGTTCATGAAGAACTGGGCCAGGGAGTCCACCGCGGCGTCCAGGTCGGCGTCGTGCCAGACCACACAGCAGTCGTTGCCGGCCAGCTCCAGGATCGGCTTCTTGCCGGCCGCCACGCAGTCCCGTTCGAACTGGATGCCCTTGGTGCTGCCGCCGAAGTAGATGATGTCGTCGACCAGCGGGCTGGCCACCCAGCTGTCCAGCAGCGGCGGCGCGCACAGGGCGTTCAGGGTGCCCGGCGGGGCGCCGGCCTCCTCCAGCACCGGTGCCACGATCTCCCGCAGCAGGTACATGCAGCTGAGTCCCACCCCGCGCGGGGCCCGGACGACCAGGGTGTTGCCGGCGAGCATGGCGGTCAGCCCGTTCAGGGTGTTGACCGTGGCGGCGTTCTGCGGTGGGTTCAGGCAGACCACCCCGTCGGGGACCCGGCGCAGCAGCATCTCCCGCTGGTCGTCGCCGCGGGTCACGGCCATCTGCTCGGCACACCAGTCCAGGGTCTGGGCGCTCCAGGTGGTGTGCGGGACCCCGAAGACCATGCCCTCGGACATGTCCCGGGGCTGACCCTCGGCCACCAGCAGCTCGACCAGGGTCTCGCCGTGTTCGGCCAGCCGCTCGATGATCCGGCGGCCGATCCGCATCCGTTCCTCCAGGGGCACCCGGCGCCAGGCCGGAGCCGCCGCGGCGGCGGCCTCCAGGGCCTGTTGGGCCAGGTCCTCGCCGGCCACCAGACAGGCCCCGGCGATCACCTCGCCGTCGGGGACGGACACCCCGGGCCGGCCCTCGTCCAGGTCGCGCTTGAGTCGCAGGGCGGCGAACGTGTCGTCGAGCAGCGCCCGCGCGGAGATGGTGTGCACGTACCGGGGGTTGTCTCCGTAGACGTCCCGGCCGCCGATGTAGGCGGGGTAGGTCCTGGTCACGTCGATCCCTTCCGCGCTTCGATGTCGTTACCATGAAAAACGTAATGCTGGTAACAGGAGGGGGACAATGAGCCCGCGATAAGGGCTGCTACTCGGGTGCTCGATTCGAATCCGGCCGGGGTCCGCCGGGTTCTGGGACACGCCGGAGTCCACCTTGGCGGGTGCTTCCCGGGATGGCGGGCGGTCAGCCGCTATCCTCCCGCAAGGTGCTATTCGGCTATCGCCTGCGAAAGGGGTACTAAATGGGAAATGTCGCAGCCCTGCGCGGACTCAGTACGGTCACCTACTGGGCGGACGACGTACCGGCCGCCCGGGCCTGGTACTCCGAGCTGCTCGGCGGCGAGCCGTATTTCGAGCGCGGGGGCGCGTACCTCGAATGGCGCATCGGCGACTACGAGCACGAACTCGGGATCATCGACCGGGCCTGGGCCCCGCCCGGCGCGGCGGCCGTCCCGGGCGGGGCGGTGGTGTACTGGCACGTGGACGACATCGAGGCCATGTTCGACCGGCTCCTGGCCATGGGGGCGGTCGAGTACGAGCCCATCACCAAGCGGGAGGCCGGATTCGTCACGGCCGCCGTCACCGACCCCTTCGGCAACGTGCTCGGCATCATGTTCAGCCCGCACTACCTGGACCGGCTGGAGTCCCTCACGAACTCGCTGCCAGCGTCGCAATGAACTCGCCGATGCGTCGCTGTCGGGTCTCCGGACGCTTCAGCTTCTGCAAGGTCACGATCATCACGTACCGGCGGCCGGAGCCCAGCTTCTCCCATGCCGCCGTGGCGGCCGGCGAGGCGGCCAGGGCGGCGGCGAACTCCGGGGACACCTCCGCCCGGCTGGGCGAGTCGTAGGCCGCCTCCCACCGGCCGTCCGCCTTGGCCAACTCCACCTGACGCAGCCCGGCCGGACGCATCCGACCCGCCGCGATCAGCTTGGCTACCCGTACCCGGTTCACCTTCGACCAGGTGCTGCGCTTGCGCCGGGGGGTGAACCGTTGGCTCCACCAACCCTCGGGAGCGTTGCCGGACATGGCCTTGCCGTCGATCCAACCGAAGCAGAGGGCCACGTCCAGGGTCTCCGAGCGGGTGATGGAGGGCACCTCCACGCCCTTCTTCGGGAACAGCACCCACACCTCGTCGGCGGTCTCGTGCCACTGCGTCAGCCAGGCCTCGAAACTGGCCACGTCCGGGAACCTCAGCATCCGGTCGGCACCGCCTCCACCAGCGAGAACCGGGCCGGGGCCAGCCCGGTCACCGAGGTCAGCCGGAAACCGGTGGCCTGGCACAGGGCGGCGAAGTCACTGCGGGTGCGCTCCCGGCCGCTGAGCTGCACCAGCATGTTCAGATCACCCAGATGCCCCAGCGGAGACCGCTGGGCGTCGACCAGGTCCGGCAGCACCGCGTCGACGATGAGCAGCCGGCCGTGCGGCGGGATGACCGCCCGGACATGCCGCAGGATGACTGCGGCCCGCTCGTCGTCCCAGTCGTGCAGGATGCTCTTGAGCAGGTAGGCCTCCGCCCCGGCGGGCACCGAGGCGAAGAAGTCCCCGGTGGCCAGGGTGCAGCGCTCGGCCACCCCGGCCCCGGCCAGGGTGGTGTCCGCCTGGGCCAGGCCCTCGGCCGTGTCGTACAGCAGGCCCTGGACCTCCGGGTGGGCGGCGAGCACGGCCGCCAGCAGGGTGCCGTCCCCGCCCCCGACGTCGGCCACCGTACGGAAGCGACCGAAGTCGTACGCCTGCGGCAGCACCTGGGCGGCCAGCCGAGTGCCCTGCCGCATGGCCGCGTTGAACCGGGCGGACAGTTGCGGGTCCCCGGCCAGGTGGCCGAAGAAGGAGGTGCCGAAGGTGGTCGAGAAGACCTCCCCTCCGGTGCGGATGGCCTGGTCCAGGTGGGCCCAGCCGCCCAGCATCGCCGGGTCGGTGGTCATCGCCACGAACTCGGCCATCGAGTCCGGTCGGTCGGTGCGCAGCAGCTCGCCGATGCCGGTGAGGGCGAACCGCCCCGGCTCGGTCTCCCGCAGCACCTCCAGCGCGGCCAGGGCCCGCAGCAGCCGCAGGGTGGCGCCGGGATCGGTGCCGGCCGCAGCCGCCACCTGCGCCGAGTCGGAGCCGTCGGGGCCGATGATGTCGGCCACCCCCAGCGCCGCCGCGGCGGAGATGGTCCGGGTGGCCATGTGGCCACACACCAGTTGGGCGATACGTTCCCGGTCGGCCGCCGTAGCGGGCGGGGCCGGGGCCTGAGAGGTCGTCATGACAGTCACCTTCCGGGTCGGTCAGTTGAACGGCAGGGCCTTGCTCCAGTCCTCGCCCGCCGCCAGCAGACTGCGAGGCTTCACGACGTCCTTCTTCTGGGTGAGCACCTGGAAGGGCAGCAGGGTGCCCGGTTCGAGGGCGGTCACCTCGGCGGGTACCCCCACCTCATCGGCGATCGCCGCCCGTACCCGGGCGACCGCGGCCTCCCGGTGCTCGGCGGGCACCTCGAACTGGACCCGCAGCAGGTCCCGATCGGCGCGGGCCCGCCAGAACAGCACCTCGTGCTCGATCGGCAGGCTGAAGATGATCTCTTCGAGTTGCTGCTGGGTCACCGTGCCGTCGGCCACCGGGTGGCCGTACACCGACCGGCCCATGACCCGGATGGAGGGCAGCCGCCAGTCGCACGGACAGTCCTCGTAGGACACCTCGACGTCGTCCTCCAGGTTGTACCGCAGCAGGGGCATGGCCTCCCGGTACAACGGGGTGACCACCAGTTGACCCCGGCCCTCGGGGCTGATCCGGCCGGTCTGCGGGTCGTACACCTCGAAGACCATCCGGTCGGCCCACAGGTGCATCCGGCCGTGCCGGCACTCCCCGGCCAGGCTGCCGGTCTCGGTCGAGCCGTACTCCTCGACGATCGGCACCCCCCAGATCTCGCTGATCCGGCGACGCCGGGCCCCGGTCAGGGGTTCCCCGCCGACGAACAGGGCGCGCAGGGCGGGGAAGTCCCGCGCCGGATCCAGCCCGGCCGCCCGGGCGGTGGCCGCCCAGACCAGGGGCTCGGTCGGGATCGACCAGGTCAGGGACACCTCCAGGTCGTGCAGGGCCTGCACCACCCGGGCGTACGGCATGGCCAGGGAGCGGTAGTCGCCGGGGACCACGGTGGCGCCGTGCAGCCGGGCCCCGGCCTGGGCCAGATGACCGGTGATCATCAGGGCGTACGGGGTGCGGACGAAGAAGGTGTCCTCCGGGGTTATCCCCACCCACTTGCGGGCGTACCGCTCGGCCAGGTCGATCCAGTCCTCCGCGGTGTAGTAGGAGGGGGTGGACTGGCCGGCGGTGCCGCTGGACTCGTGATAGGTGGCCAGGTCCCGGCGCGGCACCGCGAGCATCCCGAAGGGGTACTGGTCCCGGAGGTTCTGCTTGGTGGTCAGGGGTTGTTCGGTGAGCTCGGTGAGGTCGCGCCCGGCGTAGAAGGGGGCCCGGGAGGCCCACTCCATGACCTTGGGGATCTGCTTGGCCTGAAGGTCGCGCAGTTCGTCCAGGTCGGCCCAGTCACCGAGGCGGGGCAATGCCTGCATGTTCATCTCCTCGCCGTCGCTTGCACCGTTGCCTCCGAGGCTAGGAATCCGGTCGAGGTGGCTACAAGGGATCGGTGATCAGCAATGCTTCTCACTCTCTGCGGCAGTACTTCACCGAGCAGTTCACCGATGATCCGAATGCCGCCGGGGGTCAGCACGGATTCCGGGTGGAACTGCACCGAGGCGAATCCGGGACCGATCAGCCCGTGCACCTCGCCGCTGTCCGCCTCGCGCAACACCGTGATCGCCCCCGGCCGGTCCGGGCTGGTGATCTCCGGCGTCGGGCTCTGAGCGGCGAACGTGTTGTAGAAGCCGACCAGTTCGGTGCGGTGCCGGAACGGGATCCGCCGCTGGGTGCCCTGGTTGGGGAAGGGGATCCGGGTCACCTCCAGGCCCAGCACGGTGCTGAGCACCTGGTGGCCCAGGCAGATGGCGAAGAAGGGCACCCCCAGGGCGAGCAGCCGCCGGGCCGCCGTCCGCAGGGTCATGATCTTGTGGTCGGTGAACTGCCGGGGGTCCCCGGGCCCGGGGCCGAGCACCACCAGATCGTGCCGGTCCAGGTCGTACGCTTCGTCGAAGCGGCGTACCTCCACCTCGAAACCGAGGGCCACCAGGGCGTGCCGGAGCATCTCCGTGAAGGTGTCCTCGGCGTCGATCACGAGCACCCGGCGACCGGCCAGCCCGGGCTGGATCCGATCCCGGTCCTCCGGGTCGTCGAACCAGAAGTCGGCCAGGGGCCGGTTGCGGGTGGCCAGGGCGTGCCGGATCGAGGGGTGCAGACCCACCGAGGTGTCCGGCCAGGTGGCGGGGGCACCCGGCTGGTCGGCCAGGGCCTCCAGCAGCCCGGCCGCCTTGGCCCGGGTCTCGGCCGCCTCGGTGACCGGCTGGGAGTCGCGGACCAGGGTGGCACCCACCCCGATCCGCATCCGGCCGGCCAGGTCGATGTCGGCCGTACGGATCAGGATCGCCGAGTCGAGCTGCCGGGCCCCCTCGGAGTCCCGGCCGATCAACGCGATCAGCCCGGCGTAGTAGTCCCGCCCCCCGGGCTCGTACCGGGCGACCACCCGGCAGGCGCTCTCCAGGGGACCCCCCACCACGGTCGGGGCGAACAGGGTCTCCCGCAGGATGTCCCGGACATCCCGGGTGCTGCGCCCCTCGATCAGGTACTCGGTGTGGGCCACCCGGGCCATCTGCTTGAGCTGCGGACCGATCGCCCGGGCACCCCGGTCGCAGATCCGGCCCATCATCTTCAGTTCCTCGTCGAGCACCATGGACAGCTCGTTGGCCTCCTTGGCGTCCGCCAGGAAGTCGAGCATCCCGGCCAGGTGGGGGCCGCCGGGCGGATACCGGTAGGTCCCGCTGATCGGGTTCATCGTCACCGTGCCGGCGTCCAGGGTGACGTGCCGTTCCGGGGAGGAACCGATCAGGGTGCGCTCGCCGGTGTGCACCAGGAAGGTCCAGTGGGCCCCCGGATCCCGGCCGAGCAGGCGACGGAAGAAGATCAGGGCGGTCCGCGTCGACCAGCCGGTGATCTCGGTGTGGAAGGACCTTTTGAGTACGAAGTTGGCCCCGGCCCCGGTGCCGATCTCGTCGTCGATCACCTGCTGCACCAGTGCGGCGTACTCGTCGTCGTCCAGGTCGAAGTGGCCGCCGTCGTACTCGATCGGGGCCTGGGGCAGGGTGGCCAGCACCTCGGCGATCGGCAGCCGTTGCTGTTCGGTCACCGCGATGGTGACCAGGGGTGCCGCGTCGTCCGGGGCCTCGAAGCCGCGCTCGCGGATCTGCCGGTACGGCAGGATCGCCAGCAGGTCGTGCCGGGCCCCGGTGCCCCCCTCGACGGGCAGGGGGATGTCGGCGATCCGCTCCACCGTGTCCGCCGTACCGATGATCAGGTCGATGGTGTCGGGGTCGTGGCCGGGCCGGTGCAGCAGGGCGAAGGGGGGCCCGTCCGGGGCGGTGACCCGTTCCAGCCAGGTCATCGCGGTGCCCCCTGCATCATGGCCAGGGCGGTGCGGGTGGAGACGGTCACCGAGCAGCGGGAGGCCGCGTACTCCAACGCCAGGCGGTGGAACTCCGGGGTGAAGTCGGCGATGGCGTCGGCCACCAGGAAGGTCTGGATGTCGTTGGAGAAGCCCTCGTGGGCGGTCATCAGGATGCCGACATGGGCGTACACCCCGCAGATGACCAGCTGGTCGCGACCCAGGTCGCGGAGCTGGTCGAGCAGACCGGTCCGGCAGAAGGCGCTGGGCCGCCACTTGGTGTGTACGACATCCGGCCCGGCCGGGGCCAGCTGGTCGATGATCGCCCGGTGTTGCGGGTCGGCGCTCATCCCGCTGCCCCAGAAGTCCTTCAGCAGGCCACGCTGCCGGTCGTCCATCCCACCCGGCTGGGCGGTGTAGGTGACCGGTGCGCCGGCCGCGGTGAAGGCCTCCCGCAGCGCCTGGACGTTGGGCACCAGCTCGCTGACCGGTGACTGGGTGGCCGAGAAGGGTTGCAGGAAGTAGCGCTGCATGTCGTGGATCAGCAGCACCGCCCGGGCGGGATCGATGATCCACCGTACGGTGTTGACCGGCAGTTCGTGTTCGGCCGGCATCGGGTACGGCGCGATCGCGGGGATCGACATGGGTACCTCCGTGGTCTCCAGGGTTTCGTGGGGCAGGGTCAGGCGCCGAGCGACGCACCGCCGTCGACGACCAGTTCGTGCAGGGTGATGTGGGACGCCCGGTCCGACAGCAGGAACAGCACCGCCGCGGCGATGTCCGCGGGACTGGCCAGCCGGCCCAGCGGAATGCCCACCCGGAAGGTGTCCGCGGTGCCCTCGATGGAGATCCGCCGGGCGTCATCGTCGGCCCAGAGGGAGGTCAGCATCGGGGTGTCCGTGGAGCCGGGCGCGACCACGTTGCACCGGATGCCGTGCCCGGCCACCTCCAGCCCGAGCACCTTGGTGAAGCTGGTGGCCGCCGCCTTGGAGGCCGCGTAGGCACCCATGTGCCAGCGCGGCACCGCGGTGGCGTTGGAGGCGACCGTGACGATCACCCCGAAGCGGCGGGGCACCATCGCCCGGGCGACCGCCCGGCTGACATGGAACACCCCGGTCGTGTTGACCGCGAAGGTGTTGTTCCAGTCCTCGTCGGTGAGCTCGGTGGCCGCTGCGGTACGCAGGATCCCGGCCGCGTTGACCAGGTAACCGATCCCACCCAGCTCCCGCTCGACCTGGTCGATCACCTCGTCGACCTCGGCGCTGACGGAGACGTCGACCGGATAGGCTCGCACCCCCTCGACCTCGTCGGCCAGTTCCTTCAGGGCCACCGGGTTGCGATCCAGCGCCGCGACCGCGACCCCGGCCGCGGCCAGGGCCCGGACGACGGCCGCGCCGATGCCTCCCGCGGCCCCGGTGACCACTGCTGTTCCGCTCGTCATGTCAATCGCCTTCCGTGTTGGTGGCTCGGCGGATCCACTGCGCCACGACCCCGGGATCGACCCCCAGGCGACGTATGGAGAAGGAGGCGAGAGCGTCCAGGTACTGCGCCTGCAGGTCGCTCTCGTCGAGGTCGACCGGCCGCCCGCCACGCACCCGGACCTGCCCGGCGACCAGCACGGTGTCCACGTCCTGGGAGCCGCCCAGAGCCAGGAAGCCCTCCAACGGGCGGGGATTGAGCAGGTACCGCCAGTCCTGGGTACGGATCAGCTGGATGTCGGCCTGGTGGCCGGGCTCCAGGCTGCCGATGCCGGCCCAGTCCAGCCCTCGGGCCGGGATCCGGGTGGCCATCGCCAGGGCGTCGGTGGGCCGGACCTCGGTCGGGTCCGCGGACATCTCGTTGAGTTGCTGCCAGACGGCCCGCATGTTCTCCGCCATGCCGCCCACCGGCAGGGGTGCGCCGTCGGTGGACAGGGACACGTCCAGTCCGGCCCGACGGAAGTGCGGCATGGCCCGGGTCTCGGTCACCGTGGCCTCGCCGGCCGGGCCGTACTTGGCCGGTGAGTAGCTGATGTGCGCGTTCGCGGCCACCAGCATCTTGCGTTCGTCCTCGTCGGCGAAGGCGCAGTGCACCGCCATGAACCGGTCCGAGAGCAGCCCCAGGTCGGCGAAGCGGCGGACCGGGGTGGCGCCGAAGTAGGTCCGGGACACCTCCACCTCGTTGCGCAGCGCGCCGACATGGGTGGCGAAGGGCAGGTCGTGGCGCCGGACGAGTTCGGCGAAGCCGGCCCCCAGCTCGTCGGTCATGTTCAGGCTGTAGACCGCGGTGGGACGGGCCCGGAGCAGGCCGGTGGTGTCCCCGGCGAGGTCCCGGACCACCTCCTCGATGCCGGCCAGCACCAGGTCGGCGTCCCGGGTGCGACGGAAGCGGGTCTCCCCGGGCGCGCACCGGGCGTCACTGGCCCAGGTGCTGATCGAGCAGCGCATGCCCAGGCTCCGGGCGGCGGCGGCCAGGGCGGTCGGGTGGTTGAAGGATCCGACGTCGCCCAGGGTGGTGACCCCGGACCGCAGCTGGGTCCACATCGAGTACCGCGCGATCGCGGTCGCCTCGTCCGGGGTGAGATCCGCGATCAGGTCGGTGAAGTCGTCGAAGGCCCCGGAGATCGCCCGGACATCGCCGCCCAGGGCCATGAAGACCGGCCGGTCCTCCCGGTCGCTGGGGGAGCGCAGCGCCCCCTTGAACGGGAAGCGCATCGCGAACATCTCGTGCCAGTGCGGGTTCACGAAGCCGGGCAGGATCATCATGCCCCGGGCGTCCAGCACCCTGAGTTCCGCGCGCTGCTGCGGTAGCAGCGTCGCCTCCACCTCCTCGGTCGGACCGACGGCGGCGATCCGGTCGCCGGTGACCAGGACCGCGCCGTCGGGCAGCACCCGATGCTCGTCATCGGCCGGGTAGAGGCTGCCGCCTCGGATCAGCAGTGTCGTCACGATGCGTCCCTCCGTCGCCGGTCGGTTACCAGCAAAACGCTATGGCGGTAACATGAGGCGGACAAGGGAGCCGCTATTAGCGCAACTACTCGACTTGAGCGCTACCGATGTATTTGAATAGCCGGTAGAGTTCGCGGAATGAGAGGACAGCCCGGAGGTAGGACGGCCGCACCGGACGGACTGGCATTGGTGCAGGCCTTCATCAACAGCGTCAATGTCGAATTCGGGCCGGACGAGTTCGCCGATCTGGCGGGGTTCGCCCGCTGGCTGGCCCGCAACGGCTGGCCCGAGGTGCAACCGGACGAGCTCGACCGGCGGGACGCGATCGCCCTGCGGGAGGCCCTGCGGGCCCTGGCCCGGGAACACAACGGCGGGCCGCCGGCGACGACGGCCCGCCGCACGGTGGCCCACATCTCGGCCGGGTGCCCACTGGTGGTCGGCTTCGCTCAGGACGACGGTGACCCGGCACTGCTACCCACCCAGGACGGGGTACGGGGAGTGCTGGCCACCGTGCTGGCCGCGGTTACCCGGTCCGTGGTCGAGGGCACCTGGCCACGACTCAAGGCATGTCACGAGCACCGCTGCGAATGGGTCTTCTACGACCGGTCCCGCAATCGCAGCAGTCGGTGGTGTTCGATGGACATCTGCGGGGTCCGGGCCAAGATGCGGGTCTACCGCCAGGGGCGGCGTCAGGCCGAGCGGGAACCGGCCCCGGAGGCCACCGCCGCGGCGGCGACCCCGAGGCCGGGGGTCAGCTGACCGGTCACCCCGACCAGGTCCGGTCCGCGTGTCGTTCCCAGACGCAGTAACCGTTGCCCCGCAGTCGGCGCAGCACCTTCAGGTGCCGGCGCGCCGATCCCCGGCGTGACTCCAGGATCGCCTTCAGGTAGCGGCGCCGTTCCTCCACGATCGCTTCCGCCCTGGTCATGTCCCACCCCTGCCCTTCCTATCCGTCGAAGTTCCCTTCTCGGGTCACGGTGCGCGTTCCCGGCCGAGCAGGTGCCGGGCCACGACGAGCTTCGTGGCGGCGGCGGTTCCGTCGGCCAGTTGCAGGCCCACGACATCGCGCAGGCGCTGGGCCATCGGCCCGTCCTCCGACCAGCCCAGGTGCCCCAAGGTCAGCAGGGACTGGTGCACCGCCTCCATGGCGGCCTTGGGGGCCCACCACTTGGCCATGTTGGCCGGCAGCCGAGGGTCACCACCGGTGTCCGCCGCGGTCAGCGCCTCGAAGGCGACCAGCCGCGCGGCGTGCATCATCGTCAGGTGTTCCACCAGCGGGAAGGTCACCGCCTGGAAGCGGCTCAGGGGCTGCCCGAAGGCCTCCCGTTCCCCGGCATGGGCGAAGGCGGCGTCCAGGGCGGCCCGACCGACCGCGATGGCCATCAGGGCGATGTACGCCCGGGACACCCCGAACCCGCGCATCACCTGGACGAACCCCATCCCTTCGGCGCCGACCAGGTCGGCGGGGGAGAGCCGGACCTCCTCCAGCAGGATGCGCCCCCGCCCTCCGGAGCGGCAGCCCAGATCGGACTGCCCCTCGACCCGTACCCCCGGGGTGTCCAGGGACAGATAGAAGGCGCTGATCCCGCGCGGCCCCGCACCCCCGGTGCGGACGAACAGCAGGGCGTGGGTGGCGTACACCGCCGCCATGATCGAGGTCTTCTCGCCGCTGACCACCCAGCCCTCGCCCTCCGGGCGGGCCCGCATCCCGATGTTGGCGGCGTCCGTGCCGTGCTCCGGCTCGGTCAGGGCCAGGGCCACCACGGACTCGCCCCGGGCGATCGGCGGCAACCAGCGGGCCAACTGTTCCTCGGTGGCGTTGGCGGCCAGCACCCCGCCGACCAGGGCGGCGTTCAGCACCGGGAAGCACACCGACAGGTCGGCGGCGGCCAGTTCCTCCAGGGCCAGGCCGACATAGGCCGTATCCAGGCCACGACCGCCGTAACCGGTGGGTATGCGCAGTCCGAACAGGCCGGTGGCGGCGATCTCGGTGAGCAGGCCCTCGCGGTACCGCCCGGCCCGGTCGCTCTGCACCCGGAAGGGTGCCACCCGCTCGCTGGCGAACGCGCGGATCTCCTTGGCGAAAAGGTCCTGATCGGTAGAGAGGTGGAAATCCATCGTTACCCCCTGACGCGTTCGCGCAGCACGAACTTCTGGATCTTGCCGGACGGGGTGCGGGGAAGGGCCGGCAGCAGCTCGACCCGTTCGGGCCAGAACTGCTTGGCCATTCCCAGGCCGGCCAGATGGGTCCGGACCTCGTCCAGGGTCACCGGCGGACCGCCGGTGACCAGCACCGCGCAGGCCCGCTCGCCCAGGCGGTCGTCCGGATAGCCGACCACGGCCACATCGCGGATCGCCTCGTGGCGCAGCAGGGCCGCCTCCACCTCCACCACGGGGATGTTCTCCGCCCCGCGCATGATGATGTCCTTGACCCGACCGGTGATCCGGATGCCGCCGTACCCGTCGTCACGCGCCAGGTCCCCGGTGTCGAACCAGCCGTCCGGGGTGACCGAGGCGGCATAGGTCTCCGATCGACGGAAGTAGCCCAGGCACTGGCTGGCGCCCCGCACCTGGAGCAACCCGGAGGTGCCCGACGGGACCGGCCGGCCGGTCTCCCGGTCGACGATCCGCACCTGCATCCCGGGCACCGGGGTGCCGTCACTCTCCGCTGCCCGTAGTGGGGGTTCCTCCGGCCGGGTGATCGTCACGCAGCCGTTCTCCGACATGCCCCACAGGGCGTACAGGCGGCAGCCCAGCACCTCCCGGGCGTCCTCGACCAGCTTCGGGGCGATCGGGGCGCTGCCGGTGGCGAAGGTGCGCAGCGCGGAGAGGTCGCGTGGGCGGGCCCGCTGTTCCTCGATCAGATCGGACAGGAAGGTCGGCGCCCCCATGAAGAAGGTGACCCCGTGCTCCTGCATGATCCGCAGCATTGCGGCCGGGTTCCAGGCGTCCACCTGCACGGCCGTTCCCCCCAGCAGCAGCGGCATCACCAGGTTCCAGGTGTAGCCGGCCTGGTGGGTGGTGGGTGACCCCATCGCGGTGACCTCGTCGCCGGTCAGGTGCAGCACCTGGGCCTGGGCCCGGTTCATCGCGTCCATGGTGCGATGGCTGTGCACCACGCCCTTGGGCTCACCGGTGGTGCCGGAGGTGAAGATGACCTGGGCCGGGTCGTCCGGGTCCGGCGCCAGGGCGGCCAGGTCGATCGGGGGCGCCGGGCGGAGCAGGTCGATGTCGAAGTCCAGGGTCCCCGCCTCGCCGGCGGCGCAGTGGTGCCCGTCGTGCAGCAGCACCCGGTGACGGAGGGTGGGCACGGCCGCCGCCACGGCGGCGCTCATGTCCGCGTACGAGAATCCGCGGAACTCGGCCGCGGCCACGTACACCGGGCTCTGGGTCAACCGGGTCATGAACTCGACCTCGCGCTGGCGCATGATCGGCACCACCGGTCCGGCCACCGCCCCGATCCGGGCACAGGCCAGGATCATCGCCACCAGTTGCCAGGAGTTCGGCAGTTGCAGGGTGACCACCTCGCCCCGGCGTACCCCCAGGCGGACCAGGTTGGTGGCCAGCCGGTCGACCCGGTCGGCCAGGTCGGCGTAGGTGAGGGCCTCGGCGGTGTCGCCCCGGTAGCAGATCAGGGCGGTCCGGTCCGGCCGGTGGGCCGCCCAGTGGTGCAGCAGCTGCGGCAGGGTCTGGCCGGGCGGCATCATCGCGTACCTCCGATGGGGTGAACCGGCCGGCGCAGGGCCGCGCGGACCTTGGCGGCGACGGCGGCGGAGGTGACCCCGGCGTAATCGAGCAGGAAACGCTGGCCCCCGGAGACGTCGATGAAGGAGTCCGGCATGGCGATCCGGTGCACGGGCACCGGCAGGGTCTCGGCCAGGGCCTCGGTGACCGCGCTGCCCAGACCACCGGCCGCCCAGTGTTCCTCCACGGTCACCACCAGGCCGGTGATGCTCGCCGCGGCCAGGATGGTCGGGACGTCCAGGGGCTTGAGGGTGTGCACGTTCAACACCGCGGCCCGGATGCCGTCCCGGTGCAGCAGGTCGGCGGCCTCCAGGGCGGCCAGCAGCGGGTACGGCCCACAGGCCGCGATGGTCACATCCGTGCCGGCCCGGACCTGCTGGACCGTGCCGAGTCGGGGCGGAGGCCCGGCGGGCAGGGCCGGGGTCGCGTTGCGCCCCAGCCGCAGGTAGACCGGCCCCGGCACCCCGGCCGCCTGCCGGACCAGCTCCCGGGTCTGGGTGGCGTCGGCCGGCACCACCACGGTCATGTTCGGCAGGGCCCGCATCACCGCCAGGTCCTCAAGGGCGTGGTGGGTGGGGCCGAGGTGCCCGGCGGACACCCCGCAGTGGGTGGCCGCGATGCGTACCGGGGCGTTGGTCAGGGCGATGTCCACCTTGACCGCGTCCAGGGCCCGGGCCGAGGCGAAGGCCGCCATGGTGTTCACCCACGGCATCCGCCCGGCCCGGGCCAGTCCGGCCGCGGCGCCCATCAGGGTGTGTTCGGCGATGCCCACGTTCAGGTACCGGTTGGCGGTCGGGCCGAAGTCCACCCCCTTGAACAGGCCGGTGTCGCTGTCCAGGCAGACCACCCGATCATCCAGGGCCATCAGCTCGACCAGGGTGTCCCGGTAGGTCTCCCGGGAGGCGGGCGGGGCGACGGCGGGGGCGGTCACGACCGGCTCCGGCGCAGCACGGCCATCGCCTTGTGGTACTGCCGTTCCTTGAGGGCCACGTAGTGACTGCGCAGGTCCCCCTCGAGGTAGGGCAGGCCCTTGCCCTTCACGGTGTGCGCGATGACCAGGGTGGGGCGACCCTGCTCGGCGGGGGCCTCCAGGGCGGCCGTCAGCGCCTCGACGTCGTGCCCGTCCACCTCGTGGACGGTCCACCCGAAGGCCCGCCAGCGCTGCGCCATCGGCCCCAGCCGGCTGACCTGCTCGGTGCCACCGGTGATCTGCAACTGGTTGCGGTCGATGATCGCGGTGAGGTTGTCCAGGCCATGATGGGAGGCCACCCCGGCGGCCTCCCAGACCGACCCCTCCTGGGTCTCACCGTCCCCCATCACCACGAAGCAGCGACGGGCGCTGCCGTCCAGCCGGGCGGCCAGGGCGTACCCGATGCCCAGCGCCAACCCGTGCCCCAGGGAGCCGGAGGGGGCCTCCACCCCCGGCACCCCCGGGTGCGGATGGGCCATGAAGTGTCCGCCGGGCACGGAGTACTCGGCCAGGCGCTCGGCCGGGAAGTAGCCGGCCTCGGCCAGGGTGGCGTACAGCCCGATGCCGCCGTGTCCCTTGCTGAGCAGCAGGATGTCCCGATCCGGGGCCTGGGGGTCGGCCGGGTCCACGCGCATGACCCGCAGGTAGAGGGTGGCCAGGATCTCGACCAGGGACATCGAACCGCCCAGGTGCCCACCGTCCGGGCAGGCACACATGGTGACGATGCTCTCCCGGATCCGGGTCGTTCTCTGCGTCAGATCGGTGCTGGGTGGCGATGCGACAGCGATGCTCATGCCCGTCCTTCCGTCCGATATGTGGGTGGGGCTGCTCAGTTGGGGTGCAGGCCGGTGAACTCCAGGCCCTGCCGCTCCGGCAGTCCCAGGCGGATGTTCATGCACTGCACGGCGTTGCCGGCACCGCCCTTGACCAGGTTGTCCAGGGCGCTGATCACGGTCACCTGGGGTGCGCCGGGGTCGATCGCGAAGCCCACGTCGCAGAAGTTCGACCCGGAGAGGATCTTGGCGTCCGGAAACCGGTGCAGGCCGCGTCGATGCGCCACCACCCGGACGAAGGGTTCGTCCCGGTAGACCGTGCGGTAGGCCGCGCGGATCTTCCGCTCGTCCACCTCCTTGGTCACCTTCACCCGAGCCAGCAGCTGTACCCCCCGGACGGCCTCCACCCCGGTGGCCGTCATCCGGACCGGCAGGCCGGTGACCTGGGAGATCTCCGCCTCGTGGCGGTGCCGGGTGGGCGCGAAGACCCGCAGGGCGCCGCTGCGTTCGGCGTGCAGGTTCGCCGGTCCGGCGGTGTTGCCGGCCCCGCTCGACCCGGTGCGGGCGTCGATCGCCACCTCTCCCTCGATCAACCCGGCCCGGGCCAGTGGGGCCAGGGCCAGGATGCCGGCGTTGGCCATGCAGCCCGGCACGCTGATCCGGTCTGCGGTACGCAGCCGTCCCCGGTGGTACTCCGGGATGCCGGGTACGAAGGTGTCCAGCAGGTCGGGGGCGGTGTGCGCCACCCCGTAGTAGTCGGCGTAGGTGTCGGTGCAGCCCAGCCGGAAGTCACCGGACAGGTCGATCACCACCTCGGCCCGGTCCAGGAACTCCGGCATCCGCTGCATGGTCTCCCGGTGCGGGGTGGCCAGGAACAACACGTCGTACCGGTCGAGTTGGTCCTCGCCGACGAACGAGAGCTTGGTGCGCCCGCGCAGGTTGGGATGCACCCCGTCGACCAGTCGGCCGCCGAGCCGCCGGGAGGTGGCCGCCGCCAGTTCGATCCCGGGATGGGCGCTCAGCAGGCGCAACAGTTCCCCGCCGATGTAACCGGCCGCTCCGATCACCGCTACCCTTTTCATGCCTCCGCCTTCGTGATGAGCAGGTCCGCGATGGCCCCGGCGACATCGATGTCGCCGTGCGCGGATTCGAACCCGCGAAACTCGACCCGGTCGTTGACCTCGAGCACCGTCAGGCGGCCGTCGCCGTCCTCGATGAGGTCCACCCCGGCGATGTCGGCGCCCACCGCGGCGGCTGCCGCGACCGCCAGCCGCACCAGCTCCGGCCCGAGGTGGCAGGGTTCGCTGACCGCCCCCCGGGCCACGTTGGTGCGCCAGTCCTCGCCTCGGCGCCAGGTGGCGCCCAGAGCGCGTCCGCCGACCACGGCGACCCGGATGTCCCGGTCCGCCTTGGGCACCAGTTCCTGTACGTAGACGATGTGGGACTGCGGCGACGGCAGGGCCGCCACATGCTCCAGCACGGCACCGGCCATCGCCTCGTCGGTGACCCGGGTGACCAACCGGCCCCAGGAACCGACCAGGGGTTTGATCACAGCGGGGTAGCCGACCTCGGCCAACGCCTTCAGACCCGCCTCCGGGGTCATCGCCAGGGCCGTCCGGGGGGTCGGCAACCCGTGCCGCAGCAGTGCCGCCGAGGTCAGCCACTTGTCACCGCTCAGGTGGGTGGCAGCAGCCGTGTTCACCACCCGGGCACCGGCCGCCTCCAGGGCTTCGGCCGCGTACCAGGCCCGGTAGTGCCCGACCTCGCGGTTGAGCACTACCCGGCCGGCGTACCGGTCGGTGGCCGCGGTCACGGACAACGACCGGGAATCCAGGTGGGTGAACCGGCTGCCGCGCCGATCCAGCGCGGCCATGATCCTTTTTTCCTCGTACCGCACCCGCGAGGCGAGTACGACGAGATCGGGGGGAGAGGTGTCCATGACCGCGTCTCCGCTCTACTCGCCCCAGTCCTCTTCGACCTCCGGTGCGGTGCTCAGGACCGGTGGCCGGACAGAGGTGATCTCCAGGTCGGAACGGCAGTCCGTGCACTCGATGATCTCGCTCACCAGGGCGTCGTCGCCCACGTAGATCTCCGCCATGCACTCGGGGCACTCGGCGCCGCTTATGACGTTTTGCATCTCGCCTCCCTTGATCGATGTGATTGATTTCCTGTTAACAATCTAAGCGCCACTCACATCGACCTCCAATAAGGACACTGTTTCACCGATCCGCTGAACGCTTATCGGCCTCGCCAATAAGGAACGCTTCTCGTGTTCGGGTCCGATGCATCTGCATACGTGATTAGGCTCGCCAAAACGCCCAGTACACATGGAGGGAAAATGCGCGGAACTGCGTTTGCCCCGACCCTGGACAGCTTGGGTCAGTCCGACCGGAGCCCGGGAGAGGTGTTCGCGGCCGCGGTCCGCGACACCCCCGGGGACGAGATCACGGTGCGGTACAGCCTGCACCTGCCGGCGGCGTTCCCCCTGTTCGCGTCCCGCCCCCGGTACACCGTCCGGCACCTGATGAAGACCGCGAACGTGCCGGACGAGCCGACCCCGTTCGTGTACGAGCCGCCGGCCGGTCGGCTGGAGTCCGGGTCCACCTACGCGACCACCCCGGAGGCGGCCTTCGCGCCCCGGTTGACCCGGGCCGGGCTGACCGACCTCAGTGTCGCCGTGCCGCTGCCGGCCGGCCTGCTCGACGAGCCCGAACTGCTGGCCACCTTCGTGGACCTGCGGGTGCTGGTCCGGCTCTCCGCCCGGGAGAACGACGCCCTGCTCAACGGCACGGAGGACGGGGTGATCCAGGGGCTGCTCCGGCAGCCCGGAACCCGCCGCCGTACCGCCGAGCCCGACCTGGTGACCGCGGTGACCGCAGCCGCCGCGGATGTGGAGAACACCGGCGGCTCCTGCGACGGCATCGTGGCGCACCCGGACGTCTACTGGCAGCTGGTCCGCCACGGCGCCCTGGGTCGGCTCAACGCCGCCGGGATCACGGTCTCCCGGACCCGGATGATTCCCCCCACCCGCCTGCTGCTCGGCGACTTCAGCGCCGCGACCACCCTGCTGCTGCCCGGGGTCAGCTCCCTGGCGGTACGCCCCGGCGCGGGACCGGAGGGGGGCGACCTGATCGTGGCCACCACCCGGGTCGGCCTGGCGGTCCGCCTGCCGCAGCACCTGATGATCATGGAGCTGGGCGATGGCTGAGCCACGGGTGCTCTACCTGACCGGTTGGCTGCGCAGCGGCAGCACCATGCTCGGCAATGTGCTCGGCGAGCTGCCCGGGGTGCTGCACGTCGGCGAACTGCACTACCTGTGGCGTAACGGGGTGCTGACCGACGGCACCAACTCCAGCTGCGGCTGCGGGCGCACCCTGACCGACTGCGACCTGTGGGCCAGCGCCCTGGGCGGCGGCCACCACACCGCCGTCCGGGTCGACTCCGCCCGCCGCACCCTCCGGCTTCAGGGGTCCCTGCTGCGGACCCGGCACACCCCGGCCCGCCTGCGGGAGGTACGCCGGGGGGTCCGCAACCCCGAGGTCGACGAGGTGGTCGGGCAGACCGCGGACATCTACCGGCTGCTGGCCGACCGGGGCGGTGAACGGCTGATCATCGACGGGTCGAAGTACCCCGCCGAGGCGGCCACCCTGCTGGGCCGCTCCGATCTCGATGTCCGGGTGCTGCACATCGTGCGCGACCCCCGCCCCACCGCCTTCTCCTTCCTGAAGGCCAAGGAGTACATCGACCCGATGAGCCCGGCCCGCAGCAGCGGGTTCTGGACCGCCTTCAACCTGGCCTCCGAACTGGTCGGACGGCAGGCCGGGGAGCGGTATCTGCGGGTGCGGCACGAGGACCTCTGCGCCCGGCCCCAGGAGACCATCGACGAGGTGATGCGCTTCGCCGGATTGGCGGGTCCCTCCCCGGTGGATGCGGCCGGTCGGGTGGTGCTGCACCCCAACCACACCGTCACCGGTAACCCGGACCGGCTGGTCAGCGGCGCCACCGTGATCCGGGGGGACGACCGCTGGCGGACCGGGATGACCCCGGCCCAGATAGCGGTGGCCACCGCGCCCGCCCTGCCGCTGCTCGCCCGCTACGGCTACCCACTGGTGCCTCGAACCGAGGGATGACGCTCATGGATCTGGGACTCCAGGGACGGGTGGCGATGGTGGCGGCAGCCAGCAGCGGGCTGGGCCTGGCCGTGGCCCGGGCCCTGGCCGGAGAAGGGGCACACGTCTCCATCTGCGGCCGGGACCCGGCCAGACTGGCCCGAGCACACGCGGAGGTGGCCGCCTGCGGCCCCGGCCAGGTGTTCAGCATGCCGGTGGACCTCACCGACGAGACCGCCGCCGCCGGTTGGGTCGAACGCACCGCCGAGGCGTACGGACGGCTGGACATCGTGGTGACGAACACCGGCGGGGTGCAGTTCGGGCCGGTGGACAGCTTCCGGGTCCCGGACTTCCGGGAGGCCGTGGAGGGCAATCTGCTTCCGCACATCAGCGTCACCCTGGCCGCCCTGCCACACGTGCGGCGCAACGGCTGGGGGCGACTGCTGATGATCACCTCGGAGTCGGTGCGGCAACCGCACCCGGAGAGCGGCCTGTCCTCGGTCGCCCGCCTGGGGCTGCTCGGCTACATGAAGGGCCTGGTGGAGGCGCTGGGGTCGGCCGGGGTGACCGTCAACGTGATCGCACCCGGCTTCCACCGCACCCCCATCCTCGATCAACAGTTCGGCGTCGATGTCGAGGTCGAGATCGCCAAGGTCGCCGAGCGGATCCCGCTCGGTCGGGTCGGCGATGTCGCGGACTTCGGCGCGCTGGTCAGCTTCCTGGCCGGCGAACAGGCCGCGTACATCACCGGCTCCGTCGTGGTGGCTGACGGCGGCAACACCCGTGGACTCTGAAGGAGAAGGGCATGTCAGCACTGGGATTCGCCGCCAACAGCCGCCAGGACCCCCTCTACGTGATCAAACTCGGTAGCGCGACCCTGGCCCACGAACGGGTCTTCGACGAGTTGGCCGACCTGCGGGCCCGGGGGGCCCGACTGCTCGTGGTGGTGGGCGGGGCCGAGGGCATCCGTCAGCACTACGCCGAGATCGGTCGACCGATCCGCACCCTGACCCTGGCCAACGGGGACGAGGTGCGGTACTGCCCGCCGGAGGAACTGCCGTACATCGTGCAGGCGTACCGCTCGGTGACCCTGCGCCGGATCGCCGAGGCCGCCGCCGCCCGTGGGCTGACCGCCTTCACCGCGGTGGCCGCCGACGGGGCGCTGGTGACCGGGCGGCCCAACCCGCCGGTCAAGGTCACCGCCGAGGGGCGTACCCGGGTGGTCCGCGACCATCGGGCCGGCCGGGTCGCCGAGGTGGCCACCGACCGGCTGCAAGCCCTGCTGGACGCCTTCGACATGGTCTGTGTCTGCGCCCCGGTGGCCGATCCGGGCCACGCACCGCTGAATGTGGACGCCGATGTGCTCGCCGCCGAGCTGGCCAACGCCCTGGCCGCCGACCATCTGCGGCTGGTGACCGGCACCCCGGGCCTGCTCCGGGACCCGGCGGACCCGACGGACCGGATCACCGACGCGGTCGCCGGCGAGACCGGCAGGTACGCCAAGGGCCGGATGCGGCAGAAGGTCCGGGCCGCGGAGATCGCCCTGGCCGGCCCGGCTGACGTGGCCATCACCGGCCCGCACACCCTGAGTCCGGCCACCGGCACCCGGTTCTGGCGCGCCCCGGCCCCGGCCCCCGACCTGGAGCTGCTGGCCCGCGCCACGGAGATCTCCTCGGTCTCCGGCGACGAGCGGGAACTGGCCGAGTACCTGGTCGACTGGTGCACCACCCGAGGGCTGTACGCCCGCATCGACGACCTGGGCAACCTGGTGGTCACCCGGGGGGAGGGGGGTCGGCACCGGTTGCTGATGCTCGCCCACCTGGACACCGTGCCGTACCGCTGGCCGGCCCGCTGGGAGGGCGAGACCCTGTACGGCCGGGGCAGTGTCGACGCCAAGGGCTGCCTGACGGCCTTCCTGGAGGTCCTGGCCGAGACGGCGGTGCCGCCGGACTGTGAGATCCGGGTGGTGGGTGCCGTCGAGGAGGAGATCACCGCGAAGGGGGCCTTCCATGTGCGCGACCATTACCCGGCCGATGCCGTCATCGTCGGCGAGCCGAGCGGGGCGGCTGCGCTGACGGTCGGCTACTACGGGTTGCTCAAGGCCCGGCTCACCGTCAGCCACCCGGTCGGCCACACCGCCGGGCGGGGGGTCAGCACCGCGGCCGACCGACTCCACGAGCACCTGGCGGCGATCCGGGATCGGCTCGCCGAGGTGGCCCCGGAGGCCATGCTGGCCGTGCTGGGGGTGCGGGCGGGCAACGCCGGGGACCGACAGCAGGGTGAGGCCCTGTTAGACATCCGGGTGCCGCCCACGGCCTCGGTGCAGGATCTGGTCGCCCTGATCCGGGAGACCGCGCCGGATGCCCAACCGCAGATCCTGCGGGCCACCCCCGGGGTCCTCACCCCACGCAGCACCCCGCTGGTGAAGGCGTTCTCCCGAGCCTTCCGGGAGCAGGATCTGGTGCCGCGATTCCTGGCCAAGAAGGGCAGTAGCGACATGAACACCCTCGCCACCACCTGGCAGGGCATTCCGATGGTCGCCTACGGACCGGGCGACGCCACCCTGGATCACACCCCCCACGAGCATCTTCCGGCCGCGCAGTTGCGTACCGCGCGGCAGGTTCTGAAGATCGCGGTACGGAACTGGCTGACCGCCCGGACCCCGCAGGCGGTCCGCTGAACCCTGGGTACCCGGCCCGGGGTCACCGCGCGATGGCGTAGGTGACCCCGGGTCTCAGGGTCTGCGGCGGCCGGTCTGTGCCGGCGGTCCACTGGGCCGCAGCCCACTGGAACAAACGGCCGGGCACGCCGCAGGCCCGACCGAATCCGGTCGGGCCTGGTCGCGGTGCTACTCGGCGAAGGGATATCCGGCCAGGGCGTTCTGGAGGACCCGCCGGGCGGTACGGACGAAGGGAGGGGTTCCGGCGTTGGCGGAGACCGCCATGGTGACCGGAATCGGTCCGGGCGGCGCGGGCAGGTCGTCGGGGCCGGTACGCGGCAGCCCCCACAACCGGTCACCGTTGTCGATCAGGCAGGTGATGCCGAGGCCGGCTTTGGTGGCGGCACGCAGGCCGACCAGCTCGGAGCCCTCGTACCCCACCCGCCAGGGCACCGCCGCGGCGTTGAACAGGTCGACCACCCGGCTGCGCAGGGTGCTCGGCTCGGTGAACAGGGTGACCGGCAGCGCGGCGCCCTCGCCGTACACCGGCCTGCCGAACCAGTCCATCTTCAGATGGCCGAGTTCGTGGGTCACCGGGGCGCGCGGGGGGCAGGGTTGCAGCAACAGGGCCAGGTCCAGCTGCCCGCTGACGACCTGCCCTTCCAGGGTCTCACTGAGACCGGTTCGTACGCTGATTCTGGTGTGCGGCATCCGGTACGACAGCGAGGCGAGGATCTCCGGCAGGGCCTCGGCCAGTTGGTCGTCGACCCCGATGGAGAGTCGGGTGTCGCCGGTCGGCGGCATGAACCGCTCGACCACCTCGTCGTTGACCGCGACCAGCCGGCGGGCGTACCCGAGCAGTTCCTCTCCGGAGGTGCTGAGCCGCAGATCGCGGCCGGTGGAGAGGAATACCGGCTCCTTGATGAGCGAGCTCAGCTGACGGATCTGTTGGCTGATGGCGGGCTGGGTGACGTGCAGCGCCTCAGCTGCCCGCCGGAAGCCTCCGAGATCCACCACGGTCACCAGCGCACGGAGCCTGTTGATTTGCAGGTCGTGGTGCATGATTCCTCGCAAACATACTTGTCGACTGTGATGCGAGGTGCGGCATCAATTCCCACAATCGTAGGTTTGCGTCCGGCCGTATTCATACACCTCAGTTCATGAGCTGGGTGTGAAATTCTCACACCCAGCCGGTGAGGAGAAAACTATCGACCGGGTGGGCCGCTGTCGATAATTGATCCCATAAGTCGTACGCAGTGGATCACAGCAGAGGAGTCCGGAGATGGCCACCTGGGAGACCCCGCAGACCTCGACCGACAGTGCGCTCTATGACGTGATCGCCTCCGGCACCGGAACCACGGTCGCCGAGATCACCGACACCGAGACCTTCATCCACGACCTGGACCGGTGCTCGGACAGCACCCCGGCGTACACCTACTGCGGCTGAGGATCTCGCCGTGTCCGCCCACCCCTCGACTCGGATCGGTTTCCGCCGGCATCTGACGGCGGTGACCGTTCCCGAGGAGGCCGCCGTATACCTGGTGTCGGCCCGCGGCACGATCGCTCTCTCCGGCGAGCGTGCCGTCGCCCTGGGGCCCCTGCTCGACGGTTCGTTGAGCATGGCCGAACTCCAGCAGCGGACGGCCGGGAGGCTGACCTCGCAGGAGCTGGGCGCGACACTGGTGTCACTGGCCAAGGCGGACCTGATCGGCCTGCGCCGGTCGAGCGCGCCGGACACCGACCCGGCAGCCGGCGCCTACTGGGACCTGACCACCGGCGATGCCGACCAGGCGGCCGAACGGCTGGCCGCCGGGTCCGTCCGGGTGCTGTCGCTGAGCGCCACCGGTGCGGAGGAGGCCGCGGTCGCCCTGCGCGCCGCCGGCCTGTCCGTACCGGAGGGCCCGGACCTGGGCCCGGCCCTGACCATGGTGCTCTGCGACGACTACCTGGACCCCCGGCTTGAGTCGATCAACGCCGCGATGCTGGCGGCCGGGCTTCCCTGGCTGCTGGCCAAGACCACCGGCGCGGACCTGTGGGTGGGCCCGGTGTTTCACGGTCAGGGCCCCTGCTGGGGCTGCCTGGCCGGTCGCCTGCGGATGCGGCGCACCGGTGAGACCCTGGCGCGCGGCCGGGCCCAGGGGGTCACCGCGCCCGAGGCATCCCTCGCGGTCACCCGTCTGATCGGGCTGCAACTCGCGGTTCTCGAAGCGATCAAGTTCTCGGCCGGTGCCGGGACCGACAGCTGGAACACGGTCAGCACCTTCGACACGGTGACCCTTCAGAGCCGGCGGCATCCGGTCGCCCGCCGCCCCCAGTGTGTGGCCTGCGGCGACCCGGAGTTCATGACCGCCCAGGTCTCCCAGCCGGTTCAACTGGTCGCGCGGCCCAAGGCGTCACTCGTCGGCAACGGGCACCGGGCGCTCACCGCCGACCAGGTGTGGGAGAGGTACCGGCATCTGGCCGATCCGATCACCGGCATCACCGACCCGATCCGCCGCGACCCGCGCTGCCCGGATTTCCTGCACAGTTATCTGTCCGGGGCCAATCGGGCGGTGACCGGCCACGGCAGCCTGACCGCCGCCAGAGCCGGTCTCCGACAGCAGAGCGGCGGCAAGGGCAGCACCGACATCGAGGCCCGGGTCGGCGCCCTGTGCGAGGCGGTCGAGCGCTGGTGCGGCTCCCGCTGCGGTGACGAGCCGGTGGTCCGCGCCAGCCTGCGGGACCTGGGCGACCGGGCGGTGCATCCGGACCAGGTGCAGCTGTTCGACCCCCGCCAGTTCCGTGACCGGGAGCGGTGGAACGCGGCCAACGGCGCGTTCCAGTACGTCCCGGAGATCTTCGACGAGACCGATGTGCTCGACTGGACCCCGGTCTGGTCGCTGACCCGGGACCGTGCCCGGATGTTGCCGACCGACCTGCTCTATTTCTCCCCCCAGGGCCACCGGTCCCTGCGCGCCACCTCGAACGGCAACGCCGCCGGGGCCAGCCGGGAGGACGCGATCATGCAGGGTCTGCTGGAACTGGTCGAGCGGGACGCGGTGGCCCTGTGGTGGTACAACCGCACCCGGCAGCCGGAGGTGGACCTGGCCTCCTTCGCCGACCAGTGGATGAACGCCCTGCCGGCCCGGTACGCCCGGGTCAATCGGGAACTCTGGCTGCTGGACCTCACCGCCGACCTGGGGGTGCCGGTGATGGCGGCGGTCTCCCGTCGTACGGACAAGCCGGCCGAGGACCTGATGCTCGGCTTCGGGGCACACCCGGATCCGACCGTCGCCGCCCGACGGGCCCTGACCGAGTTGGGGCAGCTGCTGCCGGCCGTGGTGGAGGTTGACGCGGCCGGGGCCTACGGCGCGGAGGATCCGCACGTGGTGCGCTGGTGGCGCTCGGCGACCGTGGCGAACCAGCCCTACCTGCGGCCCGCTCCGGGGCTCACGCTGCGGCGCGAGGACTATCGGTACGCCGAGTCCACCGATCTGCGGGACGATGTGGAGGGGCTGGTCGCCCGCGCCGCCGCCGAGGGTCTGGAGGTGCTCGTCCTGGACCAGACCCGCCCCGATGTGGGTCTGCCGGTGGTCAAGGTCATCGTTCCCGGGCTGCGTCACTTCTGGGCCCGTTTCGCCCCCGGGCGGCTCTTCGACGTACCGGTCCGGCTGGGACGGGTCGCCGCGCCGACACCGTACCCGGAACTCAATCCGATTCCCATGTTCCTGTGACCGGGAGTCTGACGATTGGATGACCTCCCATGCTGCCGCTGCCACTGTGGTCGTTCCGTGACGACGTTTTCGTGGAGGATCAGCCCGCGAACGCCGCCGTGGTGCTGCACAGCCGCTCCGGAGAGTCCGTTCTCACCCCGGTGGGGCCCGCGATCGTGCAGGCCCTGAAGCGGATGAGCCTGGGCCCGACGGCGCTGTCGAACGTGATCACCGAGGAGTCGGACTGGACCGCCCTGCGGTCCATCATCGACGACCATCCGCACCTGGTGGTGCACTCCTACGGGCTGGATCCCCAGCAGCCCCTGATCTCGGTGGAGCCGCTGACCCCGGCGGCCCGGCTGGCCGAGCCGGCGGCGGTGCCCCAGGCGCCGGTGCGGCTGTCCCGGTTCGCGGTGATCCGCGCCGAGGGCGGAACCCTGGTCATCGAGTCGCCGCTGTGCCTGCACCGGGTGATCCTGCACGGCCCTGAGGCGGTGGCCGCCCTGGCCACCCTGATCCGGCCGGCCGTCCCGGACTTCGACGATCCGGTGGTACGCGCGCTGATCTCCCCCCTGGTGATGGCCGGCATGCTGGTGGACAACAGCGGTCAGCCGCTGGACGGCACCACCACCGGGGGTGACACCGACCCGGCCCTGCTCGGTTGGGATCCCGCGGAGCTGTTCTTCCACACCCGGGCCACCCTCGGCCGGCACGACCATGACTTCGGGGCCACCTACCCGTTGGGGGAGACCGGCCGGTTCCCGCCGGTGGTGAAGCCGCCCGCCCCGGGCCCGGCGATCGAGTTGTACCGGCCGACCGGCGACGACGGCCCAGGGCTGGTGGAGACGATCGAGGCCCCGCACGGCAGCGGGTACCTGGCCGTGGACCCGGTCAGTGATCGGGAGTTGGGGACCCTGCTCTACCGCACCGCCAGGGTGCGGTCGACGACGGTGGGCGACCCGCATTCCGCCGCAGCGGCCAGCGACCGACCGTACTCGTCGCCCGGCCGCAGCTATGAGCTGGAGATCTACGCCACCGTGCACCATTGCGACGGGGTGCCGCGGGGGGTCTACCACTACGACCCCGCCGGTCACCGGTTGGAACCCCTGGCCGTCTCCGGGGCCGAGGCCGACGAGATGTTGGAGACCAGCCGGGTGGCGGCCAACCTCAGCAGCCTGCCCGGGGTGCTGCTGTCCGTGACCGCCCGGTTCGAGCGGGTGTCCTGGAAGTACAGCGGCCTGGGCTATTCGTTGGTGCTGCGCAACTTCGGTGCGTTGACCCAGTTGATGTCTCTGGCCTGCACCGCTCTGGGCCTGTCCGGCCTGCGGATCGACGCGGCCGAGATCGAGGCGACCTCCCGCATCCTCGGTCTCGACTGGCGGGTCGAGCCCGGAGTCGGCAGTTTCGCCATCGGGCGTCCCGTCGTGACACCCACCCACTCACGTTGATCACACATGATGAACCCGATGTCAGGAGGACCCGTGCCCAGGACGGTAGCGCAGAAGATGGGTGTCAAGCCCGGTTCGCGAACCTTTTTCATGAACGCTCCGGAGGCGGTCCACGAGACGATCGACCTGCCGGACCTGGTCGTCGGAGAGAGGCTGGACGGCGAGTTCGACTACATGCACCTGTTCGTCATCACCCAGGCCGAGATGAATGATCAGTTTCCCCGGCTGAAAGCGCACCTGAGGGCCGGGGGAATGCTCTGGCTGTCCTGGCCGAAGGGCCGAAAGCTGGGATCCGACCTGACCCTGCCCAAAGTCATCGAAATCGGCTACAACCATGGTCTGGTGGAGAGCACCTGCCTGAGCGTCGACCCCACCTGGTCGGGTCTGAAGTTCACCCATCCCAAGCGAGGCAAGACCTACCACAACAGTTACGGCACCCTTCCGGGACAGTGAGGCCGGGACCTCCCTCGGGCCCGCATCGACCGACGTATTGCTCCGGTCGACTGATTGACACGCGTGGCGAATGGCGGTGTCCTATCGGGACAGCCATAGTTGGCATGAGGGGCCGATGTGGAGGGTCCGATGTCTCGAGCGGAAGGCGACGGTTCGCTGGACCCAGACGCCGATCCTCGAGCTTTTCACTCGGAAGAACGCTCAGCTACCCGAATGGCACGCGGCGTCATCCTCGCGGTGGTGTTGGGCTATATCCTCAATGTCCTCCTCGCGGCCTTTAACAACAGTCCGCATGGGGCGGCTTTCTTCGCCTTTGTCGCCTGCAGCGGCGTGGCCCTGGTTCTCCAGATCGCACACTCCACTCTGGCGCCGCTGACCTGGTCGGTGCGTACCCGGGTGCTCACCCTCGTCGCCCAGGCGGCCGTGACCCTGCTGCCGTTCCTGTGGGTGGGGCCCCTGGCCGGGGCCCTGGCCGGGTTCCTCGCCGGCTCCCTGCTGTTGGCGGTCTCCGGGGGCTGGCGCTGGTGGCTGTTCGGGGCGGTGGTCCTGGCCGTGCTGCTGGGCCAGTGGGTCGAGGGCCTGAGTGCGATCGACATCGGGTACGGGGTCTACTTCACCGCCCTGACCGGTCTGATGATCTACGCCGTCAGTTCCCTCGTCGTACTGGTCGGGCTGGTCCACGCGACCATCGGCCAGATGGTGGCGATGGTGGTCGCCCGGGAGCGTCTGCGGGTCGCCCGGGACCTGCACGACCTGCTCGGTTTCAACGTCTCCGCGATGATGCTCAAGAGTGAGCTGGCCTACCGCCTGCTGCCGATGACGCTGGAGCGGGCCCGCCAGGAGCTGGGTGAGGTGCTACAGATCGCCGACCGTGCCCTGTCGGACATCCGGGTGGTCGCCGGCGGCGACCAGCGGATGTCGATGGCGATCGAGGCGGAGGCCGCCCGGACCGCCCTGACCTGCGCCGGGATGCGGGTGACGGTCGAGCCCGGCCTGTCCGTGCTGCCCGAGCCGGTGGAATCGGTGCTGGGCGTGGTGCTGCGTGAGGCCGCCACCAACGTGCTGCGACACAGCAAGGCGGAGGAGTGCGTCATCGAGGTGTCGGTCCGTGACCACGAGGCACGGTTGTCCGTACGCAACGACGGGGTGGAGGCCGATTCCCGGTCCGACGGGGGGTTCGGGCTGGACAACCTGATCGACCGCCTGGCGGTGGTCGGCGGTCGGCTGGTGGCCAGTACGGATGAGGGATGGTTCCGGTTGGAGGCGACCATCCCCCTGCCGGTGGGGCCCCTGCCGCCGGGCGCGTCATCCGCCGACCGGAGCCTGGGGGAACCGGCTGCCGTGCCCTGGCACCGTCGCGTGGCCCGCGCGTTCACCGTGCTGGTGCTCGCCGGCTACGGGCTGCTCATGGTGATCAACGTACTTCCGGGCGATCCCAACGTTCTCCACCTGCTGGGTCTGGGCCTCTGCCTGGCCGCCGTGGTCGGCCTTCAAGTGCTTCAGGCCCTGCGATACCCCTATCGATGGCCCCGCTGGTCGCAGGCCGCCGTGCTGGTGGCGCAGGCTGTGCTGAGCGCCCTGCCGCTGCTGTGGATCGAGATGCCCTGGGGATCGATGGGGGGCTTCCTCGCCGGTTCCCTGCTGCTGGTCTTCGGCGGGGTGTGGCGGTGGGTCTCGTACGGTCTGGTGGGGGTCGCTGTGCTGCTGACCTCCGTGGCGTACGGCGCGACTGTGGAGCAGGTCGCCTACCTGACCATCTCGACCCTGCTGACCGGTCTGGTGGTGTACGGGGTCAGCTCGCTCTCCGGCCTGGTGCAGCAGATCGATCAGGCCCGGGTCAAGCTGGCCGGGGAGGCGGTGACCCAGGAGCGCCTAGAGGTCGCCGAGCAGTTGCGTACCCGCCTGGGCGAGTTGTTCTCGGCGATCCTCTTCCGGGGCCGTACCGCCATCCGGCTGCTCCCGGACGCCCCTGAGCAGGCCCGCGCGGAGGTGGCCGAGATGCTCGGCATCGCCCGGATCGCGGCCTCGAACATCCGGACGGTGGCCACCGGATACCGCCACATGTCCCTGCGGGCCGAACTCGAATCCGCGGCGACCGTGCTGGACACCGCCGGGGTCGAAGTGGAGATCGACATAGCTGAGGGTGAACTGGCCCGGGAGATCGATGCCCTGCTGGCCGTGGTGTTGCGGGAGGCGGTGACGAACATCGTCCGGCACAGTGAGGCCCACACCTGCCTGATCTCCGTACGCAGCGAGGGCGGCCGGCTGCGGCTGCTGGTCACCAACGACGGCGCGTCCCCGCGTGCGAAGACGGGAACGAGTCTGGAGAATCTCACGGAGCGCCTCCGCGCGGCCGGCGGCGATCTCACCGCTGCGGCGACGGGCGACACCTTTCGACTCGTGGCGGAATTACCGATCTTCCCGGCCGCGTCGAGAGGATGATTCGCCGGTGTTGAGGATTCTCCTGGCCGAGGACGTGCAGATGGTCCGCGGCGCGCTGGCCTTGCTGCTGAACCTGGAACCGGACATGTCGGTGGTCGCCGAAGTGGACAGTGGCGACAAAATTGTCCCGGCGGCCCTGTCCCACCGACCCGATGTCGCCATCATCGATGTCGACCTGCCGATGCTGGACGGCCTGTCGGCGGCCGAGGAACTGCACGAGAAATTGCCGTCCTGCCGCACCCTGATCCTCACCGGGCTCGGTCGGCCGGGGACCCTGCGCCGGGCGTTGTCCATGTCGGTGGGCGGCTTCCTGCTGAAGAACTCCCCCTCCGATCGACTGGCCGAGGCGGTGCGGGAGGTGGCGGCCGGGCATCGGGTCATCGATCCCCGGTTGGCCCTGGCCGCCTGGGACGTCGGTGACATCCCCCTGTCCGGTAGGGAGATCCAGGCCCTGCGGCTGGCCGCCGGAGGCGCGGAACCACCGGAGATCGCCGCCGCCATGCACGTCTCGGTCGGCACGGTGCGCAACTACCTGACCAGGATCGTGACCAAGCTGAACGCCCGCAACCGGGTCGACGCCATCCGCATCGCCACCGAGGCGGGCTGGATCTGACCCCCTGACCGGGACTTCGGGCTCGCGTCTTCAGTCGGGACAACCTCCCGGTCACCAGGGACGCCCGTCCCTGGTGACCGGGTCGGCCACGCAAACAGACTTCGAGGCGTAACGGCCGCCCCGCCGAATCGGAGGGCGGAGAGACGCCTCTTGTGAGGCGACGACGAATCGAGGATCCATGCGAGTAGCAAGGAGCGTGGCGGTCCTGACCGCCGTCGTGACCGGATGGGCGGCCGCCCTGGTGACGGCGCAGCCGGCAGCGGCGGCACCGTACTGCGACGTGCCGGTGCCACCGCCGGCGTGCGGTCCCGGACTCCCGGAGGATCCGCCGCCGCCGCCGAGTCATGTTCCGGTGCTCGCCTTCGACGGGGCACAGCAGACGGTCACCCGGGACGGGGTGAACATCTGGGGCTGGACGGCGGACGACGACGCGCCGACCACGCCGTTGACGGTGAACATCCACATCGACGGCACCCTGGCCCGGTCCATGGTCGCCAACCAGCACCGGCCGGACGTGGCCGCCGTCTACCCGAGGTTCGGTGCGGCACACGGCTTCCAGGTGGTGCTGCCGGCCTCGGCCGCAGGACACAACGTCTGTGTGACGGCGATCAGCGTCGGCGGGGGAGCGAACAAGCAGGTCTGCCGGCAGATGGACGACATCGTCGAGTTCATGGCGTATGACATCGACTACGACCTCTCCCGCGCGCAGTTGGTCGGAACCTCACTCCAGCAGTTGGACAAGGTGACCAACCGCAACGACACGACCCTGCAACAGTCGACCGAGATCAGCGGGACGAAGTCGGTGACGGAGACCGAGGGGTGGTCGGACACCGCCGGAGTCAGGGTCTCGGTGTCGACCTCTCTCAAGGCCGGCTTTCCGATCTTCGCCGAGGGCAAGGTGACGGTCTCGGCCGAGGGGTCCTTCAGCTTCACCCAGAACGGATCCACCTCGCGTACCCGTTCGGTCTCCTGGCGGCAGCCGGTGCTGGTGCCGGCGCGATCGATCGTGGAGGCGACGGTGACGGTCACCCACGCGAACATCCGGGTGCCGTACTCCCTCAGCGGTGATTTCATCTACCGCAGCGGCGCTCGGGCCGCCGGCACCGTAGGCGGCATGTTCGCCGGCGGTAACAGCGAGAACGTCCAGGTCAACCTCAAGCAGTACAACCTGGACGGTACCCCCGCAGCCGCACCGGCCGCGCAGCCGAAGGCCACCCTGCTGAAGATCAGCTAGGTAGGCGCCGGAGCCGACTGCCGGGGCGGTGGGGACCGCCCCGGCGGGGGGATCGGCACGGGCGTGGCAATGAGTACGACAATCCCGCGGCCCAGTGATATCGGGGGCTGGCCGCCGGAAGGGGTCGGGGCGACCGGGGGGCGTCCCGACCCACCGTATTGACTTATGCCTTACCCAACGGCTCGATGTACACAAAGGAGAGTGAGATGGGCCTGGTCTCCGGTGAGATGGATGAGCGCATCCTGCTGATCGCCAACGACGACACCTTCGCACACACCTACCCCGACCTGCGGCGACTGCTCGAAGAGCAGTCCGATGGGGACCCCCTGCGCGGTGCGGTGGAGTTCTTCGACTTCACCGGCCGGCGACTGGTCCCCAGCTTCGACCAGGAGTGGCGCCTGACCGAACTCCAGCCGAGCAGTGAACCCGCAGATCCGGAGGCGGTGCTGCGCCGCCTTCAGGCGGTACTCGATCACCTCGAACGGTTCCTCAAGGCCGAGTCGGAGGCGGGAGACGACGCCAGCATCATGGGTGCCGAAGTGATGATCAAAGCCCTGCCCACGCTGAACGGCACCCTGACCGATGCCCTCGACAAGATGCCCTGGCACCAGCCGGGCAAGGGAACCTCCGGCAACTTCCTGCACAACGCCATGCACGCCGCCGGTTGGGCGCACTGACCGGCATCAGCCACCAGGAGGCCCACCGTGACACCGGGTGCGGAGTTCACATCCCGCCGCCGCGGCCTGCTGGCCGGTGCGGCGGTGGTGGTGGCGCTGCTCGTCCTGGCCGGCCAGCTCTACCAGCGGGACTCCCTGCTGGTCGGCCCGAGCACGCTGACCGCGGTCTTCGCCGCCGCCTTCACCGCCCTCGGCGCCCTGGTGTTGGCCGGGGTGCCGGGTCACCCGGTGGGCCGGCTGATGCTCGCCGCCGGCCTGGTCGCCACGGTAGCGGTGCTGGCGCTGAGCTGGTCCTCGTGGCTGCCGCTGGCCTGGCTGGGCCAGTGGCTGTGGTGGCCGCCGTACACCCTGGTCATGCTGGCCCTGCTGGTCTTCCCGGACGGGAAGCTGCCCGGCCCGCGGTGGCGCATCGTCGCCGCGGGCCTCATCGGCTGCGCCGTCCTGTCGACCGGCGCCTTCGCCGTCGCCGCCCTCGACGACCCACGCGGGCTGCTGCTCTCCGCCGAGCTGGCCGCCACCGGGCGGGCCCAACTGTTGGTACGCATCGCCCTGCTGGCCATCGCCGTGCAGGTGCTGCTGGTGGTGGCCGTGCTGGTGTCGCTGGTCCGACGGTGGCGCCGGGCGACCGGTGAGGCCCGCCAGCAACTGGCCTGCCTGCTCGCGGCCGGGGCCCTGTTCCTGCTCGGCGGGGTGCTGGACACCCTGAACCTGGCCGGGGCCTGGGCGCTGATGGTGGTGGCCATCCCGGGGGCGATGACCCTGGCCGTGCTGCGCTACCGGCTCTACCAGTTGGAGCGGGTGATCAACCGGACCCTGGTCTGGCTGGTGATGAGCCTGCTGGTGATCGCCGGGTTCGTGGCCATCGTCGCCCTGCTGCGGGATCTGGTCGTCGGCACGGACACCTCGAACTCCTCGCTGGTGGCCACCGGCCTGATCGCGATCACCTTCGAGCCGTTGCGCAACCGGGTGCAGCGGGGGGTCAACCGGTTGCTCTACGGGGACCGGGACGACCCGTACGCCATGCTGACCCGGCTGGGCAGTCTGCTGGAGCGGACCGGGCAACCGCACGCGGTGCCGGCGCTGCTGGCCGACACCATCGCCAAGTCGCTGCGGGTGCCGTACGTGGCGGTCGAGGTGGACGACCCGGAGGGGGGCGACCCGCCGGGCGGCGGCGCGACCCGCTGGCCGCAGGTGGCGCACGGCACCCCGACCACCTCGGTGGAACGCTTCGACATGCTGATCCACGGCGACCGGGTCGGCCAGTTGGTGGTGGCCCATCGCCGCACCGGTGACCGGTTCACCCCGATGGAACGGCGAATCCTCACCGACGTTGCCCGGCAGGCCACCGTGGCGGTGGCGACCGCCCGGCTGATCCGTCAGCTTCGGCAGGCCCGGGAAGGGCTGGTGCTGGCCCGGGAGGAGGAGCGCCGGCGGCTCCGCCGGGACCTGCACGACGGGTTGGGGCCGACCTTCGCCGGCATGTCGATGCAGGTACGCGCGGCGAGCAAACTCTCCACCGGTACCCCACGGCTGGGCCAGATCCTGGACAGCCTGGCGGACGACCTGCGCACCTGCACCGCGGAGGTACGCCGACTGGTGGACCAGTTGCGGCCCGCCGCCCTGGACCAGGGCCTGGAGTCGGCGCTGCGGATGGAGTGCCGCCGCTTCGACGGCCCCCAGTTGACGACGGACTTGCAGGTCGAGGGCGACCTGCGCAGCCTGCCTGCCGCGGTGGAGGTGGCGGCGTACCGGATAGTGGCCGAGGCGCTGTCCAATGTGGTACGCCATGCGCAGGCCGGCCGGTGCGAGGTGCGGGTCCGCCGTGGCGAGGGGCTGCTGGTGGAGGTCGCCGACGACGGGGTCGGAGTGAGCGGCCCGCGACCCGGTGGGGTGGGGCTGGACTCGATCCGGCACCGGGCCACCGAACTCGGCGGCAGTTGCGAGATCACCCCCGGTGCCAAGGGTGGAACCCTGGTGCGGGTACGGCTGCCCTGGGTCGAGGATGGGTAGCCGCCGGAGGGCGGCGGACGGTGAGGGGGCGAGCATGTCGGACCAGGCCCGGGTGCTGATCGTGGACGACCACCCGGTGGTACGCCGTGGCCTGCGCACCATGCTGGAGGGCGAGTCGTGGGTGGCGGAGGTGCAGGAGGCGGCCTCCTGCGCCGAGGCGATCGCCGCGGTCGCGCACGGCCAGGTCACCGTCGTGGCGATGGACCTGGCGCTGCCGGATGGGGACGGGATCCAGGCGACCAGCCAGATCCTGCGGCACCGGCCGGAGATCGCGGTGATCATGCTGACAATGGCGGACGAGGACGAGTTGGTCGCCCGGGCCCTGCGCATCGGCGCCCGGGGCTACCTGCTCAAGGACACCGACCCCGACCTGGTGGTCGACGCGCTGCGGACGGTGGCCGGCGGGGGTCTGGTGCTGGGTCCGGGGATCACCGTCGCCGCCCTGGGGCGGGCCCAGCCGGTGGGGGACAGCCTGCCGCCGCCCTTCGACCGGCTCACCCCGCGTGAGCGGGACATCCTGGCTCACCTGGCCGCCGGTGAGGGCAACGCCCAGATCGCCCGCCGGTTCGGGTTGAGCACCAAGACCATCCGTAATCAGGTCTCGGCGATCCTCGGGAAGCTGGGGGTCGGCGACCGGGTGCAGGCGGCGTTGCTGGCCCGGGACGCCGGCATCGGTGCCGACAAGCGGGCCACCTGACCCCTCACATCCGGTGTCGTCGGAGTCGCTTGTCCAACGCCACCACGGCGGCGGCGGCGACCCCGACCGCGAAGATGCGCAGCCAGACATCGCCGCCGATCGGGGCGGTGTCGAAGATGCTGTTCATCGCGGGCAGGTAGGTGATGGCCAGTTGGGCGACGGCCTGGACCCCCACCCCGGCCAGCACCCACCGGTTGGAGAACAGGCCGATGCGCCAGGCGGAACGCACCATCGAGCGGCAGCTGAACAGATAGAGCATCTCCACCACGACGAAGACGTTGAGGGCCGCGGTCCGTGCTTCGGCCACGCTGGAGCCCCGGTCCTGCTCCCAGACGAACACCAACCAGGAGCCGGCGACCAACAGGGCGGCCACCAGGCCGATCCGGGCCACGAGGGCCCCGGTCAGCAGCGGCTGACGGGGATCGCGGGGCGGGCGCCCCATGACCCCGACCTCCTTGGGCTCGAAGGCGAGGGTCAGGCCCAGCAGGACGGCCGTGGTCATGTTGATCCACAGGATCTGGGTGGGCAGCAGGGGAAGGGTGGTGCCCGCGATGATGGCCACGAAGATGACCAGTCCCTCGCCCAGGTTGGTCGGCAGGGTCCAGACGATGAACTTGATCAGGTTGTCGAACACCCCCCGGCCCTCTTCGACCGCGGCCTCGATGGTGGCGAAGTTGTCGTCCGTCAACACCATGTCGGCGGCGTCCTTGGCCACCTCGGTTCCCGTACGCGCCATGGCGATCCCGATGTCGGCCTGCCGCAGGGCCGGGGCGTCGTTGACCCCGTCGCCGGTCACCGCCACCACATGGCCGCGCTGCTGGAGGGTCTCGACCAGACGCAGCTTCTGCTCCGGTGACACCCGGGCGAACACCACCGCCCGGTCCACCGTGTCGGCGAACTGCTCGGGCGGCAGCGCCGTCAGCTCCCGGCCGGTGAGCACCTGACCCCGGTGGTCGTCGCCGAGGATGGCCAGGCGGGTGGCGATGGCGGTGGCCGTGGCCGCGTGATCTCCCGTGATCATCTTCACCCCGATGCCGGCGGTGTGGCAGGCCCGTACCGCCGGGGCGGCGGCGCTCCTGGGGGGATCCAGCATGGCCTGCAGACCGGCCAGGCTCAGGGTGCCGGGCAGCCCCTGTTCGTCGAAGCCGTCGGATTCACCACGACGAACGGCCGTGGCCAGCACCCGGAGCCCTTGACCGGACAGTTCCTCCGCCGAGCGCAGGGCCGCCTCGGCGTCCAGCGGCCGGGGCCTGCCGTCCGCGCCCAACTCCGTACGACACATCGACAGGATCTGCTCCACACTGCCCTTGACCAGTACGACCTCCTGCCCGGAGTCGGGATCCTCGTGGCGGGTGGCCATGTACTGCCGCTCGGAGCTGAAGGGGATGGTTCCGGTACGCGGCAGGATGGTGTGCAGCCGCTCGTGGTCGATGCCCCCCTTCCCGGCGACCACCAGCATCGCCCCCTCGGTGGGGTCGCCGGTGATGGTCCATTCCCCGTTCTTCTCGCCGATCCGGGCGTCGTTGCAACCCGACCCCGCCAGCAGGGACCAGCGCAGGGCCTCGCTGGTGGTCTCGTCGGCTGCGGCACCCGAGCTGTCCCGGAGCTCTCCCTCGGGTCGGTAGCCCGATCCGGTGACGGTGAACTCGCCGTCCGGGGTCCAGACCACCTGGACGGTCATCTGGTTCTCGGTCAGGGTGCCCGTCTTGTCGGAACAGATGACCGTGGTGCTGCCCAGGGTCTCGATGGTCGGCAGGCGGCGGACCACCGCCCGTCGTCGCGCCATCCGGGTCACCCCGATGGCCAGGGTGACCGTGACGGCCGCCGGTAGCCCTTCGGGGATCGCCCCCACCGCCAGCGCGATGGCCGCCGTGAAGGTGTCGGCCGCGTCCTGACCCCGCAGCACCCCGACCCCGAAGGTCACCGCCGCCAGAGCGAGGATGGCCACCGTCAGCACCTTGCTGAACCAGGCGAGCTTGCGGGTCAGGGGGGTTGCCAGGGTGTCGGCGGTGCTCACCAGCCGGTGAATCTGGCCCAGCTCGGTCTCGGCGCCGGTGCCCACCGTGATGCCCACCCCGCTGCCCGCCGTGACCAGGGTGCCGGAGTAGACCATGTTGCGGCGGTCCGAGACCGCGGTGACCTCCGGCAGTTCCACCTCGTCCTTGGGCACCGGATCCGACTCACCGGTCAACGCGGACTCGTCCACCCGCAGCTCGGCCAGGCGGACCAGCCGCAGGTCCGCCGGCACCTTGTCGCCCGCCTCCAGGACGATCAGGTCCCCGGGAACCAGCTCCTCCGAGGCGATCATGGTCTCCCGCCCGGCCCGCACCACCCGGGCCTGGGTGCGCACCATCGACCGCAGGCTGTCCAGGGCGGCCTCCGCCTTGGACTCCTGTAGGTAGCCGACCACCGCGTTGACCAGGACGACCCCGAGGATCACGCTGGCGTCGACCCACTCGTCCAGGACGGCGGTGATCACCGCAGCGGCCAGCAGCACATAGATCAGCGGGTTGTCGAACTGCCGCAGCACCCTACGGAGGAAGCCACCGCCGGTGGAGGCGGGCAGCAGGTTGGGCCCGTACCGCTCCAGCCGGCGCGCGGCCTCCTCCCCGCTCAACCCCTCCCGGGGGTCCGTCTCCAGCAGGAGCACCACCTCGTGGGAGGACATGGCGTGGTGCTCGTTCTGGCGAGTCGACTCGGCCGGCTCTGCGGAACCCAACCGTCACCTCGCATCGACATCAGACTCAGGCCGCCTGCACCGGAGCAGGGTCATCGAGGCCCTGTCGCCTGAGTGGTTGAGAAAATCCTCGACCAACCCCGGGGCGGGCGAGCGGCAAACGCCGTAAAAAGGCCAGACCGGGTGGTCAGGGGGTGGGGAGCCGGCTGGTGGTGAGAACCTCGTCGATGAGGCCGTAGTCGCGGGCCTGTTCGGCGGTGAACCAGCGGTCCCGGTCCCAGTCTCGCTGGATCTCGGCCAGGTCCCGCCCACTGTGCCGGGCCATCAGCTCCAGCATGGTCCGCTTCACATGCAGCAGGTTCTCCGCCTGGATGGTGATGTCGGAGGCGGTGCCACCCATTCCCCCAGAAGGCTGGTGCATCAGGATCCGGGTGTGCGGCAGGGCGTACCGCTTGCCGGCCGCACCCGCGCAGAGCAGGAACTGCCCCATCGACCCGGCCAGCCCCAGGGCCAGGGTGGCCACCTGGTTGGGAACGAAGTTCATCGTGTCGTAGATGGCCATGCCGGCGCTGACCGAGCCGCCGGGCGAGTTGATGTACAGGTGGATGTCCCGGTCCCGGTCCTCCGCGGCGAGCAACAGGATCTGGGCGGTGATCCGGTTGGCGGACTCCTCGGTCACCTCACTGCCCAGAAAGACGATCCGCTCCCGCAGCAGTCGCTCGAACACCTGGTCGCCGAAGGCCCGCTGTCCGTCGTCCAGCATCGTGATCATCTCGTCCACCCCTCCATCGGCCGGTGGGCGAGGCGACCGCCCGGAAACCGGCCCTCTCAGCCTGGCCCGGCGGCGGGTCGGGTTCCCAGAGCTTCTGCCCGGGGCAGATTCGCCCTCGGCAGAACCGGGGGCCTGTGTCGAAGCTCGGCCGAGGACTTCGACACAGGCCCTAGGCGCGGGCGAGGTCGCGTGCCGGGCGGGACAACCGGGCCGATACCCCCACGACCCGGTCACCACCCGGCCGTCGCCGGGTGTCCTGGCGGGCGGGCGTACGCATCAACCGGGTTGCCAGGGCGGCGGAGCGCCGCCGACGGGCCCGGCCCAGTGCGCCGCCCCTGGGCCTGGTGACCGTTGCCGGGCGGGGCAGGGCACCCCGGATGAGCTGGTCGCCAGCGGCCTGCGGGCGGTCGGCGAACACGATGATCCGCAGACCCCCGCTGAGGAACATGCTGCTCCCGCTGCGGGTGCCGCCGACCCCGAGCCTTCCCACCTGCCGCAGGGCGGAGCCGAACCGACCCACCTCCAGCAGGGTGGGGTCGGAGCCGAGTCGGGCGACCGGGCGTGGGGTGCCGCCGGAGACGGGCCGGGTGGACGGCAACACCGAGCCGGCCCGGGTGCCCGGCAGGTGGCCGCCGAACCCGACCGTGCCCGGGACCGCGGAGGGCCCTCTGCGCTCGACCCGACGAAGGTCGTCCCGGACCGCTTCCAGAAGGTCGGAGAGGTAGAGGCCCAGGGCGCGGCAGACGGCCGCCAGCACCTCGGAGGAGGCCTCCTTGCGCCCCCGTTCCACCTCGGACAGGTAGGGCACGGAGACCCCGGCGGCCCGGGCCACCTCGCGGAGGGTCAGGCCCTGGCGTTGGCGTTCCCGGCGCAGGACCGCCCCGATCACCCGTCGCAGCAACGACATGCGGGCCTCACTCTCGCCGGTCCTGCGCTACCCGTTCATCATGCCCCGCTGGCGGCCCTGATGTCGTCCCGCCGCCTGCCGGATCAGCCCCGTCGGCTGCCGGGGCAGCCGCTCGGGCACCTCGGCGTGCGGATCGCCGGCCAAGGGCTATGTTGTGGGCGTGCAGGCGACGGAGGCGGGGCAGGTCCCCCGGTGATCCATTTTCCCGCGCAGCGGCGGGGCCCGCTGAGCGCGCTGAGCCTACGGTTGGCCGCCGCCGTCGGGCTGGTGCTCCTGGTGGTCGCGGTGGTCTATCTAGAACGCGACCAGTACCGCGACATCAACGGCGACGGCCTGACCCTGCTGGACTGCTTCTACTACGCGGTGGTCTCGTTGTCGACCACCGGCTACGGCGACATCGTGCCGGCCACCCAGGCCGCTCGGCTGGTGAACGTCCTGCTCATCACCCCGGCCCGGGTGCTGTTCCTGATCATCCTGGTCGGCACCACCCTGGAGGTGCTGACCGAGCAGTACCGGACCGGGCGCCGTCTGCACCGGTGGGAGAGAAAATTGAAGGACCACGTCATCATCTGCGGCTACGGCACGAAGGGGCGCAGCGCGATCTCCGCACTACAGGAGAACGGGCTGGACAAGTCCCGGATCGTCGTGGTGGAACGCAACGGGTCGGCGCTGCGCCAGGCCACCTCGAACGGGTTGGTCGCCATCGAGGGCTCGGCGACCCGTTCCTCGGTGCTCAACCAGGCCCATGTGCGGACCGCCAAAGCGGTGATCATCGCGACGGACAGCGACGACGCCTCCGTGCTGGTGGCGTTGACCGTACGCCAACTGACCGCCGGTCAGGTACGGATCATCGCCGCCGCCCGGGAGGCGGAGAACGCCCCCCTGCTCAAGCAGAGCGGCGCCCACCATGTGATCGTCTCCTCGGCCACGGCCGGTCGGCTGCTCGGCCTGTCCACCTCCGCCCCACCCCTGATCGACGTGGTGGAGGACCTGCTGACCCCCGGCCAGGGCATGGCGCTGGCCATGCGCTCGGCCGAACGGCAGGAGGTGGGCCGCAATCCCCGGGAGCTGGACTCGCTGGTGATCGCGCTGGTCCGGCGGGGCAAGGTGGTCACCCTGGCGGACCAGGCGGGCGCGGTCGTGGAGACCGGCGACATGTTGGTCTACGTACGCGACGATCGGCCCACGTCCCACACCCTGCCCTGAACCGGCCGCTCCAGCAGCGAAGGGGACGGGCCGGTTCCGGCCCGCCCCCTTCGACATGCGGTCGTCAGCCGACGATGGTCCAGGTGTCGCCGCTGCCCAGCAGGCCGGCCAGCTGCTGCTCCGGGGTCTCGGTGGCCGTGGCCTTGGCCTCGGCCACCTGAGCCTGCACCACACTGTCGTAGGAGGGCCGGGACACCGAGCGGAACACCCCGATGGGGGTGTTGCGCAGGTCGAACCCGGGCAGCCGGGACAGCGCGAAGGCGTACGCCGGATCGGCCACCCCGGCGTCGTGCACGACGATCTCCTCGGTGGGGGTGCCGGCGGTCTCCCGGACCTCCAGCCCGAACCCACCCGGGGGGTGTACGACGCAGAACTGCCCGTCCTTGCCGAAGGTGATCGGCTGGCCGTGCTCCAGGCGGATCAGGTGGTCGTCCCGGATGCCCGGATCCTTGAGCTGGTCGAAGGCCCCGTCGTTGAAGATGTTGCAGTTCTGGTAGATCTCCACGAAGGCCGAGCCCTCGTGCTCGGCGGCGGCCCGCAGCACCGACTGGAGATGCTTGCGGTCGGAGTCGATGGTGCGGCCGACGAAGGTGGCCTCCGCCCCCAGCGCCAGCGAGATCGGGTTGAAGGGCGCATCCGCCGAGCCGACCGGGGTCGACTTGGTGATCTTGCCGACCTCGGAGGTCGGGCTGTACTGCCCCTTGGTCAGGCCGTAGATCCGGTTGTTGAACAACAGGATCTTCAGGTTGACGTTGCGGCGCAGGGCGTGGATCAGGTGGTTGCCGCCGATGGAGAGGGCGTCACCGTCACCGGTCACCACCCAGACCGACAGGTCCGGACGGGACACCGACAGGCCGGTGGCGATCGCCGGGGCCCGGCCGTGGATCGAGTGCATCCCGTAGGTGTTCATGTAGTACGGGAAGCGCGACGAGCAGCCGATGCCCGAGACGAAGACGATGTTCTCCCGGGGGATGTTCAGCTCCGGCATGAACTGCTGGACGGCCGCCAGGATGGCGTAGTCACCGCAACCGGGGCACCAGCGCACCTCCTGGTCGGACTTGAAGTCCTTGGCGGTGAGCTTCAGGGCGACGGGCTCAGACATTCTTCAGGACCTCTTCCAGCATCGTCTCCAGCTCGGCGGCGGTGAACGGCAGGCCGCGGACCTGGTTGTAGCCGATCGCGTCGACCAGGTAGCGCGCCCGGATCACCTGGGCGAGCTGGCCGAGGTTCATCTCGGGGATGACCACCCGGTCGTAGGAGCGCAGCACCGAGCCCAGGTTCGCCGGCATCGGCGCGAGGTGTCGCAGGTGTGCCTGCGCTACCGGCAGGCCGCGCTGGCGCAGGGCCCGGCAGGCGGCGCCGATCGGGCCGTACGTCGAACCCCAGCCGAGTACCAGCACCCGGGCGTCGCCGTCGGGGTCCTCCACCTCGACGTCCGGCACCGGGATGGCCTCGATCCGGGCGGCCCGGGTACGCACCATGAAGTCGTGGTTGGCCGGGTCGTAGGAAATGTCGCCGGTCTTGTCGGCCTTCTCCAGCCCGCCGATGCGGTGCTCCAGGCCAGGGGTGCCCGGGATGGCCCAGGGCCGGGCCAGGGTCTGCGGATCCCGCAGGTACGGCAGGAAGGTCGTGCCGTCCTCGCCGTTGGGCGCGGTGGCGAACTCGACCCGCAGGTCGGGCAGGGACTCCACCTCCGGCAGCAGCCAGGGCTCGGAACCGTTGGCGACGTAGTTGTCCGACAGCAGGATCACCGGAGTGCGGTAGGTCAACGCGATCCGGGCCGCCTCCAGTGCCGCGTAGAAGCAGTCGGAGGGGGACTTCGGGGCGATCACCGCCACCGGGGCCTCACCGTGCCGGCCGAACAGGGCCATGTTCAGGTCGGCCTGCTCGGTCTTGGTCGGCATACCGGTGGACGGGCCGGCGCGCTGCACATCGACGATGAGCAGCGGCAGCTCCAGGGCCACCGCCAGGGAGATGGTCTCGCTCTTGAGGGCCACCCCGGGGCCGCTGGTCGTGGTCACACCCAGGGCGCCGCCGTACGAGGCACCCAGGGCGGCGCCGACCGCGGCGATCTCGTCCTCGGCCTGCATGGTGGTGACGCCCAGGCGCTTGTGCTTGCTCAGCTCGTGCAGGATGTCCGAGGCCGGGGTGATCGGGTATGCCCCGAGGAAGACCGGCAGACCGGAGCGGACCCCGGCGGCCACGATGCCCAGCGACAGGGCCGCGTTACCGGTGATGTTGCGGTAGGTGCCCGGGGGCATCTTGGCCGGCTTGACCTCGTACCGGACGGCGAAGTCCTCCGTGGTCTCGCCGAAGTTCCAGCCGGCCTTGAAGGCGGCCACGTTCGCCGCGACCAGTTCCGGACGCTTGGCGAACTTGCGCTCCAGGAACCGCAGGGTCGAGGCGTATGGCCGGGAGTACATCCAGCTCAGCAGGCCCAGGGCGAACATGTTCTTGGCCCGCTCGGCGTCCTTCTTCGACACGTCGAGGTCGGCCAGGGCACCGATGGTCATCGAGGTCAGCGCCACCGGGTGCACGGCGTACCCGGCGAGGGTGTCGTCGTCCAGCGGGCTGCTGGCGTACCCGACCTTGGCCAGGTTGCGCTTGGTGAACTCGTCGGTGTTGACGATGATGTCCGCACCCCGGGGCAGGTCGGCGAGGTTCGCCTTCAGGGCGGCCGGATTCATCGCCACCAGGACGTTCGGTGCGTCGCCCGGGGTCAGGATGTCGTAGTCGGCGAAGTGCACCTGGAAGCTCGACACGCCCGGCAGGGTGCCGGCGGGGGCCCGGATCTCGGCCGGGAAGTTGGGCAGGGTGGAGATGTCGTTGCCCAACTGAGCTGTCTCCGAGGTGAACCGGTCACCGGTGAGCTGCATGCCGTCGCCGGAGTCACCGGCGAATCGAATGACCACCCGGTCCAGTTGGCGGATCTGCTTGGTCACGCCCGCACCTCGCTTCGCTGCGCGCCGCGGTGCGGCGCGTCGTCCTCACCCGAGAGCCTACGTCGAATCGGCCTCGCACCTTTGCCGGAGGTCCGTCGACTGGGACTGGATTGTGTGGGTTTATGCGGCGTGTTGCGCCGTTTCGCGCCCTCTGGGTAATCCAGATCACCGCCGCGCTGTCGGTCGTGCCCCGGACCGGCGGCCGGTAGGCTGACCTCCTGTGACCGGCTATCTGGGCTCGTACGCGACGCTCGGGCTGCTGCTGCTCGTCAGCGTCCTGTTCTTCGTCGTTGCCTTCTCGGCGAACCGGGTGCTGCGGCCCGCTAGACCGGCCGATCCGCCCGGAAAGCGAACTAGTTACGAAAGCGGAGTCGACCCGGTCGGCGGGGACTGGGCGCAGATGCAGATCCGCTACTACGTCTACGCCTACCTGTACGTGCTCTTCGCCGTCGAGGCGGTCTTCCTCTTCCCCTGGGCGTTGATCTTCGATCGTCCGGACTTCGGCTTGGTCACCGTCGTGGAGATGGCGATCTTCGTGGCCGTGCTCGCCCTGGGCCTGCTCTACGCCTGGCGGCGGCGGATCCTGCACTGGACCTGAGCCGGTTCAGGCGAGCCCTCGTCGGCTCAGCGCGGGTGGGCGGCTGCCCTTGATGCTGGCGACCATGTCCAGCACCCGGCGGGTCTGGAGCACCTGGTGGGCGCGGAAGACCCGGGCACCCAGCCAGGCGGAGACCGCGGTGGCGGCCAGGGTGCCCTCCAGCCGCTCGGCCACCGGCAGGTCCAGCGTCTCGCCGACGAAGTCCTTGTTCGACAGGGCCACCAGCAGGGGCCAGCCGGTGGCGGTCAGTTCGCCGAGGCGTCGGGTGATCTCCAGCGAGTGCCGGGTGTTCTTGCCGAAGTCGTGCGCCGGGTCGATCAGGATCCCGTCGGGGCGTACCCCCAGGGAGACCGCCCGTTCGGCGAGCCCGGTAACGGTCGTCACCACGTCGGCCACCACGTCGGCGAAGGCGGCCCGGTGCGGGCGGGTACGCGGGCTCAGCCCTCCGGCGTGCGAGCAGACCAGGCCGGCGCCGGTGCGGGCGGCCACCTGGGCCAGCGCGGGATCCGCCCCCGACCAGGTGTCGTTGAGCAGGTCCGCCCCGGCCGCCACCGCCTCCACGGCCACCTCGGCCCGCCAGGTGTCGATCGAGATCACCAGGTCGGGGAAGGCGGCCCGGACGGCGGCGATGGTGTCGACCGTCCGACGGATCTCCTCGGCGACGTCGACCTCGGCACCGGGGCCGGCCTTCACCCCGCCGATGTCGACGATCTCCGCCCCCTCGGTCACGGCCCGCTCCACCGCCCGCAGGGCGCTGTCGGCGGCGAAGGTCGCGCCCCGGTCGAAGAACGAGTCCGGGGTGCGGTTGACGATCGCCATCACCACCAGCTCGTCGGGGTCGAACGTGCGTCCACCGAGTCGCAGCACCCCGGACACGCCGCCTCCTTCACGCCGTACGCCGCCCGGCTGGCCGTTTGCCGGACACCGTGACGCTATCCGGTCGCAGGTCGCGGGGCCGCTGCGGTCCGGCGCGCCGAGTGGGGTCGCTCCGCACCGCGGAACATGCCACGATCAGTGCATGGATCAGCTTCTGCTCCTGCTGGTCGTGGCGGTCACCGTCGCGGCGGTGGTGTTCGGCGTGACGCTCGTGGCGACCGGCCGGGATCCCGGCCTGGTGCCCGCCGAGGCGGACGGGCGGGGGGTGCCCTTGCCGGGCGACCGACCACTGCGCGAGTCCGACGTCGGCGAGGTGCGCTTCGACACCACCCTGCGCGGGTACCGGATGGCCCAGGTCGACCAGGCGATGCGCCGGGCGGCCTACGACATCGGGTACAAGACCGAGCTGATCGGGGTGCTGGAGGCCGAGGTGACCGCGCTGCGGGAGGGACGGATGGCCGAGGCCGACGCCCTGCGTACCGCCCGTGAGCAGTCCGCCAGCCTGGCCCGTGGCCCGGCCCCGGACACCGAGGCGGCCAAGGAAGGCGACACCGCCGAGGCGGGCGAGATCGACCTGGGCGAGCTGGACGCCGGGTCTACCGACCCGGCTGCGAAAGCAACCGACCCGGCCAAGGCGACCGACCCGGCGCAGGCGACCGATTCAGCAAAGGCGGCCGACTCGGCCGGGAAGACGGACGACGAGGTCGCGCAGGAGGAGCCGCGGGCGGCCGCGGTGCGCGCGGACTCGCCGTGACCGACCCCGGTGCGCCGGACGAGCTTCGGGAGGCGGCCCAGCGGGGCGCCGGTGAGGTGACCGCCAGCGTCATCGTCAACGCCCCCGCCGAGCGGGTCTTCGCGGCCCTGCTGGCCTGGGAACGGCAGTCCGAGTGGATTCCCTTCACCACCGTGCGGGTGGTCGAGGGCGACGGTGGCGAGGGCAGCCTGGTGGAGGCGGTCACCACCCTGGGCCCGGCCGTGCTGCGGGACCGGATGCGGGTGGTCCGGGTGGACGCGCCGTACGAGATCGGGGTGGTGCACTGCGGCACCCTGCTGCGTGGCCCGGGGGTGCTGCGCTGCACCCAGTTGGCCAGCGGACGCAGCCAGGTGGTCTGGCACGAGTGGTTCCACCTGCCGGGCGGTCCGGCCGGCCGGGTGGCCTGGCCGGTGCTCTGGCCGGGCTCCAAGTTCGGTCTGAGCAAGGCACTGCGGCGGCTGGCCCGGCAGATCGAGCAGGGTCGCCTGCCCTGATCGCGCCCGGCAGGGCGGGAGCCGACCACCACGGAGCCGACCGGGGCGGCGGTCTGTCGGTGGGCGGGCCTAGCCTGGTGGGGTGACTGACCTGATGATCGGGGCCGATGGATTATCCCGCTGTGCCTGGGGCGCGGGCACTGCCGACTACGCCGTCTACCACGACGAGGAGTGGGGTCGCTCGGTACGCGGCGACGACGCCCTCTACGAGCGGATGACCCTGGAGGCCTTCCAGTCCGGGCTGTCCTGGCTGACCATCCTGCGCAAGCGGCCGGCCTTCCGGCGGGCCTTCGACGACTTCCGGATCGGCGCGGTCGCGGAGTACGGCGAGGCCGAGGTGGACCGGCTGCTGGCCGACGCCGGGATCGTCCGTAACCGCGCCAAGATCGAGGCGGCGATCGCGAACGCCCGGGCCGCCCTGGAGCTGCCCGAGGGCCTGTCCGAGTTGCTCTGGTCCTTCGCGCCCCCGCCCCGCCCCCGGCCCGCCAGCCTCGCCGAGGTGCCGGCCCTGACGGAGGCCTCCACCGCGATGGCCAAGGCCCTCAAGCGGCGGGATTTCCGGTTCGTCGGCCCGACCACGGCGTACGCCCTGATGCAGGCCACCGGGATGGTCGACGATCACCTCGCGGGCTGTCACGTCGTGCCGGCCGGTTCGAGCGTGATGGGATAGCGGCATGACGACCGACACCGCACCCCGGGTGGCCGGGGCGAACCCGACGGACGGTACGGGCACCTGGGCCGTGCTGCTGCCCGCCGGCCGGTACGACGCCGAGCGGCTAGTGCACCATGACACGCTGGAGCTGACCGGGCTGGCCGAGGTCGCCGCCCTGCCGAGCCCCGGTGACCAGGTCGCGGTGCTGGCCGATGAGCCGCTGCGACTGGTGGCGGTGGGCCGGGTGGCCACCCCGACCCTCCGGCCCACGGAGGATCCGGACGACCCCCAGTCCGACCCGGGGCCGCAGACCCTGGTGGTGACGTACACCCGACGGGCCTTCGACGAACCGGTGCCGGCCGACACCCTGGCCCTCGACGGCCCGGTGACCGCCCTGGACCCCGGAGCCTTCCAGGATCTGGTCGACCGGCTGGGCCCGCCACCGCAGCGGCAGTCCTGGCTGGTCAGCCTGGACCTGCCGATCGAGGCCGACTCCCGGGCCGAGGCGGTCCGGCTGTTCTGGGCGTACGTGCAGGAACTCGGCCCCCAGGAGCTGCCCGCCTTCGTCTCCCCCTACGGTGACGAGCTGGCCATGCAGGCCTTCGTGCTCGGCGCCGAGGCCAACCAGGACCCGGAAGAGGACGACTAAGCCTCAGCGGCCCTCGAAGACGGCCGGTTGCTTGTTGACGAAGGCCATGGTGGCCGCCCGGTGGTCGGCGGTGCCGCCGCAGATCGCCTGGGCCTGGGCCTCGGCCGCCAGGGCGTCGGCCAGGGTGCCGGCGTCGGCGACGGAGAGCTGACGCTTGATCGCGCCGTAGGCCACGGTGGGGCCGGCGGCGAGTCGGGCGGCGAGTTCCTGGGCGGCCGACAGCACCCCCTCGTCGTCCTCCACGATTCGGTTGAGCAGGCCGAGTCGGCAGGCCTCCTCGGCGCGTACCGGCTCGGCGAGCATCAGCAGCTCCACGGCCTTGGCGTGGCCGACCAGCCGGGGCAGGGTCCACGAGGCGCCGGTGTCGGCGGCCAGCCCCACCTTGGCGAAGGCCATCAGGAAGCTGGTCGAGGGCCCTCCGATCCGGATGTCGGCCAGGAAGGCCAGGGAGGCCCCGGCTCCGGCGGCCATTCCCCGGACGGCGGCCACCACCGGCTTGGGCAGGCTGGACAGCCGGGCGGCGATCGGGTTGTAGTGCACCTGGACGGTGTCCAGGGAGTTGGTGCTGCCCGATTCCAGGGTGGCCACGTGTTCGCGCAGATCCTGCCCCGCGCAGAAGGATTTGCCGGCCCCGGCCAGCACCACCGCCCGGCAGCTCCGGTCGGCCTCCAGCTCGGCCAGGGTGTCCCGCAGCGCCTCCTTGAGCTCCACGTTCAGCGAGTTCATCGCGGACGGGCGGTTCAGGGTGAGGGTGACGACGGCGTCGGTGCGGTCGACGAGCAGCGCTTCGGTCACGGCTGGCGTTCCTTCTGTCGGATCATCCGGTTACCACTGTCGAGGCACTGCTCGACGTACCGGTCCGCAGCCGGCCGGAGCCGGGCCGCGTGGCGGTCGAAGAAGCTGGCCGCGGCGGTGCCGGGCCAACGTTCGGGCAGCAGCGCCGGGGGCAGCTGCGGGTCCCGGAAGAGGAAGGTACGCCACGCGTGCACCAACCGGAATCTGGCCGCGTACGCCTCCTCGTCGCCGCTGCGGGCGGTGATCCCGGTCAGCAGGGTGCGCTGCTCGGCGACGAACTGCTCGTAGGCCCGGCCGATCTCGGCCAGGTCCCAGGCCCGGCGCACCAGGCCCATCGCCCCGGGGGTGCCGGCGGCGTGCGCGGCGCTGAACCGCTCGAAGCTCACCCCCGCCTCGTCCAGCAGCAGGTCGACATCCTCGCCGGGCCGGGTGGCCACCCAGATCTGCTCGTCCAGGGTGCCGTAGCCGAGGTAGCGCAGGTTGGCGGCCAGGCGCTGGCGGTCCCGCCGGGCGGAGGGGGCGTCGAGCACCAGAAGATCGAACCGGCCGTCCCAGGTGACCCGGCCGGTGCGGTAGATCCGGGAGGCGGCCTCGTCGAGTCGGCGTGCCGCCTTCGGTGTGATCGAATATCCGGGACCGGACAGCATTTTGACCGGTTCGAGCCAGCCTTGTCGCACCATGCGGGACACCGCGGTCCGCACGGCCGGTGGGGCGATCCCGAGCGGCGCCAGGAGTTTGACCAGGGCAGCAACCGGTGCCCGGCCACCCCGGGGCCGGAGGTGGTCGCCGTACAGGTCGAATAGTGCCGACCGTGCCTGCATGACCGCACATTGTGACAGGCCATCTCGGGATAAGCTAGATGCTGTTACATCAATGCTGCTTCGGTTTGGGTCCGGCGGTGTTCATCAGGGAAAATCGTTAGTCGGCCCCCCGTGCAAGTTGCGGGTGGTCGTGGCGAAGTGGCTGTGGGGCAACCCACCGACCCTGATGTAGGTCTGAGGGGAGACAACATGGCGGCGATGAAGCCGCGGACGGGCGACGGTCCGCTGGAAGTCACCAAGGAGGGCCGGGGCATCGTCATGCGGGTCCCGCTGGAGGGCGGTGGCCGGCTCGTCGTCGAGATGACTCCCGACGAGGCGACGGCGCTCGGTGACGCGCTGAAGGCGGCTGCCGGCTGAGCCGGCGGGTGTGATCGGCGACGATCGCCGCTGCGGACGGTTCGTCTTGGGCGCGGCTGCGGTAGTCGTGCCCAGGCCCTGAGCCATCGGCTCGCCCGATGGTTCAGGGCCTTCATCCCATTATGTGGGCGATTCCACCCACATCGTCTTCAGGAGGTACGGCTCCGCGTGCTCGCCATTCGTCTGATCGCCGAGCCGGACCAGCTCGACGCCGTAGCGCTGCCCCTTCGTCCCGGTGCCACCGACACCGCCTCGGCCGAACCGGTCCCGACCGCGGTGGCGTTACCCCACGGGGTGGCCGACGAGGCCACCGCGCTGGCTTCGATGATCGGGCTGACCGGACGGGCCGGTGAGGCCCACCGACAGCTGCGACCTGGCTCGACTCCGGCCCGCCTGCTGCTGGTCGGCATCGGGGAGGGCGATGAGGCGGGGTGGCGCTCCGCGGGAGCGGCCCTGGCCCGCGCCGGCAAGAATGAGACCTATCTCACAGTAATGCTGCCGACCGGGGCTACCCCGGAGGCGGTCCGTGGCCTGGTCGAGGGGCTGCTCCTGGCCTCCTACCGATACCGGCTGGGCGCCGACCCCGAGCCACCCGCGCTGACCGGGGTGGATCTGGCGGTCGCCGAGCCGGAGGCCTACCAGCAGGCGGTGGAGGTGGCCCGCACCACGGCCGAGATGACCCGGCTGGCCCGGGACCTCACCAACGCCCCCTCGTCGATGAAGAACCCGCAGTGGTTCGCCGGCCAGGTGGCCGAGGCCGCCGCCGATCGACCCGGACTGCGGCTGCGGGTACGCGAGCCCGAGGAACTGGCCGCCGAGGGCTTCGGCGGGATCCTCGCCGTGGGTGGGGGCTCGGCCAGCGGCCCCCGACTGGTCGAGCTGTCCTGGCAGCCGGCCGAGGCCGACACCCATGTGGTCCTGGTCGGCAAGGGCATCACCTTCGACACCGGCGGCATCTCGATCAAGCCGGTGCCGGCCATGAAGCTGATGCGTAAGGACATGGCCGGAGCGGCGGCCGTGGTGGCGGCGACCCTGGGTGCGGCGGCCCTGCGGCTGCCCGTACGGATAACCACCCTGGCCCCGTTGGCCGAGAACATGGTCAGCGGTGCCGCCTTCCGACCCGGCGACATCGTCCGGCACTACGGTGGGTTGACCAGCGAGACGACGAACTCCGACGCCGAGGGGCGGCTGGTGCTCGCCGACGCGATGGCGTACGCCGTCGCCGAGCTCAAGCCCGACCTGCTGATCGACCTGGCCACCCTGACCGGGGCGAACGCCGTAGCCCTGGGCATGCGTACCGGTGCCCTGTACAGCGACAACGACCAACTGGCCGAGGACATGCTGGCCGCCGTGGCCGCAGCCGGTGAGGCCGCCTGGCGGATGCCGCTGCCGGCCGACTACGTCGAGCACCTCGGCAGCGAACTGGCCGACCTGCACAGCGCACCCACCCAGGGCGCCGGTTCCGTGCTGGCCGCCCTCTACCTGCGCGAGTTCACCGGCGACCTGCGGGAGAAGTGGCTGCACATCGACATGTCGGCCCCCTCCTGGTGCGAGCGGGACGAGGCGGAACTGACCCGGGGTGCTACCGGCTGGGGAGTACGCGGCCTGCTGCGGTGGCTGGCCACCCTGTCCTGAACGCGGCGGTGCCCGGCCCCTGAGGCCGGGCTCAGCAGCGGACCGCGGCCAGCAGGCCGTGCCCGACCGGCAACAGGGTCGGAATCCAGTGCTCCGACTCGCGGAGGGCCTTGATGGTCTCCCGCACCGTCACGGTCTCCGCGTCGCGGGCGGCCGGATCACCGATCCGGCCGCCGGCCAGGGCACCGTTGAGCACCAGCACCCCGCCGGGCCGCAGCAGCCGCAGGGCGGCGTCCACACAGGCCGAGAAGCCGGTGGCGTCCGCGTCGAAGAAGACCAGGTCGTACGCGCCGTCCGCGAGCCGGGGCAGGACCTCCCGGGCCCGGCCGGTGATGATCCGGGTCCGGCCGGCGACGAAGCCCGCCTCGGTGAAGATACGCCGGGCGATGCGCTGGTGCTCCACCTCCAGGTCGATGGTGGTGAGCACCCCGTTGGCCTGCATGCCCCGCAACAGCCACACCCCGCTGACCCCGGTGCCGGTGCCGATCTCGACCACCGCGCGGGCGTTGCCGGCGGCGGCCAGCAGGCGCAGGGCGGCACCCGCCCCGGGGGTGACCGCGTCGAGGCCTACCTCGTTGGCCAGGCTGCGCGCGGTCCGCAGCACTAGGTCCTCCGGCACGTACGACTCGGCGAAGTGCAACGCCGGGTTCACCGAACTGCCGGAACCAGCGACCGTGGCGATGGGACACCTCCGGGCAGCGAGCGGGAAGGGGTGGCCGGGCACTGTGACTCTAGAGGTGACCCGCCACGGGCGCAGCCGGGCACCCACCCGAGGCGACAACCGCTGACCCCACGCGGCACATCCGTGCAATCCTGGAAGCGGTATCCCGTCGACCGCCCGTCCGACGGCGTCCATCGCGGATCGTGGATACCGGGGACGGACTGGGAGGCACCGAGTGACCGACGGCTGGGACTGGCGCCAGCCCGGGGCAAGCGGCGTACCGGCGGGACAGCCGGGGCCTGGACACCCGCCGGGAGGTTCACCGACGACATCGCCGTACGGCGGTGGGCCGGTCGCCTCGCCGTGGTGGTCCGACGCGCTGGCTGACCCGTGGCGGGATCCGTACGCTCCGACCGCAGTGGTGGTTCCGGCCGCTCCGGTCCCGGGAACCGAGCCGGAACCGGTCACCGACCCGGACGCCCCCGGGTCTCCGAAACTCCGCCAGATGCTGCTGATTTCCCTGATCACGGCGTTGCTGGCCGGCACCCTGGGCGGTGCCCTCGGTTACGCCTTCGCGGTACGCGGGGGTGCGGCCGGGCCGGTCCTCGGCGCGGCGGCGGGATCGGTGCCGACCCTGGCCCAGCGTCCGCCGGAATCCCTGGCCGGGGTGGCCGAGCGGGTCCTGCCCAGCGTGGTGACCGTCCGGATGGCGGGGATCGGTGGCACCAGCGAGGGTTCCGGGTTCATCGTCAGCGCCGACGGGCATGTGATCACCAACGACCATGTGGTCGCCGGTGGCACCGGCAAGGCCTCGGTGATCTTCAACGACGGCAGTACGGCCCCGGCGACCGTGGTGGGGCAGGACGAGGAATCCGACATCGCGGTGATCAAAGTCACTCGCAGCGGGCTGCGTCCGGTGGAGTTCGGTGACTCCGACGCGCTGGCGGTCGGCGACCCGGTGCTGGCCATCGGTTCGCCGCTGTCCCTGGCCAACACGGTGACCGCGGGCATCGTCAGCGCCCTGGACCGGACCATGCAGGCCGGTGAGCCCGGGGGGCCGACTCGCTACTACGCCGCCATCCAGACCGACGCGGCCGTCAACCACGGCAACTCCGGCGGCCCGCTGGTGGACGCGGCCGGGCGGGTGATCGGGGTCAACTCCACCATCAAGTCCCTGGTGTCCGAGGGGCAGGAGGCCGGCAACATCGGGTTGGCCTTCGCCATCCCCATCAACCAGGCGAAGCGGATCACCCAGGACATCATCGGCACCGGCAAGGCCCGCCGTACGGTGATCGGCGCCCAGGTGGGTGGACCCGGGTCGAACACCGGCGGGGCCGGGGTGCGCCTGGCCGCGGTGGAGCCCTCCGGTCCGGCCGCCGGTGCGGGGCTGCGGGCCGGTGACGTGATCCTGCGACTCAACGGCAAGCCGATGACCGAGCCGACCGACCTGATCGCCCTGGTCCGCAAGTACGCGCCCGGTTCGGTGGTGACTGTCGAGTATCGCCGGGGGTCCAGTCGACAGAACACTTCGGTGACCTTGGCCGCCGATGCGAAGTGACCTCGTCCCCCCTTCTGGCAGGCCGCTGACGTGCGTAGTCTTGCTGGGTAGCCCGGTGAGGAGGCCCCAGGGGTGTTCGAGAACCTGAACGTGTGGGAGGTCGGCGCGCTGCTGTTGCTGGCGCTGCTGATCTTCGGTGACCGGCTGCCGGCGGTGATCGGCGACGGGCTTCGGATGGTGCGCAATCTGCGCACCATGGCCCGCAACGCGACCAGCGACCTGAGCAAGGAACTCGGCACTGACATCCAACTGGAGGACCTGCACCCGAAGGCGTTCATCCGCAAGCACCTGCTCAGCGAGGAGGAGGAGCAGGCGATCCGCAAGCCCCTCCAGGGCATGTACGACGATCTGCGGACGGATGTCACGAAGGTGCAGAAGGACATCAAGAACGTGGCCACCGCAGCGGATCCCCGGACCCCCGACCCCGCCCCGGTCGCTCCCGCTCCCGCTCCCGCCCCGGCACCGCGTTCCGCCGGCTACGACGAGGTCACCTGAGCGCTCGGCCCCCGAACACCCCCGCTACGCCACACCGCCGGTCACCTCAGAGGTGGCCGGCGGTGTGTGGTTGGTCAGGATCGCGGGTCAGCGACCGGAGGGCTTGAGGCCCAGGGGCTTACCGAGCAGGGACTCGCGGCGCAGGGCCAGCCGGTCGGCTACCTGGTTCAGGGCCTTGGCCGCCGGGGACTCCGGCTCGGCCAGCACGATCGGGTTCCCCTCGTCGCCGGCCTCCCGTACCCGGGTGTCCAGGGGCACCTGGCCCAGCAGCGGCACCTGGGCCCCGATGGTCTGGGTCAGCGAGTCGGCCACCGTCTGGCCGCCGCCCGCCCCGAAGACCTCCATCCGGGAGCCGTCCGGCAGTTCCAGCCAGGACATGTTCTCGATCACCCCGACCACCCGCTGGTGGGTCTGGAGCGCGATGGCACCGGCCCGCTCGGCCACCTCGGCGGCGGCGGCCTGGGGGGTGGTGACCACCAGGATCTCCGCGTTGGGCAGCAACTGGGCCAGGGAGATGGCCACGTCGCCGGTGCCCGGGGGCAGGTCCAGCAGCAGCACGTCGAGGTCGCCCCAGTAGACGTCCGCGAGGAACTGCTGCAACGCCCGGTGCAGCATCGGCCCGCGCCAGACCACGGCGGCGTTGCCGGAGGTGAACATGCCGATCGAGATGACCTTCACCCCGTGCGCCTGCGGCGGCATGATCATGTCTTCGACCCGGGTGGGACGGCCGTCCGCGCCGAGCATCCGGGGCACGGAGTGTCCGTAGATGTCCGCGTCGACCACCCCGACGGACAGGCCCCGGGCGGCCAGCGCGGCGGCCAGGTTCACCGTCACGCTGGACTTGCCCACCCCGCCCTTGCCGCTGGCCACCGCGTACACCCGGGTGCGGGAGCCCGGCTGGGCGAAGGGGATGACGGGCTCCTCGGTGGCGCCACCACCGCGCAGCTTGGCCTGGAGTTCCTGGCGCTGCTCCGGGCTCATCACCCCGAATTCGATCTCGACCCCGGTGATTCCGCTCACCGCGCTCACCGCGGCGGTGATGTCCGAGCGCAGCTTGTCCTTCAACGGGCAGCCGGCCACGGTGAGCAGCAACTCGACCCGGACCACACCGTCCTCGCCGACCTCGGCGGAGCGGACCATGCCGAGTTCGGTGATCGGCCGGCGGATCTCCGGGTCGTTGACGGTGGCCAGGGCGGCCTGAACAGCGTCGTTGACGGTGCTGACGGGAGCTGACATGGCGGCAATGTTACGTCGGGGACCGACCCGTACCGGCGTCAGCGGGGGGCGGTTGTGAGCGACTCGATCAGGTTTCCCTCTGGTGGGGGGTGTCGGAGTTCCGCCGACCCTCCCTCGGATGATCACCGTCCAGCTCGTCGCGCGGCTCGTCGAGACCCTCACCACCGCCCCGGCCGGCGGCACCCTCCCGCTGGCGGCGCTCCAGCCGCTGCCGGCGCTGGGCGGCCTCGTCCAACTCCTCGGCCAGCCGGGACAGCTCCGAGCGGAGGAAGTCCCGCGTCGCCACCTCACCCAACGCGATCCGCAGGGCCGCGATCTCCCGGGCCAGGTACTCCGTGTCGGCCTTCTGCATCGTCGCCCGGCGGCGGTCCTCGTCCGAGGCCACCCGGTCGCGGTCGGCCTGCCGGTTCTGGGCCAGCAGGATCAGCGGGGCCGCGTAGGAGGCCTGGATCGACAGCACCAGGGTCAGGAAGGTGAAGGTGTACGGGTCGAAGCGCAGGTCCGCCGGGGCCAGGGTGTTCCAGGCGAACCAGGCCCCGATGACCAAGGTCATGTAGACGATGAAGTTCGCCGTACCCATGCCCCGGGCGATGCCCTCGGCCCAACGGCCGAAGGTCTCCTGGTCGATTCGGGGCAGCTTCAGCCCGCGGGGCTCCCGGGGCAGGTCCAGCCGCTCCGCTCGGCGCTGTTCAGACATCCCTGCCCTCCGTCGCCGGGTCGTGGTTGGTGCTCATCGCCGCGCTCCGGTCCCGCCAGTCCCGGGGCAGGGAATGGTCCAGCACGTCGTCCACGGTGACCGCCCCCACCAGCCGGTTGTTCCGGTCGATCACCGGCATGGCCACCAGATCGTAGGTGGCCATCCGGCGGGTGATCTCCGGCAGCGGGGTGGTCGGGCGCAACGGGTCGATGTCGTTGACCACCACCCCGCCGAGCAGGTCGGCGGGGGGCTCACGCAGCAGCCGCTGGAAATGCACCATGCCCAGGTAGCGGCCGGTCGGGGTGGTCATCGGCGCCCGGGTCACGAACACCTGCGCGGCCACCGCCGGGGACAGTTGCGGCTCCCGGATCCGGGCCAGGGCCTCCGCCACCGTGGCGTCCGGCGGCAGGATGACCGGTTCGGAGGTCATCACGCTGCCGGCCGTACCCGGGGTGTACTTCAGCAACTGCCGGACCGGGTCGGCCTCGCCCGGTTCCATCAGGTCCAGCAGCACGTCCTGCTCCGGTGGGGACAGCTCACCGAGCAGGTCGGCGGCGTCGTCCGGGTCCATCTCCTCCAGGATGTCGGCCGCCCGTTCACGGTCCAGGGCGGCCAGGATCTCTACCTGGTCGTGCTCGGGCAGTTCGCTGAGCACATCGGCCAGCCGCTCGTCGTCCAGGGCCGCCGCGACCTCGTTGCGCCGACTGTCCGGCAGGTCCTGCAACGCGTTGGCCAGGTCGGCCGGGCGCATGTCCTCCAGCACGGCCAGCAGGTTGGCCGTGCCCCGGGCGTCGGCGACCCCACTGAGTCCGCGTACGTTGTCCCACTCGACCTGGTGCAGGTTGCCCCGGCGGGTCAGCCGGCCGGTCTGCTCCCGTACCGCCACCCGGGTCAGCGACCACTCGCCGCTGCGGCTGCACTCCATCGCCACGTCGACCACGGTCCCCGCCCGGCCTTCCGGTTGGACCTGCACCCGGCGGTCCAGCAGTTCCTGGAGCACCAGCAACTCGTTGGGGCGCTTCTCGAACCGACGCAGGTTCAGCGTCCCGCTGCCCAGCACGACCGCGTCGGCGTCGATCGAGGTGATCCGGTTGATGGACAGGAAGATCCGCCGACGCATCGGCATCTCGGCGACCAGTCCCACCACCTCAGGTGACCGCTGGCCGGACCGCAACCGCGCCACCGCGTCACGGACCCGACCCACCTGGTCACCGTTGGGGTCGAAGACGGCGACTCCGGAGAGGCGGGCGAGGTAGACCCGGGTCGGCGTGCTCACGCGCACCAGCCTAAGCGCCTAGGGTTTATCAACATGTCGACCTTGGCTTACGAGATCGTGGACGTGTTCACCGATCGGCCGTACGCGGGAAACCCGCTCGCGGTGGTGTTCGGCGCCGAAGGGCTGGCCACCGAGCAGATGCAGGCGCTGGCCCGGGAGTTCAACCTGTCGGAGACCGTCTTCGTGCTGCCCGCCACCCAGGTCGGCGCCACCTACCGGGCCCGGATCTTCACCCCGGTGGAGGAACTGCCGTTCGCCGGCCACCCCAGCGTGGGCGCGGCGGTCACCGCCAGCCGACGGGGGATGTTCGCGCCCGGACAGGTCACCCAGGAGTGCGGGGCCGGTGTGCTGCCCATCGAGGTGACCCCGGGGGGTGCGACCCTCACCGGCGGGATGCCCACCCTCGGGCCGGAACTGGATCCCGAGCCGCTGCTGGAGATGGCCGGTCTGAGCGCCGGCGACCATGTCGGCCCGGCGCCCCGGGTGGCCGGCTGCGGTCTGGAGTTCCCCTTCCTGCCGGTGCACCCCGACGCGCTGGCCCGGGCCCAGGTCGACTCGGTAGCGGCACGACGGTACGGAATCGAGCATGTCAGCGTCTTCTCCTGGGAGGCCGCCTCGCAAACCGCGTACGCCCGGGTCTTCGTGCCCGGCCTGGGGGTGCCGGAGGATCCGGCCACCGGCTCGGCGGCCCTGGGGCTGGGGGTGTGGTTGGTGGCCAGCGGCCTGCTGCCGGGGGAGGGGCGTTCGTCGTACACCGTCCGGCAGGGGGTGGAGATGGGCAGGCCCTCCTCCTTGGCCTGCACGGTCACCGCAGCCGGGGGTACGGTGCTGGGCGCCACCGTGGCCGGCCAGGTGATGGCGGTGGCCCGGGGAGAGATCCTGATCCCGCCCTTCGTCGGCTGACCGGCCGACACGGGAGGGGCCTGGTGGGAGAGGATGCCGTGGTGACCGACACGCACAACACCCCGCTGGTCGAGGAAGCCACGAAGAAGGCCTCGGTGGCCTGGGTGGCGGTTGCCGAGGGCCCGGCACTGGCCTTGTGGTGCGTGCCACATCAGGGTGCCCTGTTCGTGGTCAGTGGTCCCGGGGAGCAGTCCGCGCCGGGGTTGGCCGAGGCCGACCAGGCGCAGGTGACCCTCCGCGGTGACCATGGCGGCCGGATCATCACCTGGACGGCCCAGGTGTCCCGGGTGCTGCCCGGGACCGAGGAGTGGGACACCCTGGCTCCCCTGGTGGGAGCCAAACGGCTCAACGCCCCCGGCCCCACGGCCGACCTGGTGGCCCGCTGGGCGGCCGAGGACTGCGCCCTGGTGCGGCTGACCCCGGCCGGAGAGGCGGTGCACGGTGGGCGGTTGCCGGCCGACTCGCTGGCCGAGCCACCCCGAGCCACCCCGGCGGTACGGGAGGTCCGCAAGCCCTTCCGGCTGCACCGGGTACGCGGTCACTGACCGGCGAGGGGCACGGTCACCGGGCTGCTGTCGACCAGTCCGACCACCTCACCGAGGGTGAGCAGAGCCGGGCCCACCCAGCCGCTGTCGACCCCGAACACCAGATGGTCGACCAGATCGGGGGCGGCCAGCCGGACGGCGGTAAGCCCGGCCTGCTGGGCCCCGGTCAACTCCTGGCTGCCACCGTCACCCACATAGAGGCAGTCCCTCGGCGGCAGTCCCAGGCGGGCGCAGGCGGCCAGGTAGAGCGCCGGGTCCGGCTTGCAGCGTCCCACCTGGATGGAGAAGATCCGCACGTCCAGCAGGGGCGCTACGGCCAGTTCCGGCAGGAACAGCGGCAGTTCGTGGGTGCAGTCGCTGATCACCCCGGTCCGCATCCCCCGGTCCCGCAGGGCCCGCAGGGTCGGCACGGCGTCCACCCGTAACCGGGTGTCGGCCCGGATCGCCCGCTGCCGGCAGGCCACCGCCGCCCGCAGGGCCTTTTCCGAAGGGCGCACCCCGGCCTGTTCGCAGACCCACCGCAGGGTCGCCTCGGCGGTGCCGAAGCGACCGCAGGCGCGCTCGTAGAAGCTGCGGTCCAGCACCTCGACGAAGTCCTCCGGTGGGCAGCCGAGCAGCTCGGCGGTGGCCCGGTGGCCGCTGCCCCGCTGAACCGGACCGGTCAGGGTGCCGAAGAAGTCGAACAGCACCGCCTGAAACCTGGGCATCTAAAGGCGCCTCCGGCGCGAGGGAGGGGTCCCGACGGGACGCGCGTGATCGTAACCGAACGCTGACAGATCGTGCCCGAAAGTCGGCGTGTGAGGATTACCCCTCGTGCCCCTCGAACCGCATCGTCCACCCCGTGACCTGCTCACCACCGGCGCTCTGGCCCTGGCCGTCGTCGCGGTGTCCTCGTCCGCCCCGCTGATCGCCTTCGCCGCCGCGCCCGCCCTGGCGGTCGCGTTCTGGCGCAACATGATCGCGGTAGGGGTGCTCAGTCCCTTCGCGGTGATCCGGCGGCGGGCCGAGTTCCGGTCGTTGGTAGCCGGAACCGGGCGGCGGGAGGGGATGTTCTGTGTGCTGTCCGGGGTGGCGCTGGCGGCGCACTTCGCCACCTGGATGCCGAGCGCGAAGCTCACCTCGGTGGCGGCGGCGACCGCCCTGGTGGCCACCCAGCCGGTCTGGCAGGGGCTGATCGCCCGGGCCCAGGGTCGTCGCCTCCCAGCCGGGGTGTGGGCCGGTATCGGGGTGGCCGTCGTCGGTGCCGTACTGGCCACCGGCGCCGATTTCACGGTCTCCGCCGAAGCCTTCACCGGTGATCTGCTGGCGGTGGCCGGGGGGCTGTTCGCGGCGATCTACACGGCCCTGGGCGAGCGGGCCCGGGTCACCGTCAGCACGGCCACCTACACCACCATCTGCTACGGGGTGTGTGCCCTGATCCTGCTGGTGGTCTGCCTGGTGGCCGGGGTGCCGCTGGGCGGCTTCGACACCGGGACCTGGGTGGCCGTGCTGGCCCTGGTGGCCGGCGCCCAACTGCTGGGGCACTCGATGTTCAGCTACGCCCTGCGGCGGGTCTCCGCCACCACGGTCAGCGTGCTGATCCTGCTGGAGGCGCCCGGCGCGGCCCTGATCGGCTGGGCCTGGCTGGGGCAGCTGCCCGATCCGGTGACCCTGCCCGGCCTGTCACTGCTGCTGGTCGGGGTGGCCATTGTGGTGCTGAGCAGCGCCCGTACCGCCCGGCGGGCGACCCGGGTGAGCACCGCCGTGCCGGCGGACGCCGCACCGGTGCGGGACTGAGGGCCCGCTCAGACCTCCTGGACCTCCAGGACCCGGGTCTCCGGCGCGGCGTCACCCAGCTCGGCCCGCAGCGCCAGCCGCTGCGGATCGGCCAGGAAGGCCGAGTAGCCGGCCCGGGTGTCGAACCGGATGAGGTGCACCTCGGTACGACCGTCGCCGGTGCGCAACCGCCGCTCCACCCGGCCACCGTGCCGGGCCAGCAGGGCGAGCACCTGATCCTCGTACCGCTGCCCGGCCGCTGCCCCGGTGGCCGCCAGCTCCACCAGGGCGACCAGGCGTACCGCGGCGGCGGAATCGGTGACCAGGGACTTGAAGAACTGGTGGTCCACATGGCCGCCCGGGATGCCCTCCCGCTGGCCGGTGTCGAGATAGCCGTGGCGTCGGTAGAAGTCCGGGGCCTGGAAGGAGAAGGAGGCGACCGAGATCTGGGTGCAGCCCCGCCGTCGGGCCTCCTGTTCGGCCGCCGCCAGCAACCGGCCGCCCCAGCCCTGGCCCCGGCGGTCCTCCCGGACCCACACCATGTTGATCCCGGCGCAGCCGCCCCAGGTCCACCCGGTCAGCCCGGCCACCAGCTCCCCGTCGGCCCCGGTGACCCGGACGGACAGCTCCGCCTCGTCGTCGGCCCCGGTCGCCTGCCGGTTGTACGCGGTCAGTTCCGCGTCCAGCCGTTCGGTCAGTTCGTCGTCCTTGTCGAGCACCTCAAGGCGCGCGTCCCCCGTGGTCGTCACCGGCGGAGTATGTCAACGCTCGGCGAGTACCGCGACCCCGTAGGCCGCTGGTTCGGGCGCACGATGGGTCCGGGGTGGCAGTGATCAGGGCGGATCAGTGCTCAGACCGACCGCGACCGCGCTGGCCGTCCAGAGCCGGGCGGCCAACTGCGGGTCGGCCGCCTTGCGCAACGGTTGCCGAGGCCGACAGTCGAAGTAGTACCCGCCCTCGCGCAGCCGCGACCGGTCCTGGTGGGCCAGCCACACCAGGGTCCGGGCACCCTTGACCGGACTGCGCAGCGGCAGCAGACGCATCCCCACGGCCACCAGCCGGCTCTCGTTGCCGAACCGGGTCCGCACCACCCCGGGATGGAAGCAGTACGAGTCGACCGTCGGCCATCGCCGGGCCGCCTCCGCGGTGAACAGGATGTTCGCCTGCTTGCTGGTGCCGTACGCGGTCATCGGGCGGTAACGGCGCAGGGGAGCGTTGAGATCGTCCGGATCCAGTACCCCGCTGCGATGGGCACCGGAGGCGGTCACCACCATCCGGCGGACCCGGTCAGCCAGCAGGTTGCTGAGCAGGAAGGGGGCCAGGTGGTTGGCCTGGATGGACAGTTCGAAGCCGTCGACCGTGGTGGCCGGGGCCAGCACGATCGCTCCGGCGTTGTTGGCCAGCACATCGATCCGGTCGTACGCGGCCCGCAGTTGCTCGGCCAACTGCCGGACGTCGTCGAGCACGGCGAAGTCCGCGCGGAACACCGCGGGACGTTCACCTGAGCACTCGCGTACCTCCTCGGCGGCGGCGCGCAGCCGGAAGGGGTCTCGACCGACCAGCACCACCTGGTCACCTCGGCGGGCCAGGTCGACCGCGGCGGCCAGTCCGATGCCGGAACTGGCTCCGGTGACCACCACCAGTCGACGGCCGGTGGGCTGCTCCACAGGTTCATTCACCCCGGTCACCGGAGGAGATTACCGTGACAACCCGGTTGTGAGCCCGCCTCGACCGTGCCGCGCGGCGGGCCCATCCCGGTCAGTAGCTCGTGGGGGTGCTGGAGATCGCGAAGGCGATCAGGACAGCGTAGGCGCCGATCGCGAGCACTATCAGACCGGTGAGGATCCAGCCGACGATGATGGCGGCCTTCGCCATGCCCTCGCCGCCCTCGCCGGTCTCACGGATCTGCCGCATGGCGACATGTCCCATGATCGCGCCGATCGGTGCGGTGATGCATGAGCCGATCCCCAGCAGGGCTAGCACCAGCGCGACGATGGCCATCGAGTTCGTCGGTCGCGGGGGCGGATAGCCGTATCCCGGCTGCGGGTACCCGTATTCCGGCTGCCCGGGGTAACCGGCCTGCCCGGGGTAACCGGCCGGCGGGTACGGCGCGGGAGCCGGCGTGCCCAGGTCGGCCTTCATACCGCCGTACGGGTCGGCGGGTTGGTAGGGGTCGTACCCGGTGGGCTGGGCGGGCACGGACGGTGGCGCACTCGCGGGCAGGGTGGGATCGACCGGCGGACTGGAGGGCTGGCCGGCCGAGGGATCAGGCCAGCCGCCGGACGTGGGCTGTGTCATCGGCTCACTTCCATCGGGATATCGGGACGTCAGCGTAGCCACCGCCGACCAGGGTGCACCCACACCGTCCCGAGTGCCGCGTTGCCCGAGGCGGTGCCGCAGGGCAGGATCGCGGCATGGGGATTGACGCACGAGCGGCGGACCGGTTCGGTAGCAGGCCGAGGCGGGACAACAGTCGGCCGGGTGTGGTCCGACGGACCCGCGCCGCCGCGGCGGCCGGGGCGGAGGAGCAGGATTCGCCGGCCGTGTTACCCGAGCCGGTGACGATGCGGTTGGACGGCAAGGTTGCCCTGGTGACCGGGGCCGGCAGCGCGGACGGGATCGGGTACGCCACCGCCCGGCGGCTGACCGACCTGGGGGCTCGGGTGGCGATCGTCTCCACCACCCGACGCATCCACGAACGGGCCGGCGAACTGGGGGTCACCGGATTCGTCGCCGACCTCACCGACGAGTCGGAGGTAGGGGCACTGGCCGACGCCGTCACCGAGCAACTCGGCGACGTGGAGGTCCTGGTCAACAACGCCGGGCTGGCCAGCCGGGCCTCCCCGGAGGTGCTGCGCCCGGTGGCCCAGCTCAGCTACGACGAATGGCGGGGCGAGATCGACCGGAACCTCACCACGGCCTTCCTGTGCAGCCGGGCCTTCATCGGCGGGATGGCCGAGCGGGGGTGGGGACGGATCGTGAACCTGGCGGCGACCGCCGGGCCGGTGAACGCCCTGCCCACCGAGGCGGCGTACGCGGCGGCCAAGGCCGGTGTGGTGGGGCTGACCCGGGCCCTGGCGATGGAGATGATCGCCGACGGGGTGACCGTGAACGCGGTGGCACCGGGCACCATCCACACGGCAGCCTCCACCATCGCCGAGCTCAAGCAGGGCCTGGGTACCCCGGTGGGACGCCCCGGTACGCCGGACGAGGTGGCCGCCGCGATCACCTTCCTCTGCTCGCCGGCGGCCTCGTACATCACCGGGCAGATGCTGGTGGTGGACGGCGGCAACAGTGTGCGGGAGGCCGAGTTCCGCTGACCCGCCTCAGGTGTACTGACTGTCCGAACCGGCCCAGAGGGCCAGGGCCAGCCAACCGCAGCAGGCCAGCAGGTACAGGCCGGTGAAGATGTAGCTGAGGATCAGGCCCCAGTTGGCCAGTTGTTCCCCCTGCTCCCCGCTGGTGCGCAACTGCCGCCGGGCCAGATGCCCCAGCACGATGCCGGCGGGAGCGAAGACGAACGCGAAGACCAGCGCCAGGACGGCGAGCACGTTGGTGCCACCACCGCCGCCCGGTGGGGAGGGCGGGCCGTACTGCCCGTAGGGCACCTGCGGGGTGTACGGCGGTTGCTGCCCCCACTGCTGGCCGTGCGGCGGCTGCCCCGGCTGCTCGTACGTGGGCTGCCCGTAGGCCGGCTGCCCGTACGGTGGCTGCCCGGTCTCGCCCGGCTGCTCGTACGGCGACGGCTGCCCGGTCTCGCCCGGCTGCTCGTACGGCGACGGCTGCTCGTACGGCGACGGCGGTGGCTCGTACGGTGACTGTGGCGGTTGGTCCGGCTCGGGCGGTTGGCTCATGCTGATCTCCTCCGTCCGCCGACGGTGCCGGTGGCTGTCGGATGACGCCCCCAGTTCGGGACGCTACCCGCACCGGAGGTGTTTCACAGCGGTTCGGTGGACTGCCCGCGCCGGCCGGTGTTCCTGCTGTCCGGAGGGCAGCCCCGAGCAGTCAGCCCAGCCGGGTCAGACTCGCCACCGCCCGCTCGACGGCGATGCAGCGGTTCTCGACGTAGTCGATCCCGGCCTGCTCTGCGATCTGGCGGGCCTGCGGGGAGACGATGTCCAACTGCAACCACACCGCCGGGGCGCCGATCGCCACTGCCTGCCGGACCACCTCCTCGGCCTCCTCCGCCGGCCGGAACACGTTCACCAGGTCGACCGGGTGCGGAATGTCGGCCAGGGAGCGGTACACCGGCTCCCCGAACAACTCGTCCGCAGTGGGGTTGACCGGGATGATCCGCCAGCCCTGCTGCTGCATCGCCGCCGGCACGCTGTGGGCCGGCTTGTCCGGGTCACGGGAGGCGCCGACGACGGCGATCACGGCGGATTCGGCGAGAATCTGGCTGGGTGAGCGCATCTGCCGACTGTAGTCCCACCGGCCGGGGTGCGCGGGCCGGTGTGGCGGCGGTCGCTACAGCAGGCTCAGCTGCTCGGGTGCGGGGGCCGGCGGGGTGGATGCCCCGCGGTGGTCACCGTTGTCGGGTCGGTGCAGGCCGTGCCGCCGGGCGGCGATGCGTACCCGGGCGGTCAGCTCCCGCTGGTAGGACTGCGGCGCGTAGGAGCCGGAGCGGTACAGCTCCCGATAGCGGGGGACCAGGTGGGGATGCTCCCGGGCCAGCCATTGGGCGTACCACTCGCGAGAGCCGGGGCGCAGGTGCAGGGGCAACGGGAGCACTCTGGTGGCCCCGGCGGCGGCGATCGCCGCGACCGTGGTCTCGATGGACTCGTCGTCGTCGCTGAGGCCGGGCAGGATCGGCGCCATCAGGACGCCGACCTCGAAGCCGGCGTCGGTGAACTGGCGGATGGCGTCGAGTCGTCGCCGTGGGCTGGGGGCGCCCGGCTCGACCGTGCGCCACAGCTGCTCGTCGACGAAGCCCACCGAGAAGGAGACCCCTACCCGGGTGACTTCGGCCGCCTGCCGCAGCAGGGGCAGGTCGCGCAGGATCAGGGTGCCCTTGGTCAGGATCGAGAAGGGGTTGGCGAAGTCGCGCAGCGCTTCGATGATCGGCGGCATGAGGCGGTATCGCCCCTCGGCCCGCTGGTAGCAGTCGACATTGCTGCCCATGCCCACATGTGCGCCTCGCCATCGGGGTGCGGCCAACTCGCGGCGCAACAGCTCACCCGCGTTGACCTTGACGACCACCTGCCGGTCGAAGTCCGCTCCGGCGTCGAAGTCGAGGTAGGTGTGGGTCTTCCGGGCGAAGCAGTACAGGCAGGCGTGGCTGCACCCTCGGTAGGGGTTGAGCGACCACTCGAAGGGGACCCCGGAGGCCCCGGAGACCTTGTTCAGGATCGACCTGGCCTGCACCTCGTAGAAGGTCATGCCGGCGAAGCCGGGGGTGTCGAAGGTGCGGACGACCGCGCCGGGCAGCGCCAGCGGCAGGGGTGGAGTCGCTGACGCTGCCCGTCCGGGGTCTCCCTCGACCGGGGGAGCGGTGAGGTTCTCCCAGCGCATGGAAGACATTCGAACACACGTACGACGGTGTCGCAAGCGGCAACGCCGGGCGGGGCCGGTCCGACCCCGCCCGAGGTCGTCGGGTCGTCAGGAGCTCTGCTCGGCGAGCTTCTTGCGCACGTCATCCATGTCCAGCGCCCGGACCTGCTCGATCAGGTTCTCCAGCGCCGACTCCGGCAGCGCGCCCGGCTGCGCGAAGACGATCACCCCATCGCGGATGGCCATGATCGTCGGAATGGAGCGGATGTCGAACTTGGCCGCGATCTCCTGCTGGGCCTCGGTGTCGACCTTGCCGAAGGTGATGTCGGAGTGCTTTTCGGACGATCGCTCGTAGACCGGCGCGAACCGCTTGCAGGGGCCGCACCAGTCGGCCCAGAAGTCGACCAGAACGATGCCGTCGCTCTCGGTCACCTGGTCGAAGTTGGCGGTGGTCAGGTCGACGGTTGCCATCTGAATCTCTCCGATCACGCGGAACAGCTACGTCGGGTGGAACTCTGTGCCACCCCGTCGCATTCCCCTCGGAGTATCGCCGAAACCGGCCGGGACGGCACCCAGCGTCACATGGAAACATCGATCGACTTGAGTGAAGACGGGCACTGGCTGATCGCAAATGCATGTCGCATTTGCGTGACGGCGGGTGATGGGAGCGTTTCCAATTAGGACGGGCTCAAATCGTGCTACCTGCAAGTAACTTGGGTGTTGACGGGCACCGATGCGACCTGCGGAGATCGCCTCGTGGGGGAGGTTCTGCTACGCAGAGTAATGTCACAAAAATATAAATGTGACCTCGGTCTCTGTGCAGTCGGACGGCCGTACGGCAGAATCTGAACCCATCAAAGCGTGGGCGGCGGGTGCCGGGGAGGGCCCCGCCGCTCATTGCGTCCGGCCCCGTTCGGCGGCCCGGGCCCCTTGCTGGGATTCACCACATACCAGCCCTTACCGGCGGCGCGGCGCATATGCTGACGCCGGAGGTCCCGCCATGAGCGAGCGTCAGCGAGCACGTCATCGACTCAGCGCGCCGGTGGCCCACGACGGCACCCCGCGATGCTGAGGCGTCCCGCCTTCGGCGGATCGCCCGAGGCTGACCCGCACACCCTGCCCGCCTGCGCCGCGGGCTACTCCGCGACGGAATGGGCCCTGATCACCGACCTGCCCGCCCGGGTGATCGTGCTCGCCACCCGGCCCGGCCCCGATCGGCCCGACCCGGGGATGGCCGCCGGCCTGGCCGGCCTGGAGGCGATCGCGGCCGGGCTTGCCTTCGACAGCGACCTGGTTCGGGCGGTGGTGGCCACGATCTACTCCCGCCACGACGAGGTCACCCCGACAGCCGGCCCTCCGGTCGACCTGGTGGAGGTCCTGGAAGCCTGTCGGGCGGTGGTCCGAATGCTCGACCGGCGGGCCGACCCGGCCGACTCCGCGGCCTACCGGCAGTGGGTGCAGTCGGTGGCGGCCCGGGTGTGCCGCACCGGGTCCCAGACGCGGCCGGAGGACAGCCTGGCCCCGGCCGACCGCCGCCTGCTCGACCGCCTCGGTGCCGCTCTAGCCCTGGGCTGACCTCGGCACCCGTCGGTGCCCACCGGTTCGGCGCGTACCCTGCCTGACCGTGACCGATGAGCAGTTCGAGGTCGGAGTGGGCCCCTGGCGTGGGGATCCGCCGGAGGACCCTCGGTACGACCCGCAGTTGCTCGCCGAGGGGGACCGGCGCAACGTGGTCGACCGCTACCGCTACTGGCGGCGCGAGGCCGTGGTCGCCGATCTGGACCGGCGACGACACGACTTCCACGTGGCCATCGAGAACTGGCAGCACGACATGAACATCGGCACGGTGGTGCGCAACGCCAACGCCTTCCTGGCCGCCGAGGTGCACATCGTGGGTCGCCGCCGGTGGAACCGTCGGGGGGCCATGGTGACCGATCGCTACCAGCACGTACGCCATCACGAGACGATCGACGAGTTCGTCGCCTGGGCGCAGGGACACGACCTGCCGCTGGTCGGGATCGACAACCTGCCCGGCTCCCGTCCGCTGGAGAGCACCACCCTGCCCCGGCGGTGTGTGCTGCTGTTCGGTCAGGAGGGTCCGGGCTTGTCGGAGGCGGCCCGAGCCGCCTGCGACCAACTCTTCTCCATCGCCCAGTACGGCTCGACCCGCTCCATCAACGCCGGGGTGGCCAGTGGGATAGCCATGCACGCCTGGATCCGGGCCTACGCCGGCCCACCTCCGGACTGATCGGGGGCGCGGCGGCGCGCCGCAATGCCGCCGCTCCGCTTGACGGCCGGCGTCGGGCGGGCGACGGTGGAGGTGTGGCTGTTGCGGTGAGTTGTCCGAGATGCGGCGGGCCGGTACGGCCGCCGGACCTGATGCACGCGGAGTCGCGCTGCCCCGACTGCGGCCCGGTCGCTCCGCTGCACGTACCCGAACACATCGGTGCCGAGATCGTGGCGAGTGTGGTCGACCGGATCCAGGCCACCGCGCAACCCGCGGTGCCGCTGTGGTGCCCCTGGCCGTTGCCGCCCGGGTGGACCACCACCGGGGTGGCGTGGGCCGGTGACGACCGGCTGGGGGTACGGGCCACCGCGGTCGCCTGCGCCGGGCCGGAACCCCTCGGTGGCGGGCCGGCCGACCTGGTCTTCGTGGCCGAGGAGCCGGGGGTGGGGCTGGGTGCCCGGTACGCCGGGGTGCCCGGTCCGGACGCCGGCCCGGAACTCGCCGAGGCCTTGACCGAGCCAGGCCCTGGGCATCCCGGGCATGTCGGACGGGCCGGGATCAGGGTGGCGGGCCATCCCACTCCACTTTGGCTCATCAATTCGCTAACGGATCGAAGCGCGTACGCCGGCGAAGCTCGGGGATTGTGGCTGTATGCGATAGCCTGGCCGGCGAGCGCGGGGCATCTGCTCGCCGAGGACGTGGTCCTACACGACCTGGTCGAATGGACGCCATCCGAGCTCGTGTACGGCGCACCGTCCCCCTACCTGCACGGGAAGGCTTGACAAGCCCCCCGGAATGTCGGAGAACGGACGCAGATATTCACGGTAAGACACCACGCTGATACTCTGGGTGCCGCTGCGGTAATGGGACCCGGCGCCGCGCGAGAGGATGGCCCGCCATGGTCAAGAAGGTCCTCACCTGGGCCGGAATCGCATTCTTGATCTTCTTTGTCGCCTACCGGCCAAATTCTGCGGCAGATGTGTTCAAGTCGCTAGGTGGCGGCATCATGGACATCGCCCAGGGGTTCGGCGACTTCTTCACCAGCCTGGTCGCTTAGCCACCGATGGGAAGCCCCTCCGGCCCGCCCTTCGACCCTGACGATCCCGATCGGGCCCGTCGGGAGCAGGACACCGAGCCGATTCCCCGGATCGATCCCGACGACGGTCCGGGGCGCGGCCCCGGCTCACGCCCGGACCCGTACCCCTCGGACAGCCCGGTCTTCTCCGATGATGCCGGTTACGGTCCCGGGCCCGATTACGTCGACGACGATCGGTCGGGACGGGCCTGGGTACGCGACCCCGAGGCGGGCTACCAGCCCCCACAGATCTCCGAAGACGAGCTGGCCGGGCTGCGCGCCGACGCCAGTGGCATGACCCCACGCCGGGTGCTGCCCCTGGAGGACGAGCCCAGTTCCCTGGTCGCCCGCTACCTGTTCCCCACCGAGCGCTACCGGGGCGAGTGGAAGCGGCACTGGGTCCACCTGGCCACGCCGATCATCGTCGGGGTCGCCGCGACCTTCGTGCTCGGCTACCTCTCCGGCTTCCTCGCCGGGCAGGACGTCGGGGCCCTCACCACGATCGCCGTACTGCTCTGGTTCGCGGTGATGGGGTGGGTGGCCTGGAAGGTCGCCGACTGGTGGTACGACAGGTTCATCCTGACCAACAAACGGGTCATGGTGGTCAACGGCATCATCACCCGCAAGGTGGCCATGATGCCGCTGACCCGGGTCACCGACATGAAGTACGAACAGTCGCCGGCGGGTCGCGCCCTCAACTACGGCACCTTCGTCCTGGAGTCGGCCGGTCAGGAGCAGGCGCTGCGCGAGGTCAAGAACCTGCCCAACCCCAACGAGCTCTATCTGCGTGTGGTCGAGGAGATGTACGAGCCGCAGGCGGTCGAGGCGCGGTTGGGCAAGGAACAGGACGAGGCCAAGGCCGACGACGGCGCCTGAGGTCTGCTGATCGCAGGCCGAAGCCGCACCCCGGTGCCGACCTCGACCTGCTTGCCCGGCCGTGGCAGGCTGCCCGCAGAGCCCGGTACGGAGGTGGCGAGTGGCCCGCAGTGATCCGTTGGAGGAAGAGTTTCGTGACTTCGTCACGGCCCGCTCCAGCGCCCTGCTGCGGACCGCCTACCTGCTGACCGGGGACTGGGGCACCGCCGAGGACCTGCTACAGACCGCCCTGACCAAGACCTACCTGGCCTGGAAACGCCTCGGTGGCATCGAGGCCATCGAGCCGTACACCCGGCGGGTGATGATCAACACCTCGACGAGCTGGTGGCGGCGCCGCTGGCACGGGGAGCGCCCCACCGAGGTGCTCCCCGAACGGCCCGCCGCCGACGAGATCGAGCAGCAACTGAACCGGGACGCCCTCTGGCGGCATCTGCGGGCCCTGCCCGCCCGGCAGCGTGCCGTGCTGGTGCTGCGCTTCTACGAGGATCTGTCCGAGGCTCAGGCGGCAGCCCTGCTCAACATCTCGACCGGCACGGTCAAGAGCCAGACCTCGCGGGCCCTGGCCACCCTGCGCCGCAGGATCGGTGCGGACGCGAGCTTCGTGCTGCCCGAGGCGGCTGGCACCGACCCGCCGCCGACCCGGCGGGGTGGCCGGCCTCGCGCCGCCGCCCGTACCGGACAGCCGACCCCGGCTGAGGCCGCCCCGGCCGGGGAGGGCCGGACCGGTGTCCCGACCCCAGCCGGTCAGCCCGGCTCGGCGGTCGCCGCGGGCCAGGAGCGGCCCGATGAGTCCGTCGCAGCGCAGCCGACCGGGGAGAGCAGCCCCGCGCAGTCGTCGACCGCCCCGGCCCAGCCCGACGGGACCCTGGTGGGAGACCGACGGTGAACGCCGTTTCCAAAGGTCACGACAACCCGAGCGGGACTCCGAGTCGTCAAGTGAAGGTGGAGCAGGACGGACTCGAACGGGCCGTCCGGGAGGTGTTGTCCCGGCAGGCCGGGACGCCGCACAGGCTGATCCGGGATCCGGCGGACGTGGTGATCCGGCGGGCGAACCGGATTCGACGTCGTCGCGCCGTGACCGGGATGAGCCTGGCCGCCACGGCGATCATCGCGGTCACTGCCGGGGCGTTTCAGTTCGGCCAGGAGCCGCCCCGCAACGGCAGCACCATAGCGATCGGTGAGGGGGACCACCCGAGCCGCGTGACCTGGACGCCGACCGTCGCGCCATCCCTCCCGGACACCGGCACCCCGCTCGCCGGGGTCGATCTCGTACTGGGCCAGACCATCGCCACCGCCCAGGGTGACCGGGTGACCGTCGTCGGCGCCGGCCGGATCGAGCGGGCCCACCGCCTCTCCGACGGCCGTGGCTGGCTGGCCGTCAGCGCGCCGGTGACGGCCGGTCGTTTCCTGTGGGAGGTGTCACCCGCCGGCACCGTGCAGGTGCTGCTCGCCGGCGCCGACGAGATCGTCCTGGATGCCCAGGGCCACCACATCGCCTGGAAGCAGGGCGAGGTGCTGGCCAGCGCGCGGGTAATCAACGGTGCGCTGACCTCCATCTCCCGCGCCAAGGTGCCGGCCGAGGCGAGGCCGATCCGCTTCGTCGGCGACGCCGTGCTGGTCCGACTGGCGCCGGACCGTCCCGGGCACACCCTGTGGCGCCTGCATTCCGGGGCCTTCCATCCGGGCACCGACCAGTCGACTCACCGCGTCTTCGGTGCGTTGCCGGACGGTCGGGTGGTCGGTGAGGTCGTCACCGGGGCCTCAAAGGCGACCTGCCTGACCCTGCTGGATCCGGCCCGCGACCTGGCCCCAGCCCGCCCGGGGTGTGGCCCCCGCCTGGGCGGAGACGGTCTGGGCTCGGTGTCGCCGGACGGGCGTTGGCTGTTGGCGAACGGGCGTTCCAAGGACGGCGACAAGGCCCTGCTGGTCGACCTGACCGCGCTGGACAAGGCCGCCGGGCCGGTCGTCGCCGGTCCGGCGATCAGCGGTGCGGTGGCGTGGAGTTCGCCGGGAACCGCCTACTACCACGCCGAGTCCGTCGGTGGCCTGACCCGGGTGGACATCGACCGGGCGATCACCGGTGGTTCCCCGAGCCGTGTCGAGCTCACCGCCGTCCCCGCCGATCAGCCACCCGTGGTCGTCAGCGGCTCCGGGGGAGACCGGTAGCCTCGGGCGATGATCCCCCGGATCGATCTGCACACCCACTCCACCGTCAGCGACGGCACCCTCACCCCACCCCAACTGGTCCGCGCCGCCGCCGAGGCCGGGCTCGACGTGTTGGCCCTCACCGACCACGACACCACGGCCGGATGGGAACCGGCGGTGCGGGCCCTGCCGACCGGGCTGCGCCTGGTCCGAGGCGCGGAGCTGTCCTGCCGCTGGGGTGGCGTCACCCCGTCGTTGCCGCTGCACCTGCTGGCGTACCTGTTCGACCCGCAGGCCCCCGAGCTGGTCGCCGAACTGGCCCGGGTGCGGGCCGCCCGGGTGGAGCGGGGGGAGCGCATCGTGGCGTTGCTCAGATCCGACGGCATCGACGTCAGCTGGCCGGAGATCCTGGCCGGGGCGGGCGGCGGAACGGTCGGCCGACCGCACATCGCGCAGGCGCTGATCCGGGCCGGCCTGGTCGCCACCACCAGCGAGGCCTTCGGCCCGGACTGGCTGGGGCAGCGCTACCGGCTGCCCAAGGAGGACATCGACGTCTTCCGGGCGGTGGAACTGGTCCGGGCGGCCGGAGGCGTGCCGGTCTTCGCCCACCCCCGGGCCACCCGGCGCGGCCGGATCGTGCCGGACGAGCTGATCGCCGAGCTGGCGGCGGCCGGCCTGGTCGGCCTGGAAGCCGACCACGAAGACCACTCGCCGGCCGAGCGGGAGCATGTCCGGGGCCTCGCCGCCGACCTGGGACTGCTGGTGACCGGATCATCGGACTTCCACGGCACCCACAAGACGGTCCGGCTGGGGGCCTTCACCACCGCCCCGGAAGTGTACGAACAGCTCGTGGCCGCCTCCTCAGGTGTGATCGAGGTCGTATCGGGCTGACCTGCGGGAGGTGGGCACCGCTACGGTGATCAAGTGGATCTCAAGCTCTTCGGCGAGGTCTTCGTGACCCTGCTGGTCATCGTCGACCCGCCGGGCATGATGCCGATCTTCCTCGCCCTGACCGGCCCGCTGGCGGCCCGCGAACGTAACCGGGCCGCCTGGCAGGCGGTCGCCCTGGCACTCGGGGTGATCGTGGTCTTCGCGGTCGCGGGGCAGACCCTGCTCGCGTACCTGCATGTCGATCTTCCGGCGTTGCAGGCGGCCGGCGGACTGCTGCTGATGCTGGTCGCCCTGGAGCTGTTGACCGGCAAGGCCGACGATCCGACCAAGCAGGCCACCTCGAACATCGCTCTGGTGCCGTTGGGGACGCCGCTGTTGGCCGGCCCCGGTGCGATCGTGGCGACGATGCTCTTCGTCCAGCAGGCCGACGCTACGGCGGACTACCTGGCCATCGCGGCCGCGATCGTCGCGGTGATGCTGACCGTCTGGATCGTGCTGCGCTTCTCCGGCGGCATCGTCAAGATTCTGCGACCCGGCGGCATCGAGGTGCTCACCCGCATCGCCGGCCTGCTGCTGGCCGCGATCGCCGTCCAGCTCATCGCGGATGCGATCTTCGCCTTCGTGACCGACTTCACCGCCACCCGATGACCGGTCGCGCGCAGTGTCGGGGGTGGATGGCAGGATCGAAGACGTGCGACGAACCTCCCCGACCGGACGACCCGCCGCCGGTGGGCGCCCGCCCCGGCCGCGTGACCCCCAGCCGGAGCAACTCGGCTTCGACGGCATGCCGGAGCGGCTGTTCGTCTGCACCCCCAGCAGGCTCGGCGCGTACGCCGACTGCCCCCGCCGTTACCGCTACTCCTACGTCGACCGGCCGGCCCCGCCCAAGGGCCCGCCGTGGGCGCACAACTCCCTCGGCGCCAGCGTGCACACCGCCCTGAAGAACTGGTACGCCCTGCCGGTCGACCGGCGTCGCCCCGAGGTGCTGCCCACCCTGCTCAAAGGCACCTGGGTGCGGGACGGATACCGCGACGAGGAGCAGGAACGCGAGGTCTACCGACGGGCCCTTAGCTGGCTGGAGGCGTACGTCGACGGGCTGGATCCAACCGACGAGCCGGTCGGGGTGGAGCGGGTGGTGGCAGTCAAGACCGGGGTGCTGGCCTTCAACGGCCGCGCCGACCGGATCGACGGCCGGGCCGGAGCCGAGGGCCCGGAGCTGGTGATCGTCGACTACAAGACCGGCCGGGCCGGGCTGGATGCCGACGACGCCCGGGGCTCGCAGGCGCTGGCCCTCTACGCGTACGCCGCCGAGCGGGTCTTCCGCCGCCCCTGCCGGCGGGTCGAGCTGCACCATCTGCCCAGCGGCACGGTCGCGGCCCACGAACACACCGTCGAGTCACTGGCCCGGCAGGTGACCCGGGCCGAGGAGACCGCCCGGGACATCATGGCCGCCGAGCGGTCGGTCACCGAGGGCGGCGACCCGGACGAGGCCTTCCCCACCACCCCGGGCCCGCGCTGCTCCTGGTGCGACTTCCGCCGCACCTGCCCGGCCGGGGCCGACCTGCCCGGCAAGGAGCCCTGGGCCGCCGTCGACCGTCCCGCCCTGCCGCTCGCCGAGCAGGACTGACCCCCCACGCTCTTGACGGTCAGCCGGTGGGGGCGCCAGCCAGGCGGGCGGCCCGCTCCTCGGCGGCGCGTCGCATCGGGCCTTCCCGCCAGTCCCGGGGGAGGGCGGTGAGAGCCAGCCGCAGCGCGCGTACGGAAACGTCGGCCGAGAGGGCGGTGGTCGGCAGGCCCAGCCCGCCGTAGAGCCGTCGGGCCCAGGCGGGCAGCAGGGCGAACGCGGTGGCGGCGACCCCCAGGTAGGCCCACCTCGGCGGGCCCAGGTTCAGCCCGATCCGGGCCGGCAGGCTGAGTTTCCACGGCAGCGGTGGGGCGGTCAGGAACAGCGCGGTCTCCGCGGCCTCCTTGGTCATCCGCAGTTCCGGACGGACCTGCCGGTAGTACTCGGCCACCTCGGCGGCGGTGCCGGGTACGGTCTGCGGATCGAGCCCCACCAGGGCGGCCACCCGGCGCTGCTCGGTGTAGTAGGCGTCCACCTCGGCGTCGTCCAGGGGCACACCGGCCCGGCGGCCGGTGTCCAGGAACGATTCCACCTCGGTGACATGCACCCAGCGCAGCAGGTCCGGCTCGTCGATCCGGAACCGCTCCCCGGTGTCCGGGTCGACCGCGGTCATCCGGGCGTGCCGCCGCCGCAGCCGTAGGCCGGCCTCCTCCGCCTCCGCGGTGGTGCCGTAGAGGGTGGTCCCGACGTAGTTGGCGGTGCGGATCAGGCGACCCCAGGCGTCCCGGCGGTAGTTGCTGTTCTGCGCCACCCCGGCCATCGCCCTGGGGTGCAGGGCCTGGAGGTAGAGCGAGCGCAGACCGGCTACGAACAGAATCGGCTCGGCGTGCAACTTCCACGAGACGGATCCGGGGCCGAACAGCCCGGTGTCGGCAGATTCCATCACCCAAGCCTGCCACGGCCCCATGCCCAGGCCGGGGCGGCCGGGTCAGCGGTCGGTGTGACGGAGGCCCTGGCAGGCGGGGCAGAGCCCCCAGAAGGTGACCTCGGCCTCGTCGACCTGGAAGCCGTGGGAGGTGCCGGAGTCTAGGCAGGGGGCCTCGCCGACCGCACAGTCGATGTCGACGATCTCGCCGCAGCCCCGGCACACCATGTGGTGATGGTTGTCGCCCACCCGGGCCTCGTACCGGGCCGGGCTGCCGGCCGGTTCGATCCGGCGGGACAGGCCGGCGCGGGAGAGGGCCCCCAGCACGTCGTAGATCGCCTGGGTGGAGACCGAGTCCAGGCGGTCCCGTACCCGGCGGGTGATCTCCTCGACCTCCAGGTGGCCGCCGCTGGCCAGCACGTCGAGCACGGCGAGGCGGGGCCGGGTGACCCGTAGGCCCTTCGACCGGAGCAGCTCCTCACCGGTTGGCATGGGTCAATGACAACACGCTACGCCCGGTGCGACAACCAGGCGCTCGATGCCACCAGGAGTGGATCAGTCGATGGACCCGTGAACCCCGCAGACTCCTGCGGCGTGTGAACCAGCAGGGCGATGGGCGAGTTGCCCGACGCACCGTACGCTGACAGCCACGATCATCCAGCCGGAGGTGTCGATGTTCGAGAAGGCGCTGGGTCTGCCCCTGCACGTGCTGGTGGTGCACGCGGTCGTGGTCTTCGTACCGTTGCTGGTGTTGCTGGCTCTCGCGTACGTCGCACTGCCCCGTTTCCGGGCCCGCCTGGACTGGGCGGTGCTGGCTCTGGCGGTGGTCGCCCCGATCACCGCGTGGGTCAGCGTGCAGTCCGGGGAGGCGTTGGAGCAGCGGCAGATCGCTCGCGGCTTCTCCGGCGAGATCCTGGACAAGATCAGAGAACATGCCGACTACGGCGACGTGCTGTTCTGGCTGACCCTGGCCCTGGCGGTGACGGTGGTGCTGCTGCTGGTGGCGACCGGCCGGTACGCCCGGCTGCCGAAGCTGCCCGGCTGGACCGCCCCGGTGTTGTCGGTGCTGGTACTGGGACTAGGGGTGGCCGCCCTGATCTACGTCTGGCTCACCGGTCACTCCGGCGCCGAGATGGTCTGGGGCAACACCTTCGAGTAGTCGGCCTCAGAACAGCGCCCGGGTGCAGAGCAGGCAGACCAGCGCGACGAGGATCACCCCGGCGACCGTACCCACCCCCCAGGTGACCCGCTGCGCCTGCTGTTCCTGCGCGTCCAGGCTGATCATGTCCTGCGGCGGCAGTTGCCGGGGCGGGTTGGCCTGAAGGTGTACCGGGGGTCGCCAGCCGGCCGGCGGAGCGACCGTAGGGGGAGGGCCGGCATAGCGCTCCGGCCCGCCAGCCGGGCGGTGCTGGGTCGGATCGCCGGAGGTGGCCTCGTCGCCGGTGTCGGGCCGGCGCCACGGCTCGTCGGAGGTCGGGCCGGGTCGGGAGGTCGTCACGCCGTCCGACGCTACCAACCACCGGGCCGTACGGCGGTCCGGCCGGCCGATGGTCGGCCCCGCCGCCCCCGGTCGGTCCGCCGCCCTCGGCCATGAGGTCGGCCACGTCACGAGGTCGACTCCGCCGCGCCCGGTTGATCTGCCGTCCCCGGCTATGAGGTCGGGCCCACCGGCGGCGTCGGGTTGCCGGTGGTGCCTGTCGAGCGGCTAACCTTGCGCCTCGTGAGCACGCTGGAACCCCGCAGCCGGGGCGACGACGATCGGGTGGTCGACCTGGGCGACGACTTCACGGTGCTGCCCGAGCAGACCCTCGACGACACCGACCAGGGTTGGGGCGAGCGGACCGGTGACAACGACGACCGGTTGCTGGCCGAACGCCCGCCGCACTGGGACTGATCCGACCGGACCGGCTCAGGTGGTGCTGGCGGCTGCTGCCTTGCCCGTGCCCCCACCGGAGGAGCTGCTCGACGACCCGCTGGTCGAACCGGACGACGAGGAACTCGCCGGGGTGCTCGTGCTGGACGAGGACGAGTCGGACCCGGTGGCGGACTTGCTGGTGCTGCTGCTGGAGGTGCTCTCCGAGCCGGAGGAGCGGGAGTCGGTGCGGTAGAAGCCGGAGCCCTTGAAGACGATGCCGACGGAGTTGAACATCTTCCGCAGCCGCCCCTCACACGCGGGGCACTCGGTCAACGGCTCGTCCGAGAAAGACTGCACCGCCTCGAGCTGGTGACCGCACGCGGTGCAGGCGTACTGGTAGGTGGGCACGTTCTCCTCCGGATCTGACACGGCCGGTTGGCACTCGAAGCATTCGAGTGCCAATGGTGCGTCATCGGCCCCCGGTTCGTCCAGCGCAAGTGTGGGGCACGACACCTGAGGGGGTGTCGAGCCGGAGCAGGCCCCCGCTGGGGGTGACGACGGCCCGTACCGGCCGGTCGTGTTCTTCGGCCGGGAGGGTGTCTAGCAGTTCCCCGTCGTGCAGCGGGGCCACCGTCAGCGCGGTCGCGGACACCCTGGCCAGGGCCCGGTCGTAGGAACCGCCGCCTCGACCCAGGCGTATCCCCCGACGGTCCACCGCCAGGGCGGGTACGACGACCAGGTCGGCGGTGGAGATCGCGGTCAGCCCCAGCCGTGGGGTGTTCGGTTCCCGGATGCCCCGGCCGGGGGCGACGAGCGCCTGCGGCCCGGCCCAGGTGGCCCAGTCCAGGTCCAGGTCCCTGCGCAGCACCGGCAGCAGCAACTGCGCCCCGGTCGGCAGCGCGTCGGCCAGCACCTCCGGCAGTTGCGCTCCGCCGGGTTCGCTGGCGACCGGCACGTACGCCGCTACCCGGTCCGGCCTGAGTCGGCGTACCAGGGCCGTCAGTTCGCCTTGGACGCCGGCCGCAGCGGAGTGGCGCTCGGCTGCGGTGAGGGCCCGGCGGCGGGCCAGCAACTCCCTGCGCACTCTTCGCTTCGCGTCATGCGTCACTTCCGCGTCTTCCGCAAATTCCGGCACGCAACACTCCTCACGCAAAGCACTTCTGGTGGTTGCTCTGTGTCAGCATCGCAGGCGACGGTCGCGCAACTTCCGGGGGGAAGTATTGACGCTACGCGGGCGGTTGACAGCAGCCTTCCTGGCCGTGGCGTTCGGCCCGATCCTGTTCGGTGCCGTCTTCGTCGCCTCGACCGTCACCGCGGTCGACCGTAGCCGCGCCACCGAACGGCTGGCCGTGGCCGCCACCGCCGTACGCACCTCGATCGACGCCCTCTGCCAGCAGTTGCGGGCCGCCGCGGACGCGGTCGCCCTGACCGTCGACCGACCGGGCGCGGCCACCCAGGTGGTCGGTCGGGGACTCGCCGCAGCCGTGCAGGTGACCGACGTCACCGGCCGGATCGTCGTCGCCACCCCGGACGCCCCGCCGACCCCCTGGCGGGACTGCGCCGCCCCCGACCGGCCCGACGGGATGGTCGCCGCCCTGGCGGTCCGGGTCGAGCTGCGCGACGACGGCGGCAACCCACTGGGTACGGTCACCGCCGCGCACCCGGTAGACCCCCTGCTCGTCGCCCGGCTGGCGGCGGTGACCGGTGTCGCGGTGACCCTGCTCGACGAGGCCGCGCCCAGGGTCACGGTGGCCCACTCCACCGAGTCCGAGGGCGGCCGGGAAGCCGTCCTGGCCGCCGCCTCCGCCCTGCACGAGGAGCAGGTCACCAGCACCCCGGACGGGCGGTACCTGCGCCGGGCCGGCCCCACCCGAGGACAACCCCTGCCCCTGGTGCTCTCCGTGCCGAGTGATCAACCCGCCGGGCTGTACCCGGTGCTGGTCGCCGTCGTACTGCTGGCGGCTCTGCTCGGGGTGGCGGTGGCGTGGCGGTTGGCCCGGGTCACCACCCGGCCGCTGGTGGAACTGGCCGGGGCGGTGGACCGGGTCACCGCCGGTGATCTGACCGCCCGGGTGCCGGTGCGCAGCGGCGACGAGATCGGTCGGCTGGCCGAGGCGTTCAACCGGATGACCCGGGAGACCGGCGGCTACCTGGCGGCGCTGGCCAGCAGCCGGGACCAGTTGCGCGGCCACCTGGCCGTGCTCGGCGACACCCTGGCCAGCACCCACGACCTGCAACGCATCCTGCGGGTGATCCTGCACAGTGCACTCGCGGCGACCGGGGCTCGGGCCGGGGCGGTCCTGCTCACCGAGCCGGGGGGTGGGCTCGTCGCCCAGTGCACCGAGGGGCTCGACGGGCGCCGGAGCGGCCCCACGGCACCCCGGGTGCCGCTGGCCGACAGCGTGGTCCGGACGGTAGCGGCCACCGGCCAGCCCTGCCGGGGACGGGCGGAGGCCACCTCTGCCGAGGAGCCGCCCTGCCACACCTACATCGCCGTGCCCTTCGCCGTGGAGGCCGGCAGGACCAGGGAGCCGGGGAGCGGTCGACCGGGGGAGGACACCCCACCGACCGTCCCCGCCCGGCCGCTGGGGGTGCTGGCCCTCTACGACCGGCTGGGCGGGGAGGAGTTCGACGACGACGACCTGGCCACCCTGCGTACCTTCGCCGGGCATGTGGCGGTGGCCCTGGACAACGTACGGGTCCACGAGGAGGCCCAGCGGCTGTCGCTCACCGACCCGTTGACCGGCCTGTGGAACTACCGCTACCTGCGCGAGTCGCTGCGGCGGGAGGTGGAGCGGGCCAGTCGGTTCGGCCGGATGGTCAGTGTCCTCGTACTCGACCTGGACCGGTTCAAGAAGATCAATGACAGCTACGGCCATGCGGCCGGTGACACCGTACTGGCCGAATTCGCCCGCCGGGTACGCGGCGAGATCCGCGAGGTGGACCTGGCCTTCCGGCAGGGTGGGGAGGAGTTCGTGGTGCTGCTGCCGGAGACCGACGCCCGAGGGGCCACCATCGTCGCCGACCGGCTGGGCGCGGCCATCCGCAACACCCCGGTCACCGTGCCGGGGCACGCGGGGGTCGGGCACTCCATCCGGTTCACGGTCTCCATCGGCATCGCGGTCTACCCCGATCACGCCGAGAGCGGCCTGCGGGTGCTGGAGGCCGCGGACGAGGCGCTGTACGCCGCCAAGGCGGCCGGTCGGGACACCTGGCGGGTGGCGCGGCACCCGAGTCGGATCGCCGACCTGGGTGACGGCGATGCCGGGGTCCGCCGCGCCCCGGCGGTGCCCCCCACCCGGGAGATGCAGGTGACCGCCGCCGCCCGCAGCCCGGCCGACGGGCTGCCCCGGGCTGGTCCCGGCGGCGCCACCGGCACCTCGGCCGAACCCGGCGAGCCCGGCTGAGCCCTCGGGGCCCGGCATCGGCAGAACCGGTCGGGCGGGCGGCGCGTCTTTGTGGTCCTCACCCGCCGAGTTGCCGCTGTGGCCGATAGTCTCGCGACATGTCGGAGCACTCAGCGAACCCCTCAGCGGCCGCCGCCACCGGCCGCTCCCGTGCCGTCAAGGCCGTGATCCCGGCCGCGGGCCTGGCTACCCGGTTCCTGCCGGCCACCAAGGCGGTGCCCAAGGAACTGTTGCCGGTCGTGGACCGCCCGGTGTTGCAGTACATCGTCGAGGAGGCCGCGCACGCCGGCATCGGCGACATTCTGCTGATCACCGGCCGGGGCAAGACATCCATGGTCGACCACTTCGACCGTCGGCCCGATCTGGAGGAACGGCTCGCGGAGAAACCTGACCTGCTGGCCGCCGTCAAACGCACCGAGGAACTGGCCGCCATCTACACCTGCCGCCAGCCCGAGCAGTTGGGGCTGGGCCACGCCGTCGGGTACGCCGAGTCGCATGTCGGCGACGAACCCTTCGCGGTGATGCTCGGTGACGAGTTCGTCAACCTCTCCGAACCCCTGCTGCCGGCCATGCTGGAACTTCAGGCCCGTACCGGCGGGGTGGTGCTGGCCTTCTTCGAGATCGACCCCTCCGAGACCAAGCGGTACGGCATCGCCTCGGTCGAGCCGGCGGAGGCCGAACTGACCGACATCGGCGAGGTAGTCAAGGTCACCGGAATGGTCGAGAAGCCTGCCCCGGAGGAGGCCCCGAGCAACCTGGCCGTGCTGGGCCGCTACGTGCTGCCCGGCAAGATCTTCGATGCCATCCGTCGTACCCAGCCGGGCAGCGGGGGCGAGATCCAACTGACCGACGCGATGGAACTGCTGCGGGCCGAGGGCACCCCGGTGCACGCGATCGTCTACCGGGGCACCCGCTACGACACCGGGATGCCGCTGGGGTACCTGCAGACCGTGGTGCAGATCGCCGCCGAGCGCGAGGATCTGGGCAGCGAGTTCCGTAAGTGGCTGACCGAGTTCGTCAACAACGACGCGTCGGGCGGTCGGGATACATGACCGCGACGGCCGACGCCGAGGCGGCCGAAAACGGGTTGACGCCGCTCGCCGACTACCTGGGCAGTGTGCTGCGCAGGTTACGCGCGCTGCCTCCACTCGACCTCGACCTCACCCAGGCGCACGGTAACGTCCTCGCCGAGGACGTCATCGCACCGCACTCGTTCCCGGCCTTCGATCAGGCGGCCGTCGACGGGTACGCCGCGCGCTGGGAGGACATCGCCGGCGGGGCCCGGGGCGTGGGTTACGTCCCGGCCCAGTCCGGCGGTGCCGGCGGTCGCACCGTACGACTCAATGTGGTCGGTGACCTCGGTGCGGCCAGTTGGCGTCCGGTGCGGCTGACCCCGGGCTCGTGCTTCTCGATAGCCGCCGGTGCGCCCCTGCCGATCGCCGCCGACGTGGTGGTGCCGGTGGAATGGACCGACCAGGGCATGGCCGCGGTGGAGATCTTCCGGGTCCCCAAACGGGGGTACGGGGTACGCCGTACCGGCGAGGAGGTGGCCGCGGGTGCCGTCCTCGCCCGCTCCGGCACCTACGTCTCACCGGCCCTGGTGGCGGTGCTGGCCGCCACCGGCATCGGGCATGTCGTGGTCCGCCCCAGTCCCCGGGTGGTGATCGTGGCCACCGGGGACGAACTCGTCGACGTGGGCCGGGGCAGCCAGCCCGGCCAGGTGGTGGACGCCAACTCGCACGCGCTGACCGCCGCCGCGGCGGAAGCGGGAGCCCTGGCGTACCGGGTGGGGATCTGCGACGACGACCCGGAAGGACTACGCGGCCTGCTGGAGGATCAGACCCTGCGGGCCGACCTGATCATCACCACCGGCGGCACCGGCACCGGGCCGGGGGACATGGTCCGCCGGATCCTCTCCCGTCGGGAGGGCCACCGGGCCGGGCCGGTCACCTTCACCGATGTAGCGCTCTACCCCGGCACCGCGCTCGGGTTCGGCACGGTCGGAGCCGAGGAGGTGCCGGTGGTCTGCCTGCCCGGCGACCCGGGTGCGGCGATGATCGGCTTCGAGGTGTTGGCCCGCCCGGCGATCAACCTGCTGGCCGGCGCCGAGCCGGTGTTCCGGCCCAGCGTCCGGGCGCACCTGCTGGAGACGGTCTCCTCGCCGGCCGGGCTGCGGGAGTTCCGGCCCGCGCACGTCGCCGAGCGGCGGGGCGGGGGATACACTGTCCAACCGCTCAATGGCGGCCCGTTCACCCTTTCCGGCCTGGCGGAGGCGAATGGACTTCTCGTACTCGGCGAGCGGGTGACCGCCGCCGCCGCCGGCTCCACGGTGGACGTGCTGCTGCTCGACCGCCGACGCTGACGCTGGGAAGTGGGAGGACTGGTGCGGTTGCGACAGGCACCCGGCTGGCCGGCGGTGCTCACCGACGGCCCGGTGACCCTGCGACCGTACCGACGCTCCGACGCGATGGCCTGGTCGGAGGTGCGCTGCGCCAACCGGGACTGGCTGGCCCCCTGGGAGTCCTCCCTGGGCGGCGACTGGGACCAGCTCAACTCCCCGGCCACCTTCCGTTGGGTCTACCGGGACCAGCGGCGATCCGCTCGGGCCGGCGAGAGCATGCCCTTCGCGGTCTGCCTTGACACCGAGGGCCAGGAGCATCTGGTCGGGCACATCAACGTGGGCAACATTGTGCGCCGAGCCTTCTGCTCCGGCTACATCGGATACTGGGTGGACCGTCGGGTGGCCGGCCGAGGAGTCATCCCCACTGCCCTGGCCCTGGTCGTCGACCACGCCTTCGGCGCAGGTGAGCTGCACCGGGTGGAGGTCAACATTCGCCCGGAGAACGGGCCGTCCCGCCGGGTGGTGGAGAAGCTGGGCTTCCGCGAGGAGGCGTACCACCCGCGCTACATGCACATCGACGGCGCCTGGCGTGACCACATCGGATACGCGATGACCAGTGAGGAAGTGGCCGCCGAGGGCGGGCTGCTGGCCCGTTGGCACCGGATACGCGCCCGTACTCCATGATCGCGCCGTGAGGCGTCCCACGTGCAGGTTCGGCGCGGCGCGGTGGTTCCAGCGACGTCGACCCGTAACCTCAAGTAACTGCAAGCTGCGGCAGGCGCTGCCGGCTCCGCATGTCTCACGTCGCCGACGCCGTTCGGTGGAAGATTCTGCGGCCGGTGGGTGGCTGCTTCGAATCTGGTGACGGGAGGGGTTGAGGGTGCCGACCTCGGTGCTCCTCGCCGTCCTCGCCGCCGCCGGGCTGCTCGCCCTCGCTCCGGCGCTGGTTCGCCGGTACGACGCCGCCGAGCGGCTGGTGGCGGAGCGGGCGCAGTCGACGGCGCGGGTGCTTCAGCGCCGACGCCGACGCCGTACTGTCCCGGGTCGCCGCCCGGTCAATGCGCCGCGCGCTCTAGTCGTCACCCTGAGTGAGAATTCCGCCTTCGGGGAACTCGCCGCTCCGGTCTCCGGCCCCCCTGCGACTCGGCGCCGCTCCGCCGAGCCTGAGGGGTCGCCGTCCCGCCGGTCCGGGCGGTCTGGTCGGCTGCGGTCCGTCCCGTCCGGCGCAGGTCGGGCCCGCCGTCGGGGGGACCGGCGTCGCCCGCACACCCCGGCCGTCTACCGCCGCCGCCGCGTGCTCGCCGCGCTGCTCCTGCTCAACGCCGTCGAACTGGTCGGGGTCGTGGTGGTCGGCCCCGGGTTCTGGATCAGTTTCGCGGTCACCGCCACCCTGCTCCTGGTGTACGTCGTACACCTGCGCGCCCGGGCCCTGGCAGACCAGCGCCGCCGCCGGGCCCGCGCCCGCGAGGCCGCCTGGCTCGCCGCCCGCCAGGCCGAGGTCCGCCGCGAGCAGGCCCGCCGCGCCGCCGCCCGGCGCGAGGCCCAACGTCGCCTGGCCGCCCAGCGGGAAGCCGTCCGACGCGCCGCCATGGGCCTGGACCGCCCCGCCGACCTGCCCCCCGCCGCCAGCGGCGGCTCGGTCTCCTACCGCCGCGTAGGCGGCCTACGCGGACGCCCCTACGAAGCCGGCCGAGGCTCCCACTCCGCCTGATCCCCTCCGCGCTTTTCCATGATCGACTCCGTTTCGCCGATGTGGCGGTATCCGACCGTCCCGGACCCCGCCACATCGCCGAAACCGCGCACGCCTCCCGGGCCACGGAGGCGGATCGCTGCCCGGTCTGCGGAGGCCGGCGGTGCGGGGTACGGCTGGGCGGGCCGGTTCGCGGGGAGGGCGGCAGACCTGTTAGCCTTGTCGCCGGCCCGCCTGGTGAAAGCCGGGTGGGACCAATGCCGGTTAGCCGGCGGAGGGGCTGTGGCGCAGACCGGTAGCGCACCTCGTTCGCATCGAGGGGGTCAGGGGTTCAAATCCCCTCAGCTCCACCCAGTTCAAAGGCCGTCTCCGGCAGTCGGAGACGGCCTTTTCTGATCGATTACCGCAGTCGTGACGTGCTCGGCGCCGGTGTCAGTCGAACAGCCGGTCGAGGGCTTCCTGTTCGAGGTCGCACCAGCGCTGGACGTCCTTCAGCGCCTTGGTGATCTCCTTCTCGTCGAGGTGGTGGGCACCCTCCTCGCGGATGCACGCGACGCTGAACGGCCTGCCGACCGACGGCGAGGTCTGCTCCAGCGCCTCCAGTACCCGTACCACGCCCACTACGCCGTACTCGACGGTGCGGGTGGTCATCCGGAAGTGGGAGAGCAGCGCGCCGGCCTGTTGGGCCATGGGGGCGCCGGAGCCGATGGCGTGGAAGCCCACGTCCTCGTAGCGGCCGATGAGCCCGTTGGGGTTGATCTCCACGATCCACGGCCCGCCCTGGCTGTAGCCGGCCACGAGCAGGTACGCCGACACACCGCCGCCGCTGCCCTCGCCGGGCACGTCCGGGATGTAGTTCTTGTAGTGCTTCTTGAAGACGGGCAGGACGCGCTCCTGCAACTCGTCGCCGATGTCGGGTGCTTCGAGGATGGCGGTGGCCGATTCCTCGAGCAGGGGGCGCAGGTCGTTGAGCACCCCCCGCGCCCCGCTGCCGCCCCAGGCGGCGCAGGCACCCAGGGGGTGCAGCTTCTGGGCGGGGAAGCTCAGACCACGGTCGCTCTCGGTGATCTGGGAGTCCGCGCCGATCACCACCCCGTCGCTGCAGACAACGGCGAGTACGACGGTCATGGGGTCCTCCTGGGCAGGGGTAAGGGGTAGGGCGCGAGGTACCCGGCATCCCGCCTGCCTACACCCCGACAGGTGTCGGCCCGTTCACAATCGGTCCGGACGAGAATCCCCACCTGCCCGGGCAGGAGTGGGCGTTCAGGGTTGACTGTGCCGTGGCGGCATAGTTTGTGATCGGCCCCATGAGTAGGAGCACGTGGGCGTATCTGGGGTCGTACAGTCTGTCTCTGCTCGGGAACGGGATCGCCTCGGTCCTGTTTCCGCTGCTGGTGCTCGCCACGACCGGCGACATTCTCGCCGTCGGGATTCTCGCCTCGGTGACGACCGCTGTCGCGGCGGTCGTCGGAGTGCTGGCGGGAGTGCTGGTTGATCTGGTCAACCGGCGGACCGTGTCGATCATCAGCGATGTGCTGTCGGCGGGGTCGGTCGCGGCGGTGCCGGTCGTGGACGCGCTGTGGGGGTTGGACCTGACCTGGTTCATCGTGCTGGGTGTGGTCGGGGCGTTCGGTGACATGCCGGGGATGACGGCGCGGGAGACCCTGCTGCCCCGGCTCGTCGAACTCGACGGAGGTAGGCCGGGGGCGCTGGACCGGCTGGTCGGCGTACGCGAGTCGTTGTCCGGTGCGCTGGTGTTGATCGGCCCCGGCCTGGGCGGACTGCTGGTGTGGCTGGTCGGGGTGAGTTCCACCGCCCTGTTCATCACCGCCGCCATGAGTGCGGCGGCGGCGGTGCTGTCGTTTGCGATGTCGCCCGAGGTGGGCGACATCAACCGGGCCGGGGGGAGTTCGGCGCGGGTGGGTGTGCGTACCGTGTTCGTTGATCTTGTGGTCGGGTGGCGGTTCCTGGTGGGGCATCGACTGGTGCTGGGTGCGAGCCTGTTGACGGCGGTGTTCATCGCGGTGATCGCGGCGCTCCAGGCCACGATCATGCCTGCCTATTTCACCAGCGAGAGGCTGCCCGAGTTCAGCGGTTTCGCCATCATGGGGATCGCGGTCGGCAGTCTGTTCAGCGCCGGCCTTTACGCGGCGACCGTGGGCAAGGTGTCGCGACGTACCTGGTTCGTGATCGGGATGGTCGGTCTCGGGGTCGGGTTCACCGTGATCGGTCTGCTGGCGGCCCCGTGGCTGGTGCTCGCTGCGGCCGTGTTCATCGGGTTGACCAGCGGCCCCATGTCGGCGGTGCTGGGGGTGGCGACCATCGAGGCGACCCCGGACCGGATGCGCGGACGGGTGCTTGGCGCCCAGAATGCCCTCATGCTCGCCGCCCCCGCCCTGACCTCGGCCCCCATCGCCGCGATCGCCTCGGATCGTGGGCTGGAGGCGGCCGGCATCGGGATCGCGGTCGTCATGGTGTTGACCGTCATCGTCGCGCTGAGTGCCCCGGCCTTCCGGTCGCTGGACGGGCTGGCGCCGGCAGCGGAAGCAGCGGGCTGATCGTGGCATGGAGCACCCGGCAACTCGCGGACCTGGCCGGAGTCACCCTGCGGTCGATCCGCCACTGGCATGACATCGGGCTGCTGCCCGAACCGGAACGCCGCACGAACGGCTACAAGCAGTACGACGCCGGTCATCTCATTCTCGCGCTGCGGATCAGCCGCTTGGCCCGGCTCGGCTTCCCCCTGGAGCGGGTGGGGCGGATGCTCGACTCCGAGGAGCACGGCCAGCAGTCCCTGCACGGACTGCGCGCGGAACTCGACACCAGGATCGCCGAGCTGCACCGCATCCGCGCCGAGGTGGAGGAACTGATCCGCCTCGGGGTGGCACCCGATCTGTCCCCCGAAGCGCTGGTCACCATGGAGGCCCTGGGAGACGATTCCGCGTCACGAAATCTCGCGATCGTCCTGACCCACCTGATCCCCCGGGAGGAGACGACCGGGCTGGTCACCTTCCTGCAAGGCGTACCGGAGGAGCTTGCCGGCCTCAACCGGGCGATCCTGGACCTGCCCGCCGAGGCGGCGGAGGAGGAGATTCTCCTGCTGGCCGACCGGGCGGCCACCGCCCCCGGACCAGATCTCCACCGAGCCCCGGACCAGGTCGCGGAACCACGGTAGTGGCTAGGCTCGCCGTCGTGACGCACGAGAAGGAGACCACCGAGCCGATCGACCTGTGCCTGGCCGACGGGCGGTTGCGGCCGGAGGCGGTGGGGTTCAGCCGCCGTCCGGTACACCGGGCCAACCTGCGTGGCTGGGGCCGCAACAAGCGCTGGGAGTACTGGGGGATCGTCACCCCCAGCCACATCGTCGGCCTGGTGGCCTCCTCGCTGGACTACGCCGGGGTGCACAGCCTCTATGTGCTCGACCGGGCTACGGGGGTGGAGATCGACCGGGGCGCGGTGGTTCCCTTCGCCCGGGGCACCCTCTTTCCGCCGGTCAGCGGGGCGGGTGAGGTGCGGGCCCGCGGTGGCGGGATCTCGATCGAGATCGACCAGACGGCGGCGGGGACCACGATCCGGGCCACCGCGAAGGACATCGAGGTCGACCTGGTGGTGCCGCTGCCGGAGGGACATGAATCACTCAGCGTGGTGGTGCCCTGGAGCACCCGCCGGTTCCAGTACACCGTCAAGGACCTCGGTCGGCCGGTACGCGGCACCCTGCGGGTCGGCGGGGTGCCGCATGTGGTCGACGAGGCTGACTCCTTCGCCGTACTGGACCACGGGCGGGGCCGGTGGCCGTACTCGATCCGTTGGAACTGGGCCGCCGGCTGCGGTCCGGGCCGGGCCATCCAGCTGGGCGGTCGGTGGACCGACGGCACCGGCTCGACCGAGAACGGTCTCTTCCTGGACGGCCGGCTGCACAAGATCGGTGATGAGCTGCGCTGGGAGTACGACCGTGCCGACTGGTTGCGGCCGTGGCGGATCAGCGGGGCACGGGTCCAGGTGCGGTTTCACCCCTTCCACGAGAAGGTGGCCCGGACCAACCTGGGTGTGCTCGCCAACGAGACACACCAGTGCTTCGGGCACTTCACCGGCTGGGCGACGACCGATGATGGTGAGCGGGTGGACCTGGACGGTCTGGTCGGCTGGGCCGAGGAGGCCCGCAACCGCTGGTAGCGGGGATGTCGAGATCCGCCGGTCGGCTCCGTCTCCGGGGTGAGGCTGACCAGAATGGGTCACACCAGCATCGAGGGGAACCACCAATGGCCAAGTACCTGCTGCTCAAGCACTACCGAGGTGCTCCAGACCCGGTGAACAACGTGCCGATGACGCAGTGGACGCCGGAGGAGATCTCGGCACACATGCAGTACATGAGTGACTTCGCGGACCGGCTGGTGGCGACCGGGGAGTTCGTCGACGGTCAGGCCCTGGCCCCGGAGGGGACCTTCGTCCGATACGACGGGGAGGGCCGCCCCCCGGTCACCGATGGTCCCTTCGCGGAGACCAAGGACCTCATCGCCGGTTGGATGGTGATCGATGTCGACAGCTACGAGCGGGCCATCGAGTTGGCCGGGGAGCTGTCGGCCGCGCCGGGGGCCGGCGGGAAGCCGATCCACGAGTGGCTGGAGGTACGCCCCTTCCTGACCGTCCCGCCGAACGCCACCCAGTGACCTGATGGACGAGGCACTGCTTCGGGGTCTCATCCCGGGCGTGCTCGGGGTCCTCGGCCGTCGCGGAGCGGACTTCGCGACGGCCGAGGACGCCGTACAGGAGGCCCTGATCGAGGCGATCCGGACCTGGCCCGCCGACCCGCCACGGGACCCGAAGGGTTGGCTGGTCACCGTGGCCTGGCGGCGGTTCCTGGACCTGACCCGGGCGGACGCCGCGCGCCGTCGCCGGGAAAACCTCGTCGAGGAGGAGCCGGCACCGGGGCCGGTGCCGGACGTGGACGACACCCTCCAGCTGTACTTCCGCTGCGCCCATCCCTCGCTGGCCCCCTCCTCCGCGGTCGCCCTGACCCTGCGCGCGGTCGGTGGGCTGACCACCCGGCAGATCGCCCAGGCCTACCTGGTGCCGGAGGCGACCATGGCCCAGCGCATCAGCCGGGCCAAACGCACCGTGTCGGGGGTACGGTTCGATCAGCCGGGCGAGGTCGCCACCGTGCTGCGGGTGCTGTATCTGGTCTTCAACGAGGGATACTCCGGCAATGTCGACCTGGCGGCTGAGGCGATCCGGCTGACCCGGCAACTCGCCACAGTGATCGATCATCCCGAGGTGGTCGGGCTGCTGGCCCTCATGCTGCTGCACCACGCCCGGCGGGCCAGCCGGATCGCACCGGACGGCAGCCTGGTGCCGCTGGCCGAGCAGGACCGGGGCCGCTGGGACACCACCACGATCGCCGAGGGGGTCCAGCTTCTTCAGGGAGCCCTGGCCCGGGACCGGTTGGGCGAGTTCCAGGCCCAGGCGGCCATCGCGGCACTGCACGCCGACGCCCTGACCGCCGAGGAGACCGACTGGGTGCAGATCGTCGAGTGGTACGAAGAACTGGTCCGACTGACCGACAGCCCGGTCGTACGACTCAACCGGGCGGTCGCCGTCGGGGAGGCCGACGGTCCGCGCGCCGGCCTGGCGGCGCTCGCGGCCTTGGACGAGTCCCTGCCCCGTTACCGGGCGGTGGCGGCCTACCTGCACGAACGCGACGGCAACCTGGTGACGGCGGCACGCCTGTACGCCGAGGCCGCCCACCAGGCCCTCAACCTGGCCGAACGGGATCACCTGACCCGCCAGGCCGCCCGCCTGAACACTCACCGGTCCCGCTGAGGCACCGAGACCCGGCTGCTTCAGGTCCTGAGTCGACTGTCAGGATTGAGGCCATGACTGTCCGACATGCTCATCGGGTTGCACTGGTCACGGGCGGAAGCCGGGGTATCGGCGCCGCCATCGCGCGCCGGCTGGCCGAGGACGGCATCCATGTCGCCTTCACCTACCGCGCCGCCGAGGCCAGCGCCAAGGCCGTGGTCGCCGGCATCGAGGCGTACGGCCGCAGGGGTCTGGCGATCAGTGCGGACAGTGCCGACCCGGCGGCGGTCGTGGGTGCGGTCGAGCGGACGGTTGACGAGTTCGGGCGGCTGGACATCCTGGTCAACAACGCCGGGGTCTTCGCCGGTGGGCCGATCGAGTCGGTCAGCTTCGAAGACCTGGACCGGGCGGTAGCGGTGAACGTGCGCGGGGTCTACCTGGCCACCCAGGCGGCGGTACGCCACATGGGCGCGGGCGGGCGGATCGTCAACATCGGCAGCAGCTTCTCCAGCCGGGTCACCGTGCCCGGGGTGAGCGCGTACGCGATGACCAAGAGTGCGGTCAACGGCCTGACCCGGGCCCTGGCCCGGGAACTGGGCCCACGGGGGATCACCGTCAACCTGATCCTGCCCGGTTCCACCGACACCGACATGAACCCGGCGGACAGCGCCGAGGCCGACGCCCAGCGCAGCCAGATCGCCCTGGGTCGGTACGCCTCCCCCTCCGACGTCGCGGCCACGGTCAGCCACCTGGTCGGCGACGGCGGCCGCCACATCAGCGGCGCGTCGATCGCCGTAGACGGCGCCGCCACCGCCTGACCCACCCCTCCTCACCCTGTTGATCAAGAGGTTCTGGTCTACGGAACCCGTTCCCGCGACCAAAACCTCTTGATCAACGCTTCGGTCGACGGGTATGCGTTGACTGAGTTCGATGTGAGCGTTATCAATGCGGTAGCGCGATGTGGGGTCGCGGGGTGAGAGGCGGGTCGAGATGCGGGCGAAGGGGTTCGGCAGGAGGGTGACGGGGGTGCTCGCCGCTCTGGTGGTGGTGGGTGCCGGGGTGGTGGTGGGGCCGGGTGCGCCGGCGCGGGCCGCCGCCGTGGTCTTCAGCAATCCGCTGGCCGAGCAGCGGGCTGACCCGCACATCTACCGGCACACCGACGGCTACTACTACTTCACCGCCACCGTGCCCGAGTACGACCGGATCGTGCTGCGCCGGGCCACCACCCTGCAGGGGCTGGCCACCGCACCCGAGCGGGTGATCTGGCGGAAACACAGCAGTGGTGAGATGGGCGCACACATCTGGGCCCCGGAGATCCACTTCATCGACGGCCGGTGGTACGTCTACTTCGCCGCCGGGCGGACGGACGACATCTGGGCCATCCGGCCGTACGTGCTGGAGAGCAGCGCGGCCAACCCCCTGGACGGGCCGTGGACCGAACGCGGCCAACTCCAGCCGGCCCGCAGCAGCTTCTCCCTCGACGCGACCACCTTCGTGCACAACGGGCAGCGGTACCTGGCCTGGGCCGAGTACGCCGGCAGCAACTCGAACATCTACCTGGCCCGAGCGATAAACCCCTGGACGTACGCCGGCACCCCGACCCTGATCGCCACCCCCACGTACGCCTGGGAGACCCGGGGTTACCGGGTGAACGAGGGACCGGCGGTGCTGATCCGCAACGGTCGGGTCTTCATGACCTACTCGGCCAGCGCCACCGACGCCAGCTACGCCGTCGGACTGCTCACCGCCTCGGCCAACAGCGACCTGCTCAACCCGGCCTCTTGGAGCAAGCGGGCCACCCCGGTGCTGGCCAGCGACGCCCGGACCGGCCAGTGGGGTCCCGGCCACAACTCCTTCACGGTCGCCGAGGACGGCAGCGACGTGATCGTCTACCACTCCCGCAACTACGAGCGGTACCTCGGCAACGGCTACGACCCGCTGAACGACCCGAACCGGCGTACCCGGATCCAGCGGGTGTACTGGAACGCCGACGGTACGCCGAACTTCGGGGTGCCGGTGCCGGACGGCGCCACCCCGGTCCGGCTGCGCGCCCACGACCTGCCGGACCGCTACCTGCGGCACTGGGAGTTCCGGGTCCGGTTGGAGCCGAACGTGACGAACCTGGCCGACTCGCAGTTCCGGATCGTCCCCGGCCTGTCGAATTCCGCAGCGATCTCCCTGGAGTCGACCAACTATCCCGGCTACTACCTGCGGCACCGCAACCACCAGCTCTGGGTGGAGCGCAACGACGGCTCCAACCTGTTCCGGCAGGACGCCACCTTCACCCGTCGGGCCGGCCTGGCCGACGCGGGGAAGGTGTCCCTGGAATCGGTGAACTTCCCCGGCCAGTACGTCCGGCACCGCGACGGGCTGCTCTACCTGGAGGCCGTACCGGATGCGGCCGGGCGGGCCTCGGCCACCTTCGCGCTGGACTGACGAGAGTGTCGGGGGCCGTACCTAGACTCCCCCGGCATGGCGACGGTGACCTTTGTGGATGAGAGCACGGCCGGTGCGCGTACCCCGGCGTGGGCCTTGCAGATCTTCGAGGAGCGGCTGACGCTGCGCGAGCTGATCCGCCGGCGGATCCACCAGGAGGTGGCCGAGTACAACGCGGCCACCTCGGCACCCCGCCGGCTGCTGGTGCAGCCCACCTCGACCGAGCGGACGCTCAACGGCGACCCGGCACCGCGGTCGCCTCGCCGGGTCGACGCCGCGCGGCAGGTCGCTCTGGCCGAGGAGGCGTTCGGCCGCAACGGCTTCGTGGTGCTGGTCGGCGACCGCCAGGTGGAGGAGTTGGACGACGAGGTCGACCTGCGCCGCGACACCGAGGTCACCTTCCTCAAGCTCGTCGCGCTGGTCGGTGGCTGAGCCGATGACCACCACCACCGACACTGTCGGGCTCGCCACCCGCGCCCGTGACCTGGTCGCCGCGAACGACCTGACCGCGCTGGCCGACCACCTCTACACCCATGCCCGGTTCTGCCGGGACAACCCGGAGGTACGCGCCGCGCTCCGCGCGCTGCCCCGCCCGGACGTGGCCCGGCTGGTGCAGGCCATGGCCACCCTGGTGAGACAGGACCCGGTCCGGACCTGGTTGGTGCGGGATCTGATCGGGCAGCTGTCCCGCCGGCTCCCCACCGACCTGGCGACCGAACAGCTTCAGGACCTTGCCGCGTACGCCGTGCAGGAGCCGTACTCGTTGTCGCCGACCGCGCTGGAGACGATCGCCCGGAGCCTGCTGGCCACCGGTCCGCTCTCCGGCGAGTTGATGGCGGTGCTTGTCGACCGGTCCGACGAGAGTCAACGGCTACGGCAGTTGATCGCCGAGCTGACCGGGCCGCAGCTCGACCCGGCCGACCCGTGGGCCGAGCAGATCCTGGCCGAGCTGCCCACCCTCGGCCCGGTCTGGCAGCGGCTGGTCGCCCATGCCAGCACCGCGACCACCCCCCGACCCCCGGCCGGCTGGTCGACCGAGGCGTCCCGACTGCTCACCCCGGCCGACCCGGCCGAGGCCCGGCAGGTCCTCGACCGGTGGCTGGCCACCGCCGCGCGGACGCCGCAACGCCCGCCGGCTCCGATCAACGCCGACCTGCTGCGGGGCCTGCTCTGGCTGGTCGAGCGCACCGGTCCGGCCCCCGAGCAGGTACGCCTGATCGGCGGCCTGGTCGAGGCGATGCTGCGTCGGCTGCCCGGCATCGGCCCGGCCTGCCCTAAGGTGGCCAACGCGGCGGTCGGGGTGCTCGGCCGCCTCGACGGGGAGGCGGCCCTGGCGCAGCTAGCCCGGCTGTCGACCCGGGTCACCTACAAGGGCACCCGCAACGAGATCGACAAGGCGCTCGACGCTCGCGCGGCGGCGATGGGCATCGGGCGGGACGAGATCGAGGAGTTGGCCGTCCCGGATTACGGCCTGACCGGGGTGGGCCGGCACGAGGTGACCCTCGGCGGCTGCCGGGCCGAGCTGCTGATCGCCGGCACCAGCGTCACCCTGGCCTGGTGCAACGAGTCCGGCCGTCAGGTCAAGAGCCCACCGGCCACGGTACGCCGGGACCACCCGGCGCAACTGGCCGAGCTCAAGGGCCTGGCCAAGGAGGTCAGCGGGATGCTGGCCGCCCAGACGGCCCGGTTGGACGGGCTGTTCCTGGCCCAGCGCACCTGGGCCTTCGGCGTGTGGCGGCAGCGTTACCTGGATCATCCGCTGGTCGGCGTGCTGGCCCGCCGGTTGCTCTGGCTGGTCGACGGGGTGCCGTGCGGGTGGGCCGACGGTGCGCTGCGCACCGTGGACGACAGTCCGGTCGCCGTTGCCGACGACGCGCAGGTGCGGATCTGGCATCCGATCGGGCGGCCGGTGCCGGAGGTGGTCGGTTGGCGGGAGTGGCTGGAGCGGCACCGGGTCGTCCAGCCGTTCAAGCAGGCGCACCGGGAGGTCTACCTGCTAACCCCGGCCGAGGAGACCACCGGCACCTACTCCAACCGGTTCGCCGGGCACATCCTGCGGCAGCACCAGTTCCACGCGCTGGCCGCGGTCCGGGGCTGGACCGACCGGCTCCGGCTGATGGTCGACGACTCGTACCCGCCGACCTTCCGGGAACTGCCCGGCTGGGGCCTGCGCGCCGAGTACTGGGTGGAGGGGATCGGCGACGAGTACGGTGCCGACACCACCGAGAGCGGCTCTTACCTGCGGCTCGTCACCGACCAGGTGCGCTTCTACCCGATCGCCGCCGCACAGAACTGGTCGCACGCCGACGGTGGCGGCTACTCGCCGGGGCGGTGGACGAATGCCCTGCCGAGCGAGCCCCTGCCGCTCGACCAGATCCCGCCGCTGGTGTTCAGCGAGATCATGCGGGACGTCGACCTGTTCGTCGGGGTGGCCAGCGTCGGCAACGACCCGACCTGGTCCGACGGCGGCCCGCAGGGCCGATTCCGGGACTACTGGTCCTCGTACAGTTTCGGGGAGTTGTCCGCGACGGCCGAGACCCGGCGCGACCTGCTGGCCCGGCTGCTGCCCCGGCTGGCGGTGGGGCAGCGGGCCCGCATCGACGGCCGGTTCCTGGTGGTCGACGGTGACCTGCGCACGTACCGGATCCACCTGGGGTCGGGCAACATCCTGATGAGCCCGAACGACGCCTACCTCTGCATCGTTCCCGACCGTGCCACGGGCCGGGTGCAGGAGCAGCAGTTCCTGCCCTTCGAGGGTGACGGTCTGCTCGCCGTCATCCTCAGCAAGGCGATGCTGCTGGCCAAGGACGCCGAGATCACCGATCCGACCATCACCCGGCAGATCAGCCTCGCCTGACCGGTCAGCCCTTGATGGCGCCGATCAGGACGCCCTTGACGAAGTGCCGCTGGATGAAGGGGTAGACCGCGACGATCGGCGTCACGGTGAGCACGACGACGGCCATCTTGATGGCCTCCGTGGGTGGCATCGTGACGCCGGTGGCCGCACCGGAGTTGGTCGGTGCCTGACCGGCCAGCAGGTAGCTCTGCAACACCCGCTGGATCGGGTACATGTCGTTGCGGTCGATGAACAGCAGGGCGTCGAACCAGACGTTCCAGTAGGAGACCGCGTAGAACAGGCCGACCACCGCGATGACCGCCCGGGCCAGTGGCAGCACGATCTGGGTCAGGGTGCGGAAGTCGCTGGCCCCGTCGATGCGGGCGCTGTCCACCAGTTCGGAGGGGATGCCCTGGAAGAAGCCCCGGACCACGACCAGGTTGAAGACGCTGATCGCGGGCGGCAGGATCAACGCCCAGATGGTGTCCTTGAGCCCCAGCCCGGTGACCACGAGATATTTCGGCACCAGCGGCGGATAGATCAGGAAGGGCAGCAGGAAGTACGCCAGCAGCCAGCGGTAGCCGAGGGACCCGGGCCGGGACAGCCCGTACGCGGCGAGCACGGTGATGGTCAACGCCAGGATGGTGCCGATGACGGTGACCAGGGTGCTGATCCACAGGGCCCGGGTGACCGCGCCCCCGGCGAAGATGGTGGCGTACGCGGAGGTGTCTATCCCCTTGGGGATGACCACCAGGCCCCCGGCCTCGGCGATGGTCTCCCGGGAGGACAGGCTGGTCACCAGGATCACCCAGAGCGGGAACAGCACACTGAGCACCAGCAGGCCCAGCAGTACGGCCTTGGCTCCCTGACCGAGCGGGCTGGGCGGCTCCTCCCAGGCCGGGCGGCGGGGACGGGTTCCGGGTGGCTTCCGCAGGAAGGTGGCGGTCATGACCGTGAGTAGATCCCTCGTTCGCCGAGCATGTGTGCCACCTTGTTGGCGGCCAGGATCAGGCAGAGCCCGACGGCGGCCTTGAACAACCCGGCCGCGGCGCCGTAGCCGTAGTTCCCGGTGGCGATGGAGAAGTGGTAGACGAAGGTGTCCAGCACCTCGGAGGCCTGCCTACCGACGGCGTCGCGTTGCAGCAGGAACTGCTCGAAGCCGACCGAGAGGGCGTCACCGAGGCGCAGGATGAGCAGCAGCACGATCACCGGACGCAGGCCCGGCAGGGTGATGTGCCACAACCGGCGCCACCGGCCGGCACCGTCCGCCGCCGCCGCCTCGTACAGGTTCTGGTCGATGGTGGACAGGGCGGCCAGGAAGACGATCGTGCCCCAGCCGACGTCCTTCCAGACTGCCTCGACGGTGACCAGGAGGATGAAGGTGTCCGGGTTGGTCATCACGTTCCACGGTTCCATCCCGGCCTCGCGCATGGTCTGGGCGAGGAGTCCGGCGCCGCCGAGCATGGCGACGAAGAAGCTGACCACCAGCACCCAGCTGAAGAAGTGCGGCAGGTAGACCACGGTCTGGATGAAGCCGCGCAGCCGACTGGAGAGCAGGCTGTGCAGGACGATCGCCAGCAGGATCGGCAGCGGGAAGAAGAACACCAGCTGGAACGCGGTGATCGCCAGGGTGTTGCGGAAGGCGTGCCAGAACGCCGGATCGGCGAACAGCAGTTGGAACTGCCCGAAGCCGATCCAGTTGCTCTTGACGAACGCCTCCAGCGGATTGCTGCCGACGTACGGGTTGTAGTCCTGAAAGGCGATGACGTTACCGAGGATCGGCAGGTAGCTGAAGATCAGCAGGATGACGAAGCCGGGCGCGATCATGGCCAGCAACTGCCAGTCCCGGCGCAGCCGGGTGCGCAACGGCAGGCGTCGGCGTCGGGGGGTGGCCCCGCCGGGCCGGATCTGGTCGGACCCGGCCCGGACGGTGGTTTCGGTGCTGCTCATCAGCCAGCCTTGGGCAGCGAGTCGGCTAGCAACTGGCGTGCCGCCTCCCCGCCGGCGGACTTCCACTCCTGCAGGATCGCGTCCACATCAGACAGTGGACGGCGGCCCCGCAGCACGTCGGTGAACTTGTCCTCCGTCGGCACCTGGTTGGCCTTGAAGGCGGCCGGCATCTCCAGCTTCACCCCGGCCCAGGGGTCCTTCTCCAGGTAACCGACCGTGGCGTTGGAGTAGGCCAGGGCGTCCCGCACGTAGTTCGGGGTGTCCGCGAAGGGACCGATGGTCGGGTTGCGACCGCTGATGAAGAAGTACTGGTTGTTGATCTCCTTGAAGGCCAGGTCGGTCTTGACCGGCCCGTTCGGGGTGCGGGTGTGGTGCCTGCCCTCGACCCCGAAGTCGCGTAGCTGGGCCTCCTGGCTACCCAGCGGGGCCGAACACCAGTTGATGACCCGCAGCAGCTCCTTTACCCGGTCCTCGCCGACCCCCTTCTTGATGAAGGTGTAGGAGATCGGCTGGTCACTGCCCCAGACCAGGGGGTCGCCGCCGGTGGCGGAGAAGTTCGGCACCGGCTGGATGTTCAGTGCCTTGTTGACCTTCTGGTGTTCGGCCTGGCCGCCCTGCCAGAAGCCGAAACCGTCCTGCATGAAGACGATGTTGCCGCCCTTGGCGAACAACTGCTTGGCGTCTGCACCCCGACTGGCCACGATGTCCGGGTGCACCAGGCCGTCCTGGTAGATCTTGGCCATGACCTCCAGGGCCTGACGGAACTCCGGGGTCTCGTACTTGAACTCCGGGGTGCCGTCGGAGCGCAGCCGCCAGCCCTGCTTGGCCCCCGGCACCTTGTGGTACATCTGGATCATCGCGAAGACGTCGTTGAAGGCCCACACCTTGCGCGCCGGGTCGGTGACCTCCTTGGCGACGGTCAGCAGGTCCTCCAGCGTGGTGGGCATGGTCAGGCTGCGGGCGTCCAGCAGGTCCTTGCGGGTGAACATGACCCAGGCGAAGGGCCCGTCGGTCGGGTTGGGCACGGCTGCCAGCCGCTCGTTCCAGATGGCGTGCCGCCAGGCCCCGGTCGGGAAGGTGGCCAGCATCGGGTACGCCTCGACCGCGTCGCCCTTCAGGTGGTCGGTCAGGTCCTCGAACAACACCCCGATCGCCTCGGCGAACCGCGGGATCTTGTCCACCTCCCAGCTGGGTATGCACAGCAGGTCGGGCACGTCTCGGGCGCCGAGCATGGCGTTGAGCTTGTCGGCGTACGTGTTGCCGTCCTGGATGGTGAAGTTCACCGGGACGCCCAACTCCGCGTTGACCGCCTGGAGGTAGGCGCTCTGGCCGATCCCGGGCGGTGCGGGACCCCACGCCGGGGTCATCGCGGTGATCTCCTTGCCGCTGGTGCCGGGCTTCTCGGTGATCAGGTCGACGAGGTTGGCCGGGTACCTGGTGTAGCCGTCCGGAACCGGCCGGGTGCCGACGATGTCGGGGGCGATGCTGCCCGTCAGGTCCTTCTGGGTGGGCAACAGGTGGCCGAAGGCGTCCAGGTTCTGGGCGTTGCCGCTGCCGGCCGGCGCCTCGGAACAGCCGGCCAGCAGGGGACCTCCGGCGACGGCGACCGCGCCGAGGCCGAACAGGCTGAGGAAGTTACGGCGCGAGGTCGGCACGCCGGGGTTGTGCCGTGTCATCGGACTCCCTTCGAGAAGGGCTGAGGGGGTGAGCAGACTCGCTCGGGGAATAGTTCGTCTGGATGGTAAACAAACTAATCGACGTTCGTGCGCCCTAACAAGAGGCGACCTGCCGCCCCGGTGTCCGATCAGGCTGCGCAGCGTGCGACGGCATTTACTGGCAGTTCCACAGGGTCCGGAAATGGACCTGGTTCAGCGGTGGCGGCACACCTGGGACCCGGTGATGGCCTCGGTGGTGCCATGTCACCCTCGCCTATCCGGAGGCGAGCGGCCTACTCCGGCTTCCAGGACCCGAGGGCCTTGGCCGGATCGCGGTACTCCAGGACCCCGTTGGTGTCGGCGACGTCGAAGACGACCTGGCCCTTGCGGGTGCTGCCGGCCGGCAGGTCGTTGCCGTCGTCCTTGAAATGGCCGCTGCACCCGTAGATGGAGCCGATCAGGCCGTTGTCGGTGGTGTTGCCGTCGGCGGCCGTCCAGTGGAAGTCGGCCGAGTCGATCGCGCCGGTGCCCTTGGTGACCCTCGCGGTCACCTCGGCGATCAGCAGCTTCCCCTTCTCCGGCGCGGGGGCTGAGGGATGACAGTTGCTGACGAGATGGAACTTCGTCACGGTTATCTCGACCGTGCCCTGGTCGTCGGTGAGGACCAGGGTGTCGCCGGGTCGCATGTTGAAGGTCGGGCCCTCGGTGGCCGGCGTGCCGGGCTGCTGCGGGGCGGAGGCGCTCGGTGGATCCTGCAGCACTTCATTGGTCTCGTCGATGAGCTGCCACCACGCGAGGAGCACTGCGGTGATTCCGCCGATGCAGCCGAGCACCGCGATGACCACCAGCGTGGAGACCGCGGCCAGGCTCTTGCGGCCGCCGGGACGGACCGGGGCCGTCGGATGGCCGGAACCTCCCGGGGGGTAGGCACCACCGAGCGGGGTCGGCCCGGCGGGGGAGCCGAACCCCGGCGGATAGGGGCCGTGGGACGGCCCGGGCGGTGAGGTCGGCCGATCCGGCGGGTACGGCTGAGGGTACGGCGTGCCCGAGGTGGGCTGGGGTGTGCCGTAGACCGGTGCCGGCGGGTGGGCGGGGGAGAGGGTGTCGCCGGGCGGTTCCGGGGTGGCCCACAGGTAGTCCGAGTGGTCCGGGGAGTAGCCCGCCCAGGTGCCGTCCTGCGGTTCCCCGGGCGGATGCAGCGGAGCCCAGGGGTCGCTGGGAGGTCGCTCCTGGGGGTCCTGCGGTCCGTCTGAGGGCTGGGGGTGACTCACCGTACTCCTAGGACACCAGAAGCGGGACGGGAACCGTTCGACGCTACCGCGCATCGACGACACCGATCGGTCGATGTCCTGCTCCGATCGGTCGACATCGACCGGTGGCCTAGAGCGGTGGCAGGGTAGCGGCGGTACGGACCAGATTCGCCTCCACTGTGAACCGGCCGATGATCACCGAAGGGGGTTGGGGGACCGTGGCGGCGTCGATCTTGGCTGGCGTGATCCGGGCGGTGAAGGTCTCGGTGGCGGGGTCCAACACCACCAGGGCGTCGTGAAAGCCGAGCCAGTCACCGACGATCGGATGCCAGATCTTGTAGACGGTCTCCTTGGCGCTGAACACCACCGCCGGCCAGAAGACCCCGGAGGGCAACCGGGCCAGAAGGTCCTGCTCCTCGGGCAGGCAGATCAGCCGACCGACCTCCGGGCCCAGGTCGCGGTGCTGCTCGGCGTCCATGCCGACCGCCCGGATCTCGGTGTCCCGCCCCACCGCTGCGGCGCAGTAGCCCTGGGTGTGGGTGATGGTGCCGACCGTGCCCGCTGGCCAGACCGGCGACCGGTCGGCGGCGGCAGGTACGGCGACCGCCGGGAGACCCAGCATGGTCATCGCCCGGCGGGCGCAGACCCGTCCGGCGGTGAAGTCGCGGCGTCTGCTGTCCACCGCCCGTTCCCCCAGACAGGCGGCCTCGGCGTCGTACAGCTCGCCGGTCCAGTCGGCCGGTTCGGCCACCGCCACCGCGACCGTCGGCGGCAGCAGATCACGCATCGTCGGCTCCCTGTCGTCGTGACCTCGGCGCGATCCCGATAACATCGTCAGGCATCGATCTAGCGGTGAAGGGTGGGGGTGGGGTGTGGCGGGTCGTGGCGGCCATGGCTGGTGAACGTACCGCAAGGATGTAACACCGCCACCTCCCTGTGCGCTGTTGTTTGTGCGCGAGACCATGACTTCGGTCGATGAACCACGGCGGAAGTCGACCTGGTTGTCCAAGCGAGGCGGAGAGGAGCGCGATGACGGGTGGTGCGGATCGCTCGGAGGTCGGGAGGGTTCAGGCGAGCACGATCGCGGTAGCGACGACGCTAGGTGATCATGCGCCGGTAGTGCCCGGCTGGACCTGCGGCACCTGTGGCGCGGACTGGCCGTGTGAGCAGAAGCGTGCTCGGCTGCTGTCCGAGTACGCGGCGGATCCCGCCATGCTCAGCGTCTACCTGGCCGCCTGCCTGGCTGCTGCCACCGAGGATCTGCACCGGTGTGGGTCGACCTCCCTGCAGGGCCGCTTCCTCGGTTGGTTGCCCCGCCGACCCAGGAGGTTCTGAGTCCGTCGCCCCTGCGGTGGCCCCCTGAACGAGCGACCCCTCGACTGCGATCAGTCATACGACAGTGACCGCGCGGGTTGGTGACGCGGCCGGCTGAGGCCGGTCGGAAATCTGACCCGTGCCGCCCCGTTGTGCCGCTGGTCATGGGTGGTTAAGCTTCTGGTGCGCGCCCCAATCGCCCGCTTCCCCCGTGGCAGGCGATCGGGGCGCGTCCTTTTGCTCGAAAGAATCCGAAAGGCCCGCACCCGAAGGTGCGGGCCTTTCGTCGATCAGGGTCCACCTGCCGGCAGTCCGTGTGGTCCCGGGCCGGCCCGGGACCACACGGACGCGCTCAGATCCAGCGATTGCCCAACCACATCCGGGCCGACCACTCCGTGTACGGGATGTTCTGGCCCACGAAGATCGGATAGAAGTACGCGAAACAGATCACGACCAGGGCCACGTACGCCCCGGCGATCACCGCCCCGATCATCCGGCGATCTCGACTCGCCTCCTCGTGCGCGCCATCGACCGGCAGGGTTCCGCTCAGCCCGGCCGGAGAGGCGATCGCCCCCAGCACGTAGACCACCGCCAGCACGAGGAACGGCACGGCCGGTGCGGCGTAGAAGAAGAACATCGTCCGGCCGTCCAGGGCGAACCAGAACCAGGGCAGCAGCCCACCGGCCACCGGGAGCAGGATCGCGGCGGCCCGCCAGTCCCGCCGGGCCAGGCCCAGCCAGATCAGTGCCGCCAGCGCCGGCAGGAACGACCACCACAGCAGCGGGGTGCCGAGCAACAGGATCTCCTCGGCACATCCCGCCGCCCCGCAACCGCCCTGCGGCTGCACCCAGTGGAAGGCCACCGGCCGACCCAGCAGCAGCCACTGCCACGGCCACGACTGGTACTTGTGCGGGTCGTCCAGCTGGCTGTGGAAGCCCAGGGCGGCCTGGTGGTACTGCACCAGGTTCCACAGCGGGCCGATGATCGGAGTGTCGCTGAGCCCGGCCTGCGGATACCGCTCCGCGAGCCGGTAGTAGCCCTCGTTGCTGAGCAGCCAGCCCGACCAGGTGGCCACGTAGGTGACCGCCATCAGCACCCCGGCGAGCACCATCCAGGGGAACCCGTCGAGCAGGGTGGCCCGCCAGGGCCGGGGCACCCCGGCCGACCGGCGGGCGCCGACATCCCAGAGCAGCATCAGCAGGGCGAACACCGGCACGAAGAACAGGGCGCTCCACTTCACCGCGAAGGCGCAGCCGAGCAGCACCCCGGTGGCCAGCCGCCACCAGGGCCAGTTGCGCCAGCCGCCCGGCGGGCGACCGGCCCGTCCCAGGGCGGTCGGATCGAGCCCGGCCTCCAGGGCCCGGGCCCAGCGGCGCCGGGTGGCGTCCCGGTCGAGCACCAGGGCGCCGAAGGCGGCGAGCACGAAGAAGAGCAGGAAGATGTCGAGCAGGGCGGTACGCGACAGCACCAGGTGGTACCCGTCGACCGCCAGCAGCAGACCGGCGGCGCAGCCGAGCACCGTGGAGCCGAACAGTCGGCGGCCGATGCGGATCAGCAGCAGCACGGACAGGGTGCCGATGAGAGCGGCCGAGAAGCGCCAGCCGAACTCGGGGGAGGTGGTGAAGATCTGACCGGGCACGGAGATGCCGTGCTCGACATCGGAGTAGCCGAAGGCCCACTCGCCCAGGCCGATCAACCACTTGCCGAGGGGCGGGTGGACCACGTACGACGGTCCGCCGTCCTTGTAGTTCCACTCGACGCCCTTGTCCACCAGCGCCCAGGCGTCCCGGGCGTAGTAGATCTCGTCGAAGATCTTGCCTGGCGGGTGGCCGAGGTTGGTGAACCTGAGGATCGCCGCGATCGCCACCACCACCGCCGTGGCCAGCCACGATCGGCCGTCCAGCTGCGCCTCGACGGTGGCCAGCCGGCGACGGACCATCGCCGGTATGCCCCCCTCGGCCCGGTCTGTCACCCCGGCGGTGGAGGGCCCGGCCTCCGGCTGCGGCTGGTCGGCGCTCGCGCTGTGTGCTGTCGACGCACTCGTCACCCGGCGATCGTAGGCTGCCAACGGGGTCAATGGCGTACATCGTCCCCGATTCCGGTACGACCATCGATGAAGGAGTGCGGATCCGTGGGTGAAATGTCCGAACTTGGCCGCCTGGTTCTGCTCGGTGCGCCGCTCGGCAACCCCGCCGACGCCTCCGCCCGGCTGCGCGAGGTGCTCGGCACGGCCGACGTGGTGGCCGCCGAGGACACCCGTCGGCTGGTCCGGCTGGCCCGCGATCTGGAGGTGTCCATCCCCGGGCGGATCGTCTCCTACTTCGAGGGCAACGAGGAGCGTCGTACCCCCGAACTGGTCGAGGAGTTGACCGCCGGCAGCTTCGTCGCCCTGGTCACCGACGGCGGCATGCCGAGCGTCTCCGATCCGGGCTACCGACTGGTCCGGGCCGCCCTGGACGCCGGGGTCCCGGTCACCGCCGCACCCGGTCCCAGCGCGGTCACCACCGCCCTGGCGCTGTCCGGGCTGCCCAGTGACCGGTTCTGCTTCGAGGGGTTCCTGCCCCGCAGTCCGGGCGCCCGCCGATCGCGGTTGCGGGCGCTGGCCACCGAGGAGCGGACCCTGGTCATCTTCGAGGCGCCGCACCGGGTCACCGCCGCCCTGGCCGACCTGGCCGAGACCTTCGGTGCCGACCGACCCGCCGCCCTGTGCCGGGAACTGACCAAGACGTACGAGGAGGTGCTGCGTCGCCCGTTGGGTGAGTTGGCCCGCTGGGCCGCCGACGGCGAACCACGCGGCGAGATCACCCTGGTGGTGGGCGGCGCCCCGGCGGCGGCCGCCAGCCGCCCGGACGACGACACCCTGCGCGCCGAGGTGGCCGAACGGGAGGCCGCCGGCATGACCCGCCGTGATGCGATCACCGAGGTGGCGACCACCTTCGGCCTGCGTCGGCGCGATATCTACACCCTGGTACACCAGGCGTAAGGGCCCCTCGCGGGCCTCACCAGGCGGCGAGGAGGAAGCCGAGGGTGATCACCAGCGGGCCGCCGAAGCTGGTGGCGACCGCCCAGCGCCGGGCCGCCGGGTCGGGCAGTCGGGTGGCGCCGGTCCACCGGGCGATGCCGGCGGCGCAGCCGAGCACCCCCAGCAGGCCCAGCACCCAGCGCAGGTGCGCCCCGGCGCCCTGGTCGGCGTACGCGATGTCGGCCTTTGGGCCGGTGACCCGGGCGGGCAGGATCGTGCCGGCGGTGGCCAGCCGCTCGGGCACCCCGCTGACCCGGACCCCGTAGCTGCGGAACCGATCGTCCTCGGCGGTGAAATTGCCCCGGCAGCGCTGGGACAGCCCGCCGCCGGTGCAGTCGGTCACCACCACACTGCCCGTCCTGCCGTGCCCGACCGTCAGCCAGAACGGGCCGGCGCTGACCCAGGCGAAGAAGGCCGCAGTCAAGGTCAACCCGACCAGCGCGGTCAACCCGGGCAGGGGGTCCGGCGGATGACTCGACCGCCTGCGACGACGCCGTACCGGCCAGGAGGGACGCCACCAGGGGTGGACCGATCCGTGCGCCTCCGGTCGCACCGGAGTGCCGTCCCAGTGCACCTGCTCGATCGGGGCCCAGAAGGTGTCCTCCGCCGCGCCGGTCCCGGCCCGGTGCCCACCGCGCCCGGCGGAGCGCAGCGGAACCCGCCGGGGCAGCGCCTCCACCGGCGCTCCGGTGGTGGGCTCCACCTCCACCCCGGCGACCCCCGCAGGTGGTGGGCTCTCGGACCGCCCCGGCGGCACCGCCCGGGGCTGGGGTGCCACCGGGTGGGTACGCGGGCCCGGATCGGGCCGGGGGTTCGGGGGAGGACTTTCGTCGTGGTCACGGGTGGCTCTGCTGCCGGTCACGCGGTTCATTTGACACCCGCAGTTTCGCCACAGACGGCAGCTCAGGCAGCGTGTCGATGACAAATCGGACACGGGATCGGGGTGGCGCGGCCCCCAGCACCCCCTATTGCTTCGCGGGCTCCGGTGCCGGGTCACTAGGCTTGCTCGGCATGAGTCACGTTCTCGCGGCAGTGGCCTGGCCGTACGCCAACGGCCCCCGCCATATCGGCCACGTCTCCGGTTTCGGCGTTCCCTCCGACGTCTTCGCCCGGTACATGCGGATGGCCGGACACGACGTGCTCATGGTCTCCGGCACGGACGAGCACGGCACCCCGATCCAGGTGCAGGCCGACGCCGAGGGGCTGACCCCGCGGGAGCTGGCCGACCGGTACAACCGGGTGATCGTGGAGGACCTGCACGGCCTCGGCCTCTCCTACGACCTGTTCACCCGCACCACCACCGGCAACCACTACGCCGTGGTGCAGGAGTTGTTCGAGGGGATGTACCGCAACGGCTACATCGTCCCGAAGACCACCATGGGGGCGATCTCCCCCTCCACCGGCCGCACCCTGCCCGACCGGTACATCGAGGGCACCTGCCCGATCTGCGGGTACGACAGCGCCCGCGGCGACCAGTGCGACAACTGCGGCAACCAGCTAGACCCGATCGACCTGATCAACCCCAAGTCGAAGATCAACAGGGAGACCCCCAAGTTCGTCGAGACCGAGCACTTCTTCCTCGACCTGCCCGCCCTGGCCGAGGTGCTCCGCCAGTGGCTGGACACCCGCGAGGGCTGGCGCCCGAACGTGCTGCGGTTCTCCCGCAACCTGCTGGACGACCTCCAGCCCCGGGCCATCACCCGCGACCTGGAATGGGGGGTGCCGATCCCGCTGGACGGCTGGCGGGAGCGCACCGACAAGCGGATCTACGTCTGGTTCGACGCGGTGATCGGCTACCTCTCCGCCTCCATCGAGTGGGCTCGCCGCACCGGCGACCCGGAAGCCTGGCGCAGGTGGTGGTCCACCGACGGGGCCGGTAAGGACGCCCAGGCGTACTACTTCATGGGCAAGGACAACATCGTTTTCCACTCGGTCATCTGGCCGGCCCTGCTGGCCGGCTACTCCGGTGAGGGCAGCCGGGACGGCGAACCGGGGCAGCTGGGGCGGCTCAACCTGCCCACCGAGGTGGTCTCCAGCGAGTTCCTGACCATGGAGGGGCGCAAGTTCTCCTCCTCCCGTCGGGTGGTCATCTACGTCCGGGACTTCCTGGAGCGCTACGACGCCGACGCGCTGCGCTACTTCATCGCGGTGGCCGGCCCGGAGAGCAACGACACCGACTTCACCTGGGCCGAGTTCCTCCGCCGCAACAACGACGAACTCGTCGCCGGCTGGGGCAACCTGGTCAACCGGTCGATCTCCATGGCGGCGAAGAACTTCGGCCAGATCCCGGCGGTCGACCCGAACGGCCTCACCGAGGCCGACGAGGCGCTGCTGGCGGTGGCCCGCGCCGGGTTCACCACCGTGGGTGACCTGATCGCCCGGCACCGGCAGAAGCAGGCCATCGGTGAGGCGATGAAGGTGGTCGCCGAGGCCAACCGCTACCTCTCCGAGCAGGCCCCCTGGAAGCTCAAGGACGAGGCCGACAAGCCCCGGATGGGCACCATCCTGCATGTCGCCCTCCAGGTGGTCAGCGACGCCAACACGCTGCTCACCCCGTTCCTGCCGCACTCCGCGCAGAAGGTCCACGAGCTGCTCGGCGGCACCGGGGTGCACGCCCCGATGCCGGTCATCGAGCAGGTCGAGGACCTCGACGGCGGGCCCGCGTACCCGGTGTTGACCGGGGACTACACCCAGGGCGCGCGCTGGGAGTCCGTACCCCTCGAGGTGGGTCGGCCCCTCGCGGCGCCCAAGCCGGTCTTCCGCAAGCTGGACCCCTCCATCGTGGACGAGGAACTGGCCCGGCTCGGCGGCTGAGATCGCGTGACGGGCGCGACCCCCGCACCGGGGCCGCGCCCGTCTTCCGGGCCGGTCAGGCCCGGGCCCGCACGGGCGATCCGATGAACTCCATGATCGCCTGGAGTACCTGGTCGGCGTTGGTCCACGGGGTGCCGTGCGGAGCGCCCTTGAGGGTGACCAGCCGGCTGTCCGACAGCATCGGCTGCAACCGCTGACCGGTCTTGGGGTACGGCAACACCCGGTCCTGGTCGCCCTGGACGATCAGCACGGGCACGTCGATGCGGGACACGTCGCTGCGGAAATCCGTGCCCCAGGAGTCCACGCAGTCGTGGGTGCCGATCGCCGAGGCCCGGGCACCGATGTCCCAGTGCGCCCGGTACGCCTCATCGCTGACCAGGGTGCCCCGATTCTCGGCGTAGTTGAAGAAGTCGTTGCAGAACTGGGTCAGATAGGCGAACCGGTCGTCGATGATCGCCTGCTTGAACTCCTCCAGCAGGCTGGGGTCGACCCCCTCCGGATTGTCCGGGGCCTTCGTCAGGTACGGCGCCAGGGGCGCCAGCAGAATCGCCCGATCCACCCGCTCCGAGCCGTACGCGCCCAGGTAGCGCGTCACCTCCCCGGTGCCCATCGAGTGGCCGACGAGGATCGCGTTACGCAGGTCCAACTCCGTCATCAGGATGTCGAAGTCGGCCGTGAAGGTGTCGTAGTCGTACCCGAACGAGGGCTGGGCCGAGTTGCCGAAACCGCGCCGATCGTAGGTGATCACCCGATATCCGGCCGAGAGCAGCGGCCCGGAGATCTTCTCCCAGGTCGATCCGCTGAAAGGGAAACCGTGGATCAGCACGATCGGCTGACCGGACCCATGATCCTCGTAGTACAGATCGATCGGTGCGGAGTTTTCCGTACCGACGGTGATGAAGGGCATCTCCACTCCTACGGTCGCCATGACGCGGTCGCTCGCGCATTCCCCTCCCGCCGACCGATATGCGTGGCCCCGGTCCCGCAGAAGCGAAACCGGGGCCACCGGTTGAACCTCAACCGACCCGATCGGCCGTCAGTACTGCACGTAGACCTGGTAGTTCGCGGTGTCCGTCCAGGTGTCCTCGCCGGTGCGTCCTCGTACCGACATCTGATAAGTCCCCGGCTCAGCGGGCGTCCAGCCCACGGTCGCCGAGCCGTCGACCGCCGGCACCGTCACCGGCGGCTCGGCACCGATCCGATACTCGAACTCCACGATGCCGGTGGTGCCGCCGCTGAAGGTGAACTGCCCGCCGATGCCGACCCCACCGCTCCACTGCCCGGCGGGGTACTCCGGCGAGGCCACCAGGGGCGCCGTCCCCACCAGGAAGGTGTACTCCGTGGGCGGGGTGAGATGACCGTCCCGCAACCGCTGCCGTACCTGGAGGGTGTTGCTGCCGTTGCGGTCCGGGGTGATGGTCAGCGGGGTGGAGGTGCCTTCCGGGTCGGCGGCCACGGTCTGCTCCGGCCCGTCGTTGAGCCGGTAGACGTACTCGGCCACGTCCGGGAACAACTCTGAATGAAACGACATCCAGCCTGGCACCCCGATGCCGCCCTGCGGACCCCACTCGTTGTAGAACCCGTACACCGAGACCCGGTCGTTCTTGACGCTGAAGGCGTACGTCCGGGTCTCGGAGGTGATGCCGCCCGCATGCTCACCGGTGACCTCAAGGGTCTGGTAGCCCGGATATCCCGGGGTGTACGTGAGGGTGGCGGAACCGTCGGCCGAAGCCTCGACCGTCTGCTCCTCCCCGCCCTCGAACCGGTAGGTGTACCGCTGCACGCCGGGCAGGCCGGGCCGCAGGGTGAAGGTGGCCTCCCGACCCACCCGGCCCTCGGAGCTGATCTCGTCGTACTGCGGTGACCGGACCACCGGCCCGGACCAGACCGTGAAGGGCCACTGGGCCGCCGGCGACAGCTCGCCGGAGGAGTACCGGGCCCGCACGGTCACCTCATGCTCCCCGGCCCACTGCGGCGTCCAGGTCACCCACGCCCTGCCGAACTCCGCCGGGACGGTCAGCTCCGTCTCGTCGTCGAAGCGGTAGACGAACTCGGTGACCTCCGCCATCCGGCTGTGGAACGAGAACCGTATCGGCACCCCGGCACCGTCCTGGCGCGGCCAGACCTCCAGGTCGTTGGAATGGACCGTCGGGCGAGGGTCGGTCACGCTGAACTCGTACCGCTCGACCTCGGAGAGAGCACCGTCGGCCCGCTCCGACCGCACCCGCAGGGCGTGCCCGCCCCCCTGGGACGGCGTCCAGGTCAGGGTCGCCACCCCGGTCGGCCCCGCGTCGATCCGGATCTCCTCGTCGTTGCCGAAGGCGTAGCGGTACGCCACTACCTCGGTGGTACGCGGTCGGAAGGTGAAGCTGCCCTCCCGGCCGACCACCCCGGGACGGTCCGGGAAGGCGAAGTCCGCCGACTCCACGACCGGGGCGTCGGAGACGTGCACCGTCTCGCTGCGAACCCCGGAGAGGGTGTCGCCGACGTACGCCGAGACGACCAACTGGTACGTGGCGCGCTCCGGGAAGGTCAGCTCGACACTGGCCGTCGCGTCGGTCGCGGGCACCCGGACCTCGGTGCCGTCATCGATGCGGTAACCGAAGCTGGTCACCTCGGCCACCGGGGAGCGCATGGTCACCGTGCTGGGCAACCCCACGCCCCCGACCTGCACCTCGAACCGGGGCGCGGTGTCCCGGACGATGAACTCGTACCGCCGCACCGGCGAGGTGTTGCCGACCGCGTCGAGGGCCCACACCTCGAAGGAGTGTGAACCGCTGCGACGGGGCGCCCAGGTGTAGTTGGCCGCCGTACCGGGGGCCACGTCGATCCACTCGTTGATCCCGGCACTGGTGTCGTAGACCCGGTAACGGGTCACGTCCTCCTCGCCCTGCGAGTCGAGCACGAAGGTCCCGGAGATGCCCGGCCCGCCGTGCCCCGGGAACCCCCGCCCCTCGGGATACTCGGCCGAGGTCACGGTCGGTGCCTGCGCCGGTGCCACCCCGTCCACCCGTACGTAGCAGGGCGTGGACCACTCGGACTGGTCGTAGCCGTCCTCGGCTCGGGCCGCCCAGGCGACGAGGGTGTCGTGCGGGTAGCCGCTGGTGTCCCACTCGGTGCGGAAGATGCCGCCGGCGTACCCGAGGCCACCGCGCTCCACCCGCTGCTCGGGTGCGGCCACCGGCCAGGCGGCGAAGGTGGCACGGGCCCGATCGTTCTGGTCGGGGTCGGTCACCTGCGCCCGGAACTCCGTCGACCGCCGGTTGACCGGTACGGGTGCGTCGGCGGTGCCACAGGCGCCGCTCGGGTGGTGGCCCACCTCACCGACCGTGGGCACGCCGTTGTCCCGCAGGGAGATCCCGGGCAGGGCGGCCAGCCAACGACCGAGCCGCTTGTCCCGCTCGCTCGACGCGGCGATGCGCAGGCCGAGGGTCAGGGTCTGGTCACCTCGCTGCAGCGCGGCGCGCAGGGTCTCGGTCAGATCATGGGTCAGGTAGCCACCGGGGCAGCTCTGGTCGGCCGACCGGGACAGGGTGGTCAGCAACTCCAGCTCTTTCGGCGGCTTCTTCCAGGAGGTCGTCGAGGTGACCGGGGCGGTCCGCCAGAGCTGCACCGGTGCGGAACGGGTGCAGTCCGTGACCAGCTTCTCCCGCGCCGCGAAGGAGGCCTCGTGTGCCACCCGCCCCCGCAGCGCGGTCAGGTCGAAGGTGAAGTAGGAGCGGGAGGTGTGGGTGTTCTCCTCCTCGTCCAGCCAACGGCCGACCGGGATGTCGCTCCGCTGGTCGACGAAGGAGGTGTGGGGTGCGGTGGAATCGGTCCAGGCCCAGGTGGTGGGGACCAGGCTTCTCAGCCCGTACGCCGATGCCGGGCTGGAGACGACCAGCACGACGCCTGTGGTGCCGACGGCCAGTGCCGTCAGGGCACCGAGCAGTCTTCTATGGATCATGTGTACCTCCGGGATGCATCGGCGATGGCGCCGAAGCGCTGACGATATCCATGAGGTCCGACATCTTCCGGGCGGTGCGCGGGCGCAGCGGCCGGATGTGTGATGCTGTCGCTGATGACCGAGTCCCGCAGCCAGCGCGCGGCCCGCCGCGCCGGTGAGTTCCCGCCCGCACCCGAGCCGTTGCCCCGGCCGGTGCTCGACAGCCACACCCACCTGGACATCACCGTCAGCGAGGTCGGGGTGCCAGGCGCCGCTGACGCCGCCGACCCGGTCGCCGCCGCGATCGAGGTCGCCGCCGCGGTGGGGGTCGACCGGTTGGTCCAGGTCGGCGTCGATGTCGACTCCTCCCGGTGGGGCGCCGAGGTGGCCGACCGGCATCCCGCCGTACTGGCCACGGTGGCGCTGCACCCCAACGAGGCACCCCGGCTGGCCGACCTCGACGCCGCGTTGCGGGAGATCGAGGCGCTGGCCGCCCGGGACCGGGTACGCGGCATCGGCGAGACCGGGATGGACCACTACCGCACCGGCGACGAGGGCCGGGCCGCCCAGGAGGAGAGCTTCCGGGCCCACATCGCCATCGCCAAGCGGTACGGCAAGACCCTGGTCATCCACGACCGGGAGGCCCACGACGAGGTGCTGCGCATCCTCGACGACGAGGGTGCCCCGGACACCGTGGTGATGCACTGCTTCTCCGGCGACGCCCAGTTCGCCGCCGAATGTGTCCGCCGGGGATTCCTGCTCAGCTTCGCCGGGACGGTCACCTTCGCCAGCGCCGCCCCGCTGCGTGAAGCCGCCGCGCTGACCCCGCTGGACCAGATCCTGGTCGAGACGGATGCGCCGTACCTCACCCCGACGCCGTACCGGGGACGACCGAACGCCTCGTACCTCATCCCGCTGACCGTGCGGGCCCTGGCCGCCACCACCGGTGCCGACCTGGACGACCTGTGCGCCGCGATCTCCGCCACCGGCGAGCGTGCCTTCGGCCCCTGGCACTGATCGTCCTCCACGAGGCGGTAATAGCGGGCCCTTCGCTACCCGTAGGCTGTCGGGCTATGGCCGCAGACCTGCTCGGACCGGCACAGATCCGGGACCTCGCCGCCCGGCTCGGTGTCGCCCCCACCAAGCGGTTCGGGCAGAACTTCGTGCACGACCCGAACACCGTGCGCCGGATCGTCGCCGCCGCCGGGCTAGCCGCCGAGGACGTGGCGTTGGAGGTCGGGCCGGGGCTCGGCTCGCTGACCCTGGGCCTGCTGCCCGCCACCGCCCACGTACACGCCGTGGAGATCGATCCGACCCTGGCGGCGGCGCTGCCGGAGACCGCCGCCCGGCACGCCGGCCCGTACGCCGCCCGGCTCACCGTGCACCACGCCGACGCGCTGCGGATCACCGGCACCGAACTGACCGACCCGGCCCCGACGGCCCTGGTGGCCAACCTGCCCTACAACGTGGCCGTGCCGGTGGTGCTGCACCTGCTCGCCGTGCTGCCCAGCCTCCGGCACGGACTGGTCATGGTGCAGAAGGAGGTCGCCGACCGGCTCGTCGCCGGTCCCGGCTCGAAGGTGTACGGCATCCCGTCGGTCAAACTCGCCTGGTACGCCCACGCCCGCGCCGCCGGGAAGGTGCCACCTAACGTGTTCTGGCCGGTACCCAATGTCGACTCCGGTCTGGTCGCCTTCACCCGCCGCGAACCACCCCGCACCGACGTACCCCGGGAGCGGGTCTTCGCCGTGGTGGACGCCGCGTTCGCCCAGCGTCGCAAGACCCTGCGGGCCGCCCTGTCCGGCTGGGCCGGGGGTGCCGACCGGGCCGCCGCGGCGCTCACCGCCGCCGGAGTGGACCCCGGCGCCCGGGGGGAATCCCTCACGGTCGAACAGTTCGCCGCGGTGGCCGCGTCGGCCCGGAGCGGTACCTCCTGAGCCCAGTAGGCTGACGCCGACGCGGGACCGGCCGCCTGACAACCGCCGAGGAGCTGATCGTGGAGAAGTCGTTCGTGCCGTCGTACGGGCGGGGTGGCACCCGGTGACCGAGGCCTGGCGACCGGAGGACGACGAGCGGCGCGGGGCCAGCGGGCCGGTGAAGGTACGGGTGCCCGCCAAGGTCAACCTGCACCTGGGGGTGGGCCCGCTGCGCCGGGACGGCTACCACGAACTGAACACCGTCTACCACGCGATCTCGATCTACGACGAGCTGACCGCCCGACGGGGTGACACCCTGACCCTGACCATGGAGGGGGAGGGCACCGGTGAACTCGCCCTGGACGACTCCAACCTGGTCATCCGGGCCGCCCACGCCCTGGCCGGGTACGCCGGGGTGATGCCCCACGCCCGACTGCACCTGCGCAAGCAGATCCCCCTGGCCGGCGGCCTGGCCGGGGGCAGCGCGGACGCCGCCGCCACCCTGGTCGCCTGCGACGCCCTCTGGGGCACCGGCCTGTCCCGCGAGGAACTGGCCGGCATCGCCGCCGACCTCGGCTCGGACGTGCCCTTCCTGATCCACGGCGGCACCGCCCTCGGCACCGGCCGGGGCGAGGCGATCAGCCCCGTCCTGGCCCGCCCCACCTCCTGGCACTGGGTGGTCGCCATCGCCGACGGCGGCCTGTCCACCCCCCAGGCGTACCGCGAACTCGACCGGCTGCGCGAGGCCGGGGCGGCCGGACCGGCCCTGGGCAGCACGGACGCCCTGCTGGCCGCCCTGCGCCAGCGCGACCCCCGGGTGCTCGCCGGCGCCCTCGGCAACGACCTCCAGGACGCCGCGCTGTCCATGCGCCCCTCCCTGGCGGCCACCCTGAAGGCCGGGGAGGCGGCCGGGGCCCTGGCCGGCATCGTCTCCGGCTCCGGCCCCACCTGCGTCTTCCTGGCCCTCGACGCCGCCGACGCGCAACGGATCGCCGCCGAGCTGACCGCCGCCGAGGTGTGCCGGCAGGCCCGCACCGCCCACGGCCCGGTCCACGGCGCCCGCATCACCTGACCTGCTTTCCGGCCACCTGCCAGATCACGCTCGATCCGGGATCGAGTGGCCTCGTAGCGAGTCGAGACCACTCGATCCCAGAACGAGCGCGATCATCGGTACCGGCCGTGGGCGGTGGCGGTGGCGCTCCGCGTACCCTGAGAGTCAGGCGTCCCCAGGTGCCCGCCGGCACCGGGACGCCTTGATCATGAGAGGTGGGTTCGTGGCCAACATCGTCAACCTGGACCGGGTGTCCAAGGGCTACGGCGCTGCCGGGCCGTTGCTCACCAACGTCTCCCTCGGCCTCGACGACGCCGACCGGATCGGCGTGGTCGGGCTCAACGGTGCCGGCAAGTCGACCCTGCTGCGGCTGCTCACCCGCGCCGAGGAACCGGACGACGGCCGGGTCACCCACCGCCGTGACCTGCGGGTCGCCTGGCTGCCCCAGAACCTCACCCTCAGCCCCGAGGCCACCGTCCGTGACGTCGTGCTCGGCACCGAATGGCTCGCCGAGAGCATGGGCGCCGAGCACGAATGGGCCGGTGACGCCGGCGTACGCGCCATCCTCGACGGGCTCGGCATGCCCTACCTGGGTCTGGACACGCCGGTAGGACCGATGTCCGGTGGCGAACGCCGCCGGGTAGCCCTGGCCGCCCTGCTGGTCCGCGAGGCCGACCTGCTCATCCTCGACGAGCCCACCAACCACCTCGACGTCGGCGGCGTCGACTGGCTGGCCCGGCACCTGCTCGGCCGCAAGGGCGCCCTCGTCGTGGTCACCCACGACCGCTGGTTCCTCGACGCGGTCTGCACCACCACCTGGGAGGTGGCCGACCAGACCGTCCGCGCCTACGAGGGCGGCTACGCGGCCTGGACCCTGGCCCGCGTCGAACGCGAACGGGTGGCCGCCGCCACCGAGGCCCGCCGGCAGAACCTGCTCCGCAAGGAGATCGCCTGGCTGCGCCGAGGCGCACCCGCCCGAACCTCCAAACCGAAGTTCCGCATCGACGCGGCCAACGCCCTCATCGCCGACGTGCCACCCCCGCGCGACACCACCTCCCTGCAACGCCTGGCCACCGCCCGGCTCGGCAAGCAGGTGTACGACCTGGAGCACGTCCGGCTGCACGCCGGCCCCAAGACCATCCTCGAGGACGCCACCTGGCAGGTCGGCCCCGGCGACCGGGTAGCCATCCTCGGCGCCAACGGTGCCGGCAAGACCACCCTGCTGCGGATGCTGGCCGGCATCACCCGCCCCGACGGCGGCCGGCTGGTCACCGGCTCCACGGTGCGACCCGCCTTCCTCTCCCAGGAACTGCGGGAACTCCCCAGCGAACTGCGCGTCCTGGAAGCCGTCGAGGAGGTCGCCCGCCGGGTACGCCTGGGTGACCGGGAGATCTCCGCCGCCCAACTCGCCGAGGTCTTCGGCTTCGACGACCGGCGGCTCTGGACCCCGGTCGGCGACCTGTCCGGAGGCGAACGCCGCCGGTTGCAGATGCTGCGCCTGCTAGCCGGGGAACCCAACGTGCTGCTGCTGGACGAGCCCACGAACGACCTCGACACGGACACCCTCGCCGCCCTGGAGGACCTGCTCGACTCCTGGCCCGGCACCATCGTGGTGGCCAGCCACGACCGGTACCTCATCGAGCGGGTGGCCGACACGGCGTACGGCATGTTCGGCGACGGGCGGCTGGTGCACCTGCCCGGCGGGGTGGAGGAGTACCTCAGCCGCGCCGCAGACCGGGACCGCCCCGGGACCGCCCCGACCCCCGCGCCGACCCCCGCTTCCACCGCCACCAGCGCGATGAGCGCCGCCGAGGCGCGACAGGCCCGCAAGGAACTGACCCGACTGGAACGGCAGGTCGGCAAGCTGGAGCAGAAGGAAGCCACCCTGCTGGACCAGTTGGCCACCCACGCCACCGACTACGCCAAGGTCGCCGAACTGGACGCCCAACTGCACCAGGTACGCGCGGAACGGGAAGAGATCGAGCTGGCCTGGCTCGCCCTGGCCGAGGAGATCCCGGCCGGCTGAGCCACCCGCCGACCCCGCCCGGGGACCGGACGACCGGCGGCGTCGCCGCCTGCCGGGGACCCCGTGTGCGGCGTCACACCACAGGGTGCGGGAGAATCGCCCGAAGACCCTGACCCAACGGCCTTGGAGACACAGAAATGGCCCACACCCCCGTCAACCACCCCGCGCGGCCGATCTACCGGGCGATCGGCGGGCTGATCGGTCTGTACCTGGTGATCTTCGGTGTGCTCGGCTTCTTCGCCAGCGCAGGCGACCCGTTCTTCGGGCAGGGCGACACCCGGGTGCTCGGGCAGGGGACCAACCTCGGCCTCTCGCTGCTGAGCCTCATCTTCGGCGCCGCCGTGCTGGCCGGTACGGCGATCGGCCGCAACCTGGACGTGCTGATCAACCAGTGGAGCGCGTACCTGATCATGGTGGTCAGCCTGGGTGGGCTGGCCTTCATCCGCACCGAGGCCAACATCTTCAACTTCAGCGTGGCCACGGTCGTCGTGCTGATGCTGCTCAGCCTGACCCTGCTGATGGTCGGCATGTACAGCAAGGTGGGTACGGACGAGGAGCACGAGGCTTGGCAGAAGGCTCGGCTCGTGCTCTGAGTCTGGTTCCTGGTTTGGGTTCGGCTTGGGCCTGACCGTCTTGCGGTGGGGTTTCGCTGGGGTTTGACCTGCCTGCGGTGGGGTTTCGCCGGAGCCCGACCCGCTCCGGGCGGTCAGGCTTGATCCCTGCGCGGGTCGGGCTCCGGCGAAACCCGTCGTGGTTGCGGGTCGTCGTTGCCGCGCGGGCCGTGGGTGGGGAAATGGCTGACGGGGGTGGGGTGGGAGGGGGACAATTGTCGGGATTGTTCCTGGTGGCCTGGAGGGCCGATGCACATTCCCATCAACCACCCGGCGCGGCTGTTCTACCGGGTGCTGTCCGGCCTGATCGGGCTCTACATCCTGGCCTTCGGGGTCTGGGGTACCGCCTCCACCTGGGGTGAACCGCTGTTCGCCCGGGACAGCAACTGGGCCCTGGGACTGCGGACCAACCTGGCCTTCTCGCTCGTCTCGGTGATCTTCGGGATCGTGCTGATCATCGGGGCCTCCCGGCGCGGCAACCTGGGTCACTACATGAACCTGACCGCCGGAGCCGTCTTCCTGATCACCGGTCTGCTGATGATGTCCTTCCTGCAGACCCGCGCCAACTTCCTGAACTTCTCGATGTCGACCGTGGTCGTGTCGCTGCTCTTCGGCCTGATCCTGCTCGGCACCGGGCTCTACGACAAGGTGGGGCCGCCGGAGCACGCCGAGGCCGAACGCAACCGCCGCTATCACCCCGTCGCCGAGAGCCACCGCCGCTGAGGTGCAGGGTTGATCAGCGTCCCGCGCTGATCAACCCTGGTTTCGCCTCCAGGTGCGACAAGCCGTTCCAGGACAGGTTGACCAGGTGCGCCGCCACCGTCTCCTTGCGCGGCTTACGCACCTCCAACCACCAACGGCCGGTCAACGCGACCATGCCCACCAGGGCCTGCGCGTACAACTCCGCTAGCTTCGGGTCGTAGCCCCGGCTGGAGAACTCCGCACCCAGGATGTGCTCCACCTGATGCGCCACATCGTTCATCACACTGCTGAAGTTGCCGGTCGCGGAGAGCACCGGCGACTCGCGTACCAGCACCCGGAACCCGCTGGTCTCCTCCTCGATGTAGCCGAGCAGGGCCAACGCCGCCTGCTCCAGCAACTCGCGCGGATTGCCGGCGGTCAGCGCCGTGGTGATCCGGTCCAGCAGGGACCGGACCTCCCGGTCCACGACCACCGCGTAGAGCCCTTCCTTGCCACCGAAGTGCTCGTAGACCACCGGCTTGGACACCTTGGCGCGCGACGCCACCTCCTCTATGGAGGTGGCGTCGAAACCCCGCTCGGCGAAGATCTGCCGACCGATCGCGATCAGTTGCTCGCGCCGTTGCGCGGCCGACATGCGTACCCGCGAGGTCGGCTTGGTCGACGCGGCGCGCACCGTACGCCGCCGCTTGTCGCTTTCCCCGCTGGGAACCTCGGCCATCTCGTCACCTCGTTGGCGCTCGGTGACGCCCTGTTGGGGAATGCTTCCTGTCTTCTGCCCGGTCACCCGAACATACTGCCAGGTAACTTTCTGGTGGCGGGTCGGCTCGCGGGCTAGACCGTCTGGTCAGCCGGCTTGGCCAGCTTCGCCGCCAGCCGCTCCGGCTTCGGCCAGCGCACATCCCACGCCGCGCCGACCTTCTCGAACAGCCAGATGACCCGGGCCGAGATGTCGATCTGACCCTTCAGCACCCCGTGCCGGGCACTCGTCGGATCGGCGTGGTGCAGGTTGTGCCAGCTCTCCCCGAAGGACACGATGGCCAACGGCCAGAAGTTCGACGCCCGGTCACCGTTGCGCATCATGAACGGCCGTTCCCCGTACACGTGGCACACCGAGTTGATCGACCAGGTGACGTGGTGCAGCAGGGAGATGCGGACCAGGCCGCCCCAGAACAACGCGGTCAAGGCACCCTGCCAGGACCAGGTCAGCAGCCCACCCATCAGCGCCGGACCGAGCACCGAGACGATCACCAGCACGGGGAAGAGTTCACCGACCCGCCGGATGTCCCGATCGTTGAGCAGATCCGGGGCGAAACGCTCCCGGTTGGACAGTTCACGGCCGAACAGCCAGCCCATGTGGGCGTGGAACAGCCCCTTGGTCAGGCCCCACACGCTGGTGCCGAAGCGCCACGGCGAGTGCGGGTCACCCTCCAGATCGGAGAAGGCGTGGTGGCGACGGTGGTCGGCCACCCACTGGATGATGTCGCCCTGCACGGCGAGGGAACCGGAACCGGCCAGGGCCACCCGCAGCCACCGCTTCGCCTTGAACGAGCCGTGGGTGAAGTACCGGTGGTAGCCCACCGTGATACCCAGGCCGGACACCACGTACCAGAAGCCGGCGACACCCACGTCGACCCAGCTGAGCCAACCACCCCAGGCCACCGGTACGGCGGCGAACAACGCGAGGAAAGGAATCACCACAAAGGCCCACAGCGCGACGAGGATCCCGCGCGACTGGGCACCCTGGGTTAGCGGTTTCGGGCCGGAGTCGAGTAGGGCAGTGGACATGGAACCTCACACAGGTACGGCGGTAAAACGCGAATCTACGGCTACGTCACCGTAACTTACCGGCCCGGTAGATCACATCAGACAGCGACGAGATCCGATGCGAAAGTTGTCGTACCCAGGGCCTAGCCTGCGCCGCATGGCCGACCCCCAGAGTGACGAGGTGCGCCGCCTGCGCGCCGAGGAGCACCTCTCCGTGCGGGAGATCCGGGCCCGCACCGGGCTGGGCCGCAACCGGGTGTACGCGCTGCTGCGCGGCGTACCGCCGCCGGAGCGGACCCGACGACCCAACGCCAAGGACGACCTGCGGGCCGAGGCCCTCGCGTTGCGCTCGACGGGGCACTCCGTACCGGAGATCGCGCGACAGTTGAGCGTCAGCAGGTCGACGGCGTACCTCTGGGTGCGGCACCTGCCGCTGGCCCGTGACCCGGAGCAGGAGCGGGAACGCCGCCAAGCCCACTCGAAGGCCATGACCGAAGGCCGGTGGGCGACATACCGCCAGGCACGCGATGAGGCCCAGGCGGCTGCGCACGACTCGGCTGCCCGTGCCGTCGGTGAACTCGACGACCGGGACGTTCTGCTGCTCGGTGCGGTCACCTACTGGTGTGAGGGCACCAAGTCCAAGCCCTGGCGCCGAGACGACCATGTGCAGTTCATCAACAGTGATCCGGGACTGCTGTTGCTCTTCCTTAGGTTCCTGGAGGTCTGCGGGGTCGACCGCACCGTGGCGACCTATCGGGTGAGCATCCACGAGACCGCCGACGCCGAGGCCGCCGCCGACTGGTGGGCGGGGAGACTGGCGTTGCCGCGCGACCGTTTCCAGCGAGCAACGCTGAAGAAGCACAAGGCCACCACGGTGCGTCGAAACGTCGGGGACACTTATCGCGGCTGCCTTGTGATCAATGTGCCGGGCAGCCGTGAGCTCTACTGGCGAATTGAGGGTATGATCGCCGGGCTGTTCCAGTCCGTGACGGCACGCTGAGCATCCGTTGATGTGGCGTCACGGGTTGACATGTCAATGGGGTGTGGGGTAACGGCAACCCGCAGGCCTTTGGAGCCTTGAGCTCCTGGTTCGAATCCAGGCACCCCAGCACGGGCGGATGTGCTGCCGATCCTCGTGGCCATGCCGATCGCAACGGATTGTCTGGTTAGCATGGCCGCGAGACTGTCCGCGTCCGACGGGAGCCACGTCGTGTCCGAGCCCCAACTCCGTACCGTCGTCGTGCTCGCCGCCGGTGAGGGCAAGCGGATGAAGTCCTCCCTGCCCAAGGTGTTGCATCCGCTGCTTGGTCGTACCCTGCTCGGTCATGTGTTGAGCGCCGCCGAGCCGCTGGGGGCCCAGCGGACCATGGTGGTGGTGGGGCACGGCGCGGACCAGGTCCGGGCGCACCTGGCCGAGGTGGCCCCGGAGGCCACCGCGGTGCATCAGGCGGAGCAGCTCGGCACCGGGCACGCGGTGCGGATCGCGTTGGAGGCGGCGCCGGAGACCACCGGCACGGTGGTGGTGCTCAACGGTGACGTGCCGCTGCTGCGCCCGGAGACGGTCGCCGCCCTGGTGGCGACCCACGAGGGGGAGCGGGCCGCGGCCACCGTGCTGACCGCCGAGGTGCCGGATCCGACCGGCCTGGGCCGCATCGTGCGGGACCAGGCGGGTCGGCTGGAGCAGATCGTCGAGCAGCGTGACGCCACCACCGGTCAGCAGGCGATCAAGGAGATCAACGCCGGCATCTACGCCTTCGACGCCGGTCGGTTGCGGGACGTGCTGGGCAAGCTCTCCACCGACAACGATCAGGGCGAGGAGTACCTGACCGACGTGTTCGGTCTGCTGGTCTCGGCCGGGGAGCCGGTGGCGGTGCACCGGGCGGCCGACCACACCGAGACCCTGGGCTGCAACGACCGGGTGGAGCTGGCGGGGCTGCGGCGACTGCTGCGGGACCGGGTGAACGAGGGCTGGATGCGGGCCGGGGTGAGCCTGCTGGATCCGGCCACGACCTGGATCGACGTGACGGTGGCGCTGGACCGCGACGCGGTGGTGGATCAGAACACCCAGTTGTTGGGCGGTTCGGTGGTCGGCAGTGGTGCGGTGGTCGGTCCGGACGTGACCCTGATCGACACGGTGGTGGGTGCCGGGGCGACCGTGCTGCGCAGCCACGCGGTCGGTGCCCAGGTCGGCCCGGGGGCCAGCGTCGGCCCGTACGCCTATCTGCGACCGGATGCCCGGTTGGCCGAGAAGTCGAAGGTCGGCACCTTCGTCGAGGTGAAGAACTCCGAGGTGGGTGCGGGGGCCAAGGTGCCACACCTGTCGTATGTGGGTGACGCGACGATCGGGGCGCGGGCGAACATCGGCGCGGCGACGATCTTCGTGAACTACGACGGGGTGAAGAAGAGCCGGACCGTGATCGGCGAGGGTGCCTTCGTGGGCTGCGACACGAACCTGATCGCGCCGGTCGAGGTGGGGCCGGGGGCGTACGTCGCGGCGGGCAGTGCGATCACCACGGACGTACCCCCGGGTGCTCTGGGGGTGACGCGGGCGCAGCAGCGCAACATCGGTGGTTGGGTGGCCCGCAACCGGCCCGGGACGGTTTCCGCGGAGGCGGCCGAGCGGGCCTTGCAGGGTGCTCCGTCCCAGGTTCCGCCCGCAAGTGAAGGTGAGGCAATCCACGGTGCTGCCGAGTCGGTGGGAACCGTGACCGAGGCGGGAGATACTGCAACCGAATAGTCCCCGGCCGGCTACCACCTTCAGGCCGGGTACCACCGACCTAAAACGGGAGCAGACGGGCCCATGGGCAGCATCGTCGCCGAAAACCGCAAGAGCCTGATGCTCTTTTCCGGACGTGGCTTTCCGGAGCTGGCCAAGGAGATCGGCGAGGTGCTCGGTGTAGCGCCGACGCCGGCCGACGCGTACGAGTTCGCCAACGGCGAGATCTTCGTACGGTTCAAGGACTCGGTACGTGGTTCGGACGCCTTCGTGGTGCAGTCCGTCACGCACGGGGTGAACACCTGGGTCATGGAGACCCTGATCATGGTCGACGCGTTGAAGCGGGGCTCCGCCAAGCGCATCACCGTGGTTCTGCCGTTCTATCCGTACTCCCGGCAGGACAAGAAGCACCGGGGCCGGGAGCCGATCTCGGCCCGGCTGGTCGCCGATCTGCTGAAGACGGCCGGGGCGAACCGGATCCTCACGGTGGACCTGCACACCGCGCAGATCCAGGGCTTCTTCGACGGGCCGGTGGATCACCTCTTCGCGATGGACATCCTGGCCGAGTACGTGGAGCGCCGGTACGCCGGTCGGCCGATGACGGTGGTCGCCCCGGACTCGGGTCGGGTGCGGGTGGCCGAGCGGTGGACCGACCGGCTGGGTGGCTGCCCGCTGGCGTTCATCCACAAGACCCGGGATCCGCTGAAGCCGAACCAGGTGGTGGCGAACCGGGTGGTCGGTGAGGTCGAGGGTCGGGTCTGCCTGATCGTCGACGACATGATCGACACGGGTGGGACGATCTGCAAGGCGGCGGACATCCTGAAGGAGTCCGGTGCAGCGGACGTGATCGTGGCCTCCACCCACGCCCTGCTCTCCGACCCGGCGACGGAGCGGTTGAAGAACAGCCCGATCAGCGAGGTGGTGGTGACCAACACCCTGCCGCTGCCGCCGGAGAAGCAACTCGACAAGCTGACCGTGCTGTCCATCGCGCCGCTGCTGGCGCGGGCCATCCGTGAGGTGTTCGACGACGGCTCGGTGACGACCCTCTTCGGTGGGCTCAGCTGATCGACGGGATCCGGACGGGTCGGTCGACTCGTCCGGATTCATCCCGGGCCGGTGGCGGCGGAAATAGGCTGCGGGCCGGTCGGTGGCGGTGGTGCGGGGACTGCCGGAACTTCGGGATTCTGCTCGGGTAGACTGGTGCGGTTGCCACGGCGAGGGTGCCCTGCGGGCCGCTGAGAAGCGCCGCACGGAGGCACCGTGATCGACGCGGTGCTCCGGGCAGTCTGCTGACGCATGAGCCCCTGCGAGCCCCCCGCCCAGCACCGCCAGACGACAAGCTGCCGCGAAGCATCAGGAGTTTTCCCGTGTCCGAGGTAAAGATCAGCGCCGAGCCCCGTACCGAGTTCGGCAAGGGTGGTGCCCGTCGTACCCGCCGGGCCGGCAAGGTGCCCGCCGTGCTGTACGGGCATGGCGAGAAGCCCAAGCACATCGCGCTGCCCGCGCGTGAGTTCGCGGCGGCCATCCGCAAGGGTGGTGCCAACCAGCTCTTCGCGATCGAGGTGAGTGACGGCACGCAGGCCCTGGCCCTGCCGAAGGCGATTCAGCGTGACCCGATCAAGGACACCTTCGAGCACGTCGACCTGCTGCTGGTGCGTCGGGGCGAGAAGGTCACCGTCGAGGTGCCGGTCGAGCTGACCGGTGAGGCCGCGAAGGACACCCTGATCGTGCACGACCACGACACCGTGTCGGTGACCGCCGAGGCGACCAAGGTGCCGGATCACCTGGAGGCCTCGATCGAGGGTGCCGAGCCGGGTGCCCAGGTCACCGCGGCGGATGTCGACCTGCCGGCGGGCGTGGAGCTGGCCGGTGACCCGGAGCAGACGGTCGCCACGGTGACCGCGGCCCCCACCGCCGAGCAGCTTGAGGCGACCCTGCCCGAGGTCGAGGTGGCCGACGCCGAGGCCGAGGCTGGGGTCGGCGAGGAGGCCGCCGAGTCCTCCGAGGGTGCCGAGGCCGGTGAGCCGGCGGCTGCCGGTGGCGAGGAGACGGCCGAGGCGAAGACCGAGGCCTGATCGGTTCGTAAGCTGTGCGACAGGCGTCCCCGGTTTCCGGGGGCGCCTGTCGGCGTATATCGGGGTAGCCCTGGCGGGTGCGGATGACGGAGGGACGGGCGGTGACGGAGGAGACCGGGCCGTGGCTGGTGGTCGGGCTGGGTAACCCGGGTCGGCAGTACGCGGGCAACCGGCACAATGTCGGTTTCATGGTGGCCGATCTGTTGGCTGGTCGGCTGGGCGCGACCTTCGGCCGGTACAAGCGGGCGATGGCGGACGTGGCCGAGGCGCGGCTGGGCTTCGGTGGGCCGAAGCTGGTGCTGCTCAAACCCTTGACGTACATGAACCTGTCCGGTGGTCCGGTGGCCAGCCTGGCCCAGTTCTTCAAGGTGCCGCCGGCTCAGGTGATCGCGGTGCACGACGAGTTGGACATCGAGTACGGCCAGGTGCGGGTGAAGCGGGGCGGGGGCGAGGGCGGGCACAACGGGCTGCGCTCGATGTCGAAGTCGCTGGCCACCAAGGATTACGTGCGGGTGCGGTTCGGCATCGGCCGCCCCCCGGGACGGCAGGATCCGGCGGACTACGTGTTGTCGGATTTCGGCGCGGCGGAGCGCAAGGAGTTGGATTTCCTGGTGGATCGGGCCGCCGATGTGGTGGAGTCGGTGATCACCAAAGGTGTCGAGCCGACGCAGAATGCTTATCACGGCGCCTGAGGGTTCCGGGGCGGCCGGCCGATAGTGTCGGTTCGTGGCCGAGCGGGGCGGCTGTTCGACGTAGCCGGATTGCGACGGGAGAGCGCAGGACATGAGCAGTCCTCCGATGGTCGACGGAGAGTTCGCTCGCTGGTTGGCGGCCAGGGCGGGCGAGGCGCTGGTGGGCCTCCGCGCGGAGACGGGGTTCGAGGATCCCGCAGCGCTGAAGTCGGCCGGGGACAAGGTCTCGCATGAGCTGATCCGGGCCGAGTTGGCGAAGTGGCGTCCGGGTGACGCGGTGCTCTCCGAGGAGGACGAGGGCTCCCGGCGGGCCGCCGCCCAGCAGGGCGAGGCGGCGCCCGGGTCCCGGTTGACCGCGGACCGGGTGTGGATCATCGACCCCTTGGACGGTACGCGGGAGTTCAGCGAGCAGGGGCGTACGGACTGGGCGGTTCATGTGGCCCTGTGGGCGCGTGACGCGCAGGCTTCGCACGGCCTGATCGCGGGTGCTGTCGGGTTGCCGGCCCAGCAGCGGGTGTTGGCGACCGACCAGCCGCCGGCGTACCCGTCCGTGTCGGTCGGTGGTGCGGGCCGGTTGCGTCTGGCGGCCAGTCGGAGCCGCCCTCCGGCGTTCCTCACCGCCCTGGCCGAGGAGGTCGGGGCGGAACTGGTGCCGATGGGGTCGGCCGGCGCGAAGATCGCTGCGGTGGTGACCGGTGAGGTGGACGCCTACATCCACGCGGGCGGCCAGTACGAGTGGGACTCGGCAGCGCCGGTGGCTGTGGCGACGGCCACCGGACTGCATGCTTCCCGGATTGATGGTTCTGCGCTGAAATACAACGAGGCGGACCCCCGTCTGCCTGATCTGTTGGTGTGCCGTGCGGATCTCGCCAGTCGGTTACTTTCCGCGCTGCGGCGGCATGGTGGGTAGCCTGGCGCTAGTTTCCTGGTGCCCCGACCGGAAAGGTCTGGAAAGCTGATGAGCGAGCGAATCGAGTCGATGTCATGACCGTGACCGCGGCCTACCAGGTCACCCATCTGGACGCCCTGGAGGCGGAGAGCATCTTCGTGATGCGCGAGGTGGTCGCCGAGATGGAGCGGCCGGTGCTGCTCTTCTCCGGCGGCAAGGATTCGATCGTCATGCTTCGGCTGGCGCAGAAGGCGTTCGCCCCGGCGCAGATCCCGTTCCCGGTGATGCATGTCGACACCGGCCACAATTTCCCCGAGGTGCTGGACTACCGCGACCGTCGGGTGGCCGAGTTGGGTCTGCAACTGGTGGTGGCCAGTGTGCCGGAGGCCCTGGCCAGCGGGATGGTCCGGGAGTCGGCGGACGGGATGCGTAACCGGATCCAGACCCCGGTGCTGCTGGACGCGGTGGAGAAGCACCGGTTCGACGCCCTTTTCGGTGGGGCTCGCCGGGACGAGGAGAAGGCCCGCGCCAAGGAGCGCATGTTCAGTTTCCGCGACGAGTTCGGCCAGTGGGATCCGAAGAACCAGCGACCGGAGTTGTGGTCGCTCTACAACGGGCGACACCATCCGGGAGAATCGATTCGGGTGTTCCCGCTGTCCAACTGGACCGAACTGGACGTATGGCATTACATCGCCCGGGAGCGAATCGAGTTGCCGTCGATCTACTACGCCCACGAGCGTGAAGTGATCGAACGTGACGGGATGCTCTACGCGGTGAACGAGTTCCTGTCGGCCCGTGCCGGTGAGGAGCGCTTCAAGGCCCGGGTGCGGTACCGGACGGTGGGCGACGCCTCCTGCACGGCGGCGGTCCGCTCGGACGCGGACACCGTCGAGAAGGTCATCGAGGAGGTCGCCGCGACCCGGATCACCGAGCGCGGGGCCACCCGGGGTGACGACCGGGTCAGTGAGGCCGCGATGGAGGACCGCAAGCGGGAGGGCTACTTCTGATGACCACCGAGACGATCACGCCGGGCGACGCTACGGACCCGACCCCCGCCGGTGCGGGGGCCGCGTCGGAGGCCCGCCCCATGGATCTGCTGCGGTTCGCCACGGCCGGCAGTGTGGACGACGGCAAGTCGACCCTGATCGGTCGGCTGCTGTACGACACCAAGTCGCTGTTCACCGACCAGTTGGCCGCGGTGGAGGCGGTCAGCGCGGCCCGGGGCGACGAGTACACCGACCTGGCCTTGCTCACCGACGGCCTGCGGGCCGAGCGAGAGCAGGGCATCACCATCGATGTGGCCTACCGCTACTTCGCCACCCCGCGGCGCAAGTTCATCATCGCGGACACTCCGGGGCACATTCAGTACACCCGCAACATGGTCACCGGTGCCTCGACCGCCGACCTGGCGCTGATCCTGGTGGACGCCCGCAAGGGTCTGGTGGAGCAGTCGCGGCGGCACGCCTTCCTCTGCTCCCTGCTGCGGGTGCCGCACCTGGTGCTCTGCGTGAACAAGATGGATCTGGTCGACTACTCCCAGGAGGTGTTCGACCGGATCGCCGACGAGTTCACCGCGTTCGCGGCGAAGCTGGACGTCCCGGACCTGACCGTGGTGCCGATCTCCGCGCTCAAGGGTGACAACATCGTCACCCGGTCCGAGCGGATGCCCTGGTACGAGGGCCCGGCGCTGCTGCATCACCTGGAGCGGGTGCACATCGCCAGTGACCGCAACCTGGTCGACGTCCGGTTCCCGGTGCAGTACGTCATCCGCCCACAGTCCACTGTCGTCACCGACTACCGGGGCTACGCCGGTCAGGTGGCCTCCGGGGTGCTCAAGCCGGGGGACGAGGTGATGGTGCTGCCCTCCGGCTTCACCAGCCGGATCTCCTCGGTGGAGACCGCCGACGGGCCGGTCACGGAGGCCTTTCCGCCGATGTCGGTGACGGTACGGCTGGCCGACGAGATCGACATCTCCCGGGGAGACATGATCTGCCGTCCGAACAATGCCCCGGCGGTGGCCCAGGACATCGAGGCGATGGTCTGCTGGATGGACGAGAGCCGCCCGTTGCAGGTCGGCGGCAAGTACGCGATCAAGCACACCACCCGGGCGGCTCGGGCGATCGTGCGCGGTCTGCACTACCGTCTGGACATCAACACCCTGCACCGGGACGAGTCGGCGGGCGAGTTGCGGCTCAACGAGATCGGCCGGGTCCGGCTGCGTACCACCATCCCGCTGCTCGCCGACGAGTATCGCCGTAACCGCACCACGGGAGGCTTCGTCATCATCGACGAGAGCACCAACCGTACGGTCGGCGCCGGCATGATCGTCGAAACCGCCTGATCCCCCGCCAGCCCTGCCCCCGACGCACCTTGCCGTCACCCCAAGATCGCGCTCGATGCGGGATCGAGTGGCATCCGGGCCACCGATAGCCACTCGATCCCCCATCGGGGCGTAATGACGCGCCGTGGGCGAGGAATGCGCGCGGGTGGGCGGGTTAGGCGAGGCGGGTGGCGCCGGCGGTGGGGGTGACGGTGGTGTGGGTGGGGGCGGTGAAGTCACGTTGGGCGTACGCCGTCGTGACGGCCTGGGCGACCGGGGCGGACTGGTCGGCCTCGACCAGGGCCAGGACGCAGCCACCGAAGCCGCCGCCGGTCATCCGGGCGCCCAGCGCTCCGGCGGCGAGTGCCGCCTCGACGGCGGTGTCCACCTGGGGCACGGTGATGGCGAAGTCGTCACGCATGGAGGTGTGCGAGGCGGTCAGCAGGGGACCGATCTGCCGGATCCGTCCGGCTCGTAGCAGGTCCACGGTGTCGCACACCCGCTGGTTCTCGGTGACCACATGCCGTACCCGGCGGCGGGTCTCGTCGTCGGGTAGCCGGGCCAGGGCCGCGTCGAGGCCCTCGGTCGACACCTCTCGCAGCGCGGGTACCCCGAGCAGGGCGGCGGCCTTCTCGCAGCTGTCGCGGCGGGCGGCGTACTCGCCGTCGACGTGGCGGTGCGGGGCGTTGCTGTCGATCACCAGGATGGCCAGCCCGGCGGCGTCCAGATCGAAGGGGATGTGTTCCACCTGCTCGGTGCGGCAGTCCAGGAACAGGGCGTGCCCGGCGCGGCAGCGGATCGCCGCAGACTGGTCCATGATGCCGGTGGGGGCCCCGACGTAGTGGTTCTCGCCCCGTTGGGCGAGGCGGGGTTGGGTCTCGGGGGGCAGGTCCAGGCCGCCGAGGTCGACCAGGGCGGCCAGCACGGCGGCCTCCAGGGCGGCGGAGGAGGACAGGCCGGCGCCCAGTGGTACGTCGGAGGCGATCGCCAGGCGGGCGCCGGGCACCCGGTGGCCCGCTTCGCGCAGCGACCAGACCATGGCGGCCACGTAGCCGGCCCAGCCGGTGATCCGGCCGGCACCGGTGACCTGCGCGGCACCGAAGTCGACCGTCTCGCCGGTCAGCTCCGACCAGACCCTCCAGGTCTCACCCGGCTGGGGCGCGGCGGCGACGACGGTACGCAGGGGGAGCGCGAAGGGCAGCACGAAGCCGTCGTTGTAGTCGGTGTGCTCGCCGATCAGGTTGACCCGGCCGGGAGCCGCCCAGCGGCCGGCGGGCGGCTCGGCGTACACCTGGTGGAAGCCGGCGGTGGCGCGGTCGGCGACCTTTCGGCCGGAGTCGATCACGGTTGGGCCAGTCGGTGGGTGCGGTAGAAGGCCCAGGCGTCGCTGACCATGTCGTGCAGGGTCGGCTTCTGCGGCTGCCAGCCCAGTTCGGCGCGGGCCAGCTCGGCGGAGGCGACCAGCTCGGCCGGGTCCCCTTCGCGGCGGGGCGCCACCTCGACCGGCACCGGATGGCCGGTTACCTCGCGGACCACCTCGGCCACCTGCCGGTTGGAGAAACCGCTGCCGTTACCGAGGTTGTAGATGCGGTGCTGCCCCGGCAGAGCCGCGTCCAGGGCGAGCAGGTGGGCCCGGGCCAGGTCGGCGACGTGGATGTAGTCGCGTACGCAGGTGCCGTCGATGGTGGGGTAGTCGTCGCCGAAGAGTTGCAGCTTCTCCCGCCGGTCGGCGGCCACCTCCAGGGCGATCGGGATGAGGTGGGTCTCCGGGTCGTGCCGTTCACCCAGGGCGATGTCACCGTCCAGGTAGGCGCCGGCGACATTGAAGTAGCGCAGCGAGACCGCAGCCAGGCCGTGCCCGATCGCCTCGGAGGTCAGGGCCATGTCGACGGCCAGCTTGGTCGCCCCGTACGTGTTGGTGGGGGCCTTGACGGCCGTCTCGACGATGGGCAGCTCGATCGGGTTGCCGTAGACGGCGGCGGTGGAGGAGAAGACCAGCCGGGGCACCCCGGCCGCCCGAACCGCGTCCAGCAGGGCCAGGGAGCCGACGGTGTTGTTGTGCCAGTACCGCTCCGGGGCGACCATCGACTCACCGGCGGCGATCAGTGCGGCGAAGTGCAACACGCCGTCGAACCCGGCCTGCGGGGTGAGTACCCGCGCGGCGTCGTGGATGTCCGCCTCGACATGGGTGGCCTCCGGGGCCAGGGCCTCCCGGTGACCGGTGCGCAGGTCGTCCAGGACGACTACCTGGTGACCCGCGTCGAGCAGCATCCGGGTAACCACGCTGCCGATGAAGCCGGCACCGCCGGTGACTAGCAGTTTCACCTCGGTCCTCCTGCCTGGCCCGTTGAGTGTGGCCGCGTATGGACAGCCTACGGCCGTCGCGCTGACTACCATCACTGTCATGCGGGCAGCGCGTCGGCGCGGATCCCGGTGGCGGCCAACCCAGCCCCGCCGCGAGCCAGGACGGCTGGCCCGGGGGGTCGCCCGGGTGGTGGTCCGGGCCGTCGACGGCGGGCTCCGGCTGGTCACCGCCCTGCTAGGTACGGGTCCGGCCGCCGGCCGGGAGCGGATCAGCGAGGCGGAGCTGCGCGATCTGGTCGCCGCGAACACCGTGCTGGACCCGGTGGGCCGACGCATCATCGACGAGGTGCTGGTGGCCGGGGCGAGTCTGGTCCGGGAGGTGATGATGCCCCGTACGGAGGTGGTGTTCCTGTCGGCGGCGTTGACCCTCGCCGAGGCCGAACCCCTGGTCCGGGCCGGAACGCACACCCGGTACCCGGTGGTCGACGGCACCCACGACGACGTGGTCGGCTTCGTGCATCTGCGCGACGTGCTGTGGCATCCGGACCGGGTGCCGAGCACGAAGGTCGGCGAGTTGGTCCGGGAGGTGAAGCGGCTGCCGGCCAGCAAGCGGGTGCTGGCCGCGTTGACCGAGATGCGGCGGGAGGGGCACCACCTGGCGGTGGTCATCGACGAGTACGGCGGTACGGCCGGCATCGTCACCTGCGAGGACCTGATCGAGGAACTGGTCGGTGAGATCCACGACGAGTCCGCCGAGCTGCCGGAGCCGACGCTGGCCGGTCTGCCGGCCGTGGTGGAGGGTCGGCTGAATCTGGCCGACTTCGCCGAACGCACTTCGGTGGTGCTGCCGGTCGGGCCGTACGAGACGGTGGGCGGGTTCGTGATGGCCGCCCTGGGCCGGCTGCCCAGGCCCGGTGACGAGGTTCCGGTGCCCGATCCGGCCGGGGCGGGTGGGGGGTGGCTGCTGCGGGTGTTGAGCCTGGAGGGGCGCCGGGTGGCCCGGCTCGCGGTCACCGTCGGCCGCCTGCCCGAACAGCGCAGATCGGTGGACCGACCCGCCGACCGGACCGGACCCGCCAGCCCGTCATGACGTACGCCGGGCGATGCTGACAGAATTGCCGGCATGTCCGACGTACCCGCCCGCCCGCGCGTCTTCTCCGGCATCCAGCCGACGGCCGACTCGTTCCACCTCGGCAACTATCTGGGCGCGGTGCGGCACTGGGTGGCGTTGCAGGAGTCACACGAGGCGGTCTACTGCGTGGTCGACCTGCACGCCATCACGGCGGGCCACGATCCCAAGGTGCTGCATCAGCGCATCCGGGTGGCCGCCGCCCAGCTGCTGGCGGTCGGGTTGGACCCGCAGCGGTGCACCCTGTTCGTGCAGTCGCAGGTGCCCGAGCACGCGCAGCTGGCCTGGGTGCTGGGGTGCCTGACCGGGTTCGGCGAGGCCAGCCGGATGACCCAGTTCAAGGACAAGTCGCAGAAGCAGGGCAACGAGCGGGCCAGCGTGGGCCTGTTCACCTACCCGATCCTGCAGGCCGCCGACATCCTGCTCTACCAGGCCAACGCGGTGCCGGTGGGCGAGGACCAGCGTCAGCACCTGGAGCTGTCCCGGGATCTGGCGCAGCGGTTCAACACCCACTTCGGGTCGACCTTCACGGTGCCCGCCCCGCACATCGTGAAGGCCACCGCGAAGATCACCGACCTGCAGGACCCCACGGCGAAGATGTCGAAGTCCTCCTCCTCGCCGGCCGGCATCATCGACCTGCTGGACGATCCGGCCCGCTCGGCCAAGAAGATCCGTTCGGCGGTCACGGACACCGGTCGGGAGATCGTCTTCGACGAGGAGACCAAGCCGGGCATCTCCAACCTGCTGACCATCTTCTCGGCGCTGAGCGGGCGGAGCATCGACGACCTGGTGGCGGCGTACGACGGCAAGGGCTACGGCGATCTGAAGAAGGATCTCGCCGAGGTGGTCCGGGAGTTCGTCACCCCCATCCAGGAGCGCACCCGCTCCTACCTCGACGACCCGGCCCAGTTGGACAAGCTGCTGGCCGTGGGTGCGGAGAAGGCCCGGCGGTTGGCGACGCCGACCCTGCTCAAGGCGTACGAGCGGGTGGGTTTCTTCCCGCCGGTACGCGGCGAGTAGTCGTCCGCGACAGCGCGGGTGATCCGGACAGGTCGGTGGCCGAAGGAGTGGCGCGGAACGTGGATCACGGCAGCGGGGCGCCGGAGGCCGGCGAGACCGTCCAGATCGGCATCGCGGTGGACATCCCCGAGCCGTGGGGCGGCACGCTGACCCGGCGTCGGTTGGCGGCCGGTGACCCGAACACCGTTCCGGCGCATGTCACCCTGCTGGGGCCGACCGAGATCCCGGTGTCCGCGCTGCCCGCGGTGGAGCGGCACCTCGCTGGGGTGGCCGCGGCCCACCTGCCTTTTACCCTGCACCTGCGCGGTACCGGCACCTTCCGGCCGGTGACCCAGGTGGTCTTCGTGGCGGTCGCCGCCGGGATCAGCGAGTGCGAGTTGCTGGCCGCGGCGATCAACGCCGCTCCTGAGCTGCAACGGGAACTCCGCTTCCCGTACCACCCTCATGTGACCGTGGCGCAGGATGTCGCGCCGGAGGCCCTGGACAAGGCGTACGAGGACCTGGCGGACTTCTCGGCGATGTTCGAGGTGGAGCACTTCACCCTGTTCTCGCACAGCGGCGAGGCGCGGTTCCAGCCCCGTAGGGACTTCCGGCTGGGCGGTTGAACCTTCGGTCGCCAAGCGGCGAGCGCGGCGGCCGGCGAACGGCGAGGATGACGAGGTGAACCTCCTGGGTCGGGTCGAGGCGGGCATCGACCGCCGACTCAGCGCCGCCCGGCACCGCTGGCCGGCCTTCGGGCACCTGTGGCGGGCCGGGGTGCGCTACACCGATCTTCAGGGTGGTCGGCTGGCCGCCGCGATCGCGTACTACGGCTTCTTCGCGGTCTTCGCGCTGGCCCTGGTGGCGTACGCGGCCTTCGGCGCGCTTCTCGACGACAACGACGAGGTACGCGCGGCGGCGGAGGATTTCCTGCGGGAGAATCTGCCCTTCCTCGACCCGGCCCAGGTGGCCGAGAGCAGTGGCACGGTCGGGGTGGTGGGTCTGCTGATCCTGATCCTGACCGGGATCGGGTGGGTGGAGGCGATCCGTTCCTCGCAGCGGCTGATCCACGGTCTCAACCAGCATCCGGGCAACCTGGTGGTCCGCCGGTTCGTCGACCTGGGGGTGCTGCTGGTGGTCTTCGTGCTGCTGGGTGCCTCGGTGGCGGCGGTGGACGCCCTGGAGTCCCTGCTGCGCTTCCTGCTGCGCAGCACCGGGTCGGTCGGGTTGACCACGATCAGTGCGGTGCTCAGTGTGCTGATCAACGCGGTGTTGGCCACCCTGCTGCTGATCGTGGTGCCCAGGGTGCAGATGAGCCGGGCGCGGCTGCGGCCGGTGGTGCTGGTGGTCGCGGTCGGCATCACCCTGCTCAACACGGTCGGTCGGTTCTGGGTGGGGCGGGTCGAGCACAATCCGGCGTACACCGTGGTGGCCACCGCGGTGGGTCTGCTGGTCTACCTGTACCTGCTCAACCAGTTGGTGCTCTTCGGGGCGGCGTTGGCCGCGACCAGCCGGCGCGGCCGGGTGGTGGACCTGGCCCGGGGTGGCCGACGGGTGGAATTCGACTCGGACACCGATCCGGGCCTCCCAGGCGGGACCGGCTGAGGTCGTTGTCGATGTGCCGAAGCTGCCGCGTGCGGGCCGGGCAGCGACGATGATGACCCCGTGGGGGTACTCGTGACGCTGGACCTGCCGGGGGACTCGCCGATGCGCGACCTGCCGTGGATCATCACCTTCGGTCCGCTCGGTGACGATGACGAGTGGGAACCGGTGGTCTGCGGCCCGTACGAGCGGGAACACGCCATGGCCCTGGCCGAGGCGGTGGTCGCCGACGGGGCGCTGATGGCGGTGGTCGAGCCGCTGATACCTGCGGTCTCCGTGGAACAGATCCGGGGCGAGATAGCCACCGCCCAACTGGCCGCCCAGGACGAGGAGGTCCAGACGGAGCGGGCCGACCTCTACGGCGACTACGAGGACACCATCGACGAGGAGGATCTGGCGGACGAGGAGGATCGGGACGCCGGCCCCCTGCCGACCCCGGACGCAGCCGAGCTGCGCGCCGGGTTCGCCCGCATCGCCGCCCGGCTGACCAGCGGCTGAGCACCCGAGGGCCGTCAGCCCCAGCCGTCCGGCGGCGCGCAGCACGCCGGACGACCAGGTTGCTGACGGACTACCCGATCAGCGGCGCTCGAACCAGACAGCCGTGTCGATGTCCAGCAGGTGCCCGCCGTCCTGCTCGGTGACCGTCGCGCTGGCCACCAGGGGGGTGCCGTACCCCTCGATCCGTACCGGGGCGTCCCCGAGGTTGACCACGCAGGTCAGCACGGTGTCGCCGGCGGACCGGGTGAAGGCGAGCACCCCGGGGTCGGCCTCCTGCCAGGTGATGCCGCCGGTGCCGGCCAGGGCGGGATGGGTATGGCGGATCCGCAGCGCCGCCCGGTACAGCTCCAGGGTCGAGCCGGGCACCCCGGTCTGGGCGGCCACCGACAACGCGCCCCAGGTAGCCGGGGCCGGCAGCCAGCTCAGTTCGCTACCGGCCGGTCCGAAGCCGTACGGGGCCAGTTCGCCGCTCCACGGCATCGGCACCCGGCAGCCGTCCCGACTCTCGCCGGTACGTAGGAAGGCCGGGTCCTGGCGCAGCTCGTCCGGCAGGTCGAGCACCTCCGGCAAACCCAGCTCCTCGCCCTGGTAGAGGTAGGCGCAGCCGGGCAGGGCGAGCATCAGCAGCGCGGCCGCGCGGGCCCGACGCAGCCCTACCTCGCCGTCGCCGTAGCGGGTGACGTGCCGCTGCCGGTCGTGGTTGGACAGCACCCAGGTGGTGGGGGCGCCGACGATTGTCGACTCGGCCAGGGCGGTGTCGATGACCTTGCGGAAGGAGTCGGCCGACCAGGTGGCGTCGAGGAAGTCGAAGCTGAAGGCCTGGTGCAGCTCGTCCGGCCCGATGTAGCGGGCCAGCCGCTGGGGGGTCTCGGCCCAGGCCTCGGCCACCGCCATCCGGCCCCCGGGGTAGCTGTCCAGGATGGGCCGCCAGGCGCGGTAGATGTCGTGCACCTCGTCCTGGTCGAAGTAGGGCAGCCGACCCTTGCCGAGCAGTTCGGACTGCCGCCGGCCGGTGGTCATCGAGTTGAAGCCGACGTCCGGCAGCCCCTCGGCCTTGATCATGCCGTGGGCCACGTCGATGCGGAACCCGTCCACCCCACGGTCCAGCCAGAACCGCAGGACCTCCTCGAACTCGGCGCGTACCTGGGGATGGCGCCAGTTCAGGTCGGGCTGGGCCGGGTCGAACAGGTGCAGGTACCACTGGCCGTCCGGCACCCGGGTCCAGGCCGGGCCGCCGAAGATGCTCTCCCAGTCGTTCGGGGGCTGCTCGCCGTGCTCACCCTTGCCGTCGGCGAAGAGGTACCGCTCGCGTTCCGGTGAGCCGGGGCCGGCCGCCAACGCCGCCTGGAACCAGGGGTGCTGGTCGGAGGTGTGGTTGGGCACGATGTCGACGATGATCCGCAGGCCCAGGGCGTGCGCGTCGGTGATCATCGCCTCGAAGTCGCCGAGGGTGCCGAACATCGGGTCGACGTCCCGGTAGTCGGCGACGTCGTACCCGCCGTCGACCATCGGGGAGGTGTAGAAGGGGGTCAACCAGAGGGCGTCCACGCCCAGCTCACGCAGGTACGGCAGGCGTTGCCGGATGCCCTGGAGATCACCGATGCCATCCCCGTTGGCGTCGGCGAAGCTGCGGACGTAGACCTGGTAGACGACGGCGGATCGCCACCAGCCGGCATCGGAGGTCAGCGGCGAGGGATTGCTGACGGTCATCGGGTGTTCCCCGTTCTGTGGCGCGGGACGGCGGCACCCGGCGTGGCAACGGTGGGACGCACGGGTGTCTGAGAAGAATGCCGGGCGGCCCTTGCAAGAGTCAAGCAGACCTTGCGCAAGAAATGACCGAGGGTCAGTGGAAGGCGGTGGGTGTCACGCCGGGACCGGCAACGCCGGCGGGGTCGGGCGCGGCGGGCCACCCTGGGCGGGGGTGGTGTCCGCCCGGGCCACCGCGGTCGAGCCGCGGACCACCAGTTCGGGCCGGAAAAGGTACTCCGAGTGCGGGGCGCCGTGCCCGTTGATCTCGTCTACCAGCGCCCGCACCGCAGCCACCGCCATCGCGGCGACCGGCTGGCGCATGGTGGTCAGCGGCGGGTCGGTGAAGGCCATCAGCGGTGAGTCGTCGTAGCCGACCACGGAGAGGTCACCGGGTACGGAGAGGCCCCGCTGGCGGGCGGCCCGGATCGCGCCGAGGGCCATCAGGTCGGAACCGCAGACGATGCCGGTGGCGCCGCGTTCGATCAGTCGCCCGGCTGCCGCCTCGCCACCCTCCACCCCGAACAGGGACAGCTCGGTCAGCTCGGCCAACTCGTCGTCCTCGACCCCGACCAGGCGCTGCATCGCCGCCTTGTATCCGTTCACCTTGCGTTGCACCGGCACGAACCGGTCCGGCCCGGTGATCAGGCCGATCCGCCGGTGGCCCAGGGCCACCAGATGGGCCACCGCCAGCTCAGCGGCCTCCCGGTCGTCACACGAGACGAAGGGTGCGGCGATGCCGGGTGCGTACCCGTTGATCATGACGATGGGCAGTGGCCGGGCGATCAGGGTCCGGTACCGGTCGTGGTCGGCCGCGGTGTCGGCGTGCAGGCCGGAGACGAAGACGATGCCGGAGACCTGCCGATCCAGCAGCATCTCGACGTACTCGTCCTCGCGGACCCCGCCGGGGGTCTGGGTGCACAGCACCGGGGTGTAGCCGGTGGGTGCCAGCGCCGACTCGATGATCTGGGCGAAGGCGGGGAAGATCGGGTTGTCCAGCTCCGGCACCACCAGGCCGACCAGCCCGGCGCTGCGCTTGCGTAGCCGGGCGGGGCGTTCGTAGCCGAGCACGTCCAGGGCGGTGAGGACGGCCTGCCGGGTCTCGGGGGCCACGCCGGGGCGGTCGTTGAGCACCCGCGACACCGTGGCCTCGCTGACGTCGGCCTGTTGAGCGATGTCGGACAAACGAGCGCGCATGGCGGCACTGTAGCTTACGGCCAACTTCTTGCGCAGTAGGCGGCAAGAACTTGCATAATCGAGCAGCGGCCGCTGGAAAAGGCCGCCATCGCGCGCCCTCCTCCGGTCGCCCAGTGGGACGTACAGCTAACTTCCGTTCGCCCAAGGTGATCGGGACTGCTTGATCGGTCAATCATCCGCGTACTGAAATGCCCCGACTGGCGACGGCTTGTCGGCTGGTCGGGTTGCGGATGGGGCACGGTTGTTGCAGCCGTGTTCGCAAGGGGTTTCGAGTTACGAAAACTCTTGCTACTGTCCCCGCCGTTACCCGGCAGGCAACTTAGGAGCGAACATGCGTCGCACAGCCAGGGGGATCGCCGTACTCGCCTCCGCCAGTCTCGCCCTCACCGTCGCCGCGTGCGGCAGCGAGGACAAGGCGGCCGAGGAGCAGCCCAAGGCCGACCCCGCCGCCCTCACCGCGGAACTGACCTGGTGGGACACCTCGGACCCGCAGAACGAGGGCCCGGCGTTCAAGGAGTTGATCGCCAAGTTCAACCAGACCTACCCGAACGTGAAGATCAACTACCAGTCGGTCCCGTTCGGTGAGGCCCAGAACAAGTTCAAGACCGCCGCCCAGGCCAAGACCGGGGCCCCGGACATCCTGCGGGCCGAGGTGGCCTGGGTGCCCGAGTTCGCCTCCCTCGGCTACCTCTACGCCCTCGACGGCTCGGAGCTGCTCAGCGACGCCGACGACTTCCTGGCGACCCCGCTGGCCTCCAACAAGTACGACGGCAAGACCTACGGGGTCCCGCAGGTCACCGACAGCCTCGCGCTGATGTACAACAAGGACCTGCTCAGCAAGGCCGGCATCAGCGCACCGCCGAAGACCTGGGCCGAGCTGAAGTCCGCCGCGCAGACCATCAAGGACTCAACCGACGCCGAGGGCGTGTACCTCAACCCGGCCGGCTACTTCATGCTGCCCTTCATGTACGGCGAGGGGGGCGACCT